>JAZUDZ010000001.1:0-38037 GCA_045639905.1 Acutalibacteraceae bacterium
AGAAAAACTGACCAAGCGTGGCTTAGTCAGCGTTTTCGATTACTACCAAAAGGTACATATTTAATTTTGAGTTGAACCGCCGTGTGCCGAACGGCACGCACGGTGGTGTGAGAGGAGGGAGAAAATCCCTCCTACTCGATTCTTATTTTTTTCAGAAAGTTTTGATTTTTTTCTGTTAGTTGTGTATGATAGGAGATAGATTTTCAGAAGGGGGTGGACTACATGATTTCCTTTTTATTGGCAGTGGCGCTTTTAATAGCCGGGTATTTCCTGTACGGCAGTCGGGTAGCCCACAACTTTGAGCCGGACGACCGGCCGACACCGGCCGTTTCCATCAATGACGGTGTGGACTTCGTTCCGATGAAGGAATGGAAAATCTTTTTGATTCAGCTTTTAAACATTGCCGGAACCGGTCCGATTTTCGGAGCCCTTGGCGGTGCTTTATTTGGCCCGATTGTGTATTTGTGGATTGTATTCGGTTGTATTTTTGCCGGTGCGGTTCATGACTATTACTGCGGAATGATTTCCATGCGGCATAAAGGAGAAAGCGTTTCGGAGCTGACGGGACTGTATCTCGGGAATACGATGCGGCTGGTTATGCGTGTGTTTTCCGTGGTCCTTCTTGTTATGTGTGGCGTGGTATTTACCACGGGACCTGCAGAACTTTTGGCCATGCTGACACCGGAGTTTTTGAATAAGAATGTGTGGCTTTGGATTATTTTGATTTATTATTTCTTTGCCACATTCCTGCCGGTGGATAAGATTATGGGCTTTTTATATCCGATCTTCGGATTTTGTCTGCTGGCTATGGCTTTTGGCGTGGGCGGCAGTATGCTGTTTTCCGGCTCCTTTACCATGCCGGAACTGTGGAATCATTTCGGGAATGAGCACGCGTCGGGAACCCCTGTTTGGCCCTTTATGTTTATTACGGTTGCCTGCGGTGCCGTTTCGGGATTCCACGCAACCCAGTCTCCCATGATGGCCCGGTGCTGCACATCCGAAAAGCAGGGAAGACGGATTTTTTACGGTGCGATGATTGCCGAGGGTATTATTGCCCTTATTTGGGCAGCCGCCGGTGTGACCTGTTACGATTCAAGCCGTGCTCTGTTGGAAGCAGGTGGCGGATGCAGTGCGGTTGTGTATGCAATTTGTCAAACCACGACCGGCAAGATCGGCAGCGCTTTGGCGCTGATTGGTGTTATTGTTTGTCCGATTTCCTCCGGTGATACGGCCTATCGTTCTGCCCGTTTGACTTTGTCAGACTGGTTTCATTTAAATCAGTCTAAAATCAAAAACCGGATTTTCCTGACAGCACCTCTTTTAATTGCCGGTGCCGTTATCTGCCAGCTGGATTACAGTATTGTATGGCGGTATTTTTCCTGGGCCAACCAGACATTGGCCATGATTACCCTCTGGATGATTTCGGTCTATTTATACAGAGAAGGCAAGAAGTACGTAAATTCGCTGATTCCGGCCGTCTTTATGTCAGCCGTCACCTTTTCCTACTTTATGTCCGCGCCCGAGTGTATGGGCCTATTTTGGAACGCTGTGGGGGTTTCGGAGAATATCTTCCGACCGCTTGGCTATGTGTTCGGTCTTTTATGTGCGTTTGCACTGCTCGGCTTGTTTTTCTACAAGGAAAAACGAAAAAAGAAAAAACTTGTTTAAACGAAAAAAGACGATAGTTTCATTCCTGAAACTATCGTCTTACTTTTTTTATTTAGCCTAACGGTTTGGAAATCCAAATCATCGGACGGGCGCAGTCGTCATAGGTGACACCGTGACCGCCGCTGGCCATGCCACCGGATACGTAGCAGTAGCCGGCCGAGTCAAAGTCCGAAGAGGAACCGATGGTGCGGAGCCAATAACGGGCATAGTCCGGATCTTCTTGGGTGGCCGCAAATTTGGCTTCCAAATAGGGAGTCAAAGCGGATGCCATATATTTTTCTCCCAAAATATTGCGGGCTTCACTGAAGCTGGGGACAAAAACATTGTCAATCGTATCCGGACCGGAGGAGTAGCCGTACATGGGGTTCGGCTCGTTGACATTTTTAACGGTAACGATTTGTTTTTTCTCTTCCTCATTAAAGGCCCCGTTATAGAACGTATCATTGCACCAGGCACGAAGTGTGCAGGCTTCCCAGGAAGTACGGGTGTATTTCTGGTTATAACGGACACGTTCCAGCACATAGCGGCTGATGCAGAGAGCGGCTTCTTTTTCGTAGTCATAATCCACGACAATCCACTCGATATCTTCGCCGCCGTTGTCCAGGTTGTTGTCCTGCTCGTATTTACCGAGAGTCAGAATGTCACCGACATTGACGGGAGCATCCGGCAGGGAGACTTCGGATTCTTCAATCGGCTCCGTGGAGGGTTCCTCGGAAGGCTGTTCAGAAGGTTCTTCAGAGGGCTCCTCGCTGATTTGCGATTCCGGATCGGAAACAAACTGGCTGTCTTCCAGCACATAGGTGGAGAGTTCAACCATTTGGGCGATGCCCTTGCGGATGAGAAGAACGTCTTTCATATCGATGGCTTCATCCCGGTTGGCGTCAGCACGAAGTACGTCAATGGTAGCATCCATGCCGGCGATGTTTTTACGAACCAGGAGAACGTCCTTCATGTCAACGGAATCGTCGTTGTTGGCGTCTCCGAGTTTGATAACGGTTTTGGCATAAGCGCAGATGGAAAGTCCCGTTATAAAGAGACAAACGCAAAGAACTGCAGCCAAAAGGCTTTTCATGTGTTTCATTTTTGTCACCTCAAAGTAAAATGTAAATGCATTGTATCATAAGACGTCAAAAGATTCCATAGATTTTCGAAAAAAAAGCATCCCGTACTTTGTACGAGATGCCTTATTTAGTTCAATTAGAAATCGTCTTTTAGTAGTTTTTCATCTTTTTTGAGATCTGATTTCAGTTCTTTGAATAGCTTGTTGCTGTTTTTCTCTTTTCCGGAATTCACAAAGACTAAAATCAACAGGAAGATGATAATCGGAGCAGCTACAATCGGGGCGATAATCATCGGTTCTATCTGTACGGCATCCGCGGTAATATGCACGCGTGTGTCGTCATTGGCAATGCGGTGACCGCGAACCAAAAGCCTGTGCGTGTTAATACCGTAGGGGGTACAGGTGACTAATGTACACTGATCTTCGCCGAGCTTTATCTCAAGCTCTGATATTTCATAGGGGAGTACTACGCGGATTTGATCGACTTCATAGGTGGCTAGCTCGTTCAGTACACGAAGTTCAAAGGTATCACCTGGGGCCAGTTTGTCAATGTCGGTAAAAAGTCTGGCGCTTGGAAGACCGCGGTGTCCGGAAAGTACGCTGTGGGTACCGGACCCACCAATCGGCATGGAAGAGCCCGGAATGTGTCCGATGGCGACAGCCAAAACGGAATCGGTGGTTCCGTGATAGATGGGAAGTTCAACATTGATAACGGGAATGGTTACGGTTCCCATAATACCGTTGCCGGAAAGGTCCAGAATGGAATTGTATTCTTTTTCTTCTTCTTTTGTCAGGGTATGAATACGGGTATTCTCCTGTTTTAATTTGATATTATATTCCTTTGCCGCGTTCAGTATCCGGTTATATGTTTCCTCGTCCATGGCTTCGACCAAGTGATCATAGTCCGCGATGGCTTTGGACTGTGTACGGGAGTTCCACCAGTTGCTGACGGTCGGATACAAAAGAAGACCCACACCGGCCAAAAGGAAAACACATAATAGAATTGTGCTGAAATGTTTTTTCATGTGTTTTACTCCTTTGCATGTGGGAATTGATTATTATTCTTCTTCCTCTTCTTCTTTGTCATTGTTTCGGGAGCCTGCAACTCGTTTTGAAATGAGAAGCACGCCGGTTCCGAGAACCAAAATGATTCCGATGATATATAAAATTTTGGTGCCTATACCACCGGTGTCCGGCAAGAGAAATGCCGGTGAGGACTCTGCCATAGTAACAAGGGAAGACAGGGAGAGCAGAATAACAGTGGTAGCAACTATGATAGTGTATTTAAAGACTTTTTTCATACTGTCACCTTTTTCTGAATTGAAACTTTTATAAAAGCAAGGACAACAATAGGGAAGTTCTATTGCTCTCCTTGCTGCTGCGAGCCAAAGAAGAATCCTTGACCCGCAGCAGAGATTATACTAGGAAATTACAATTGATGTATTTTCTTATTCGGCAGTAGCCATACGTTTTTTGGAAACGAGCATCACGGCAGCACCGAGAACAAGTGCAACACCGAGAATGTAGACGAGGGTAGTACCCACGCCACCGGTTTCCGGAAGGACGGAGCCCTGGTTGTTTTCAACTTTCACACCGCCGGTGATGGAAGCAGTGCTTTCACCGAGAACCGGAGCGGCAGAGAAAGTGTTGTCAGCGCCGTTGATGGTTACCTCAGCACGTTCGTTTATCTTATTGTAACCGGAAGGCACAGCATCCTCTTCGAGGTAGTAGGTGCCGTTTCCGAGACCATCAATGGTGGCAACGCCGGCAGGAACAACAGCTGGGGTGAAGCCGGAAGCTTCTTTTTCTGCAGTAGTTGCCGGACGATATACATCGCCATCTTTTACGAGAAGAATTTCATTACCGCCGGTTGATGCATCATACAGTTTGAATGTAGCACCATCGATGGCCTTCTTAGAAGAACCGTCAATTTTCACGAGTTGGAAAGAATAGGTATTAATGCTTGCTGTGGAAGAAGTGGCTTCGCCGTTGTCGCCGTATTTCAGGTCGGCCTTGTTGTCGATAGAACCGGCATCATCGATTGCGTTTTCGTTGACAACCGCCGTGTAGGTGATTGTAATGGTGGTTGTGGCTTCGATGCTATCAAGATAGGATTTGTTGAAGACGACTTTGAAAGTTTCACCAGTGCCAAGACCGGTGGTTACGAGGGTGTAGTCTTTGTCCTCACCGGCGGTCAAGGTGTCACCATCGCTCACAACAACGGTTCCGCTCCAAGTCAAACCGGTATCCATGCTATCAATGTAGACATAGTTCTCAGCGCCCGGATAGGCGGTGATGGTAGCAGAGTAGGAAACAGTTTCGCCAACAGAAGCGGTTGCCTTATCTGTCGTGTCGGTTCCAACAGCGGTTACTTCCTTCAGAACAGTCGGAACGGTGTTCTTTTCCTCAATAACAGCATTCGGAACAGTGCTGGTGAGTGCGCAAAGAGAACCAGTAGTGGAATCAACGAGATAGTAACCGACAGAGGTCACAGTAATAACAGCCGCATTAGAGGCTGCGGTTGCATTACCAGCAGCGTCAATTTCGTTTTCTTTCGCAAATGCGAGAGCGATTTTTGCGAATTCTGCCAAATCGACACCAGTTTTCACGGTGACGAATTCGTTTGCATCGTCACTGATGTCAAAGTAGTTTAAGCCATCGGCACCAGTGGCAAACAAGGCAGCAAAGTCGGAGTTGACTTTGTAGACAGCCTTGGCAGCTTCGGCTGAGATAGGCGGATCATGTTCTAAATTCTCTTCAACAGCCGGGGTGTAGTCCACGATATCGAAGACTTTGTATGCTGTATAGGTTTTGCCATTGATCGGATTTTCAACGGTGATGGTGAAATCTTCAGCAAAGGCCACTACAGACATCATGGATACGATCATGACGATTGCCAGCAACAAGCCGGCGAGTTTCATTGCTTTTTTCATTTTTTTCTTTCCTTTCTTTTTCTTTTCTATAAAAAACGAGAAGACTCATTTTTTACGAAACTTTGCGACTTTTGTCGCGCTTTCTTTACAAGCATCCGCTTGCGGGGAGTATTTGTAAACACCCTGTTTACGAGAACATTTTTTGTCGTACCTTACGACGGACAACTGTTATTCGGAGGCTAGATGCCTTCGACGCATCATCACCACCCATCCTAATAAGCAGAGCGTAATAAGGGAGATACCGCTTACTACATAAACAGTTGTTCCTCCGCCGCCGGTTTCCGGCAAAACATAGTCCGCATCCGTTTCAGACACGGTATTTGTGATGATAATATCCCCTCCATCGATTCCTTCGTTGTTCTCGTACGAAGGAGTCGTACCACTGGGAACATTTATCTCACGAACATAGTATTGATAGTGAACCGGCTGACCATGGGTATCTGTACCATTGGAGGGCAGGTCACTAATGTTGAGCTTCCAGCCATTGGAAGCATTGATGGTATATGTTCCTACAAGAGTGCCATCGTCCGTCTCTCCTCCGCTTGTTTCTCCGGCGGTATCCGGAACATCCGGGGAAATCGCAGGAGCTTGAACGTCGGGGCCTTCAGGTTCGACTTCTATAGGTCCATAAACCACAGGGGTGTTAACATAAGTGTTTGCAGTAGATGGGGCAGGACTCTGTACAAGAGAACTACCACTTGAAATAATCGGTTCGGACGGATATTCCGTGTTCAAACGAGAACCGTCTGACGTTAATCCGATTTCAACAAAGGATACATTGTCAATGTGGAAGGAACGCATCGGTCCGCCAATTAACAAGTCCACGTTGTCCATTTCGGCCGGAATACGGAAGGTCATGGCGAATGTACCATTTCCAAGTCCAACCGGTTGCCATGTTACACCGCCATCAAAGCTTAACAGGGCTGTTCCGCTTTGACCATTGTACTGAACATCGGACATATTGCAGGAGAAGCGGTAATAGTAGAAAGGCTTCACGTTTGCAATTTCCTGATAAAGTCCGGCAGTTACAACATTATCAAGGTGTACATAGGCTTGTTCATTTACAACAGCGGAATCACCATAGTTACTATGGATTTCCCAATTTGTAAAGTCATCTGTGGAGAAGTCACCATTGCCAACTTGATTGTCCTTATAGTCAACCGGGTCATCAGGTGAGTAATCTCCGTCCGGACTTTCCGGTTCGTCACGTTCAGGACCGACGGTATCGGCAGCATCGTTATCAACAAGAACAATGTTGTCTATCGTGAATTCACAACCTGCTCCGCCAAATAGTATTCGTGTATAACCACTTGCCGCGGTAAAGGTGATTGAACTTTGTCCGTTGACATTGCTTGAAATAACACTGCTGCTATCTACAGCATAAAGCACCTTTAGGGTTCCTTTGGAAACGGTAGCATCCCAGCTCAAAGTGTAACTGTGTCCTGCCACAAAAGAATACTTTTGATAGATTCCCTTTTTATCTTCGTTTCCGTTCTTTATCTGAGCAACACCATTTGAAAAAGTAACGGTTGCTCCTCCAGCGGTCCATCCTGTTAAATCATTGTTTGAAAAATCGCCGTTGGTAAGGAGGTTGGTTCCAGTAGTACCGCCACCACTCTCCTGGCTTTCCTGGCTTTCTTGGCTTTCGTGGCTTTCTTGGCTTTCCTGGCTTTCTTGGCTTTCTTGATTGCCACCAGAAGGAATATGGTCACCCTCTACCAAGATAATGTTATCAATAATAGCTGTTTCTGTACCAGTAGATTCCTTGACGGTTTCAATTTGAATTTTGAAATTTGTCAAGTCCGATGGTGTGGTAAATGTAATGTCACCGGTTGAAGTGAGACTATAACTATTGTTGTTATCTTTTTTGACCTTGACTATTATTTTGTCTGTTGCGCCGGTCGTTACCATATCCGCATGAAGCGTATACTCAGTACTTGGTTTCAATGGCTCAGTAAAACTTGCAATAAGGGATGGTGCACGATAACTTGCTAGTGCAACATTCAATACGCCATTTTCAGCGGTAAAGAACCCTGCGTAGTCACCTGAAGCTGCTGGGCTTTGCGTCCATCCATTTAAGCCATTACTGAAGTCACCGTTAACGATAAGGTTGTCAATGGTTTCACCACCGCCACCACCAGTTTGTTTAAAGGTGGCAGATACAGTCACATCGTTATTCGGCATGGTGAACGTGTAAGTGTTCGTGCCTGTTCCTGTCGGGTCAATACCGCCTGTAATAGTCCAAGTGTCTAGTTCATAACCTGTATCCGGAGTAACCGTGATGGTAACAGGCTGACCTTCGACCTGGCTGGCAGGGCTTACACTAATGGAACCATGCTCAATACCGGATGCTACCGTAACACTGTGTGTTTCAGTGGGTGCTTCTTTAAAGGAAGCAGAAACGGTTACATCATTGGCAGGCATTGTAAATACATATTCATTAAGATTGCCCGTCGCCGTCGGAACAATACCACCTGTGATATTCCACTCATCCAATACATAACCGGATTCGGGTGCTAAGACTACTTTAACTTGAGTGTTAGCAGCAGCTGAAGTCGGCGTAATGGAGGAGATAGCACCATGGGATAATCCGGTAGCCGCCGTAACATTGTATGTCGTCGGTGTCGGCGGAGTAGAACCTTCTTTGTTGATACCGAATCTCTCATAGTATCCGACGGATCCATCAGAGTTCACATAGCCGGCATCTACATATAAGACATCGCCGTCAATGTGCCAGGCAGAGAAGGAATACGGTTTGCCACTGGCATACTCTTCGAGGTACGAAGGCTGTGTACTTTTCACGGTTCGGTTACCTGTTGCACCGGCAATACCCATGACGGTATAAATCGGAGCTCCCGGGTTATAAACCATATCGTAGGTTGTACCACCTATGGTTTCCTGACCGGTTGTCCATCCGGTTGCGATGGTTGCGTCATCACCGTCAATCGGTTTGGAACGTGCATACATATGGACGTGGCCTTGCATAACCACATCAACGTTATGTTCTGTAAAGACATCGCCCAACTGACCGCGAGCTTGCGGAACCGATTCGGTCTGTCCGTCTTGCACAGGACCGTAAATCGGTTTGTGCATCATGACAAGAGTCCATTTTGTGTTCGGATTATTGTCATTCGACGTAAGGTCGCCCTCTAACCAGTATACCATTTCGTCGTCAACATTACTGTGGTTTTCGTCTCCGTTATTGAGAACGACCACATGGACACCGTTATAATCGAAGGAATAATATGTTCCGGTGCCGGTTGACTGAGTAGAGTTGCGCCCGGTGCCCGTTAAATCAACGTTTACGGTGTTTTCAATAACATAACTGGTACCTTTTCTGTCGTGGTTACCGGAAGCAACAAAGAACGGAGTTGTTGCAAAGTAGCTTTCGTTACCGGAAATGGCAGATGCAGCGTAATAGAACAAGTCGCCATGGTCGGTAAGGTCACCGCCGGAAAGGATTAGATCAGGACCTCCCTGAATGTTTGCATTGGCAGCGTTTAATACCTTTGCAAGTTCAGCACCTGAATTGGATTTTGTATTGTAATGTGAATCCGAGAACCAAATGAAGGAGAGTTCCGGGTTCGTTGTGTTTGCAGGACGTGTCGTGAATGTGTACGCGTCACTCCAAACGGTTTCGCCCCTGGCATTCGTGCCTCCGACTCGATACGTATAGGTTGTGTTGTTGCTGAGAGCAGGAAGCGCTCCCTTGTACGCTCTGTCGGTAGCACCCACTTCGCTTCCGGCACTTTCGTATGTGCTCGGATCATAGCCGGAAGTCATTTTACCACTCGGTGTGTGTGGCGCGAGAGTCGCTGTGACTTCGTTGGCTCCTGTCCATGAAGCGGGCTCATTACCCTGAACATACTGAATTTTTGTGCTCGAAAGTTCTTCATAGCAGTGGTACGTGATACCGTACTGCGTACATGCTTTGTCAAGGAACGTTAAGGTGATGCGGTCGATGGTTGTGTTTTCCAACCACGGAGGATCTTCACCTATAAAGCTGGCGGATACCGTTACATCACTTTGAGGCATAACAAACTGGTTATCTGTAACAGAAACCGGGTTGTTGTCCGCGTCTCTGACAACCCACGAACCAAAGGTGTGGGAGGCATCCGGCAAGGCCGTCAAACTAATGATTGTGCCGGCTGCAGCACTGGCAGGACCGGAAATAACACCGCCGGTTGCAGGCTGCATATAGGTAATATCATAGGTTTCGCCATCGCCACCGGTACCGCTACCACCATTGACAACAACCGAAATGTTGTCGAAGTCGGGAGAAACAGATGCGATATTGACCACTTTATCCTCATCCATGGTGAGGGTAATCGTATAGACAACATCTTTGTCGTGAGAATCTGTATATGCCGGATTGTCCACTGCAGTAGGAGTCGGCAATGGCATTTCTACGCCATTAACTTCGAGGGAGAATATGGTTTTCCACTTGTCTGCTGTTACATCTGCATTATATTTTTGCGGATATGTAACAACGATGGTTGCCGTTTCTCCGCTTTCAAATACGGTGACATCCGAAGGAGTGACAGTGACATTTTCTGTTGCACCGTAATTGTTTGTCTTGCGTGTGGCGTTAACAGTCAATGTATGCGTATTGGAAGACCGCAGCACGGCGGATACGGTAACCGGATACGGAGGCATTGTGAACTGGTTGTTCGTAACCAAAAGCGGGACCGTTCCGGAATTGGTCGGCATAACCACCCAGTGGTCAAAAGCATATCCATCAGGCAACTGAGTGGAGTCATACGTTAATGTGACTGCTTCACCCATTTGCGCGGAAGTTGCGCCATTGACACCGTTCACAGTAGTGTCAATGCCAATCTCATCGGTATCTGAAATACTGATGGCATAGGATTCTGCTTCAAAAACAGGCTCAATCGTTACCGGATAGGCCGGCATGGTGAAGTTCCCGTTTCCATCAAGCGCGATTACAGTTGAGCTGTCATCGGTTTTGTAAATAACCCAGCGAACAAAGTTATAACCGGGTCTTTGCGGTTGTACCGGTGTAATAGTGGTACCTTCTTCCGCTGTGCTGACGGAAGATCCGCCAACGATGGCATCTGCACCGTTTAGTTTTGAGATAATGTACGGACCGTCACGGAAGACAGGTTCTAAAACAGCTTCTTCGTCCGGCATGACAAATGTGTTGCCACTGATGGCCACACCATTTAATGTCCAATGGTCAAACGATTGGTTATCCGGATGACCTGTCGGAGGTGTCAAAGTAACCGTGACACCTTCTTCGGCAGAATAAACGGTCACATCGTTTACTTTTGCAACACCGAGGTAACTTCCGACAAATCGAATCGGATTGGCTTCCGCCAAATCCTCAAAGTTTGCGGTAATGGTGACGCCGCCTTCCGGCATCGTGAAGGTTCCGCTATCGGAAACGTCAATAGAGCCATCAGGTCCGACCACACTCCATCCTGCAAAAACTTTTCCGTCCGGAGTGGGGGGTGCCGTTAAGGTAACGGTTTGTCCCTCGGCGGCCGAACCGCTTTCTGCGGCGGTACGCCCCTCGACAACGGCTTTGCCGCCGTTTGTCAGTGTGATGGGATATTCATACGAAACCTCAACGGTCACATTGCTTGACGGCATCGTGAACGTATTTGCGCCGGTCATTGCAATGCGGTTATTGTTTTTATCTTTTACAGTCCATCTGGGAACCATCCCGGTCGGGGTGGCAGAGGTTGCAAGTGTAACGGTATCTCCTTTGTGAGCAGTTGTTACACTTGTACTGTTTACACTGGCAGTTGCGCTTGCCGGGAGTGTAATATTGTAAATCGTGTCAATAACAGCTTCAACGGAAACCGGTGCAGCCGGCATCGTAAAGGTGTTATCTGTTAGTTTCTCGACAGGCTGACCACCGCAGGTAACATCCCAGCGGACGAAACTTTGGTTTCCGGAAAGCGTGGGCTCAATAAGAGTGACAACTTTACCTGCTTCTGCTTCTGTTGCAGATGCTCCGTCAACCTGTGCAGAACCACCGTTTGTCATAACGATGGGGTAGGTATCTACAACGATAACTTCACCGACTTTTGTGAGCGTGCCGGTCGGAGCCGGCTTGTCAGGTGCCAAAGCCTTGCTGAAGACACCGGTAAGAATGGTATCCTCTAGTACGGTAAAGGTATACGTATAGGTGACTTCGGCATTATCTGCAGAAGCCTGAGAGGCGTCCCACATCGGATTGATTGTGATGGTTTCGTCTCCGTTTACCGTTAAGGCAAGCGTAGGCGGAGCATACTGTGCCGGTCTGTATACGCGGAGCATCGCTTCAAATTCAACCATGTCACCCTTTTTATAGGTTTGAGGCCCATAGGTCCAGGTGGTTTTTGCGCCCGGATCATAGAGGGTGGCCGTGACGGTAACATCATTGCTCGGGAGAACTGTTTTGCGCCAAAGCTGGACCTCGACAAAACCGGTTCTGTCAACAATAATCGTACCGGAGGCATCTTTCCAAATCTTTTCAAGATTGATAGAAGTGAAAGTGCTTTCATTCGGACGATAAATCGTAGCGCCGGCAAACAGCGTTTCATATTCAAAATCGGCCGGCTTTATAACCGAGGAAGCACCCGAAACAACAAAGTTGTACGGTACGGTGTTCTTCTTGTAGTTCATCGGAGCAACGGTTTCGATGAGTCGATAGGCAACGCCGGGCTGTAAATCTTGAATAAGTCCACGGCCGTTTGCATCGGTTGTGAAAACCTGGTCGGTTTGCCATCCGTCCGTATTACTGTATTTTTCCAAACGGAACGAGGCACCCGGAAGTAAGATACCGTAGTTATTGCTGTCAACTTTGTACACCGTAATACCATCCAAGGAACCGGAAGCGGCAGAGGCTTCAAATTCGATGTTGATTGTGGTGTTAGAGTTGACATCCTGGTCGGTAATACCGGTTAGGGTAACTTCGTTGGAAATACCGACGCTCTGAATGGAGTTCGGAGCGGTTAATGAATAGGTATACTCAACAATGAGAGCCCGACCATCGGGGATTTTGATTTCCATAAAGCAACCGGCGTTGTTGTTCGGAAGTGCGCTGGTGTAATACTTATAGGAATACTCTCTGGCTTGAAGTTCCGTTCCTTTGGTCTTTTGACCAAGTTCGCCGGTTGTCATTTCGTAAATATGAAGGGATCCCGGAATCAAAGAAACGGTCTTCGGGTTGCTGGCGTGGTTATAATACGTCAAAGCATCATTTAAGATTAACGTATCGCTGCCGGCCAACAAGTCCTGTCCTTCAGGGTTGATTTCGATATGGTAGGGAATCTGACCCTTGCCGCTGTCATACTGATCCAAAATAGCCATTTTGGTCAGTGCATCATGATATGCGTCAATGGTGACTTCCTGCGTTTGTTCATCACTGCCGAGCGTAACCGGATTTCCGGTTGTTCCATCCGGAGCGGTTACGATAACGGTGTTTTCAAAACGAGGTGCAGCCACTCCTGCAATCGGCGGGTTGTCAAGTGCGGCCTTAACGCGGAAGACCAGCAAATGATCACCGTCGTAATGAGCACAGGCAGCATCGTTCAGTGTGAGTGTGATTACCTGTCCGGTTCGGCTGGCGGAGACGGCTTTGCCGCTTCCAAGGTCTGCCGTGCCGGATGTCAAATCACCGTTTAAGGTGAAATCAGTCCAGTGAGAAGAACCTTCCTCGCGGACAGACAAGCTATCCAAAGACAAGCCTTCCGGCAAGGTATCCACAACGGCCAAGCCTGTTGTGATGCCATTTGGTACACTAAGGGTTAAATCCCATTTCAGTTTTCCTTCGCACTCATAATATTCGTGTGTTGTGAGTTCGTTACCTGAATCGGGGTCTGCCTTGTGAATTGTCGGATGATAGACGGCTTCCGGCTGACGGACGGCTGAATAGTTTCCGCCATCCGGTGTGTTTTGCATAATTTTGCCCTGGTTTTGGAAATAGGCAATGCTATTAAGGTCCGAAACCTCACCGGTGGAGGAATAGGAGAACTCAATTTTGCTACCCTTGGTAAGTGTTTTGTACCCATGCAGGACAAAATCGTCATAGCAGCCTGCAGGAGTAGAAGATCCGGCCGTAAACGTCAAGGTGTAATCGGCATGCGTGGTTTCGCCGGGCGTGCCTTTGGTAAAGCCGAGAGCTGCCATGGCAGAATCGATTCTGCTTTCCAGCTCGGTTTTTTGTGCGGCTGTTAAATATTGGCCGCTCTTTAAAACGTCATCATACAGCCAGTCATAGTAATGACCTTGTGTCATGTCGGCTTTCAAATCCGCGGCATCGGGATAAATGCTGACATTCCAGGTGATGGTCGTGGCGCCTGTGTTGGTGGAGGCGTTCGGAACGACCGTGATATCGGCTACTTCTTTGGAGAGCGGGTTGTATCCGCCGCTACCGCTGCCACTGCCGCCGTGACCATCTCCGACACTGGCGGAAGAGGTAATCGGGTATCTGCCGGTATATCCGTCCGGAGTCATAATGGCTTCATTGACCATACCGGTAGAGCCGATATATTTTTCGTAAGGGGTGGTATAGGTAAAGGTATAGGTTTCCTCGGCGCCCGAGGTATCAGAAGCAAATGTATACGGAAGACTGACCGTGGTCGAATTATGGTTCGACGCGGTTGTCATCGTCACGTTGCCGGTATAGGCATAATGCTGTAATTTATCAGACAAAACCCATCCCTGCAGGTTTTCACCGAGCTTATTATGTACGGTAATGGTCCAGGTAACCTCGGTTTCATCTGCATTGATGTGACCGGTCTTGTTTAATACATCATTTCGAATTTCCGTTTCAATTTGCTGGGTCGCATGAACCTTGGTTCCGTCATCCAAAACGGCGTTGCCCACAGCGCTGTTACGCGGATGAACGCGTCCCGTGAACGGATCTTTCAGTTTGGCACGATAGGTAATGGTATACGAATCGTTTGCGGCCAGATTATCCGGGAATGTGTATTTAAATGCGCTGGGATCGTCCACATTATCGGTTCCCTGCTTTTTATTGAAAACAGGGGCTGCACCGCTGACAACAGTACCGTTCTTCTTTGTGACGGTAAAGTTACTTAAATATTCCATACCGCCGCTCATGGTATCGGAGAGATAGGGCAGAGGATGGTCGGTATCCACAACGGTTCCGGTGCCGTTTTTACTGGAAACGACAATTGTATATTCGAGAATACCGTTTAAAGCGTCCACAATCGTGGCGGTTTTTTCCACATCAATATAGTCTTTGTCATTGATGGTCGGGCCCACTTCACCGCCGCCGCTTGGTTCGTCATGCGGAACATCGGGGTTTAAGGTGATGGACCAGCGGCCGAAGGTAATAACAACAGGATCCGTGCCCGGGACAACGTCGCCGCACGAGCAAATGAACGAGATTTTTCCTTTGAAGGGCGTACCCTGGTTTCCGGCGATAATATCACTGTTTAAGGTCAAACTGATGGAACCGTCGGATCCGATGGAATAGGTGCCGATACCGTTACCGAAATCATCGCGAATCGTACCGCCGGACGAGGTCGTGGTGGAGAACTGGCTCGGGAGATGATAGGTAATGGTGTCCATGTCATAGGACAAGGTGCCGACCGGGAGTTCATAGGAAATGGTAAAGCGCAACTTGTCATTTTTTCCGACAGTACCGTCGGCATCCAAAACATACCACATTCCAGTACCGTTGATTAGGCGTTCCGCCTTGACGTCGGAAATGTCATCGGTGAAATCGTAGGTGTTTTCTGTAGCGGTAATACCGGGGAGTATCAGGGCATAAACGGTAACCAGCATAATCAGGACGGAAACAACAGCGAGGATCGGCTTACGCAGATGACGATGGCCGACTTCCGGTGTGTTTTCAAAATCCGGATGGAGAAGTTGTTGGATTCTTTGTTTGAGCTTCATACCGTTTGCCCCCTTTCTTTAAAGTTTTAAAAATACATATTATATAAGGCTACGATACTTTCGTTACTGCACCGGTCCGAATGAAGCAACCGGCCAAATTTTAAAGGAAATGGTTCCCACAATCTGTTCTTCGGCAATACAGCCGATGACGGTGTTACGGGAGTCGAGGGACACGCTTCGATGGTCTCCCATCACAAAGTACCGGGATTCCGGAACCTGATAGGGAAGATCCAAATCACAGTCGCCGAAAGCACGCTCGGTAACGTACGGCTCGTCAATGGGCTGTTTGTTCACAAAGACGTTTCCCTGCGGGTCAATGTCTACCCAGTCGCCCGGGCCGGCAATGACACGTTTAATAAGGATTTTATTATTTAAATAGAATGCGACGATGTCGCCGGTTTCAAAATTGTGTGTTTTGAGACCGATGGCAATCTCTCCGTCCGCCAAAGTAGGGGACATGGAGGTACCATAAATCTGAAATACCGGAAACAGCAGTGTTGCCACCAAAACACCGATGGCTGCCACGGTAATCAAAGAGAACAAAGTACTCTTAATGATTTTCCGATATCGCTTATAATATTCAGTTCGGTTGATTTCCCGGCGTATTTCCTGTGATGCGGGGAACTCTTCCGGTTTCGTCTTATTCTTCGCCATGATTTTCCTCTTCCTCGGAATCCGGAGCCGGTTCGTCTGCAGACTCCTCTGCAGGCTCTTCCGTGGGCTCTTGTGTTTCCGGTTCTTCGTTACCGGTCACGCGACGAACATTTTGGAGATATTGATCGGCAGCTTTCTGGGCTGCTTCAAACACTTCGTTGAGTTTGAGAGAAGCTTCGGCAATCGATCCGGACTGTTCAATTTGGATTTCCCGATTGGCCAGTTTCTCTTTGGCTTCCTCCAGTTCCTTACGGAGTTTTTCGGCTTCTTCCGTGCGGGCCAGAAGCATTTGCAAAAGCTCGGAACGGTTTAGTTTTTTGAGTTCTTTTTGTGTCATTTGTTTTGTCTCTCCGTTCTAAAATTGCGTAGACTTATGTACACTATCACATACTAAATTACAATATATCACTCTATTTATATCACACTTATTTTTTGTTTACAATGACAAAAAACGCCAAAAATAAAGCCGTCTTTTTGTGCATGCTGCACATATGTACTAAATGTAGGGTTTCGGGGTGTTTTTGTGGAAGATTTAGTGGATAGATATACGTATATCTATGTCCGAAAAGGAAAACCCCATGCGGAAAGTTTTTCCGCATGGGGTTTGTATGAGACTTTTTGGATTAGTTTTGGAGGGTCAGCCAGGTGTCCACGTGATGGATGGCAATACCCCAGCCGGCCGTAAGGTCGGTGCGGGCCTTTAAGGTGTTAAAGACCGATTCCACAACGCCGACCATGGCGATTTTTCCGTCTTCCGCAAAGGAAAGCTGCGGACCGTCGGCGGTATAGTTGGTTTCAAAACCGCAGACGACACGGCAATTGTGATCTTTTGTGAGACCAAGCTCTGTGTTGCTGACCGTGAGAACGCCGTTGGCGGTGTCACGATAGGACATAAGAACCAATGTATCGGAGGTGTCGGCCAAGAGCTCCAGAAGGCTGACGGTTTGACCGTTAGCGGTTACGCGAACGTTGTTGTCATCCAGCCAGAACGGAATATCCCATTCAATGATGGTGCCGTATTCATGAGCAGCCTTGGTGGCACGAACGACCAGGTTTGCATAGTTCTGCCAGGATTTGCCGGCAGTATAGGGTTCCACGTCCAAATGAATTCCGTAGAATTTCTGGCTACCTTTTGCTTGATTCTGATAAGCCTTAAAATGGCTGAACATACTGTCAAAGCCGGTATTTCCGTTGTCGACCCAAGAGGTGTCGCCGCTGAGCCAGGCAACGCGAATGCCGCGAGAGCCGCATTCTTCAATGAAAGCACCAATCTGATCATAGGACTGGTTGCCGATGGAGACGTAAATTTCCGTTACGTGGTTGAGCTGCAAATCATCCAGAATCGGGTTATACACATTGGCGCTGGTGATTTTGTTGGCGTTCCACCACCACATACCGAGAGAACCGTTTTTCGCATCCGTTTGAATGTTCAAATACGGCGTGTTTGTTTTCGTGGTGGGCATCGGTTTGGTTTCACCCGGCTGTGTCGGGGTGGTCGGTTTGGACGAGGTTGTGGTCTTGGAGGAAGTCGGGGCGGAAGATCCGCCGGCGACCAGCTTAAAGGTACGAATCGTGGCACCGGTACCGACAATACCCAAACGGCCGTTTTCGCCGAACAGGGAAGCGTCAATCGGCATTTGGCCGGAATATGTGCCCAGCATCAGCATGGGGGTTCCGTCCTCTGCCGGAGTGGTAATCACATCTTCGTTTTCGGCAATAGCAGCTGCCAGGGAGTTGGTCCATTCTTTGGCACAAAGGTGACCGTCACCGTTTAAGGTGAAATCATAAACGAGGGTCAGGTCTTTTCCTTTGGCATTGATGAAATCCGGAAGGGCTTCGTTAAAGTAGAGAACCCAAACGTTCCAGCCGTTTGCCTGAGAAATGGAGAATCCGCTGCCGTTGTCATAAATCTCGGTGCCGGCTTCGTCGTCGGCAGTGCCGTTGGTGATACGGTCAATGAGGACCAGTTCGTCACCGGAAACTTCAGCCGGGGTTTTGGATGTGGTCGGGTCTGACGGGTCATCCGGAATATCGTCAAAGGAAGAGATGATGTGGGCAATATATTTGCGAATCATCAAAACGTCTTTCATATCAATGTTGCCGTCACTGTTGACATCGGAATTGGCTGCCACGATGTCGGCATCCATTTGAGCGATGTATTTGCGAAGCATCAGGACGTCTTTCATGTCAATGCTGTCGTCGCCGGTGACATCACCCTTAAACACGTCTTCCGGATTGGAAGTCTGGGAGGTGACATCGCTTTCGGGGGCGACCAGGGCAAACTCGCGGATGGTGATGCCGCTGCCGACAATGCCGATACGACCGTTTTCACCGAAAGCGGATTTGTCGAGTGTCAAAGTACCGGTATAGGTACCGCCGAGAATGACGGAAACACCGCCTTCACCGGTACCGGCCTTGGAACCGGCAATGTCTTTGGAGATGGCACCATCCCAGCCGTTCAGCGTGAGCTGCACTTCGGAGCCGGACGGAACCGTGAAATCATATTTTAAGGTAATGGGCTCGGTGCTGCCGGCAATGAGTTCCATGGCAGCATCGGTGTAATACGAGACCCAGGCTTTCCAGCCACCGGACTGGGAAAGGGTCACGCCGCCTTTGGGGTCGGCGTCATAGGATTCGGTTTCGGTTGCACCATCCACAACGGTTTTAATCAGGGCAACCTCTTCACCGGACGGAGTCGGCTCTGTCGGTTGTTCGGATGGCTGGGGCTCGGTGGATTCCTGAGAGGTTTGAGACACTTCAGAACCGTCGACGGTTCCGCTGACCAAACGGAATTCACGAATGGTGGCTCCGGTGCCCACAATACCTAAACGGCCGTTTTTTCCGACCATATCTTTGGTGACCGGAATGAAGCCTTGATAGCTTCCGGCTTTGAGCATCGGTGTACCGTCTTCGGCACGGGATGTGGAGGCACCGGCAACGGCAGCAATGGAGGCAGCAACGGAACTGTTCCATTCGTTGATGCACAGATGCCCGTCACCGTTTACGGTCAAATCATAAACAAGATAGAGGTCTTCGCCTTCGGCGGCTTCAAAAGAGGCCACTTCCTCGGCATAGTTCAAAACCCAAACGTTCCAGCCGGAAGCCTGCGAAATGGAGAATCCGCTGCCGGAATCGGTGATTTCCGTTGGGTCATCTTCATTGGTCCCGTTTGTGATAGTATCGATTATATCAACCGAACTGCTTTCGGAAAGAGTGCCATAATTGACCGGATCCGGTGTGCTGGGACCGACGATGCTTTCGGTCGGGTCCTCTTCCACATTCGGAATGTCCGGAGTTTCGGTAGAGCAAACCAGCAATAATGTGCGAATGGTAATACCGGTACCGAGAATACCGACACGACCGTTTTTGCCGATGAGGGATTTGTCAAGTTTGAAAGCACCTTTGTAAGTGCCTCCCAAAATGAGCTTGACACCGCCCTCGCCGGTGCCGGCCTGAGCGCCCGCAATATCGCCGGAAATGGAATTCTTCCATTCATTCAGATCAAACTGAATCTGAGAACCTTCCGGAACCGTCATGTCAAAAACAAGATACAAATCTTCTCCGGCTTCCGGAGTCAGTTCCATAGCCTCGTCGGTATAGTACGCGACCCAAGGTTTCCACCCGTTATTTTGGGTGATTTTTACGCCACCGTTTGCATCCGCATCATGCAGTTCGGTTTCGGTGGCACCGTCTGCAAGGGTTTTGAAAAGGGGAGCGCTGCGCTGTGTGGTTTCTGCCAGGGAAAAGACCGAGACAAGGCCCACGATCAGTGTCGCGCACAGTAAAATACTGAGTACCTTTTTCATTTTTTGTCCTCCTCAATAAAATGATACCCGTGTACGGGAAAAACAGATAGTTCGTTTCATTCGATATTCGGACGATACCCGTACAATTTTTTTGAAACTACAGTATAACATAGAAGCAAAAAAATGCAAGATTGTTGGCCGAAAATACAACGAAGTTTTTTGTCGCTGAATGTGCACTTTTTAAAAAAAGGAAGGAAAGAAAACGGAAAAGCCGGGCGGCAGAATATCGGATATAATAGTTTGGAATTTACTTGAAAAATAAACTATATGTGTGCTAAAATTAAAAAAATATAAATAAAAAAGGAGCGAATGCATAAATGACGGAATCGTATATCAGACTCGGAATCGCTACGCTGTTTCCGGTTTTTCTCGTCATGGTTTTCTATCTCCTCGACAATAAAACGAAATTCGGTAAACTGCCCTACTGGGTGAAGCAGGTCATTTACGGCATTTGCTTCGGAGGACTGGCAATTGTCGGTACCGAGTGGGGCATTCCGCTGGCACAGGGTGCCATGGCGAACTGTCGCGACGGCGCCGTTATGACCGCCGGATTTTTGCTTGGCGGGCCGGCCGGTATCATTGCCGGTATTATCGGTGGCGCAGAGCGATGGATTGCCGTCGCCTGGGGCATTGGTTCCTTTACCCGTGTAGCCTGTACGTTTTCCACCATACTTGCCGGTTTTTATTCCGCGGCTCTTCGTAAGTTTATCTGTGAAAACCGTCGCCCGAACTGGATGTTGGCTTTGACCTCCGGTGTCGTTATGGAGGTTTTCCATTTGACGATGGTTTTCATTACCAACATCGCCACGCCTGTCAAGGCGATGGATGTGGTTATGAACTGCAGTGCACCGATGATTGTTTCAAACGGTGCAGCCGTTATGCTCAGTGCTATGGGAGTTATGCTGCTGGCCAAAGAGCCCCTGTTCCCGAAACGGACCATGATTCCGATTTCCAGCTCCATTCAAAAGCGAATGCTGGTCTCCATTTCTCTGGCTTTTGTGCTGACATCGTTTTTCGTATTTGTTCTGCAGCATGAACTGGCGGTGGCGCAGGCAGACAAGCTTTTGACACAGACGCTCAGCGATGTGAAGGCGGACGTGGATCAGTCCTCGGATATGAACCTTCTGGACGTGACGCGCCGTATCGCTCAGAATATTTCCGAAAAAGGACTTGAGAATGCGGATCTTCGGGAAATGGCAAAAGAATTTGAAGTCGACGAAATCAATTTCGTGGACAAAGATGGCGTGATTGTAAAGAGCACGCTGAAAAAGAGTGTGGGCTTCCATATGGACAGTACGGACCAGTCGGTCTATTTCATGGATCTTCTGGACGACAAGGAAGAACTGGTGCAGTCTCTAAGCATTGTCGGCCGTTCCGGACACGTGAGAAGAAAATATGCCGGCGTTCGCTTTGAAGACGGCTTTATACAAGTCAGTTCCGACCCGTCCCGGTTCCAGAAAAACATTTCCGAAACCATTACCCTGCTGACAGCCAACAAGCATATCGGTGAAACCGGGTATTTGGTGATTTTGGACAGCAATCAGGAGATTGTGAGTTCGCCGGAAGCCATTTCGACGGAAACACTGCAAAAAGATTTGGCCCACATGACGCTCGGCAAAAAGAATGTGACGAGTCAGGCAACCATCGGAGGGGTGGAGTGCTTTACCCGGAACATTTACGAGGAAGGATATGTCATATTGGGCGTGTATCCCCGGGAGGAAGCCTATCAAATCCGAAACACCGCTATTTTCGTCAACACCTATGTGGAAATTCTGGTTTTCGGTATGTTGTTCGCCTTGATTTACCTACTGATTAAACGCATCGTGGTTGTCAAGATCGAGAATGTCAACGAGTCCCTCGGAAAAATCACCGCCGGGGATTTGGACGAGAAGGTGGATGTCCGTTCCAACGAAGAGTTCTCCCTGCTTTCCGATGACATTAACCAAACGGTTGATGCACTGAAGCATTATATCGATGAAGCCAACAAGCGTATTGACAAGGAACTGCAGTTGGCCAAGGATATTCAGACGTCGGCTTTGCCGAGCACGTTCCCCAAACGAAAGGATTTCGACCTATACGCGCAGATGCACCCCGCCAAGGAAGTCGGCGGAGACTTCTACGATTTCTATTTAACGTCCAGAAATACCCTGCATTTCCTGATTGCCGACACATCCGGCAAGGGAATTCCGGCCGCCATGTTTATGATGCGTGCCAAAACGGAACTGAAATCCTTGACAGAGGAAGATGCTCCTTTGTCGGAAGTTTTCACCAGAGGCAACAGTGCTCTTTGTGAGGGAAATGATGCCGGTATGTTCGTCACGGCCTGGCAGGCCAGTGTGGATTTGAGCGACGGTCTTTTGACCTTTGCCAATGCCGGACACAATCCGCCCCTTATCCGTCACAATGGCGGCAAGTTTGATTATTTGCGTGCCCGTCCCGGCTTTATTCTGGCCGGTATGGAAGGGGTTCAGTACAAGACGGAGCAGATGACGCTGGTTCCGGGCGACATCGTGTTTTTGTATACGGACGGTGTGACTGAAGCCACCAACAAGGACAACGAGTTGTACGGTGAAAAACGGCTTCAGACTATCATCAATTCCTGTGAGTTCGAGTCGGTGAAGGATCTTTGCGAGCGCGTTATGGAAGACGTGAATCTCTTTGTGGGAGAAGCTCCGCAATTCGACGATATCACCATGGTGGCGTTCCGTTATGACGGTCAGCCCGAAATCCCGATGATTCATTTCGACCATGCGAGCACACTGGATGTCCGTGTGGTTACGGCCCTTGCCGAAAAGGAACTGAGCCGGATCGGATGTCAAAAGGATTTGATTACACGGTTCAACATTGCCATTGATGAAGTGTTCAGCAACATTGTTCAGTGCTCGTATAAAGAGCAGGAACCGGGACCGATAACGGTTCAGATTATGGAAAAATCCAATCCTCGCAGGGTGTGCGTCCGTTTTGAAGACGAAGGCATTCCGCGCAACCCGTTGATTAAAGGTGCGGGTGTTGAGTGGAATTTGGATGAAAATGAGATGGATGCGCTCGGGTTCTATGTCGTCAAAGAAATGATGGATGACATAAAATACAAGTATGAGAACGGAAAGAATATTTTAACCATTGTCAAGAACATTTCAGATTGAGAAGGGAATTTGTTATGAAAAAGTTTTTAACCATTTTTGCGGCATTTTCACTGATTTTAGGTGTGCTTGCACTTCCGGTTTCAGCGCTGGATGTGGCGCCGAAGTTTACAGAGCACTTTTTCCCTGAAGGGAAAGCGGGCGCTCCGACGGATGTGTACTACAAAATTCATAGAACCGACGCCGGACAAGTTGAGGCAGTTTCCATGTGGTTGACGCAGGCCCATGATGTGGAAGCCATGTTCACGGAAATTAATGAAATCAACGACAACGACAAAGTCGTCGAGCTCTACGGTGGATATCTGGAACAGTACCGACTGCAAATAGACTGCAAGGTGGATGATGGCGATTGGCACTATATGTCTGAATGGGATAAGGGTGAATATCCGCAGGAGAATCAGCCCTACGATTTGGCGCTTCGTCAAACAGCTCCGGTTAATGACAGTGCGAAAATCTACAATGTTGGCAGTTATCTTATTGACCCTTGGTATGCACAAACGGAGGAAGATGCCGGTTATTTGGCGCCGCTGATTCTCCGGGAAGAAGAGGAAGAGCGGCTGTATTTGGATTTGGAGAATCATTCGCTCACTCTCCGTGCCCGCTATTTTTTGGTTGTTAAGAACAACGATTTGAGCGACGAGAGTCTGGAGGCAAACGACGGTTCTTATAACAGTTTCATTTTGTCAGACTGGTCGGAGGAAATCACTATCGGAAAGAATGGTACGCAGAAGCAACTTGAAAAACCGGAAATGATTGAAGCGCCAACCATTAAGGATTTGACGTTCCTGGATGTATCCTATGGTGACGAAGGTGACAGTGTTGTAGGCCTTTGGAAAGTTTGGGTGGATTTCCCGCAGCAAAACGGGGAGGCCGAGAAGTATTATACGATTGAGGAAGATGGTTTTGAACCACTGAATACCGTTATTGAATATCGAGTGCAAAGTGACGGCGTATGGGGTGACTGGAATTATTCCTACTGGGGCAACTCCACTTGGCTGAACAGCGGATGGAAAGAATTTGCTACCGATGGATCGGATGAGAATGACATCATTGAATTTCGCGTGAAGGTAGAAAACAACATGGAAGAAGGCAAGGATAGTCCTTATTCCAATTCGCTTTTCTGCGGTGTGCCGGAGCAAGGCGATTCGATTCGCGGCGATGCAAACGGGGACCATAAGATTGATATGAAAGATGTTTTGATGATTCGGAAAGTTTTGGCCGGTATGGTTGAGGGATTCCCGTCTCACGAATGTTTGGGAGAGGATCATACGATTGTTCGCGGCGACGTCAACAACGATGAAGCCATCGATATGAAGGATGTCCTGTATTTGCGTAAGTTCCTGGCCGGATTTGTGAACGAAATTGAGCCTTGTGTGTGCCAGCAATAATCAAGAAAACGAAACTCGGCCCGGCGGTTTTGTCGGGTCGAGTTGAATTTTTGTTCGGAAAATTGTGTGCATTTTTTTGCGGTTTGTGGTATGATGCAAAAGTGAAGGAGGCGGAGAGGTATGGAAAAACGAAAAACCGGATTTGACCTCGGCTGGGTTTCGGACTGTCGTAACGAACTGTATGGGTTTGCAATCTTGTGGATTATGGTATTTCACGGATTTGACTGGAACCATTTTAATTATTCGTTCGGATGTGCCTGGCTGAATCCTCTTCGGGATTTTATCAATCTTGGAAACTGTGGCGTGGATTTGTTCCTGCTGCTTTCGGGAATTTCCCTGTATTTCAGTTTTGCCCGCAGTCAGGAAACGCTTGGCTTTTACAAAAAACGCTATTTGCGACTGTTTCCGGCCTTGTGGATTATTAACGGATTCTTTTGGTTTTATCTGTTTTGCAAGGAACTGATGGATACGGATATCGTGCATGCCGGCGGGCATTTTATAGCCCGTATCACGCAGGCGTCGTTCTGGTTTGGAAATGACCGGCAGGCCTGGTATGTGGCAGCCATTGCGGTGTTCTATTTCATGTATCCGTTTCTCTATCATTTCCTGTTTGATGACGGAAAGAAGACCGGTCGCCGTTTGGCCGTTTTACTCGGCGCGGTGCTCCTCATCTTATTCGCCGTTCGCCTTTCCTATCCCGATATGTATAAACGGACGGAAATTGCCTGGACCAGACTCCCGATTTTTTGCATCGGATGTGCCATGGGCAAACTCGTGTATGAGCGCCGCAAGGTTTCCTGGTGGTGGCTGGCCCTTCCGATTTTGATTGTTTTCGGTATTTTGTTCCTGTTTGGCGTGGACCTGTTCCAGTGGGAAGTGCTGGAATCTCCGGATGTTTTGAACCTGAAAAAGATGCTCAACAATTATGCGGTGTGGCGTTATGTTTTGGGAGCCTTTGGGTTCTCGGTCACGTTCCTTATGGGACTTTTGCTGCATTTCCTGTCCTGGAAACCGCTTCACGCATTCCTGAAATTCTTCGGAAACATTTCCCTGGAGCTGTACCTTGCGCATACAACGGGCTGCCATGTGGCGCGCCTGATTTTACACAAAGGCGTTTTAACGATGGTCCAGTATTATTCCGTTGTCCTGATCAGCATTTTTATTGCCTTTATCACCATGAAAATCGAAAATGCCATCTTGAAGAAAAAAGCTTAAGTTTTGATAAAAAAACCCCTTTCCGACGAATCTGTCGGAAAGGGGTTTTTGCATTAGAAGTAATGAACGGCATCAAATTCCTCGCGGTCCAAAAACGGAGCCATGTCATCCAGCGACGGGGATGTGATACGGCCGTCCGGCTGTACCTTTGAGGAGGATTTCGGAGCGAAGTTTTGTGTGGGATCCACAATGGCCTCAACGAGGCAGGGGCCTGCGCTGTTTAGCGCTTCTTCCAAAACGGCATCGCATTCGCTTTCCGCTTTCATACGGAAATACGAAAGGCCGAAGGCTTTGGCCAGAATTTCGAAGCTTGGGAATCCGACGCCGCTTTCGTCGTCAATACCGATGAAAGGCGGTTTAAACAGGTTCCGTTGTGTCTGACGGATGGAGTGATATCCGTTATTGTTAATCAGCACAATCTTCATATCCAGCTTATTTTTGACAACGGTGGCCAGTTCCTGCAAATTCATCATGAAGCTGCCGTCACCGTCAATACAAACGGTGCGCTTTGTGTTGTCCGAAACCGCCACACCGACGGCAGCCGGGAATCCATAACCCATGGCGGCGCAGCCGGAGTTGGTAAACATGCGTTGTCCCTGTTTGATTTTGCCTGCCTGGAAGGTGATGACGCAGGCGCTGCCGTTGCCGCAAATGATGCGGTCATGCGGCTCTAAATGGGCAAACAGTTTGTCAATGAAGATATACGGATTGACGGGACCGTCGTCCTCCCGGTGATACGAGGGGAGAGCGGCCGGATAGGTCTCTACGAGGGAGCGGCACCAGGACAGCCACGAGGCGTGCTCCGGAGACGGGGTATAGTCCGCCTTCAAAAGAGCGGAGCAAACATCTTTCACATCCGCACAAACGGGCATATCGGGGCAAATGGTGGGCTTTTTCAGTTCTTTCTCGTCAATGTCTACGATAATCTTGTAGGCGTTCTTGGCAAAGTCAAACCGGTTGTAGCCGATCATACGGATGTTTAAGCGGCATCCGAGGGACAGCAGCAAATCGCAGTTTTGCACGGCAAAGTTTCCGGGGCGGGTGCCGACGGTACCGGGCATACCGGCAAAATACGGACTGTCGAAAGCAACCGTATCGTTTGCGTTCCATGCGGTTACCACCGGAATCCGGAGTTTGGAAAGAAGCTCCAGAAATTCGTTTTCGGCAGAAGCCAGTCGAATGCCGGTGCCGGCGAGAATCAAAGGCGCCTTGGCCTGTTTGATTTTTTCGAGAATGTCCGCCGCCTGTTTTCCGGTAAAAGCGGGTTTTTCGGACGGGAATTCGGCTTTTGCATCAAAATGCGAAAGCTCATCGGTTTCAATCATGGCACCCTGCACATCCAGCGGAATATCCAACCATACGGGACCGCCGCGGCCGTTTAAAGCCAGGTACAGGGCCTTTTCCAGGTGATAGGCGATGGTGTTCGGATCGGTTACCATCACGGCATATTTGGTCATGTTGGAAACGGAGCCGATAATATCAAATTCCTGGTCTCCCAGTTGTCTGAGTCCCAGTTCCGGGCAGCTCCAGGTGGTGGTTTCCCGTTTCACCTGACCGGATAAAACAAACATCGGAATGGAGTCCAGCCAGCCGCCCATGACGCCGGTGATGGCGTTGGTGCCGCCGGGACCGCTGGTGACACATACGGCAGCCAGTTTTCCGGTCATGCGGGTGTAGCCTTCCGCGGCAATGGAACAGGCCTGCTCGTGATGGTTGAAAACACAGTGAAGGCGCTCTTCATGTCCGAGAGCATCGTCCAGGTGCATGGCACCGCCGCCGGTGACCATAAAGCAGTCGGAGATGCCGTTGTTCGCTAAAAAGGAGGCAACATATTTGGCAAGTTTGATTTTCATAAAAAGTTCCTCCCTGATTAGATGGATGCGCCGTTGATGTCTTCGGTTTCGTCATAAGCGGAATAGGTAATAAACTGAATGTTCATGGTCTCACGGAATTCCGCAATCCGTGCTTTCATATGCTCGTTCAGATGCGACGCTTCCTGTTTGACGAAGCCGTATTCCATGGCCGGGTTACAGTAGTTATCCTCTTTGTCCGAGTAACCGTCGAATCCGGCACAGAAGAGTTCGCCAATGCCGATTCCCTTGAGGAATTTCACCAGCATCAAAAATGAGTTGTCAATGATTTTTTCATCGGTTTCCAGTAAGGGAGAACGATGAATGACAAAGTCAAAGGAACCGTTTCGGCATTCCACGTTGGTGGTGGCAAGAACTTTGCAGTTTGTCTCCCGAAGTGTCAGCGTCATATCATGATAGCGCTTGCTGTTGGTGACAAACACACAGTCGGGCTGTATGTCCTTCGGCAGGTAGTTGATGGAGAGAATGAAGGGCTTTTGGGACTCGACAAACTGCAAAACGTTTTGTTTTTGCAATTCGATGTTTTTGCCGGGGCCGACAATGAGAAGCGGTCTTGTCCCGACGGTCTGCCGGAAAGCGGCTTTATCCGCTTCATCGGAGGCCTCGCCGTCCACGTACTCGTCATACAGCTTGCGGGCCACTTCTTTATCGTACAGAAGTTTTTTGTCTTCCGGTTCGATTTGTGCCAGCAGTGCATCGATCTTGGAAGTGGAGAGGTTTTGTTCTTTTTCAAAGAATGTCAAATAGTTTGGATGACATTTGTTTTTGGCGCACAGATAGAAGAAGGTCTTGTAGCCCCAGGGGGATTTCTGATAGAAATCCATAACGCTTTCTTCGACACTCTCCAGCATCGCGTCCACATCATAGTGTTTTCCGAATTTTTCGTTCAGACGCATGCCAAGCAGTTCCAGCGGCGTGTTGCCGGCACTCTTTCCCATGCCGAACAGGGTGCCGTCCACCACAATGTCGTGGTGCGGGGTTTTTCCTAAAAATGCCAGGTCATTTGCATAGGCCAGCTGGAAATTGTTGTGTGCATGAAATCCGATTTGAACCTCCGGACATACGTGATCGTCCAAAAGCTCATAATAGTGAAGCAACTCATCCGGGTGAAGCAACCCATATGTATCCACAATGGAAACGGCATAGGGTTTTACATCGTTTACCAAATCAACCAGGGACAGAAGCTCTTCGTCATTATATGCGGTAATGGAAACAAGCTGTGCAAACACCTTGTATCCGAGCTCTTTTACCTGACGGCAGAAAGCCATGGCTTCGTGCATCCGGTGCTTTTTGAAAATGACGCGAATGCCGTCCAGAAAGCTTTCATTGCAGGGCTGCAAATGTTCAATGCCGCAGGTGCCGTAATCAATCATACCGAGAACGGTGGCCTGCTTACGGTCCAGTCCTCCGAAAATCTTTTCCACACAGGAGGTGTCCGGCATGATGCTGCGATCGATATCGAAAGGACGACGTTCGTCCAAAAATCCGATTTCGATCAGGTCCACACCGGCGTCTACCAGGCGCTCAAACATACTGACTAAATTTTTATGGCCGAATTTCCAGTCGTTGACGTAACCGCCGTCACGCATGGTGCAATCCAGCAAAGAAATGGTAGGCATATAGAATTCTCCTTGTTTTTTCGCAATTACAATTATTATACCACGAGGACACGTAAAAAACGAGAGTTTTTGACAAAAATGTTGGAGAGGGTCTCGTCCCAACGGCATGTGCGATTTTTCTACAAAACAGCTTGAAAAGGATTTCGGAGATGCAGCCTACGCAACCATTCGGGATTTCGTTTTGAAATTTGAACGGCTTGGACTTCTTTCTTCAACAAAATACGCGACACGCGTCAAATACAGAATTCGATAGAAAAAGACCCGATGGCCAAAGCCATCGGGGCAAATTGTTTTTAAATTATTCAACTTCCGGTTTGGAGGCTTCTTCAAACAAGGCTTCCACTTCGGCAGAAGGTTTCTTGGTTAAGAGCGTTACGACAATGGCAACGATGAGGCCCAAAATGGTAGCCGGAACGATTTCATAAACGCCGGTGTCTTTGAGCCAGATGAGCCAGGCAGCGTCTGCTGCGGCGCCGGTGACAATACCGGCAATACAGCCCGGAAGGTTAAAGCGTTTCCAGAACAAGCTCAGCATAATGGCCGGCCCAAAGGCGGCGCCGAACAAGCCCCAGGCGTTTTCCACAAGGCCCATAATGGTGCCGGAGTTCGGATTGGAAGCGATGAACAGGGCAACCAAAGCAATGATGATAACCACGATACGACCGGCCCAAAGCATTTCTTTGTCGCCGGCGTTCTTGCGGAAGACCGGTTTGTACACGTCACTGGCAAAAGCAGAGGAAGCAGCCAAAAGCTGGGAGTCTGCGGTGGACATGGCGGCCGCCAAAATAGCGGACAGCAACACGCCGGAGGCCAGAGCCGGGAACAATTTGCGGACAATCTGAATGAACACCAAAGAGGTGTCTTCCATTTCACCGAGGAACATACGGCCGGCCGTAGCGGCAACGGCAGCCATCAGCAAAATGATGGTAGTCCAGGTGATACCGATCACGCGGGATTTTTTCAAATCCTTTTCAGAACGAATGGACATAAAGCGAACAATGATGTGGGGCATACCGAAGTAACCGAGACCCCAGCCGAGACCGGACACGATATCCTGCCAGCTGGAAGCAAAGTTCCAGAAGCCGTTCGGAAGTTCGTTTGTCGGGAGAGAACCGACTTTCATACCGACCAAGGCAACAATCGGAGCAATCAGCAGGGCAGCCAGCATCAGCATTCCCTGGAAGAAGTCCGTCCAGCAAACGGCGGAGAAGCCGCCGAGGAATGTATACGAAATGATGATGGCAGCGGCAATGTACATAGCCACTTTGGCATCCAAACCGATGACCTGGTTGAACAGGGTGCCGCAGGCTTTTACGCTGGAAGCGGCGTAAACGGTGTAGGCAACGAGGAAAATGACGGCGCAGATGATTTGAAGCACTTTGCTCTTGGATAAGAAGCGGTTGGTCAAATACTGCGGGACCGTAATGGAGTCGTTGGCTTTAATGGTGAAGCGACGCAGACGCGGAGCTTCAAAAATCCAGCTGAGCATATAGCCGATGGCCAAACCGATGGCAATCCAGGTCTGACCCATACCGGCAGCGCAAATGGAGGCCGGAAGACCCATCAACACCCAGGCGGACATATCGGAGGCACCGGCAGACAGGGCCGATACCCACGGGCCCATTTGACGGCCACCGAGGAAGTATCCCTTTTCTCCTTCACCCTTCGATTTGAAGAAGAAGTAGAGACCGATGCCGATCATAAACAGGAAGTAGGCAATAAATACCACAACTTCGGCATTAAACATAACATAACCTTCTTTCGCGTTTTTTTCAAAAAAGCACAATAATTACAAGAAGTATAGCACGCAAAGTTCAAAAAAGCAATCTTTACAAAGCGGGAAAATCCGAAAATATCGAAAACAGACGAAAAAAACGGAGCAGGTATTCTGCTCCGCTCATTTAGACTTGGTTAATTCTTGATGATGCCGAATTGACCGGTGGAATACAAAACCGGTTGTTTGTTGGTCGTACCGGTGGTGTGATAGCGTTTGACGGTCAGCTTGGTGCCGTCTTCCGTCAGGGAAACAACGGCAAAGGATGCCTCATATCCACCTTCGCAGTCCAGCATTAAACTCGGGTCGGTCCAACCGCTGTAGCTGGTCTTGTTGTAGGACTTGCCGGGCATGTTGCCGGAAGCGCCGTTTTGCATGTAGATGGTACCTTCGGGATTGACAAAATAGTCGGTACCGTCGATGTTGGTGCTTTCTTTGGTGGTGGCCACTTTGTCTTTCACCGGGTAGGTTGTGTAATAACGGGAGTTGACGTGGCCGCACATGACAAGGTCTACGTGATATTTATCAATGATTTCGAGAAGCCGTGTCCTGGTAGGTTCGTGAATGTCGCGGCTCGGTGTGCAGTAGAAGGACCAGTGGATGTTAATGATGGTCCACTTGGTATTCGGGTTTTGTGCGTTCTTTTCGAGGTCTTGCTCAAACCATTTGATTTCGTTTTCGTCCGGCGTGCCGTAGGCAATGGTCTCACTGTCTAAAATGATAAAGTGGACGGGGCCGTAATCGTAGGAATAGCAGGTGGAACTCGGAACATCCTGCTGGATGTTGAAGAATTTCTTGAGCCAGAAGTTGTCGTGGTTCCCGTCGGTGATAAACCAGGGGGTACCGGCATAAACGGCACGGCCCTCGGGGTTATCGTTGTTACAGCCGTTAATCATGTTTCTCCACTGGGAAATGGCGCCCTGGCCTTCTTCGTTACAGTAGACATAGTCACCGCCATGCAGTACAAAGTCCGCATCGGGATCCACGCCGTAGGCAATGTTGACCAGTTCATTAACGCCCTTGTAGCCGTCTCCTTTATCGGAAAGATCCGGCTGCGTATCGGCAAAATACAAATAGGAGAAGTCGCCGATCTCTTCGTCACGGGTTTTAAATGTGTAAATCGGAGAAAAGGTTTCGGAATAGGCATCGCCGACGCGATAGGAGTAGACAGAACCGAAGTCCAGGTCTTTCATAACCCCTTGATGGTAGTAAGAGGTGATGGGAGTGGTCATGCTGCCTCTTCTGGACCAGTCGTAGTTAAAGTAATAGGTTTCTTTGTCGTAGTCGTCAAATTCTTTTGTGTTCAAAGTGCCGGATTTGCAGCCGATTACGGTGGGATCAGCTGCCAAAAACGCTTCTTCATCGGTAATCTCGCCGGACACCAGTTGAATGACGGGAGAGGTCAGCGACATGAAGCTGTGGAAGGAAACACCGTACTCGGTAAAGTTTTGGTCATGAATGGAAAGGGTTACCAGGTCAATATCCAGGGGGCTTTCCGGCATAACCGGAGCCACGGTTGTGACCGTCGTGGTCGTGATTTTGGTGGTGGTTGTCGTGGTGGGGGCGACCAGGGATACGTCAAAACCTGCCAAATATTTGCGGAGCAGCAGGACATCTTTCATATCCAGTACGGTATCGCCGTTACAGTCGGCATTTTGCTCGTTTATGGTATCCGCAAGATGGGCAATGAATTTACGAAGGAGTAAGACGTCCTTCATATCGATAGCACCGTCATCGTTTGCGTCACCGGAATTGATTTTTACCTGCGGTGCCGCGGTGGTGCTGACCGGGTTTGTTTCGGTCGGCAGGGTTGTCTTTTTTGTGGTTGGTTTTTTTGTGGTTGTGCTGAGCGGATCCACGGTCGTGGGCTCTTTTGTGGTGGTTGTGGTTTCTTCCTCATACAAGGTGACACCGTCGGTCATAAACAGGTCATCAAAGTAAACGGTATATCCTGATGTGGAAGAAGAAAAATTGATTTCAATGGACGTAACGCCTTCGGCGGGGGTATATGTTTTCTCAAAATATCCGTTTTCATCGGCATCCTTTTTGAAGGATATGCCGTCATAGCCGATTTGAATGAGGTCAACGGAATGACTGTCTGCTTTCACGCGGCCATACAGCCAGCAGGCTTTGGCATCGGCAGACGGATTGCTGACATATCCGCTGATGGTATAGGTGGTCCCGGGAACAACGGTAATGGTTTGTCCGAGTTCGCCTTTTTCGCTGATACTCATGCGGGCTTTGCCGTCTTCCCATGTGACTTCACTCGTTGACCAGCCGTTTAGGTTGGTATCAAACGAGCCGTTGCGGAAAAAGTTTTTGAGAATCGGAGCAGTACTTTCTTCTGAGGAACCGTCGGATTCTTCCGACATGGCCGGGGCTATGTCTGCACTGGCCAGGCAGAGGGTGAGTGTGATGACCATCAGCATGGCGGTCAGAACAACCAATATTTGCAAAGATTTTTTCAATTTACGGCACATCCTTTTCTTATTGGATTTGGTGGTTCCATTATACACGACAAAAAGAAAAAATGGTATATGTATTTGAGGACAAAATGAGCAGGTGCAGAAACATTTTGGTATAGGCACATATAATGAAACTATATATATCTTTGTAAAATAAAAAAATGTTGACAAGTAGGGCAATATGGTGTATATAGAAGTATATAATGCGAGAATGTTTTTTGGCATTGAGAGTAGGGGAGGACTGTTTGATGAGCACGGAAAAGAAAACGAAAAGCGCTGGTCATATTATTTTGACCGTTGTCGGTATCGTTTTGTGCGTAATTTTGGTTCCCATGTTAATTATTAACTGCACCTTGATTGTCAAAAGCTATACACATCCGGATAAAGTTCCGGGCATGTTTGGCGTGACGCCGATGATTGTTGTGACCGATTCTATGGTTCCGGAGATTCAGAGCGGTGATTTGGTGTTTTGCAAAAATGTTGATGCCGATTCCCTGAAGAAGGGTGATGTAATCGCATTCTTTGATCCGGCTGCGAAAGGCCAGCAATCGGTTGTAACTCACCGCATTGAAGCGGTTGATACGAAAGACGGATTGTCCTTTGTTACAAAGGGCGACGCCAACAACACGGCTGATGAAAAGCCCGTCCCTGCCGAAAGTGTTATCGGTTTGTATTTCGGGAGAATTGCCGGTGCCGGCCAAGTGGCGTTGTTTATGCAGTCCACTTGTGGCTTTGTGATTTGTGTGGTACTTCCCATTGCACTACTTCTCATCTACGATTTTCTGCGCCGCAGAGCGTATGAAAAGAAAAATGCCGCTGATGCCAATGCACTGAAAGCGGAACTGGAAGCTTTGAAAGCCGAGAAAGCTTCCGAAGAATCGGCGAAAGAAGAAACGCCCGCCGAGTAAACATTTTTTAATTTGTTGGATATCTCCTTCGAGAGCCACGTCCCGAAGAAGTGATATATCCGGCAAGTCGCAAGGGGCAACGACCTTGCGAGGAGCCTCGTTATCTCGCCTTCGGGACGGAGATAAAGGAAAAAACAAAGAAAATTATGAAAGGAGTTCGATTTCAATGAAAAAGAACAAAACCATGCGCATTGCCTCTTTACTTCTCGTTGCCGTGCTTATGACCACCTGCGTTATTTCCGGTACCTATGCAAAATATGTCACCTCCGGTCAGGTTGACGACACCGCTCGCGTTGCTAAATTCGGTGTGAAAGTCACTGCTTCCTCTGACCTTTTCTCCAAGACTTATACCAAAGATGATTCTACCTTTGCGAAAACTTATTCTGTTGTCTCTTCTGATGACGACAAAGTGGTTGCCCCTGGCACGACAGGTAGCATCTCGGCTGCCAGTTTGACTGGTACGCCGGAAGTCGCTGTTCGTGTTTCCTACAAGAACGTGAATCTCGATTTGGGTTCTAACTGGAAAGTCGGCGACGACTACTATTGCCCGCTGGTTATTACTGTGAACGGAACCGATTATTCCGGTATGGATTATGAATCTGCCGCCAAGTTTGAGGAGGCTGTTGAAGGCGTCATCTCCAATGTGACCGCCGATTTTGAAGCTAACACCGATTTATCCACTGCCGGTACATCCGGTGCTGTTGCCGTTACATGGTCCTGGCCGTTCTATGTCTCTGACGAGAGCGACGAGAAAGATACTTCGCTTGGTGACGCCGCTGCTAATGGCACCGACATCGAAGTTGCTTTGTCCTATGACGTGACCGTTACCCAGATCGACTAATTTGCCGAAGGGTTAACGCTCAACTAAAACAGTAAAAACGTGTTCCCGCCATTCACGTGGCGAGTGGCGGGGACAGCGTGACTTCGTTGCAGTCACCTGTCCGTTTTTGTCTATGTTCTTTAATGGAATACAGACAAAAGCGGATAACTTGTTTTTGTGACCATTTTTCAGAAAGGGAGGGGAAATATATGAAAAAACACCGTGGGCTTTTGGCAAAAATCTTACCGTTTTTAGCCATTTGCTGTTTGTCGTCTTACTTTGTCGGTTCCCAGGTCGTGGCAATGACACTGGCCAAGGAAGTGACTGCCGAACTGGATTTGACGGCACAGGTAGCCAGTGCTGCCGAAATCAGTGACCCGTTTTTTGCGAATGACTCGCAGAAAGTGTGGACGGATAAAGCCCGTGTTGATATTTTCCGCCTTTCCTATGACGAAAACGGTTCCGTTACGGTTCACTCTGCGGATGAAGATAAAGTGGTGGCACCCGGAACTTCCGGAAGCTACTTTTTCCGTATCAACAATACCACCACCAAAGACATGGACTGCTCAGTAACGGTAAAAGCCTGGTATTCGGATAAGAACTATGCGATTCCGATTAATGCCAAATTCAGCGGCATGGATCACACCTATTTTGTGGGAAACGAAAACGCCTATGAAGATGTGATGAAGTTAGACGGCGTCACCGACCGAATGGTTTTGGGAGCCAAACGGTATTTCAGTTATGAGCTTTCATGGGAATGGCCGTTCTCTGAAAATGACGAACTGGATACCATGCTTGGAAATGCCGCCGTTGATAAGGACATTTCCCTGACAATTGAAATTATTACCTACGCCAGCTATGACGATACACCGGATACTTCCGAGACGGAACCGACCACAACCCAAAGGGGCGGAGAAGACGTCAGTAAAGTTACGGCAGCCGATCATACCAATCCTACCCACCACAGTAACCAGCCGGAGGGAGCACCGATCACGGGAGATAATATGAAACTGGGCTTATGGCTGACATTGTTTGTCGTGAGCTTTATGATGATTATTTTCCTGCTCATTCTCCCGAGGAGGAATGACGATGAGCAAGAAGAAAACCCTGCCTAAATGGCTTGATGTCTTGCTGATGGTGCTGCGAGGCCTGCTACTTAGTTTCTTGGCAGCCCTTATCGGCATGGATTTATATGTCATACAGTCCACCTTGTTTTTAAGAGATTCCATGCCGATGCCGTTTGGATATGGAGTTTCGGTTGTCCTGTCCGGCAGTATGGATCCGGCTCTTGCCGTAAATGATCTCATTGTTGTTCATGAAGAGGAGTCCTATGAGATTGGAGATATGATCGTATTTCGCGATGGAAATTCTTTTACCGTTCATCGGCTGAAAGAAAAAAACGGGGATTTATGGACGACCCGCGGTGATGCCAACGATACGGACGATGAACCGATTCGCCCAAAAGACGTGAAAGGGAAAGTTGTGAAAGACATAAAGGGGGCAGGTGCCCTCGTTTCCGCCGTTCGTTCTCCCATCGGAATTGTCGTCATTTTGGGGCTGGCAGTGCTGTTGTTTGAAGCACCGCACATCCTTCGTGAACGAAAAAAGCAGGAAGAATTGGATGCCATCCGAAGCGAAATCGAACAATTGAAAAACGAATGATGTGAACTACCCGCCACTTAGTTAACACTTGAAGTGGGGGCTTCTGGGAGCCATTTGGCTCCGTTTAAGAAGTTTGGCATTTAAGTTTCCACCTGATTTCAGGCCACCCTTATTCTTACAGGCGTGTCCACATCGCCTCTATCGTATAGGATTCGCAGATCCACAACGTTACTTTTTCTCATGATGTTCAGTGCGCCGTTCACATCGGCATTTAAGATTTTTCCATCGGATGTTATGTAGAGCCCTCTGTGCTTTCGTTTGCCACTGAATTCATAGTTCTGTTCTTTGTTTTTGTCATAGGTCGGGATGTAGTCTTTGTCCCAAAATGATGCTTTGGACGTATAACTTTCTTCCTGTATAATCAGTTCAATGCCATATCGTTTACAAAGATAGGTAAGCTTGTTTTGAAGGGAACCAAACGGAATGTTTACAAGCGATTGGTTGTTTGCTTTTCCGAGACAGGCATCCTTTTGAAATGTCGGACTATATCCCAGAATTAAGGTTCCGATTTGGTTGGATACACAGTAATGAATAACATAGGCGGCCGCTTTACTGATGATATCATTGACTTTATGATATCGATTCAAGGATAGTCTTGCCTGCCGGTTGGTTATTCCTTTACCGAAATGCTGTTTATCCTTAACACTTTGCAAACGGGCATTCTCTTTGTTATACCACTGATTAATGGATTTGAGTCTCTTCCCGTCCAGAATGAACGATTTTCCTATATTGGTAACGGCGGTAATTAAATTATTCACTCCCACATCAATCGCCAGTACATGTTGTTTATCTAAATCTACTTTGATGTCTTCAGCTTCATACGTATACTGAATTGCAAAGAACCTGGCATTGACTCTGGGAATGATTCGAATTTCTTTGATTTTTTTATCGACCAAATTCGGTGGTATTGTAATATAGATGTCCGCATGTGTCTTTCGATACCGATTGGAATATGGAATCTTCAGTTTATTGCCGTTTATGCGAATCATCTCAATAATGAGAGCGGAAAAGCCATCTTCCGGGAGATAGCCGGGAAGACGACATTTTTCCTTATATGTTCCATTTTGAACTTGTTTCAGTAATGCAAAGAAAGATTGAAAGTTCCCGTCAACCTTTCTCATGATTTGCTGTGCCATGTTGGAATTCAAAAGACGATAGTTTTCGGATGATTTGAG
>JAZUDZ010000002.1:0-10543 GCA_045639905.1 Acutalibacteraceae bacterium
ACGTTTCTTTCAATATCATCGAAAAGTAAAGTTAAAACATCGGCGCAGGAGTTGTTCTTTGTAAATTGAAAGCCGAAACCGTCAGTATGTGTATCCTGAATTGAGATGACAGCATAGCGATCGGTGCGCTGAGCAAATTCAGCCAATCCGACCGGATAGTAATGCTCTAATACATAATCGAACGCATCATACACAGACTTTACAAGAACTTTTTTCATCGTGAACCTCCATGAAGTGGAATGATAATGTGCATAACATGAAGTAAATAAACTGGGATTTTATCACATTGGTGAAGTAACCCACATATAGGCTAAAACAGTAATGCTTATTGCCATCACAATCAATATACCGAGACCAACTGCTTTGTTCTTTTGGGCAAATGCAAGAACAGCAAGTCCAATCAATATAACATAAAAGAAAGCCAACCACATAGTAAAACTCATGGAAACTCCTCCGTAATTTAGAATTTGTTATTCCTCGAGAGTATACTCTTCAAAGCCGAACTGTTCCAACACCTCTTTTGGATTTTGGGCAAACAATTATTGCTCATTTTCGGCAGTCATTTTTCTCACCAGCAGGAATCCATACACAGTTTCAAAGATCCACAATGCGGCCAGAATGACAAAGAAATAATACGGAGTCGTCTTGCCGCCACAAAAAATTCCGCCCAGAACATCAATAGCAAAGTGCGTAACGATTACGGAAACGAGGTCTTCTGTGTACAGGTATATTGCGCCGAAAACAATACCCACCACCAATGCCATGATCAATTGAAGAAGCAGCGATGCCATGTCCATACCGCCCATGTTTGTCAGATGTACCAAGCTGAATACAATCGCCGAAATCAGCACAATGGCTGTGGGACTGTCAAATTTTTTCTTTAGGTTGGAGATAAAGATTCCGCGAAAAAGTACCTCTTCAAAAACTGCGGGTGCCAAACCGATTAACAAAACAGGAACTGTTATTGCGTTTGGAGTCCCGCCGCCACTTATAAAATGATATGGGATCTTATATATTGCCAGTAACAGTGCAGGTAACATGGGGACTAATCCCTTAAACGAATTGCCGAAAGTGAAACTCTTGTGAAAGGCAGCAAGAAAAGCAATTCCTATCAGTATTCGTGCAATTGATGCGCTAACTTCATTGTTGCAGCCAAATGTGTTAAGTACTCCCGCAACAACACCTGCCAGTAACAAGCCAATCAAAAATAAAATAATTTCAAAAATAATCGGGCGGTTTTCACTAATAGTTTTCATCTGAGGTCTCCATTAAATTCTAATTTGTCTTAATATCCGTGGTCAACGTGAACCCATTCTCCGTTGTTCGTTCTTACTAAAATCCAATTCCAATTCTCATATGTGTAATTCGTGTTTAATGAACCATTACCACCATTACGTCCTACGTAAAAAGATGATAATAAAACGATTACCTCATCCGCATTATTCCTATCCGCCCAATCTTGATAGTCTTTGGAATTATCATCACCCGCATAATAAATCTCTTTTAAAGTACAACCTTTCCAGTTGCTTTTAAACTCTTTTTTTATCGTCTCAATAGCAGATGTAATTTCTTCCTGCGAATACATTTCAGATTCAACATTATGGGTTTTAACCTCACTTGTTTTACCGCCACATCCTACAAGCGAAAATATAATTATAAAGCACAATATAGTCGCTAATATCTTTTTCATATTCACATACCTCCGCAAATTCGGATTTATGATGCAGTTCCAAAGCTGTTTAGAAATACTACTCCGGTTACAATCAAAACAAGCGATAATACTCCAATTAAGTTCAGTTTCTCTCCGAATACAAACCAAGATATAAGTGCTGTTGCCGCAATCCCAACTCCGCACCAAGTGGCATACACAGCGGCAAGATTAAGCTTCAGCAAAACTCTGGACAAAAGATAGCAGCTTGCAGCATAAGCAATAAGGCTCGCCAGTGAAGGTAACAGTTTTGAAAAACCCTCCGCATACTTCATACAAGTAGTGGCAAATACTTCGCAGCCGATGGCAGCAAATAATAGTAAATAAGACACTTCATTTCCTCCGATTTATCTGAACAATAAGCTTTCCTGCCTTCGTCAGAAACACTGACTGTTTGAACTCATTTTAAATCAGCACGCTCTGCATTGTCAAATGTGCGTAAAAGTAGCCAAGCTTTTCTTACTTGAGTGCCGGTTCATAACAATAGTGAAGCCGACCAACATTTCTGCTGATCGGCTCTGCCTTACTTGTTATTCGATTCTTCTCACGGCTTCAAACCGGGATTTTTATGGTTAAGTGAATTCTGATTCTTTTAATCGTCAACCTTTTACATCTGTATCAAAAATCATTTTCTTACAACCCTTACAATAGAAACTATCTATACTGAATTTTGTCAAAGTATAATTTGCATCAATGAATCCTTTTTCTGTGAATGTTGATTCTATCAAACCAGTCTTTTCTCCGTCAGCATGCCACCTTACTCTTGCTCTTCCATCTCCGGTAATAACACCTTTAATCATCTCTTTATTGCAAAACGGACAATTCATTATAATTTCCTCTTCAAAATCTAATTTGTTTAATTCAATTAGTCAAAACATATCGAACTAATCAGCACAACAACTTCTGAGTTGTCGTTTCGTATCCCATTTTTACGGTAAGTTCGAGCACAAATACTCTGGTTGCGGAGGCGGGAGATGAGCCAATTTCCTATTAAACTTGCCTGCCGTTTATTATGGCTTCGCCCATATCAACATCCAGATTGAATTCAATATCCTCTTCCGGACGGGTTGTGTTTATTGTTATTCCGCCCATAGAACTCTTAGCGGATACTTTTGCGAAGTCTCCGGAAATATCTGCACTTCCCATATCGACAGCGACTTCTACAGCTTCGCAGGCAACGCTCTTGATTTCGATGCTTCCCATATCTGCTTCGGAATGCAGATTCTTGCAACTGATCTTATCCAAAGTGATATTTCCCATATCAACAGAGGCAGAGAAATCGGCGCATGATATTTCGCTCAAACAAGCATTGCCCATGTCAATGTTAATGCTGATGGTATTAAGTTCAGTATTTTCAGGCAAAACCAATTCAATCATGGAGGAACCGGAACTGCTATTTCCGAGCTTTTTCAGGTCATCTATACCGTTGATTCCGAGATTGATTGAGGAGTTATCATTTTGCCCGGTAATTGAAAGCGTGTTACCGGATATGTAAGCTTTGGGAATAAGCTTTTCCGGAATCGAATAATTGACGCAAAATGCGTCTCCGTAGCTAATGGAAAAATTTGCGATGCAGAGGTCAATGTCCAGACTCAAACTGCCGCTAAGTTCTTCCTTATTTAATTCAATCGAGCCCTCTTTTACTTCGCCGCAATCGTTAGGTGATAATTTCTTGGTCAAGTTGCATCCGCTTAACATTAACGTAGCGAGCATTACAAGAACGACAAATAGCGAAATGGGTTTTGCTTTGGATTTAATAGTCATGCCATAGTTCACTTCCTTCTGAATACAATTCTATCATATCTATCATATTGTATCATAAAAACAAGAAAAACTGCCATTTTAGGCGGCTTTATGCTGTGTTTGTCCCAAACGTTGTCTGGGAGTAGGGTGTTTGTCCTAAAAGCACACCAGTGGGCATCTTGACAAACTGTGATTTATCTCTCTTTATCCAAAAGACCAAACATAGCCATATCGCTTGTCCACTTCAGGCCATTTTTCAGTGCAATAGCGTAATCAATAAACTGTTCTTTTCTGCTTCTGGAAACTGATCCTTGACCGGAACCGTATTTTTCTTGACCTGTTTTCTGTACGAAGGCATTTTGAAGCCATCTGTCTAAGTGACTTTGAGGCAGATATCCGTTTGCTTTTGCTCTTTTTATTTGGTCGCTTGTTTCTGGATGAACGATCCACTTATTATTCTCGCCATCCATATTTGGAGAAGAGAAACAATCTATTGCTCCGTCATAATTACCCTTGTCCAAATAAGCCAGTCCGGCAAGGCGTGGATTGTCTTCTCTGTGTGCAATGTAGTACCCGTCGAGGTCGCCGTATTCCAGTTCAACCATTTCCAAAAAATCAGAATAGTATTTCTCAAGGAAATCCAGAAGATCTTCGCATAGTATAGCAATAGATTCATCACTACCGTCGCAATTGAATTCCTGAATTATTCTGGGAAATGTAGCGTCACAAAGTGCTCCGCTGTTTGCTCTTATTTTATCGGTAAATTTCAAGGAATCACCTGGACAAAGAATACTGAATTGTAGTTCATCAAATCGATGATACTTTACGGTAATATCCAACGAAAAAATCGCTTTTCCATTATCTACATCATGAAGAGCGTAAAAGGTATGGTAAAAGTAAGGGCCTGCTTTTTTGTAGATATCATGTTCGGCCGAGAGCTTTATCTTTCTTGCTTTTGTTGCTGACTTCAATACCTGGTAGAATTTCTTGTCAAATTCTCGAAACTGTTTATTATCCATATTCGTTTACCACAACAGATTTTAACTTCTTGCCCATCAAGCCATACGGGCAAACTGGAACTTTACACGACACTGGCTCTGTGAATGTCAACCGGGCCATGCAGAATCCCGTCGCTCATTTTCGCAATGAGCGCTTCACCGTCTTCAGCAAGTTTATACTCCATTTCAGACCTGTAAATCGGAATCGCATTGTAAACGATCAGATTGTCTCCGTTTTCCAGCGTCAGCGGCTCAATATCTTCGTCAAAGATGTCCAGCATCACGCCGCAGAGCTCCGTTTCTTCGGAAAATGGGTCACCGAAATCTATGTCATGGTATAAACCCAGCCAGCTCTTTTCCTGATACGGCATTCTGGCTAGCGTTTTCAGCATACGGATCGGCCAGTAGAATTTCTCTTCGTTGCTGTTGATATCCCAGTCCTTCGGAAGGCGTACTGCAATCTCAGCGCGGTTTATCTTTCCGTAACCGGAAGGGACCGGCATCTGATAGCCGCCCATGCCCATGGTTACCAAGGTGTAATAATCCCGCTTCTCGGACGGAGGGACAGGAATCACATCAATATGAAGATCCGGAGAAACAATCTCATGAATAACCTTATCGTAGTTTCCGATTCTGTCGGATACCATTTTCTCAAAGGCATTCAAATCCTTGTCAGACAGTAGCAGATCCGGCTCGTTTTTTCTTTTCTTAAACAGTCCCATCATATCCTCCTGAAATTTAATTTAATCTTTTAAATCGGTGTTCCGACTTCAATAAAATTTCCATTTGTTATCGTTTACTAAATCTAAATTTAAATGCCAAAATGAATAATGAATTTATCCTTTTGTTTAGCCTTCAATATTAGGTTCCTGAGTTCTTCAGTTCCATCTGTCCCTTCAAGAATTTCAATAATCTCGTTAAATGAAGAAGGCGGAATCAAGGTTACTCCGTAGTACGCTAAGCTCTTTTCCGGTCTGTCCAAAGTATGCCAGAAGCAATCCACAACAGATAATTTTTCTAATAAAGGCTCTATATAGTCATCATGGACCGAAATGCAATCATATTTCTCCGGCTCATAAGTATCATATCGTTTGTTTGGTTTTGGCTTTACATTCATGATTCCAAATTCATGATTTGCCATTTATTGTTCCACCCCATCAAATTCTAATTTAGTTATAATAATTAATTGCTTTTTCAAACAGTTCTATGCACTGTTTTTCATCGCCATAATCCAGACAATCACCTGCGTAGTTTAATGTAAAAAAAGGCTCCGTTTCGTATTCTATTGAAGCTGGCAATCTTCTCCAAACTTCATACATCTTCCAACTGAATTTTGACAAGTCGCTATTATCTACATATAGCTTGTTAATTTCTCTCATAAGCGATTTCCCAAATATATCAATGTTGATTTCATATGTATTCATTAATGACAACGTATGCAGAATCGCATCTTTTGGCTGCAAATACTCCAATTCCAACAAATCAGTGTTTTCAGAGTCCTCCAAAAAAAGAGTATCAAGTGTAGAAGAAAACTCAGACCACATATCATACCCGACTGAAAAAAGAATCGCGTACACGAACAAATCTTCCATACTGATTTACTCCTTTCTACAAATTAGGATTTGTTGTACATCACACCATGAAACAGGCTCAAAGCTATTGCTGGTCCGTTATCCCTATAAAAAGCTTGTTATCTTCGACTATGTACATCGAAATGTTTAAGAACGGAGCCCCAAGTTTCGTCCCCATAACGTATCCGGCTAACTCCCCGTTATCGTCTGTGATTTCCTCGCAAAAGAAAGACTTTAGGTGATTGTATTCTTCATATATGTTGTGGCCTGCTGTCTCAAGCAACGTCGTTTTATCGATTCCTTCAAGCGGAATATACACAGCAATCTCCTGGGTCCAGATAATGGAAGACGTATAAGTTATTTCGCAATGATCAACTCCAAAAAGTGTCATATCTTGATAGTAATAATCCGTTTCAGCCCAATGATTGTTAGTATCATCCGGAGCACCGTTCAATAGAGGAATAAAGAATGACAACGTATGCGTTGAAACTTTATTGCCAACAATTCCGCATTGGTTTTTACCAGTACATTGAATTAGATTATAGGAAGAATAAAGAGTTATAATGAGAATAATCGAAAGAATTATGGTCAGCAAAACAAAAAGAAGTTTTTTCATCAATTTCTCCTTTTTCAATATGTGAGATTTAAAGAAGCAATGAATTAGAATTTCTTGCCCATCACCATGAGTAAACAAGCTGGAATTTATCTAAACCTTAGACTCTTTTAGTATTTCAATTTTTCAAATTTTTCTACTCCATTATTTCTATACCTGACGTAGAATTCTGTTTTTACTGCTACAGGCAGTCTATTCAGCACATCGCACATCAATGGTTCATTTGTCTTGGTGTCAATTATGTAAAAGGCTGTACGATTCCCACAATAAAAACGATACCTGGCGGCCATTCTGCCACCTGTAACCAATTCCACCTTTGTGAAGGATGAATACGGATATTCTTGGCTTTTGCCGAGCCAGTTTGTGTAATGCACACAATCCGTGCATATTTCGTATCTCATATTGTAGCCATACAGAATCAGATATACACTTGTAAAAAACAGAGGAAGTGTTGACAGAACAAAGATTATCAATTCTGTTCCAGTAGAGTCAAAAGCAAAAATGGTCCAAGTAAAAATAATCCAGATGGATATAATAACACCCAGAACAAAGTTTAATCGACTAAATGGTGTGTAAGTTCTTTTTATATGACTTTCCATCAACTTATTCCTCCTTAGTGATTATAAGACTATTTTTCTTATCAACTCTATAAACTATAGCTTGTTATTCAATCGGCAACTGGATCTCTGTCAGCCATTCTTCCTCGGATTCTTTATTCCAAATGCCGTCAATGTAACATTCGCGGGCAAACCCTGCTGCCGAATATCCGTTCTGTTCAGCGTATTTCATAAGGAATGCGTATGCTTCACCAATTTTGTCATAAGCTCCTTTATGATAAATACTCAGTACCTTTGCTTCCGGAAGCGTTTTGAACTTAATAAGTTCATTTTCTTTCCCGAATTCCGTTACTGCTTCATTGTGTCTGATTCTGATGTCCGTTTCTTTATGCTCACCATCAAGGTACTCGCAGAACTCATACGGTGGCTCTGCACATTTCATATTTGGATTCAGCTTAAGGCATTCCTGCCCAACAGACGGGATCCACTGCATACAGTCTGAATAAGTCTTCAATACAGTTTCTGCAGTATAAACGTTTTTTTCCGGAATCACTTTCTCCGTTACTTGGTATTTCATTTCTTTGTCCTCCAAAATTGAATTGATTATGGAAAGACGAGATTCGATTATCTGCTTTTCTTTTGTAAGTAATCCGATTTTCTCCTGCAGGATTTCTTTCACATCAGCTCCGTTAAAAACCGCTTTGATTTCTTCAATCGACAGGTCAAGTTGTCTATACGATTTTATCTTTGCGGCGATTTCAAGCTGAGAAGTTTCGTAAAACCTGTAGCCATTCCATTCGTCAACGGAGGCAGGCTTTAGAAGGCCTTCTTTTTCATAAAACCTCAGGGCTTTAATAGTCAAATGTGAGAGCTTTGAAAAATCACTGATTTTTAGCATCTTCTTAAATCTCCTTTCCACATCTGACACTTTATTCTATCCCCTAAGGGACGAGTCAAGGGATAAAATTAAAATTTGTGCGAGAAGACGCGGGGCATTATCTGCCCCGGTGCTTCTCTTTTTTCTTTTGCTGTTTCAGTTCAAACTGGCGATCGGCTTCTGCCTGTTTTTCTTCCCGGCTTTTCACTTTTCGTTCCAGCTTTCTCTGCTCCTGTTGCAACTTCAGTGCTTGCTGAGATTTAGTGCCTATACCGGTTTTCCCGAGAGATTTTTCAATATCCCGCTGCCTTTTCTTCGGATTCTTTTTTGCTTCCTTTGCAACAGCTGCCACAGCAGGGCTGAATTGCAGACTGTAATAGTGCTTTAAGATGAACTCGTATATTTCGTAGTCTTTCGGATCAGCGCCGAATGTAATTTTTGCTGCGGATAGTTTCCCGTCTTCGTACCGCTCAAAAACGCCTACCCAAAACGGTTCCTCAAAATACACTGTCAGTCCGCTTTTAAATTCGCCCATGACAATCCCTCCTTGATGATTGAAATGGGCAAAGAACGGACAACCCGGAGGGGCAGGTTACTTACCACGATTCATCGTGACGGCCGGGCTACCTACCGGCTCTGGCATGCGAAAGCACACGTTGCGTTTTTATCTTTGCTTTATATAATCAGGCACCATGGCCGGATTAACAAATTCAAATTTGTTTATCTCGATAAACTCAAATTTAACTCTTCATCTTCATTTCTATTTCTTCTGCTAATATATCAAAATACTGGCCACCCCGAGCTTTTACATATTCATAAATTTCCTTGTAATATCCCATATCCGATAGAAGTTTACAAGTATAATAATGCATAATAGGTGTTCCTGTTTCTCTTTGTAATGTACCACTTAATATCTTCGATATAAAAACCTGCTTGCAATCTATTTTATCAAATAGGGCATCTGCTTCTTTTAACGCGTTTAAGACATTGCTTTTTAGGTCCTCATAATTCGTGTTTTCGTCCAAACTATAACTGCCCTTATTCAATTTCGTTCTATTTCTAAATTGACAATCACATTCTTTGAATGATTTGTTTACGATACAGTCATCAACTTCCATATAGACTCCATAATTAATAAAGAATTCTATATTGGCAGCATCATTCCATTTTGATTTTTGAAAACTTATTATTTTTCCAAGTCCGCTATCATCGAACAATCTATAATTCAAACCTTGCTTCCGCCATCCCTTAGGTTTGAAGTTTTCAATATATATGTCATTAATCAATTTTTTAAATACATCTTGAACCATAATCAGCACCGTTCTTCACAAATGTCTATTCAAAGAAAAACCTAAATTTGTTGGCCGTCAAGCCAAACGAGAAGACTGAAATTTATGCAACAATAGTTATTAGAACAGATACGATAACTATCAAAGCAATGCAGATGATCGGCCAATGTTTTTTGAGAATATTCTTTCCCATATAAACTCGTCCCACTGCCCTATAACCGAATATAACGTCTTTGCCGTTTATCAGCATAAGTATGTCATCGGTTACACCGGGAGTTAATCTTGATATGGCATTTATCCCACTTAGCTCCATGGCAGCGACCTCGATCCCTTGCATTCTTTCCAGAACCCAGTCTTCGAGGTCTGTTCTGTCTCTGTTACAGGAGCTGAGGTATCTGGTCATCAAACCAACTTTAATTCTACCGACGAACAGGAGTATTACACCAATGATTAACGTAGCAATCGGGACTGCAAACTGAAAAATAGTGTTAACGTCGCAGAACAATAGTGCAAAAGCCGGAATTGCTCCAAATGCCAATTCAATGCCCCAGTGTGACATAAAAAAGCCTTTGCTGAGTCTTTGTGTTACTTCTTCCGGTGAATATACAATTGTACTTTCATCTGCTTTCTTAAAGGTCCTGACGACTAGTAATGTAGGAAGGCCAATAAGAACCGCTGACACAATCAAGCCAATCACTATATACATCTAATCTGCTCCTTCTCTTACAATTTACAATTGAGATTAATTGCCCAACATATCTATCGAGTGGGCCGAGATTTATCGCTTCATCCATTGCTCCGAATAAGCATTTTGTTGTTCGGTATTTGGAAATGCAGTTATATCCGCATAGTCCCAGATGCACACCAAATCTTTCATTAGTGCCGGTTTTCCCGGTTTAACAAGATATATCTTGTCTGTAGCACCGAACATTCCGGACTGTACGGCATTAAGCTGCGCGCCATTACATTTGATTCCGAAACCTGATTCCAAAAGCTTATCTCTAAACTCCTGGAATGCCGGGAAGTAATAAGCATCTGAGCTTGAGAACTCTTTTCCATTTATCAGGGCATGGATAATAATGTTCTCGCTTGATTCTGCTTCGTCAACATTGATTTGAACTGACATCTCGTCCTTTGACTCTGTATTAAATAAGATTACTTCATATTCTTCCATATCATTGCCCTGC
>JAZUDZ010000003.1:0-4676 GCA_045639905.1 Acutalibacteraceae bacterium
CCAGAATGTTTTGTCCGTTGATGAGAATCTCACCGCTGTCGGGCTCGTTTAGGCGATTGATACAACGCAGAAACGTGCTTTTGCCGCAACCGGAGCCGCCGATGATTACCAGCGCTTCGCCCTTGTTGACCTCAAGATTGACGTCGTCCAGGATGACGGATTTTCCGAAGCTCTTTTTCAGATGTTTAATGCTTACCATAGCGTCACCCTCCTATATGTTTTCTGCGGCCGAGAAGTCCGAGTAAAAACCGTCCCACATAGCCGATAACCAGATAGATAACAGAAACACAAACGAGACCGAAAAATGCATCCAGTGTACGGGAGGTGACGATGTTGGCGGCGCGGGTCAAATCCATAATGGCAAGATAACCGACAATAGAGGTTTCCTGCAGGGTGGAAATGAACTGGTTTTTGAATAACGGGAGCGCCGTCGTCAATGCCTGCGGGAATACAATGTGGAAGAACGCTTTTTGTTTGTTCATTCCGAGCGTTCTTGCCGCTTCCACCTCACCGACAGATACGCTTTCAATCGCCGTGTAGAAGATTTCGGAAAGGAACGCCGCCGCCTTAATGGCCAAGGCGATAACCACCGTAATAATGATATTCAGTCCGCTGGTTCCGAAGAGGATGTAAACGAAAATCATCAACAGCACCATAGAGGGAATCTGCACAAAAAAGCCGCAGATGATATTCACGATGTTGCGCACAACTTTGTTGTTGGGGCGTTTGAGCGCACACAGACCGAAGGCCAGCAGAATACCGAAAAGGAAGCTGCCGAGCGTTAGTATCAGCGTTGTTTCAAGGCCTTTAACAAAGTATAAATAGCGGTCGTCGTAAACAAAGGACATATAAAAGTTTTCAAACATATGCGTCACCTCTTTTTACAAATTACTCAACATAAAAATCGTCGCTCATCGTAAGCTTTGCGCCGTCTTTGAGTTCCACAAGGTACAGCGGCATCTCATAGTAGATATCGGACGGATGTATACCGAGAAATTCCGCTTCTGCTGCATAGGATTGGGATATCATTGCAATGACCATATCGTATTTCGCGACTGAAACGCCGTAATACACATCCTGCTCCGAGGACTCTATCAGCTCTATATCGTAATTACAGTAATCGGCAAAGGCGCGGATAATCTCGATATCGAAACCGCAGATAGACCCGTCTGTATCGGTATAGCAGTACGGGAAATAGTCAGCGGCAAAAGCCAGCTTGATTTTTTCGCCGTTTCCGTTCGGATGGGTTACTTTTCCAGGCTCGTAGGCGCTTCCGTCAAAGGCTTGGATGCGGCTGTATAAATCGGCGAATTCCTCTGTTTGATGATAGTATTTTAGAAACTCGTTGAAAGCGTCTTTGAGGTCTTCCCGTGGTGGGGAGGCATATGCAAGATAGCCGTCTGATGCCACCGGCTCCTCAATCAATTGCAACGCCGCGCCGTTGGTTGCCTCCATGATTTGCCACTGTAGCTTATCGACACAAACGGCATCGATTTGGTGGTAAAAGAGCGCCATCAGCATATCCGCCGTTACGTCGTAGCGATACAGGATAAGGTCTTTGCCGTCTCGCGGAGAAAGCACGTAATCCGCCGCCCATGCCAAGGTGACGCCGACTTTTCGGCCGTCCAGATTGTTGACGTTATCAATAGGGCGGTAGCTCGCAAGTTCATGTCCGCAACCCGACAGCGTTACGGCGAGGCATAGAACTGCAATAACCGAAACGATTCTTTTTCGCATAGTATCCATCCCTCCTGCACTGCATAGTCACTGAGTGTGTTGCCTCTTCTTTATTGGTGTCTATTGTAATTTGAAATGGTGTTTTTGTCAATATCTATGCGAAAAATCTTTCCGGGTTCGGGGGCGCCGGTATGCGCTGTTTCGGTTTTTCTTTACATTTTCTTCCCTCTGTGCTATAGTAAATCTAACAAAGTTTCACCCCTCGAACACAAAGTTCGCTTTAGGAGGAATGCAGAATGAAAAAACGACTGTTATCGGTGCTTCTCTGCGTTGCTTGAGACTGACCCGACCGATTGGGTGCGTGAGAAATTTTGCATAGTGCCATACGGATTTTAACATCCAAAAACATAATAAACGTAGTCGTATGAACGGGTTTCAAAGAAAAGCGGCAGGGAAAATATTCCCTGCCGCTTGTTTGCGTTTTTGGGTCGGAAATCCGATGGATCTCGTTTGCAAAAACAGGATCACAGTTTAGCTTTCTAAATAATCATACGAGGGAAGCTCGCTGAAAACGGGTGCTTCCAGTGTGGGAAGATGTTTGATTCCGTCCATGGTGATTTGATATCTTAACGCTTCGTTTTCAAAAAACCGTACTTCTATCGTTTGCTCGGTAACATCCACCACTTCGGTAAAGGTGGATTCCCAAATGCCGCCTTTTTCTTCCTTTGGTTCTCTGGTCATGGCAAGAATTTCGGCATTGGAAGCATTGAACAGTTCTTTGATGGTGTCTTCATAGTCTTCGTTAAAGAGAAAATCGTAGGTGCTGCCTTGGAACTCACCCAAGTTTTCGCTTCGTGGGTCAAAATGGTAGGTTTTGCAATTGTCGTAATCGGTATAGAACCAGGAGTAAGAAATGCGGCGCATTAAATCGTACATTTGGCTCGGGGTATCCACATCGTCGATCAACGACTGAATGGTCATAAACCGTCCTTCGCCGGATTTCATATCTTCGCGCTGATATGCCCACCAGTTCAGGTAAAAGTTTGCTTGCGCAAGCGCGTGGATTTTACAATATTTTTCCTTGTTTGTCGGTCCCACGCCAATCCAATCGATTTTGGAAACATCGTCTTCGTCAATCCAGTTGACGGCCAATACTTTTTCGTCGTCCGGCACATAGGTGTTGTAAGTGTCGCCCAAAAAGCCGATGGCGGAGAATTCCAACAATGCGGCGTGCGTTTCACCGCTCGCATCGCTGTCGGAAATGATAAAGCAGTAGTTCCAGTAGCCGTTTTTGGAGTAAATATCCAGCGTTTTCACATACTCTTTGGCTTCGGCAACGGTTTTACAATGTTCCGCGATGTAGCGCGGCAGTTCAAACATATGCACCCGTCTTTCGCCGTCCGGGTTGGTGCCTTGCAACGAGAATTGGTCGTTTCCGGCAAAATCACATTCTCCGTGCCGCATATTCACTTCGATGTGCAGGCCTTGGTCGTTCATGACATCATCGCAAAGGAAAGGGAGAATGTTTTTGAACTCGTCGCGGATGCCTTTTTCTTTCACTTCATTGTAAAGCGGCGCGTAGTCGCGGAAGGTATAGGCAAGTCCCACCGTTTTATAGCGGTCGTCACTGGCGTTGGTTCGGACGACATAGGCGGCTTTGTTTGCAATGTTTAAGTCCATGTTTCTGCCGACTACGCGATGCCCGTTGGAAAATTCTTTGGTGACCGCGGTACATCCACCGCCCCAGTTGTCGTTGTTGTCTGCCCAAAACTTGTCGCCGTAATCGTAGTCTACACGGTCGTAGTTGACTTCAAAAATACGGCTGTTTTCTTCCACCTCGGTGACTTTTGTAAAGTTCTCGTTGCTGTTGTTGATAGGATTTTCTTTGCTGGTATCGGTAGGATTTTCGCTGCTGCTGCAACCAAAAAGCAGGGTCATTAACGAAATGCACACGAACACCAAGACGATTCTTTTTACTTTCATACAGGGGGAACTCCTTTCTGTCGGCCTTTTTTGTTCCGCTTTTGAACGTTTGCGGAACGCTATATTTCAGTATAGCAAAATCCCCCGAAAAAGTAAATAACAAATTATAGAAACCATAATAAACGCAGTCGTATGAGTGGGTTTTTAAGAAAAGTGTAGGAGTAAATACTTCTACACTTTTTTCTTGTGTTTTTCGAATAAATATGTTATACTGTCTATGTATACCAATTTATCTAAAGAAATGCGACAAAAAATTCAGACAAAACGCGGCTCGGCCGCACAGAAAATAGGAAAGGGTGATCAATTTGACCGAAATCAAGGTGTATCAATTTGTTATGTTCGGCGTTATTTTGATTGCTTCTGTTTACGGAATGCTCCAAATGTTCAAAAAGCGGGTGCCGGTGTATTTTATGTTGTACATCTGCGGCGCGTGGTGCTTTGCTGTTCGGCTTGTCTACATTTTTCTTATTCAGGCCTGCGGCGAGATTTACAACGAGGCGAGCAGTTTAAGCTTTTTGGGAATCGGCGGTATGTTTGCGTTCTTTGCGACCGCCAACTACGGCACATTTAACTCGCTTATCGATGACCGAGGAGACAAAATTCGACTTATCCGCGTAGTGGCGCACCTGAACGCGTTTCTTGTTGCGGCGTTGATTGCTTTGGAGGTGTTTTTTGCACACCTGCCGTTGTTTAACATCATCACGCTGTTTATCTCGTTGTTCCCCGCGCCGTGCTGTGCGTATTTCGCCACCAAAATCCTTTTGATGAAAAGCAACGGCGACAACCTGCTGATGGGTGTGAAACCGCTGAACTTCTCAACACTTCTTATTTGTTTCGGTATCTTGGCGTATATCTTCTTCCGTATGATCGGCAGTGAATTCGGTGCAAACATTTCGTTTGGCGTCTACACGGGTTGTGTGGCGGCCAACGTCTTCTTGGCGGATTGGGGGCGTAAGCAATGGCTGAAATGATTTTGATTTTGTTTATCTGCTTCTTCATTCCGCTGATCATGGCGC
>JAZUDZ010000004.1:0-39047 GCA_045639905.1 Acutalibacteraceae bacterium
CCTGTTGGCATAGTCTGTTTATATGGTAGGGTGGGACACACCCAAACCTATACGCTTGGGGAGACCATGTAAGACCTCTCATGATGAAGGCTACGGTCAGCGAACCAAGAATCCCCCACCTTTAGGTGTGGGGAGTGTCAAAAGTCGTTCCTTCTCACAATCGAACCGGTTGACCGGGTTTTGAAAGTTAAAGTTTTCGGACGATAACAAACAAAATAAATGTCCTCGGGATTTGGAATGTTCCAAATCCCGAGGACATCTTGCTTTTTCTTGATTTGATATTTTACTCAATGTGAGCAAGAGCTTTTCTAAGCGCTAAAACATCTTTCATATCGATGGCGGAATCTACGTTATAATCCGCATTCGTCAAATTGATTTCAACATCGAGCTTGGCAATATATTTACGCATGGCCAATACATCCTTCATATCCAAAACGCCGTCTGCCACGGCATCCCCGAGGAAAACATCCGAGGAGGTGTCTTCGGATGTGGCGGAAGTTGCTGAGGTAGGCTGATTTGCGGACGTGGTTGCATTTGCCGTGGTTGTGGCTACAGAGGTAGTTGTTGTAACGGCCGGGATTTTTTCCAGTGTAACAACCAGGTGCGTGTCGGCTTTGTCGGAAATACCGGTTGCGGAATTAATTTGAATTTCGATACACGGATCAGCTTTTGCCTGGTCTAATGTAGCCGGACCTTCCATATAGAAGATGATTTCATTTTCCGAAACGGAGGCCGGTTTTAGTGTGGCAGGTTTGGTGCCGAGTTTATAGCCGGTGTTGCGAAGCTCGACGGTTGTCATTTTCGCTCCCGGGAAGCTTCCGGTCAGGATAAACTTCATACAGTAGCCTTCGTCGACAGTCGAAATCTGTTTTGTAAATTGCGCCCAGGTTCCCTGATCACCGGCTGTGTGGTTGTAGACGATGGCAAAGGCTTTGCCACCATAATAGTAGGTGTAGGGAATACCGCCTTTGTCATTCCAAACAGCCAAAGGACCTTCCTCCTCGGAAGTCTCTACGGATGCTTCACTGCTTTCTTTGGAAATAAGCATAATGTTGTGCTCTTCCGGCAAGGCAGAAACAAGGATGACAGATGTCAAAAGAAGAAGTAAAACGAAAACGGAGAGAGAGCAAAGTAGTTTTTTCATGATATGCCTCCAATGTAAAAGTTTGTTGTCATTATATAATACGGGGGGAGGTTTTGCAAGACAAATGCGGTTTGAAAGATTGTATTTTCGACATCTTCAGTATATAATAGGAAAAGAAAGAAGTGATCCAAAATGTCGAAATGGAAAGGAATTATGATTGGCGGAGGCATTGCGGCTCTTGCAGCTGCGACAGCGGCTGTGGTCTCTCAGCTGATTACCAATACACTAGTGGATGAGGCACTCAGCCGAGAAGAGCCACAAATCATGAAAAAAGCCAAATCCAAGATTTCCGGTGGATTTGCCGATACGGAAATTTTTCAGCAAGCGGCGGAAAAGGCAGAATATTTGCTTCAGGTTCCGACGGAAACAGTGGAAATTGATGCATATGACGGCATTCAGTTAATCGGCCACTTTTATCGCAATCCAAATGCAAAGCGTATTTTGATTGCCGTACATGGATGGAGATCCTCCTGGAATGCCGATTTCGGAGCCGTTGCGGATTTCTGGTTTGAAAACGGCTGCAGTGTTTTGTTCATTGAACAACGAGGACAGGGGCTCAGCGCCGGAGAATATATGGGGTTTGGCCTGAAAGAGCGGTTCGATGTTCAGTCCTGGGCAAACTTTGTGGCAGAACACAATGCCGGAAACCTGCCGGTCTATTTGGCCGGTGTTTCCATGGGAGCCACCTCCGTGCTAATGGCCAGCGGCCTCGGTCTCCCCGAGTGTGTTCATGGGTTAATGTCCGACTGCGGCTATACGTCCCCCAGAGCTATTTGGAAACACGTATGTGAGGATAACATTCACATTTCGTATGGGCTTCGTCAAAAGATTGTAGACGATATGTGCATGCAGCGCATTGACCATGGAGCCGGTGATTATTCCACCACAGAGGCTCTGGCTAAAAACACCATTCCCGTCTTATTTGTTCATGGGACGGACGACGGATTTGTTCCCGTTCAAATGACCTATGAGAACTATAAAGCGTGTGTGGCGCCGAAAATGCTTTTGATTGTTCCGGGGGCCGACCACGGGCTCAGTTACTTTGTAAACGGAGAGGAATACAGAAAACAAACCCTGGTATTTTGGAATGCATTTGACTGAAGAAAATATCGTCGCCGACCGGAAAAGTCGGCGACGATGCTTTTTTTTGAAGGCGATGGTTTCTCACGTGATTTTCTTTGACTTTGCACTGAAAATACAGTAAAATCATAATGTATGATTGTGTGATTTTAGGAGGTGCTGACCGTTGTTTATTGATAAGGCAGTGATACATGTGAAAGCCGGAAACGGCGGTGATGGCGCCGTCGCATTTCACCGTGAAAAGTTTGTGGCATCCGGTGGCCCCGACGGGGGTGACGGAGGCCGTGGCGGAAACGTCATTTTCTTGGTGGATGAAGGAATGAGTACTCTTTCGGATTTTCGACACAAAAGAAAATTCGCGGCCGGAAACGGAGAACCGGGCGGCGGAAAACGCTGCAGCGGAAAACAGGGGACGGATATCACCATCAAGGTCCCGAAGGGTACTTTGATTTACGATAATGAAACCGGTCGTTTGATGGCTGATATGTCCGGAACCGAACCGGTTGTGCTTCTGGAAGGCGGTCGCGGTGGCTGGGGAAACAGTCACTTTGCCACCTCAACCAGACAAACACCCCGTTTCTCAAAACCGGGAGTTCCCGGAGAAGAATACGATTTGCGCCTGGAAATGAAACTTCTTGCCGATGTGGCTCTTGTCGGCTATCCGAATGTGGGAAAATCCACACTCGTATCGGTCGTCAGTGAAGCCAAGCCGCAAATTGCCAACTACCACTTTACGACCTTAAACCCGGTTTTGGGTGTGGTTCGTGTGGGAGATGAAACCAGTTTTGTCGTGGCGGATATTCCGGGCCTCATAGAAGGAGCCGGAGAAGGCGTGGGACTCGGTCATGAGTTTCTTCGTCACGTTGAACGTTGCCGTCTTCTCGTGCATGTGGTTGATGTGTCCGGCTCGGAGGGTCGTGATCCGATTGAGGATTTTGATACCATTAACCGGGAACTGGAAATTTTCAATCCGGAACTTGCAAAGCTGCCGATGCTGGTAGCCGGAAACAAAACGGATATGGCCACGGATGAACAACTGGCCGCTTTTGCCGCCGAGATGGAAAAACGAGGCTATGAATATTTCCCCATGATGGCGGCCATTTCCCATGGAACGGATGAACTGATGAAGGCCTGTGCACGCAGACTCCAGACGCTTCCTCCGGTTCGCATATTTGAACCGGAACCGATTCCGCTTCCGGAAATTGACGAAACCGGCAAACACCAGGTGAAAGTATATCGGGAAGACGATGTTTTCTTTGTGGAAAGCAAATGGCTTCTCAACATTATGCGCGGAATCAACTTCGGAGACGATGACGGCCTTCGATATTTTGAACGCCTACTGAATTCTGCCGGTGTGATTGATGCTCTTCGGGAGGCCGGTATTTCCGAAGGAGACACCGTAAACATTTATGATTTTGAATTTGAATTTGTAAACTAAACGGGAGTGAAAGCATGCGTTTATTTCCAAAACCTGTGGATACAAAAGAACTCAGTCCCATTACGCTTGCCTTTGTGGGGGATGGCGTATATGAGATGCTGGTTCGTGAATATTTGGTGACGGCTGCCAATCAGCCGGCCAATGCACTGCATCGCAAGGCCGTTTCCATGGTCCGCGCCGAGGCCCAGGCAGAAGCGTTTCGGGTAATTGAACCGATGCTGACCGAGGAGGAACTGGCAGTGTATAAGCGGGGAAGAAATGCGCACACCAGCCGTAACAGTACGGATTACCATCAGGCAACCGGATTTGAAGCACTGATTGGATATTTGTACTTAAAGGACCGTACGGAACGGATTCAGGAATTTTTTGATTGTATTTTGCAAAACAAAGAGTGATAGAGGAGGACAAAGATTATGGATAAGTTATTGGCATTATTAAGTGAAAACGCTCGCTTGACCGATGAACAGCTGGCTGTTATGCTGGGCCGCTCGGAAGAAGACGTCAAAAAACAGATTGCACAGTATGAGAAAGACGGTACCATTCGAGCCTATAAAGCACTGATTGACTGGGACCATACGGACCGGGATTATGTAACGGCCATTATTGAATTGCGCGTAACTCCGAAGCCGGACAAGGGATTTGAAGCCATCGCCGATACGATTATGCAGTTTGAAGAGGTGGAAAGCATCTATTTAATGAGTGGCGGCTATGACTTTTCCATTGTGGTTCGTGGTCGTACATTCCAGGAGGTTGCCATGTTTGTTGCCAAACGTTTGGCTCCTTTGGATGGTGTTGTATCGACAGCTACCCATTTTGTCCTTCGCAGATATAAGGAGAAAGATGTTATTTTCCTCGGTGAAAAGACCGATGAGAGAGGAGATATCTAACCGTGGATTACGAGTCTTTATTAAACCCGACACTGCAGGCTCTTCCTCCGTCGGGAATTCGCCGTTTCTTTGATATGGCGAGTGAACTGGACAACGTAATAGCTTTAACCATCGGTGAACCGGATTTCTCCACACCCTGGCATATTCGTGAGGTGGGTATTGATACCTTGCAAAAAGGAAAAACATGGTACTCACCGAATGCGGGATTTGTTCAGCTTCGAGAGGCAATTGCCCGGTATCTGAAACGTCGTTTTTCGGTTTCGTATGATCCGAAAAGCGAGGTAGTCGTGACGATCGGCGGCAGTGAAGCCATTGATTTGGCTTTCCGTGCTTTAATTGGCCCCGGGGATGAAGTCCTGGTTCCGTCTCCCAGTTTTGTATGTTATGCTCCGTTGGCGGAACTGGCCGGTGCAAAAGCGATTGCGCTGAATACAAAAGAAGAAAATGATTTCCGTTTGACAGCCGAGGAGCTGAAGGCGGCCATTACACCGAAAACCAAGCTACTGGTGTTTCCGTTTCCGAACAACCCGACCGGCGCCGTTATGCGCCGGGAGCATTTGGAAGAAATTGCTCAGGTGCTTCGCGGAACCGATATTATTGTTTTGTCCGATGAAATCTATGGTGAACTGACCTACGGCGGGACCGACCATGTCAGTATTGCTTCCATAGACGGTATGCAGGAGAGAACCATTTTGGTCAGCGGTTTTTCCAAAACCTATGCCATGACCGGCTGGCGTCTCGGATATGCCTGCGGGCCGGCTCCGATTATCAAACAAATGCTGAAACTGCATCAGTACGGTATTATGTGTGCTCCGACCACCGCACAGTATGCGGCCATTGAAGCACTGGAAAACGGAGACGAGGATGTGGTCGCCATGCGTAACGAGTATGACGGTCGTCGTCGACTGCTGGTGGACGGCCTTCGGAAAATGGGCCTTCCCTGTTTTGAACCGGAAGGCGCATTCTATGTATTTCCGTGTATTAAGTCCAGCGGACTCAGCTCGGAAGAATTTTGTTCACGTCTTCTCCACGAGAAACATGTGGCGGTGGTTCCGGGCAATGCTTTCGGGGAATGCGGAGAAGGATATGTTCGTATTTCCTATTGTTATTCAATTAAGCATATTTGCGAGGCTCTTGACAGAATGAAAGAGTTTCTTGAGGATTTGAAAAAATGAGTAAAGCCAAACCGAAAGCCGAATCAGGAAAAGTGAAACCCGAGAAGAACCCCGGGTTTCTTTCCTTGCTGCGTAAAAAATACCGGGAAAGACCGGTTGTGGTTCATGCTCCGGCAAAAATCAATTTAACGCTGGACGTAGGGGCAAAGCAATCGGACGGATATCACCCGGTACGCACGATTATGCAGACGGTGGACTTGTGTGATACGGTAACGGTTCGGCTTACGGACACGGGATGTGTGCGTTTGACTTGCAGTGATGAGACCATCCCGACAGATGAAAAGAACACGGCGGTAAAAGCAGCCAATCTCTTTTACAAACAATTGGAAACAGAGTGTCCGGGTGTGGAAATTGCCATTGAAAAAAAGATTCCGAAAGAGGCAGGTCTTGCCGGAGGAAGCACGGATGCGGCGGCGGTTTTGTATGCACTCAACACCTTACATGGTGAGCCGTTCCTCCTCAATCAAATGGCGGATTTTTCCTCCGAAATCGGAGCGGATGTGCCGTTTTGTGTTCTTCGCGGTTGTGCATTGGCTACCGGAATCGGTGAGAAATTAAAACCACTGTTCGGTCTTTCCAAACGCCTGTATGTGGTGATTTGCAAACCTCCGGTCAGCGTGTCGACCAAGAAAGCCTATGAGGCAATTGACGCTCATTTGCAGGACACGAAGGGTTCCGATGAACAGGGAATGCGTGTAGCCCTTTTGAAGCAAGATGCGAAAGCCGTCGGAGAAAAACTGCACAATGTCTTTGAACAGGCAATGCATCTTCCCGAAGTGGAAGACATCTTAAAGACGATGCAGGAATGCGATTCTTTGGGGTGCCGCATGTCCGGAAGCGGATCTGCCGTTTATGCGCTTTTTTCTGAAAAAGATGCCGCTGAGCAGTGTCGCTTGAGATTGAAAAATGCGGGAGATACATATTTGTGTCGTCCCTGCTGAAGGAGAATACAATGGAGACAAACGAAGCTTGTCATTTTGAAGTGGATACGGCATATACGCCCTTTGCCTACCTGTCGATTGTTCAGGCACAGAACCGAAGTCAAACCCCCTGGGTTCGCCCGGCCAGTATCAGCATCGGCATTGTGCTTTTGATGATTGACGCCGTCATTATCGGATCCCATCTCACCCGGCTTTTGTCCGTTATCGGCTGGATTATCGCTTTGACCGGTATCGGCCTTTGGATTTTGGTATCCGGTGTGAATATTGAAAAACAACTGGCAAAGAAAATGTGGAAGAACCACCACCGCCATTTGGGCCATGTGACATATCGTTTTTATACAACTTTTTTCGAAGCTTCCGATCCGAAGGATTATGTTTTGAAATATGAGGACATCTTTGGTTTATATGAAACAGAAGAACATTTTTTGATTTTTGCCGATAAGCAAGCGGTAAATGTCATTGCCAAGAACGGATTTATCAAAGGCAATGAAAATCTGTTTCGTCAAAACATCGCCAAGGCAGCCGATAAGGAATGGATTCGTGTATGAGTCTAATACGTCGCTGTAGCTCAGTTGGATAGAGCGACCGCCTCCTAAGCGGTAGGCCGGAGGTTCGACTCCTCTCAGCGACGCCAATATACAAAAGAAGCCGGAACCCCTTTGTGCAATCAAGGGATTTCGGTTTCTTTTTTGATGTAGTTTCGGCAGAATATGTCCGCCTCTAAACGTCGTGAAGGCATGGCACTCACGACTGCAACAGTATGCATCTACTTGACATATGTCAAGTAGATGAGCATAATGGGTACGACGAAAAGAAATGATTCTGTGGGGGTGAAAATATGGTGCTACGTTCGATTGTGCAAATTGCAGATGTTACCGTGCTTGAAAATACGCAGATTTTTTCCGACCAGTATTCAAAAATACCTACCTATCGTCGTGAAAAAATAGACGCTTTTCGGTTTGACCGGGATAAACGTCTTTCTCTCGGTGCCGGGATTCTTTTGAAGAATGCGATGAAGGAGTATGGGATTCCTTCGGAGACCCCCTTACATATTTCAGAAAACGGGAAGCCGTTTTTTTCGGAGTTCCCATGGTTTCATTTTAATCTTTCTCACAGTGGCTCTAAGGTGATGCTTGGTATCAGTTCAGATGAGATTGGTGTGGATGTTGAACAAATTGAAAAGGCAAAAATCGATATCGCCAAGCGTTTCTTTTCGCCGGACGAATATACATATATTCAAAACCGGGAAACGGAAATTCAGAAACAGACTGCATTTTGTCGCTTGTGGACTTTGAAAGAAAGTTTTGTTAAAGCAACCGGGCAGGGCCTTGGTCTTCCGTTTGATACATTCTCGATGGACTTGTCAGGAAATGTGCCGATTGTTTTACAAAGGAATGAGACGAACGACTATTTCTTTTATGAAATGGCTGACGATGAGTTTTGTTATGCCTGTTGTCTAAAAGGAAAAACCGAAAAGCCGTCATTTCAAAAAGTTGAATTAATCAAAAAGCCGAGTGTTTAAACACTCGGCTTTTGCGTTACTCAGATTTGGTTTCTTTTTTTGTGAAGATAAAAAGTTTGCTGAATACATAGTTTAAGACCAGCACGATGATGTTATCCAGGATCTTGGACAAGCCACCGCTCCAATGGAGCCAGTCGACCATTACAATCATGCAAACCAAATCAATGATATAGGTGAGGAAGCGGGCTCCGAAGAACAGAGAAGCTTCCTTAATCAGGGCCTTTGCAGAATCGGTTTTGCTTTCAAAGACAAACAACTTGTTTGTCACATAGGCAAACAGAACACCGGTAATCCAGGCCAGGGTCGTGGAAAGGGCCGTACTGAAATGCAGCCATTTGTCACAGAAGTTGAAGGTGGCCAGGTTGACGATGGTGGTCAAAACGCCGAAGATGAGATACCGTACGGTTTCCTTGTTAAACACTTTCGGGAAGGTGTTCCATAAAAACCAATAACAGGCGATTCCTGCCAGTGCAATGACGACACCGCTTGCCAAAAACAGAACGGTGGTCAGAACCGGAAAAGCTCCGCTGACCAAATAGCAGAGAAAGCAGCTCATTAAGGTGATGAGTGCACCCGTGTAGAAGGCGGGAAGAAGGGACTTGTACCTTGTTTCTTCCGTGTCACAAGCCGTCAGCCAGGCAAACCAGGTCAAAAGACCGGTGAAGCAGGCCATAATAAACCAGGCGTTAAAGAGGGTGCCCAGTTTGTAGGACACATCTCCGATTAAAAGGTACATCAAGGTCTGAACCAGTTCCTGTCCTTTTTCATGAAGACTGTTTTGTAAGGAGCGGTCCAGCATGGAAAAAACGCAAATGGACAAGGCCAGAATGACCGTCAGGGCGCCCCAAATGGATTTGGTGATTTTTCTTTTGTTTGTCACGATGCGGACACCTCTTTTTTGCTGAGACCATACCGGTCAAACTGATAACTGTCGTCGCTTTTATCTAATATGAATCCCGCATCTTTGCCGAGCACACTTTGAACGGCCTTGATTTCCAAATTCACACTGGCCTCCGACAAATCAAATCCCTGCAAAATCGGAAGGATGGCCGGCTTGTTTTTGCCCATCAGTTCCAGGCGAACTTTGGTTTGAGACAGGGCCAGGGTAACGGATTGCCCGGGGTGATCCTCCGGATGTTTTACGGTTTGTTTTCCGGCTTTTAAAGTGCTTCCGAAGTCGGACGGGAACATTTCCGGAGCGTTTGTTTTGGCGCCGAAGTTCAGGGGATTTCCGCCGTATACGGTGTTGGTATCGGTAAAGACCGAAAGTCCCGACGTGACCGGGATGAGTGTACAACTGCCGGCCTGTTTTTGAGAGTCGGTCACAAATCGCTTGAGAACGTCCACCTTGGAGAGGGAAGACAGGGATGTGTTGCCGTAGGAAGCCATATAGGTCTGATACGGGAACTGGACCCCGTCTAACAGGAGAGCCTCAAATCCCATTTCACTGATTTCTTTGATGTAGCCTTGCAGATACGCATGGGCACTCGGGGCATAGGGATTCAGCCACGGTTTGCCGCCTCTGGCCTGGCTGTTATCCAGCCATACATAGTTGCTGCCGTCGCTGAGAAGTACACGGGCATCGGAGATGGCGCGGGAAGCGAGGGGGTCGAGGAAACAGTATAGTTTCGGAATGCACAGGACACCCTGCTTTTCGCAGTACGTTTTAAAGTTTTTGAGGTCATTGACCGAAATGGCTTTTTCGGAAATGGCCTTTATATCCTTTGCCTTCTTGACGGAGGACTGATAGGAAAGCAGTCCGTTTTCATCCTTCAGTTCAAAGACAACCCCGGTAAAACCGGCTTTGGCCGCAGACACAACTTGTTTTTCGCGAGCCTCTTTGTTTTGGAGCATTCCGGCCGTCATGGTAAAAGCTTTGACGTTCGACAAACTGGCGGTTTGAATTTCCGGTACGGCAGTCGTTTGGGTCGTTTTGGTAGGAGCCGGAGTGACGGAGGTTTCGGTCATAGAGGTTTCCACAGCCGGTCGTTTGTGATTTTGTGTCAGTGTATGAATGCCCTTGGCGGCGAAAATACCACCGACAACCAGAGCACCAAGCAAAACGATAAGGCCGACGATTTTCCAGGGAAAGCCATACCGGCGTCCGCGATAGCGGCGATTGCGATTAATTTTTCTTCTTTTCACGAAAACCCCTCCTTAAATGAAGGTGATGGGAGAACGGAACCCGCAGATTGCTAGTCCCAATAGTCCGAGATACAGAAGCAGCAGGGGAAGTCCCTGAAATGCTTTGGGGACATCCGGGTGATTCATACGGTCAATGGCCATCATGGTAACATGGAGCATCACCAAAAAGCCGATTCCCGTACCGATGGCCAGCCCTAGGGCTCCGAAAAAGCTGTTATAGAAGCGGTACAGAGACATGAGACATACACCGATAATGGCGGTGTTGAAGGCTGCATACGGGAAGATGGTTCGGTTCTGGGCATACCACGTGGTTGCTTTTTTCAGCGCAAAAAGAGACGCACCGATATACCAAAGGGAAATAACCAAAAGCAGCACGGCCGGACGGAACAAGACACCCAGGGTGTCGGTCAGCAGTAAATCAATCGGATAGAAGGTACACATGCTGGCCACGGTAAACCCTAAAAACAAAAGGGAAAAGTTCTTGAGCCCCCGTGGGTTTTTGCCCAAATAGAGCAGAAGCGACGAGCCGAGGCCTGTCGTTAAAACCACGTTTTGTATACAAGCGGCAGCAAACAGAAAAGCAAGACATTCCAGCAGTTTACTCATGGCTGTCATCCTCCTTCTCTATTTGAATGGTTTCCTCTTCCAAAACAGAGGAAGAGAACAGAGCGTGTACATGACGGAAAAAGGCTGCAAGGAATCCCAGCATCAGGAAACCGGCAAAGGGCAGCACGATTTGCGGGAGATTGACCAAATCTCCTACGGACACACCCCAAACGGTGTTGGTGGCGACAAATTCCCGTACGACACCCATTCCGCATGCGACCAAACCGAATCCGACGACCACGGCCAAAAGCTCAATGGCGGTGTCGGAAACGGATTTTTGTCTGGAATCAACGACTTTTCCGAGAAGAGCGTCGCTGATAAAGAGGGGAACAAACAGATATAAAGCGGCATACAGTCTTGTCGACATGGTAAAGTTCAAAAGAGCCATGGCACCGACCAGCAAAACGGCTGACGAAACAGCCACAATCGGAGCCTGATAAAACTTCGGCACCTTCTTGAGAACCGGAAGCAGGAAGGCCGACGGGAGTAGTGCCACAAGTAGGCAAACGGTCAAAACAACCGCGTTTTTAAGACTGGTTCCGGCAGTCAGTATGGGGCAGATACACAGGCCTCGTACCAAAACCGGATTGTTGAAGAAGGCGGCATCCATAAATCGTTTTTTCGGATTTATGGGTTTCGGAAAAAATCTCATGCGGCTGCCTCCTTTCGTTTGTGACGATGGTGGAGAAGCTTCCAGCAAACCCGGTCCAGGGGAGAAGCCAGCACGTTGCAGAGCATAACGGCAAAGCACATTCCCTCTTCAAACTGGCCGAAATGACGGAGCAGCATGACCAGAAGACCGGTCATGACGCCGTAGACAATCCGTGCCAGCGTGTGGGACGGGGAAGTGGTCGGATCATTTAAAAAGAAAATGGAACCGAAGAACAAATAGCCGGAACAAAGCTCCAGCAGGATGCTTTGCAGTCGGCCTTCGTCCGTACGGGGGAACAGCAGGGAGAAGACGGCACAGGTTACCAGAAAAGACAGGGTCAGTGCCGGAGAGAGAGAACGTCTGGCAAACAGGAAGACCGCGCAGGCAAACAAAATCAGAATGGCGGTGGTCCCGATGGCTCCCGGAACATCTCCCAGCAGCAGGTCATACCAAAGGTAGGAAGACTTGGCATGGGTGAAGAGTTCCGATGCCGGAGACGGTGCCTGTGTTGCATCGAAGGTAAAGGCCGTGATGGAAACACGAATCTCATTGTCCGGATACATAAACATCAGGTTCGGGAAACAGACGGTCGTCAGTGCAATGCCGGATGCGGCCGGATTGAACAGATTTCGTCCGGTACCGCCAAAGGGCATTTTGACGACCAAAATGGCAAAAGCGGATGCCAAAATCGGAACGAAAATCGGGGTCAGCGGGGACATCACCGAGGCGATAAGGGCACCGGTAACAATCGCGGTTCCGTCTTGGAAACGGTTTTTCCGAAGCATCAGCCAGTTGGAAATTCCCTCACAGGCCATGGCAGTCAGTACCGAAGCGCACAGCAAAATCAGCGGACGGGTTCCGAAGAAGACAACCGAAAATACATACAGAGGGAACAGGGCAACCAGTACGTTTACGGGCAGGGGAATGGTGGCATAGCTTTCTTTTGAAAACGGTGCATGGTTGTTAGTCGCCATTGGGGGTCACCTCCCACATAATTTGGTTTATGGAAGATTCCTCTTTGGCACCGGCAACGGCCTCCGCCACTTCCCGATGGGCCGGGCAGGCGAAGGAACAGGCATTGCATCCGTCACAGTCTCCGGGGTGCAAAGCCGGCAAAAAGGAATATTGTTTGTTTTCATAGCGCCTGGCAATTTCAAAGGGCATGAGATGTCGATGACACACTCTGGCGCAAAGACCGCAATACTGACACACCGTCGGATTGGGTAATGTCTTTTCTTTCAGGCAAAGAATACAGGTCATGGAAGGGACAATCGGAACGTCAACGGAAGAAATTTCGACCCCCTTCATATTGTCGCCAAGTACCAAAAGCGCTTCCGGATCTCCGCCGACGATTTCAAGCGCCAAACGAAGGGAGGTCCCGACGGGGACCCGCACGTTGGCAGGGAGGGATACGGCATCCCCGTTGATGGTCAGCAGACATTCGATTTGCGGTTCGTCATAGGCGGCGGCACGGAACAGGGCACGGCATGCCTGAACACCGACACGGCATTCTTCCTTTTCCATATGCTGTAAATCATCATGGGGATAGAAGTTGGGGCGTGCCAAATACAAATATTTGGAATCCACGTGTTCTTTTGTATGTCGCCAATAGTGGCGCGGCATGGCCGAAGCAATTTGATATCGCTCGGTACCGGCACACTGTGCAATCAGGCGAAGGCCGGTGATGACCTGGAAAAAGTCTTCATAGATGGTGCCCCAGGCCGAACTTTGATAGGCCTCGTCTTCAATGGCGTCGGCAAAAACAACGGAGGGATGAGCCTCCATCATGTTTCTCAGTTTCTTGTACAGTGGCGTTCCGTCCAGTTCGTCAATGATGCTGTGGCTTTCCGCCAACTGACAGATTTCTTCCGGTGTAAGCAGGGAAATCTCCTGCGGCGCGATGGTTTCCGGTATGTCCATGGTGCTGCATTCCACGATGACATACGTGACGGCACCTAAAACCGGATGGGTGGATTCATAGGTTTTCGTGACAACACCGGCAACGCTGGAGTAGACGCAAAGGCCTTCTCCGTCAAGCGGGGCAGCCAGCTTTTGGCCGGGTTTGACAACGGTATCAAAATCGACCACCAGCTCGCAGTTTAATCCGGTTTCGGTTTTAATGGGAATGCTGACCTGACGAATATTTGTCGGGCGGATGATATCCAGGGATGCGGCCGGTTCCTTTTTGGAATACAGACGCAGTCCACGCTGCGAAAAACGTTTTGCCATGGGTTGTCACCTCCTTAAGGAAAAATCAAACTATCGTTACGCGTTTTGAACCAGTTTTACCAGTTCCGCGGGGTTATCGTCGTTAAATAAGGCGCTGCCGACAACGGCTACATCCACGCCGGCTGCGGCACAGGCTTCGTAGGTTTTGCGACCGACACCGCCATCCACTTCAATTACGAAGGAAAGACCGAGTTCTTCTCTTTTTTTGCAAAGAGCGGAAACCTTGGAAAGCTGGTCCTGCATAAAGCTTTGACCGCCGAATCCGGGTTCTACGGTCATAATCAGAACCAAATCCAAGTCTTTTAAATACGGATAGACCGACTCGACCGGGGTGCCGGGCTTAACCGTCAGTCCGACTTTTTTTCCTTTTTCCCGAATTCGGTCAATGGTGTTTTGGATGTCGGCATTACTTTCCACATGAAAGTTGATGAGATCGGAACCGGCATCGGCAAATGCATCAATCAGCAGGTCCGGTCGCTGCATCATTAAATGTACATCGAAAAAGATATCCGAGCAGGGACGCACCCGCTTGATGACGGGCGGGCCGAAGGTTAAATTCGGCACAAACTGGCCATCCATAATATCCAGATGAAGCCAGTCGGAACCAACCTGTTCCACAAAGCGGATTTCGTCACCCATTTTGGCAAAATCGCAAGTAAGAATGGACGGGGAAATTTTCATAACAGATTCCTTCCTTTCAGGCAAGAATATCCAGTAGTTCAATCGGTTTGGTAATACGGGGAATGGACGGATCGGCCAAATGCAGGTCAAATGCGTCCAGATAAATCGGTTTCATCTTTCCGTTGACAGCACCGTCTAAATCGTAGTAGGGGTGGTCTCCCACATACAGGCAATCCTCCGGAGCAACGCCGAGTCGCTGTGCGGCACGACGGAATATTTCTCCGTGCGGTTTGCGAATGCCTTCGAATCCGGATACCACCATCATGTCAATGAGCGGGCGAATGCCGGAAACATCCAGTTTTCTGGTTTGCATGGAGGCATAGCCGTTGGTGATGACACCGACGTAAATGCCTTTTTGGCGCAGTGCTTTCAGTAAATCAACGGAATCGGGGAATAGCGTGGATTCCGTTGGCAGCATTTGTTTGCATTCGTTGACAAGATCGTCAACGGATGGCGCATCCTCCCACTGCCATAAATCAATCAGTTCCTTAAAGTAATCCGGGTAGGAAATATAGGTTTCCCGATTAAAGTAGCAGTGTCCGTTTCCGTTTTTCTCCCACATAACCTGAATCCGCCGTTCCTGTTCATCCGGTGACAAATCCGGAAAATGAAGGCTGACAAATCGTCTTGCATAGCGTCGATAGGCAATGCTGCGGTTTTGCAGTGTTTCGTCAAAATCCAGAAAAACGGCACGAACGGCGCCGGTGATTCTGGTACGGTTCATAATATGACGTTTGTCTTTGTTTAGTTGTTCTTTCAGTTCATAAAGAGAAGCAAACGGGGTTTCTTCCCGTAAAAACTCCACCAAAAAGGTTCGCAGGGTTTTATGATAGGTGTTTCCCGTATAGCCCGGCACCCAGGTTTCCGCAATCGGAATACGACCGGACACCGTAGGACGAATCCCGATGTTGGTCAGGGCCGGGTACGCCACACCGTCAATTTCTATGGAAGAATGGTAGACGCCGAATTTCGGCAAAATCAAATCCGGGGGCAGAGGCTGGTTCATGGTCGGATAGCCGATGGTGCGTCCGAGATGCTGGCCTTCTTCGATGGAACCGTTTATGGTAAACGGGTGGCCGAGCAAACGGGTGGCCATTCGAATGTCACCGTCTGCCAGGGCTTTCCGAATGCGGGTGGAACTGACACGTTCCTGCTCGCACATGACGGACGGGACCACGGTAACCTCAATGCCTTCCTTGCTGCAAAGTGCTTTCAGGGTCTCAACCGTTCCGGCACCGTCTTTTCCGAAGCGGGTGTTTTCTCCGCAGGCAATGAGTTTGCAGTGCAGATAATCCCGTAATACGGTTTGAACGAATGCCTCCGGTTCCAGATCCTTTAAAACGGCAAAATCAAAATCCAGATATTCCTGAATGCCCATGGCATCCATAAAGATTTTTTTGTCGTCGGCTGACAGGATATAGGGACCTTCTTTGACTTTTTGATCACAGTCCTGATTGAATGTGAGAACACAGGGAATGAGGCTTCCCGTGTCCATGATGGAGGAGATGACGGCAGAGTGTCCGATGTGGACGCCGTCAAAAAAGCCCAGGGCAATAGCGCGGCCTCGCGGTGACAGAGGTTCGTTTAGTGTTGTCAGAAACCGATATTGCATAAGAGCCTCCTCATAAGAATAGTTTATAAATTTTCAGTTCCTTGTCGTCCGGTTTTCCGAGTCCGAGGAACTGAGAGTCACCGTAAACGCGGACCGTTTCGGTCACGGGAACCGGAAGCCGGTCCAAGGCCAGGGCACCGCCGTTTCGAAAACGGTTTGCCTGAGCGGAAGTGACCTGAACCGCCGGATAAGACGCAAAGGCGGTTTCCGTTGGAAGAATATGCTTTAGCAGTTCTTCCCGGTCCATCTCTTTGGCGTTTTGCAGGGATATACACTGGTCCAGTGTGTATCCGGCCGCCATGGTTCTGCGCAGGGCGGTCATCACCGCTCCGCACCCCAGTGCTTTTCCGATGTCGCTGCAAAGAGTTCGGATGTAGGTTCCTTTGGAAACCGTGAAATCCAGGGTACCTTCACCGGTTTGTTCGTCATACGAAATCAGCGTGCAGGCGTATACCTGAATCTCCCGGCTTTCCCGTTCCACCTCAATGCCCTGCCGGGCCAGATCATAGAGACGTACCCCATCTTTTTTCAGAGCGGACATCATCGGTGGTGTTTGGCGGAGAGATCCGGTAAAAGCGGGTAAGATGTCTTCCAGTTGCTTTCGTGTCGGAAGCGGTTTGCCGGTTTCGCTGACATGACCCCAAATGTCTTCGGTGTCACTGGTTAGTCCGAACCGGAAGGAAGCGCGATACCCTTTATCCTGAACGGGAAGAATATCCATAGCCCGGGTGGCACCCCCGACCAGGATTGGCAAAACCCCGGTGGCCATGGGGTCCAGTGTTCCTCCATGTCCGATTTTTTTCGTTTGCAATCGTTTCCGCAGCAGGGAACAGCACCAAAAGGAAGTGATATCCTCCGGTTTGTCCAGGCATAGAATGCCGCTGATGGGCTTTTCCGTCCGGCCGTCCATATCTTAAATGCCTTCTTCGATGGCCGGAACAGCGGAGCGGATGGAGTTCAGCACTTGCTCAATGGCGGCATCCAAAGGCCCGTCCAATGTGCACCCTGCGGCGCCGGCGTGTCCGCCGCCACCCAACGGCTGCGCAATATCACAGGCATTGACGCTGGGACCGGTGCGAATGCTGGTTTTGAATTGACCGTCTTCGATTTCACGCATGGTCACACCGACCCAGACCCCTTCAATTTGACGGGGCAAAGAGGCGAGACCTTCCAGGTCACGGTTGTCCACGCTGGTCTTTTTCAGCATATCGTTGGTAATCGCCATAATCGCACTGCGTCCGTTCCAGTCAAAGCGAATGCCGGAAATGGCCATTTGCTCCAGTTCGAGACGCGAACGGGATTTGACATCAAACATGGCGCGGTTGATTCGGTTCATATCAATGCCGATTTCCAGCAGTTCCGCCGTCATGCGGTGGGCCAGAGCATCGGTGTTGTTGTAGCGGAAGCATCCGGTGTCGGTGGCGATACCGGTGTAGAGACCTTCGGCAATCGAACGGGTGATGGTGACACCCATTTTTTTCAAAACCTCGTAAATCAGCATGGCGGCAGCGGCATAGTTTTTGTAAAGAAGCTGCTTGGCATAGTGTGTGTTGGAGGCATGGTGGTCGATGCAAAGCTCAATGCGGGGGGCATAGAGAATCAAGCCTTCTCCCAAAAGATTCGGGTCGGCTACATCGACGGCACAGAGATTGTCCGGTTCGAACGAATCCCATTTGACTGCTTCGGTCAGATAATCGTATTTTTGCGGAATCATATCCGCACAGATGACTTGTACGGTTTTGCCGAGCTGCTTAAGGCCAAGGCCCAAAGCATAGGCAGAGCCGATGGTATCACCGTCCGGATAATGGTGCGTCAAAATGGTCCAGTTGTCTTTGGACAACAGCACCTGACAGGCCTCATCCAGATCGACGATGTTACTGTAATCAAACATTGTTTCTTTCATAGGGTTTACTCACCTTTGTCTTTGTCTTGAAAGATATCGTGAAGTTTTTGAGAAATATGGGCACTGTATTCAATGGAATCATCGGCCACAAACCGAAGCTCCGGTACGTGGCGCAGTTTGATTGAGGACCCCAAGGTGGACCGCATGTAGCCTGCGGCGGATTTCAGTCCCGGAAGGGCAGCTTTGGTGGCTTCCATTCCGTTTAGGGAACTGACATAGACGGTGGCGTAGGACAGGTCGTTGCTGACGTCCACACGCACAATGCTGAGCATGGCGTTTTGGACACGGGGGTCTTTGACGGTTCGTAAAATGGCCGTCAGTTCCCGGGCGATATCTTCGCTTTGACGACTGACACGATAACCGGCCATAGGAATTCCTCCTTTACTAAATTTATGTGTACCGCTTAGTCACGGTATTCTTCAATAATGTACGATTCCAGAATGTCGCCTTCGTGAATATCCTGGAAGCGTTCCAGACCGATACCGCACTCGTAGCCTTGTGCGACTTCTTTCTGGTCGTCCTTGAAACGTTTGAGAGAGCTCATCTGGTCGTCGGCGATAATGATACCGTCACGGACGACACGAATCAGGTCGTTGCGGCAGATCTTGCCTTCCACAACATAGGAACCGCAGACCTGACCGACACCGCTGATACGGTAAACCTGGCGAACCTCTACGCGGCCGTGAAGAATTTCACGGGTTTTCGGAGCCAGCATACCTTTCATGGCGGTGGAGACTTCTTCGATACAATCGTAGATGACACGATACATACGCATATCCACATCGTCTCTTTCGGCAGCTTCCACAGCCAGAGGCTCCGGACGGACGTTGAATCCGACAATGATGGCGTTCGAGGCGGCGGCCAACATGACGTCGCTTTCGTTGACGGCGCCGACGGCTCCGTGAATGACACGAACACGGACTTCGTCATTGGTCAGTTTTTCAAGAGACTGTTTAACCGCTTCCACAGAGCCTTGTACGTCGGCTTTGACGATGATGTTCAGCTCTTTCATGTCGCCTTCCTGCATCTGTTCAAACAAGTTATCCAATGTAACTTTCTTGTACTGGCTGAAGGTCTCTTCGCGGGCGGTTTCTTTTCTTTGTTCAACAAGCTCTCTGGCGAGACGCTCGTCGGTAACGGCATTGACAACGTCGCCGGATTCCGGAACGGCATCCAAGCCCATGATTTCCACAGGGACGGACGGACCGGCTTCACGGATTTTATGACCGTTCTCATCGGTCATGGCACGGACACGGCCGACAGCGGAACCGGCAACCACGATGTCACCGGAGTGCAGGGTACCGTTTTGCACCAAAATGGTGGCAATCGGTCCGCGGCCTTTGTCCAAACGGGCTTCGATAACCGTACCTTTGGCGGCACGATTCGGGTTGGCTTTGAGCTCGCGCATTTCGGAAGCAAGCAGAACCATTTCGAGAAGCTTATCCATACCCATACCGGTACGGGCGGAAACCGGGACGCAGATAACGTCGCCGCCCCACTCTTCCGGAACGAGTTCATATTCGGTGAGTTGCTGCAGGACACGGTCCGGGTTGGCTTCCACTTTATCCATTTTGTTAATGGCAACGATAATGGAAACCCCGGCGGCCTTGGCGTGGTTGATGGCTTCTACGGTCTGGGGCATGATACCGTCATCCGCGGCGACAACCAAAATGGCAATGTCGGTAACCTGAGCACCGCGGGCACGCATGGAGGTAAAGGCGGCGTGTCCCGGAGTATCCAGGAAGGTGATGCTCTGTCCGTCGATGTTGACGCGATAGGCACCGATGTGCTGGGTGATGCCGCCGGCCTCACCGGAGACAACACTGCTCTTACGAATATAGTCCAAAATGGAGGTCTTACCATGGTCAACGTGGCCCATAACGACAACGACCGGGTCACGGGGCTGCAGATCGGTATCTTCGTCTTCACTGGCGTCGATAATCTGCTCTTCGATGGTGACGACCACTTCGTGTTCCACTTTTACATGGAATTCTTCGGCAACCAAAAAGGCGGTGTCGAAGTCGATTTCCTCGTTCATGGAAACCATCATGCCCATTTTCATCAGTTTGCCGATAACCTCGCTGACGGTGGCTTTCATGCGGGAAGCCAGTTCGCCGACGGTAATGGAATCCGGCACCTCAATGGTAAGCTGCTTTTGTTTGCGTTCCTGTTCGATACGACGCATACGTTCGGCTTCGGTTTCCTTTTTACGCTGCGGTTTGCGATACTGCTGCGATTTTTGATTGATCTTTTGCTTCTTTGCACCTTCGTTTCCGCGGACATGCGAGGAGATTTGAGCCAGATTGTCAAAATGCTCATCGTATTTGCGAATGTCCACCTGTGCCGTGTGGGTGTCGATGGTACGGGTCTCGCGGACAACCGGGGCCTTGGGGGCGTCGGTTTGTTTTTTCTTCTTTTGATTTTGCTGGTTGTTTTTGGTGGCACCCGGAAGCGGAGCAGACTCCGTCTCCTCTTGAGGCTCTTCCTTCTTTTTCGGCGTGGCGGCTTCCGGTTTTTCGGTGATGGCCGTGGCGAAATAGGTGTCAAAGGAATCCACACTGTTTTCGGTTGTCAGAAAATCAAAAATCATATCCAGCTCATCCGGCTCCAGGGTGCTGGCGCCTTTTTTGGCCGGTTGAATGTATTTGGCAAGCATATCCACCAGGATTTTGCTTGGTACTTCAAAATCTTTTGCAACATCATTAATTTTAATCTTAATCATGTACAATCCTCCTTCTGTCTTATCTTCCTTAGGACAAATGTTTCAGAACGGCAGCGGCAAATCCGTCATCGCAAAGGGCGATGAGTCCGACGGGTTTGGCGGCTCCCAGTGCTTTGCCCACAATCTCTTTTGAAAACGGCAATGCCGTCAGGGGAAAATCTTTCGTGGAGTAAGTCCACTCTTTTTTTGTCTTTTCGGATACGTCCTCGGCTGCAAGAACCAAAACGGCTTTTTTGTCTGCGGCGGCCTTGACAGCGGCATCGAATCCCTGCACGATGAAGCCGGCCCGTTTGGCCATTCCAAGCAGTCCCAAAATTTTATTCGTTTCCGTTTTCAAGCGCCTCCTCCAGTCCGGTATAGACGTCTTCCGAAATCTGAACGGAAAAAGCTTTTTCCAGGCGGCGTGCCTTTTTGGCAGCCTGCAGACAGGCTTTGCAGGGGCAGATGTATGCCCCGCGACCGGACTTCTTTCCGGTGCTGTCCAGGGAAATTTCACCTTCGGGGGAGCGAACCACACGAATCAGTTCTTTTTTCGGTTTCATTTCACCGCACCCGAGGCATTGACGCATCGGAATCTTTTTTACTTTTTGCATCTGGCTGACTCCTTTCGGTGAATTTAGGCTTCCTCGGTTTCTTCCTCACCGTAGAAACCGCTTTCCGGACGGATGTCGATTTTCCAACCGGTTAATTTTGCGGCTAAGCGGGCATTTTGTCCTTTGTTGCCGATGGCCAGGGACAACTCGGCATCGGGAACACGAACGTGACAGGACTTGGCGCCCTCCGGATCCACATCGACGCTGACAACGTGGGCCGGGGACAAAGCGTTTGTGATGAAGACAGCCGGGTCTTCACTGAACAGGACCACGTCGATCTTTTCACCGCCGAGCTCATTGGCAATGGCGTCGACACGGGCATGATGCTGACCGACGCATGCGCCGATGGCATCCACCTGTTCGTCATTGGAGAAGACGGCCATCTTGGTGCGGGAACCGGCTTCGCGGGAAATGGCTTTGATTTCCACGATGCCGTCAAAGATTTCCGGTACTTCTTTCTCGAATAAACGTTTCACAAGACCCGGGTGGGTTCTGGAAATCAAAATACGGGGACCGCGGTCGCTTTCGCGGGCGTCGGCCACATAAACCTGAACGTGACTGCCTTCGCGAAGGATTTCGCCCGGAATCTGTTCACTGCGGGACAAAATGGCTTCGGATTTGGCAACCTGTACGACAGCGGAACCGGATACGGGGTCGACACGCACGACAATGGCATCCACCATGTCCTGTGTATGCTTCTGGAATTCCATCAGCTGCTGGCCGCGTTCGGCTTCTCTGATTCCCTGACGAATGACATGTTTGGCCGTTTGGGCCGCAATGTGTCCGAATTCGCGGGTGTCCAAAGTGGTGGTCAAAGTGGAGCCGATTTTCATCCGCTTGTTTTTCAGCAAAGCGTCTTCGAGAGAAATCTCGGTGCTTTCGTTTTCAACGGTTTCGACAACGGTTTTGGAAACGGAGACGGAGAATTCCGTGGTTTCCGGGTCCATTACGATGTTGACGTTTTCTTCACAGTTGTACTGTTTCTTTGCCGCATGCAGAATGGCGGTTTTGATTTTCTCGAGGAGATATTCCTCCGAGATTCCTTTTTCTTCGGCCAACAGATGAATGGCCTCAAAAAGATTGGCGTTGTACTTACTTTGTTTTTTCATTTTTCCAAATTCCTCCTCACCTGTTGGTGTCAGTGTTTTCGTCTTCGTCCTCCCAGTCGGCAATCAAATGGACTGAGGACAGTTCTTTTTTCTCGAAGGTCATTTCCTGCTCGTCTTCCAGCCGGATAACCACTTTCCCGTCTTCACACGGCAAAAGAATGCCGGCAAATTCGCGTTCGCCGTTAAAGGGTCGGATTAAGGTGACCACAACGGCATCGCCTTCGCACTGAGCGAAGTGTTCCGGTCGGGTCAGTTCCCGTTCCAGTCCCGGAGAACAAACTTCCAGTGTATAGGACTGGGGGATGGGGTCTGCCGCATCCAGTGCGGGATTCAGCAGATGGGTCAGATCAACGCAGTCGTTGATGCCGACACCTCCCGGTTTGTCGATGAAGTAGCGTAAAAACCAGGTGGCGCCTTCCTTGACAAAGCGCACGTCCCACAGGCTGAGTCCCAGAGATTCCGCCAGGGGAAGGGCAATTGCCCGGCACCGTTCCACGGTGTTTCCGCCGTTTTTGGCTGTGGCCATAGAATGCCTCCTTTTTGCAATGTAAAAGGAGCGGGTCACCCCACTCCTTTACAACACATTCTTAACTTAACGATGCCACTATACTATATAAAATAAAGAATGTCAAGAAAATCTTTTTTTGTTGCGCTTGGAACGCATTTTGTATTATAATTGGCAGGTAGATTTCCCGAATTAAGGAGACGATTGCATATGAGTAAAGTAATTATCAGTTCCGATAGCATTTCCGATCTCGGAGAGGAACTTTTAACCCGATTTGCCATTCCGACCATTCCGCTTCATGTGGTTCTCGGGGAGGACGTTCACGAGGACGGTGTGGATGTCACGGCTGACGATGTTTTCCGTTTTTATGACGAGAACGGGACACTGCCGCACACCACCGCCATCAACGTGGGTGAATATACGGAGTTTTTCGAAAAACTGACGGCTGACGGTTCCAGTGTGGTTCATTTTTGCACCGGTTCAGCCATTTCTTCCTGCTATCAAAACGCATTGATTGCCAAGGAGGAATTTGAAAACGTCTACGTGGTGGATTCTCTGAATTTGTCTACCGGCGTCGGCCTGCAGGTGCTGGCTGCCGCGGAAAATGCACAGGCGGGTCTGTCCGCTGCCGAGATTTACGAGAAGGCTCTCGAACTGGTTCCCCGCGTTGAGGCCAGTTTCTTCCTGGATACGCTGGAGTATTTGCACAAAGGCGGGCGCTGCTCGGCTTTGGCCGCTTTCGGTGCCAATCTTTTAAAACTCCGGCCGACGATTGTGGTGGATGCTTCCACCGGTAAAATGGGCGTCGACAAAAAGAATCGCGGAACCTACGAGAAGGTGATGGAAGCCTATATCCGTGACCGCATCGAAGGCCGCACCGACATTGATCATCACCGCTGTTTTGTGACCCACTCCGGAAATGATCCGGAAACCATTCAAAAGGCCGTGGATTTGGTCAAGAGTCTGTATGATTTTGACGAGGTCTGCGTGACCCGTGCGCTGTGCACGATTTCCAGCCATTGCGGTCCGCATTGCATGGGTGTTTTGTTTGTTCGAAACGCCTAACAACCGGTTTTGCCCGACGAGAAAATTCTTTGGAGTTTTCTCGTCTTTTTTTGCCATTTTCACAACTTTTTTTCGTTGATATGGACAGTAGATTATGATACAATATATAATCGAAAAAATGCGGAAAGAAAGGATGATTCGTATGAACAAGATTTCCATGAATACCCCTTTGGTTGAAATGGATGGCGACGAGATGACACGAATCCTGTGGCAGATGATCAAGGACAAACTCATTCTGCCGTTTGTTGACCTGAAAACCGAGTATTATGATCTTGGTTTGGAGCATCGTGACGATACCGATGACCAGGTGACCGTGGATGCCGCCAACGCAATCAAGAAATACGGCGTCGGCGTGAAATGCGCAACGATCACTCCGAACGCGCAGCGCGTGGAGGAATACAGTCTCAAACAAATGTGGAAAAGCCCCAATGGTACCATTCGTGCCATTTTGGACGGTACGGTTTTCCGTGCTCCCGTGGTGGTCAAGGGGATTCGTCCCACCGTGTCCACCTGGCAGAAACCGATTACCCTGGCCCGTCATGCTTACGGTGATATTTACAAAAACACCGAGATGAAAGCTCCGGCCGGCAGCAAAGCGGAACTTTGTGTGACGCTTCCGGACGGAACCGAAAAGAGAAGCCTGATTCAGGAATTCAAGGGCGACGGCATCGTGATGGGGATGCACAACACCGACGCTTCCATTTCCGGCTTTGCCCGTTCCTGCTTTAATTTTGCGTTGGATACCAAGCAGGATCTTTGGTTCTCCACCAAAGATACCATTTCCAAAACATACGATCATCGCTTTAAAGATATTTTTGCGGAGATTTTCGAAAAGGAATATCGCCAGAAATTTGAACAGGCCGGTATTTCCTATTTCTATACGTTGATTGATGACGCCGTTGCCCGTGTCATCCGTTCGGAAGGCGGATTTATCTGGGCCTGCAAGAACTATGACGGCGACGTTATGAGCGATATGGTTGCCACCGCATTCGGCTCTCTGGCCATGATGACCAGCGTGCTGGTTTCTCCGGACGGCAACTATGAATATGAGGCGGCACACGGAACCGTGACCCGTCACTATTATAAGCACCTGCAGGGGGAGGAAACCTCCACCAACTCCGTGGCAACGATTTTTGCCTGGAGCGGTGCCCTGCGGAAGCGCGGCGAGCTGGATCAGCTGCCGGAACTGGTGGCCTACGCCGATGCGCTCGAGCAGGCAACCATTGAGACGATTGAAGGCGGTGTGATGACAAAAGATTTGTTTGCCATTTCCACCCTTTCAAATAAACAGGCTGTGGACAGCGAAGGCTTCCTGGACGCCGTTGCTGCCATGCTGCAGAAAAAACTCGGTTAAGATTAAATTTATCATATAGGAAAGGAAGATATTCACATGTCTATGCTTAACAAAAAGACCGTGGAAGACCTGAAAGTTGCCGGCAAGCGCGTTCTTGTCCGCTGCGATTTCAACGTCCCGCTGAAAGGCGGCGTCATCACCGATGAAAATCGTATTGTTGCCGCTCTTCCCACCATCCAGTATTTGCTGGATAACAACGCCAAAGTCATTCTTTGCTCTCACCTCGGCAAACCGAAGGGAGAGGCCAAACCGGAATTCTCTTTGGCTCCGGTTGCCGTTCGTCTGTCTGAAAAACTCGGCAAAGAGGTTGTGTTTGCCGCTGACGATACCGTTGTCGGTGAAAACGCCAAAGCCGCTGTGGCTGCCATGAAAGACGGCGACGTGGTTCTTTTGCAGAACACCCGTTATCGCGCCGAAGAGACCAAAAACGAGGAGAACTTCTCCAAAGAACTGGCTTCTCTTTGCGACTTGTTTGTCAATGACGCTTTCGGTGCCGCTCACCGTGCCCATTGCTCCACCGTTGGTGTGGCTTCCTTTGTGGAAGAATCCGCAAACGGCTATTTGATGGCCAAAGAAATCAAATTCCTCGGCGGCGCCGTGGAAAATCCGGTTCGCCCGTTTGTTACCATTTTGGGCGGTGCCAAGGTTGCGGATAAGCTGAACGTTATCGAGAACCTTTTGAACAAAGCCGATACCCTCATTATCGGTGGCGGTATGGCTTATACCTTCCTCGCTGCCAAAGGCTATGAAATCGGAACATCCCTGTTCGATGGCGAGAAAGTGGATTATTGTAAAGAAATGCTGGCCCGTGCCGAGCAGAAGGGTGTTAAACTTCTTCTCCCGGTGGACTGCAAAGTGATCAGCGAGTTCCCGGATCCGATTGACGCTCCGGTCGATCCGCTGGTTGTGGATGCCGACAAAATCCCGGCCGACATGATGGGTATGGACATCGGTCCGAAGACCCAGCAGTTGTTTGCCGAAGAAGTGAAAAACGCCAAGACCATCGTTTGGAACGGTCCGATGGGTGTTTTCGAAAACCCGGTTCTGGCCGAAGGCACCATGGCGGTTGCCAAGGCTATGGCTGAGGCTGACGGTATCACCATTATCGGCGGTGGTGACTCGGCTGCTGCCGTGAACACCCTGGGCTTCGGTGACAAGATGAGCCACATCTCCACCGGCGGCGGTGCTTCGCTTGAGTATCTCGAGGGCAAAGAGCTCCCGGGTATTGCCGCAATGAGCGACAAATAAGAACAGACTAATTTTTAGAAAAGAGGATATAGTACAATGGGGAAATATGTTATTGCCGGAAACTGGAAAATGAACAAAACTCCGGAAGAAGCAACAGCTCTTATCAATGAAATCAAACCTTTGGTGGAAGATGCCAAGGTTGACGTGATCGTCGGTGTTCCGTTCATCGACTTGCAGGCTGCTCTCGATGCCACCAAAGGCACCAAAATCGGTGTGGCTGCTCAGAACTGCCACTGGGAAAAATCCGGTGCTTTTACCGGTGAAATCTCTGCCGAAATGCTGAAGGCTATGGGCGTCGGTACCGTTATTCTCGGTCACAGCGAGCGCCGTACCTATTTCGGTGACACCAACGAAACCGTTCAGAAACGTGTTCGCGGTGCTTTGGATGCCGGTCTTAATGTCATCCTTTGCGTCGGTGAATATTTGGAACAGCGTGAGCAGGGCATCACCGGTGAAGTGGTTGCCACTCAGGTGAAAGTGGCTCTCGGTGGCGTGTCTGCCGAAGAACTCAAACGCGTGATTATTGCCTATGAGCCGGTTTGGGCTATCGGTACCGGTAAAACCGCTACTGCCGAGCAGGCCAACGAAGTTTGCGCTTTGATTCGCGGCGTTGTCGCCGGTTTGTATGATGAGGCTTCCGCTAAGGAATTGACCATCCAGTATGGTGGTTCCATGAACGCCAAAAACGCCGAAGAGCTCCTGGCCCAGTCCGACGTTGACGGTGGTTTGATCGGCGGCGCCGCTTTGAAAGCTCCGGACTTCTCCGTGATTGTTCACGCTGCCAAATAAGGTGATTTTTCAATGAAAAAACCTGTTACATTAATTATTATGGACGGGTTCGGCTACAATCCCGGCGACAAGGGCAATGCCATTGAAGCCGCAAACACCCCGAATCTGACTAAAATCTTTAAGGAAAATCCCACAACCTTAATCGGAGCATCCGGTCTGGACGTGGGACTTCCGGACGGCCAGATGGGAAACAGCGAGGTCGGTCATACCAATATCGGCGCCGGTCGCGTGGTTTACCAGATGCTGGTCAAAATTTCCAAATCCATTGAGGACGGGACGATTTTCTCGAATCCGGCCTTGATGGCCTCCATGGAAAACTGCAAAAAGAACAATTCCTCTCTTCATTTGATGGGACTTCTGTCTCCCGGTGGCGTTCACAGCCACATGGAGCACATGTTCGGCATTGTGGAGATGGCAAAACGGAACGGGATTGATAAAGTGTATGTTCATGCCTTTATGGATGGCCGTGACGTACCTCCGACTTCCGGTGTGGAATATATGCAGGAAACCGTGGATAAGCTAAAAGAAATCGGTATCGGTAAAGTTGTCACGATTTCCGGACGCTATTATGCCATGGACCGTGACTTTGCCTGGGACCGCGAAGAGAAAGCCTATGCTTCTTTGGTTTACGGCGAGGGCAAACATTTCACCGATCCGGTGCAGGCACTGAAGGATTCGTATGCCGAAGGTGTTACGGATGAGTTCGTGATTCCGACCAGTGTAGAGGGAGAAGGTCGCATTGCCGAAAATGACAGTGTCGTTTTCTTCAACTTCCGTCCTGACCGTGCCAGACAGCTGACCCGTATTTTCGTGGATGATGCTTTTGACGGCTTTGAACGTCGAAACGGTCGTTTCCCGGTGCATTTTGTATGCATGGCTTCCTATGACGCCACCATGCCGAATGTGGAAATTGCGTTCCCGCCGCAGGAACTGACCAATACGATGGGTGAGGTTATCAGCAAAAACGGCATGACCCAGCTTCGTATTGCGGAAACGCAGAAATATGCTCATGTCACATTCTTCTACAACGGCGGCGAGGAGAAAACCTTCGAGGGAGAGGATCGGATTCTGATTCAGTCCCCGAATGTTCCTACTTTCGACCTTCAGCCGGAAATGAGTGCATATCCGGTTTGTGACGCTGTTTGCGAACAGATTTTGGAAGGCAAATACGATATGATTATCTTAAACTTTGCCAACTGCGACATGGTCGGTCATACCGGCATCTTTGATGCGGCCGTCAAAGCCGTGGAAGCGGTCGATACCTGTGTGGGTAAGGTAGTGGATGCGACCCTGCAAATGGGTGGCGTGGCCATGATTACCGCAGACCATGGTAATGCGGATAAGATGTATGAGCCGGATGGTTCTCCGTTTACGGCCCATACCACCAACCCGGTTCCGTTCTGTGTGGTGGGTAAACCCTGTACCCTTCGCAAAGGCGGACGCCTGGCGGATATTTCTCCCACGATGCTGGATGTGTTCGGAATCGAAAAACCGGCAGAAATGGATGGAGAAAGTTTGATTCAATAAGCAAAGAAATCTCGAGCCATGAGGCCCGAGATTTTTTTGTTTGTAGGAGGAAAAAACTAAGTGGCAGACAGTTCACATATTGTTTACATAATATTTACGGAACATTAACATATGTCGAACTATTTTGGTGTATATTGTTGTTGCACAAGAAAAATGAAAGGAAGTGTTTGTATGTGCACAGCAAAAAATGAGAGAGGTAAAATTATGAAAAAAGTATTTAGTTTGTTTCTGCCTTTTTGTGTTCTTTCTTATTTGATTCTTTTCTTGTGCGGATGCAGTCCGGTGTCCTTCTCTGTTTCTGCAACGGATTATACTTCTACTATTAGCGACAGCATCAGCAATGTGGATCAACAACTTATCCAACATATTGGTGCTCTTTATGAGGATGAGAATTATGTTGTTTCTCCACTTTCCTTGCATTGTACTATGGCAATGGCTACCATGGGAATGGAAGGAAAAACACAAAAGGAAATGTTAGATTTTTACGGTCTGAACAGTTTAGACGAGTTCTATAGCTATGCTTCTTTAGCGGAAAACTACAAAAAACAATTTGAGGATATAGAAGACGCTGAGTTTAGAATTGCTAACAGCGTATGGTATAACAAGGACCAAATAAGTCATGTGAACAAAACGTATTCCGACGCCATTTCTAAGTATTTTGGCGGGTTGGTCCAGGGTGAGAAACTTTCAAATCTTCCAGACGCTATCAACTCATGGGTAGGTGAGCAAACAAATGGTTCGCTTGACTCTATTGTAAATGACATGTCTCCAGACACTGTTTTTGCACTGGTCAATGCAGTTTTTGTAAATGATATATGGGAGGAAAACGCAATGGTCTACAACAGTGGGGAAAATAACTTCACAGCTGTTGATGGAACTGTCACAAAAAAAGAATTTGTGAATTATACCGGTGACGCACTGCATTACAAAGACTCAAAATCCGAGATAGTCGATATTACAACCAAGAACGGTTTGCACATTGCATTCGTTCTCGGTGACAATACCAATGTTTATGGGGCGATTGCCAAAGCCAGTTCGGGGAAAATGTCGTTCCGCTTTCCCAAGACTGACATTTTCACGTCGCTTGCCCCAAAAGATATTCTCTCGTTCTTTAGTAAAAACGAAAAACTTTCAGCATTTCAGGGAGGAGATTTTTCGGGTATCGTCAATACGAATGCCATAATTACCGACATCCTTCAAGAAACTCAAGTGCAACTGAGTGAGGTGGGATTAACCGCATCGTCCGGATCTGCTGCGATAGGAACACTTAGTGGTTTTGATCTTACTCTTAATCAACCGTTCAGTTTTTATGTTTATGCCGATGAGGGTGAAGGTGCTTATTGCACCCTGTTTTTTGGCAAAGTAAATAAATAAGAAAAACACGCTGATACGGTTTTCGTGTCAGCGTGTTTTTCTTTGCGAAGTGAAGACTCAAGCGCAATCTGATGAAAAAATTGACGATAAATAGATATATTTTGTTCATAGTTTCGCTAAAAATGTGATATACTGATAAAACAAAGCAAAAAAAGGAGCGGTCATATGAGTTTTGTGGAATTTGATCATGTGTCAAAAATATATAAGACGGGAGACGTGGAAGTGCGTGCTTTGAATGAAGCAAGCTTTACCATTGAAAAGGGAGAAATCTGCGTTATCGTCGGTGAATCCGGTGCCGGTAAAACCACACTTCTCAATATTTTGGGAGGCATGGATTCTTTGTCGTCCGGAACCATTCGAATTGACGGAGAAGAAGTCAGCAGTTTTACCCGTTCCCGCTTGGAAAATTACCGCCGCTTTGATATTGGCTTTGTGTTTCAGTTTTATAACCTGATTCCCAACCTGACCGCTTTGGAAAATGTGGAAATGGCCGCACAGCTTTGCAAAGACGCACTGCCGGCGGAAGATGTCTTAAAGGCAGTGGGACTCGGCTCCCGTATGGGAAATTTCCCGGCACAGCTTTCGGGCGGTGAGCAGCAGCGGGTTTCCATAGCCCGAGCATTGGCCAAAAATCCGAAAATGCTTTTGTGCGATGAACCGACCGGAGCGCTGGACTATGAAACCGGAAAAACGATTTTGCAAATTTTGCAAAATTGCTGCCGAAAGGAAGGCATGACCGTTGTGATTATCACCCACAACAGTGCTTTGACGGCCATGGCCGACCGGGTGGTTCGCGTGAAAAACGGACAAATTGTATCGGAAGAGAAAAACGCACATGTTGTGCCGATTGAAGAAATAGAGTGGTGAACCTTTGACAAAAACGTTTCGAAAAAACATACGGCGCACCATTTGGGGCAGTATGGGACGGTTTATTGCCATTTTGCTGATTGTGACGCTGGGAACCGGTTTTGTGGCCGGCCTGCGCATGACCAAGCCGGTTATGCTGGCAATTGAATCGCAATATTTGCAGGAACATTCCATGTTTGATCTTCGTCTGGTTTCGACCATCGGATTTGATGCAGAGGATGTGAAGGCGGCAGAAAGCTGTGAGCATGTTGAAAAAGCTCGCGGCTCGGTTACCCATGACCTTTTGACCTATATGGATGGTCGCGAGATTGTTTTGCGGGGCGAAATGCTGCTGAACGGCGTGAATGATCCCGAACTTCGATTCGGCCAGATGCCGAAAAAAGGAAACGAATGTCTTTTGGATGCTGACAGTTTTCCTCCGTCAATGGTCGGTCAAAGCATTTCTTTAAAGCCGTATAATGATGAGGACACACTGGACACATTTGCCTATGACGAGTATGTCGTTGTCGGGCTGGCCCGGTCACCTTTGTATTTCAGTGCCGATCGCGGTACATCCTCTCTCGGAAGCGGCTCCCTGTCCGGATTTATGCTTCTTTCGGAAGAAGGCTTTTCCTTTGAGTATTATACCGAGCTGTATATTCTCAGTGACCAACAACTTGAACTGTACAGTGATGAATATAAGGATTTTATCACATCTCTGTCCGATACAGTGGAACCGGGTGTGAAAGCATCGTTGGATTCCCGGTACGACGGATATGTCAAAGAGGCACAACAGAAGATTTCCGATGCCGAAGAAAAACTCCGGACCGAAAAAGCGGATGCAGAGAAAAAGCTTGCCGATGCCAAGGCGGAACTGGACAGCGGAGAACAGGAACTTCTGGATGCGGAACGGGAACTGGAAGACGCAGCGGCTGAGCTGGAAGGCGGACAGGCCGAACTGGATGCGGCCGTGGCGGAAATAAACGCTGCCGCTGATGAGCTGAATGCGGCGGCTGTCGAACTGGCCGACGGACAGGCACAGCTGGAGGATGCCAAAGCCGAACTGGATGCCGGAAAAGCGGAACTGGATGAAGCACAGGCGCAATTGGAGGATGCCAAAGCCGAGCTGGATGCCGGAAAAGCGGAACTGGATGCCGGTGCCGAGCAAATGCAACCCGGATTTGTTTCCTGGGATATGGCATATACCGAAGGTCTGAACGCCTTGGAGCGCGGCCGCGGGGAACTGGAAGAAAAGATAGGGGATGCCCAGAAGCAACTGGATGATTCCAAAGCAAAACTCGAACAGGGTGAGCAGGAATATGCCGCCGGGCAGGCAACCTATGAGGCGGGGCTTAAACAATATGAAGCCGGAAAAAAACAATATGCCGACGGCTTGGCCTTGTACGAGGCTCTGAAGGAAACTTTGTCTCCCGAGGAACTGGAAGAAGCCGAAAAACAACTGGCTGAAGGCAAGCAACAGCTGGAGGATGCCGAAAAACAGCTGGCTGATGGAAAAGCCACACTGGAAGCAACCCGTGCACAGCTGGATGCCGGATGGAGTGAATATACTGCCGGGCTCGAAACCATGCAGGCGGAAAAAGCCAAAGGAGAGGCAGAACTGGAAGCCGGTAAAGCCAAACTGGAAGCCTTCCTGGAAGGAAAAAATGCTTACGAGCAAGGCTATGCCGAATATATGCAGGGCCTGGAAGAATTGGAAGCCGGAAAGCAGGAATATGAGGCCGGTGAAGCCTCCTATGAAGAAGCTTTGGCAGTTTTCGAAGCCGGCCAAAAAGAATATGATGAGGGTTCTGCTCAGTATGATGATGCCGTTGCTCAATATGAGGAAGGTGTCGCAAAGCTGGAAGAAGGTCAGCGGGCCTATGAAGAAGGGCTGGCTACCTATGAAGAAGGCCGTCAACAGTGGGAAGACGGAAAACAGGAATACGAAGACGGTGTCCGTGAACTGGAAGAAAAAGTGGCGGAGGCCGAAAAGAAAATTGCCGACGGCAAACGGGAATTGAGTGAACTGGAAGAGGTTTCTTTGTTCCTGCTCGACCGTGATACCAATCCCGGTTATTATATGTTCCAAAGTGATTCCGACATTGTCGGAAACGTTGCAAGAGTATTTCCGATTTTCTTCTTTCTGATCGCTGCACTGGTTTGTTCCACCACCATGACCCGTATGGTGGATGAGGAACGGGGACAGATCGGAACATTCCGTGCCCTCGGCTATCGTCAGTCTGACATTCTGTGGAAATATGCAATCTATTCCGGCAGCGCTGCCGTCCTCGGGTGCTTAATCGGATTCTTCGGATTCGGTTTGCTTTTCCCGAAGGTTATCTGGATTGCGTATCAAATGCTGTATAAGATGGACGGCTTTGTTGTGCTGTATGACTGGTGGCTGCTGGTCATTTTACTGGCCGCATCCCTGGTTTGCTCGGTGGGAACCACCTATCTGGCTTGCCGGTCCGAAATGCGAAGCACGCCGGCGAATATTATTCGGCCCAAGACTCCGCCGGCGGGAAAACGGATTCTGTTGGAAAAAATCCCGTTTATTTGGAAACGTTTGCCGTTTTTGCATAAGGTTTCCATGCGCAATGTTTTCCGTTTCAAAAAGCGGATGTTTATGATGATTCTCGGAATTGCCGGTTGTACGGCTTTGGTGGCAACGGCCCTTGGAATTCATGATTCCGTTGCTAACATTTGCGATTATCAATACGACGATATTACGACCTACGATATTACCGTAACCTGTAAGGATCCGATCGGAGCAGCGGATTTGGCCACCCTTTTGAAGGGGCACGAGGAGGAAGTGGAATCCTTCTGCAGTCTTTTCAGTTCCTCCGGTGACGTAAAGGCTAACGGTATGAAGAAATCGGCTTTGCTGATTGCGTCCAACGATCCGGCGTTCACCAGTGAAGTAGATTTACATTTGAACGGAAAAACGGTATTGTTCCCGTCAGACGGAGAAATCGTCCTAACGGATAAGCTGGCAAAACAGGAAGACATCCACGTGGGAGATATGGTGGAAATTGCCATCTCCGATATTGAAAGTGCAACCTTAAAGGTCAGCGGCATCGCCGAAAACTATGTCCGCAGTTACATTTATATGTCGGGCAATACCTATGAAACGGCTTTTGGAAAAACGTATGAACCGGATACGGTGTATATGACGTTGCAAGAAGAAACCGACGACCATCAGTTCGGAGCATCCTTGTCCGAGCAGGAAAACGTGATGACCGTCACGGTCATTTCCGATTTCCGAAAGAGTGTTAACAACATGATGGAAAGTCTCAATTATGTGGTGCTCCTGGTTTTGCTTAGTGCCTGTGGCCTTGCGTTTGTTGTTCTGTTTAATCTCGGTAACATCAATATTACGGAGCGTGTGCGGGAAATCGCCACCCTTAAGGTTCTCGGATTCCATCGCAGGGAAACCGGACAATACGTATTCCGTGAAAATGTGTTTTTGGCCGTTATCGGTATATTGGTCGGCCTGCCGCTTGGAAAACTTCTGCATGCATTTGTTATGTCCCAAATAAAGGTAGATATGGTATCTTTTGTTACGGTTATCAAACCGATTAGTTACGGATTAACCGTACTTTTGGTATTGGTTTTTACACTAATTTGCGATTTGATTCTCCGCGCAAAAATCGAGAAAATTCAAATGGCAGAATCCCTAAAATCAATAGAATGATGAAAGAGAGCAAGTATTCCCGCATTTTTTTGTCATGTTCACTTAATGTGAGAAGCACCTTCCTGATGATTCAGGAAGGTGCTTCTTGTATTCATAATAAAGATATTTTCATTTTGCCAAAGGAGATTTGTTGCCAATGAGGTACGTGAGAAAGAAGAAAACCGTAGCAACTAACACGATCATCGGTCCGGTGGCAACGGAGCATGTGTAAGAAAGAAGAAGTCCGACAATGCCGGAGACCAATCCGAAAATCAGAGAAATCAAGTGATAGCTGCGCATATCCTTGGCAATGTTTTTGGCAGCGGCGGCCGGAAGAATTAACATGGCGTTGATAATCAAAAGGCCGACCCAGCGGATGGATAACATGACAATCACGGCGGTCAAAACAACAAACAGGTTATCAATCAGCCAAACTTTCCAGCCTTTGCTTCGGGAAAGAGCCGGAGAAATGGAAACACCCAGGAATCGGTTGAAAAGCAAAACCCAGAGAATGACCGTGACCGCGAGTGTAATGCCGAGCATCACCAGTTCGGATTTGGTGATGTTTAAGATGTCACCGATCAAAAGGCTTTGGTACTGGGAGAATCCGCCTCCGCGGGACAAAATGACAAGACCGAGCGCAATACCGCAGGAGGAGAATACGCCGATAATCGTGTCTGTGGAAGCAATTCGTGAATGACGAATCAGGTTCATCAGCAAAGCAAAGATGACGGCAAACAAGACCATTACCGGAGTGTATTCGGTAAATCCGAGAAGAACACCAATGCCGACACCGGTTAAAGCGGAATGCCCGAGAGCATCGGAGAAGAAGGACATGCCGTTATTGACAACCATGGTGCCGAGAAGGGAAAAGAGAGGCATGATTAAAAGAATCGCACCCAGTGCATACCGCATAAACGGGTAGGACCAGAACTGTAATATCGCTTCACCCATATCAGGCACCTCCTTTCGGGAAGGCCTTTTCAAAGGCTTCCGTGTGGAAAACTTCTTCGGGAGTTCCGAAGGCTTTCACTTCATGGTCGAGAAGAACCACGTGATCGGCTGCTCGGCGAACGAAATCCAAATCATGGGATACAAGCAGCAAGACCATATCTTCTTTTTTACGAATGGTATCCACCATCCCATAAAAACGGTCCAGTCCTGCCGCATCCACGCCGGATACTGGCTCATCTAAAATGAGAAGGTCCGGTGCGGGGGTGGTGGCAATGGCCAACAGGACACGCTGCAGTTCGCCGCCGGAAAGGGTTCCGGCACGTTTCTCCAGCAAATCATCCGCACCGAATTTGGCAAAGTGTTCGGAAAGTTTTGCCAAATCCTTTTTACGGGGCGGCAAAAATGCCGGGTAGTGCGAAGTAAAGGAAATGGCCATATCATAAACCGTGGCCGGGGAGGCTTCATCGATATTCAGGTGCTGCGGCACGTATCCGATTCTGGGTTTATGATTGGTGGGGACCCCGTCGTGCCCGCTGAATTCCACATTTCCCGTGTGTTTGATTTCACCGAGAATGGCTTTGAGAAGAGTGGATTTGCCGGCACCGTTGCGTCCGATAATGGCGGTGAGTTCACCGCAGTGCGCATGCAGACAAACATGCTCCAAAATGGATTGGTTGCCGTCCTTTACACCGATGTCTTCAATTTTTAAACAATGTAATCCGCACAGATGACTCAAAAGCTCACCTCCGATAGTTTGGATGCCGTATCTTCCATGGCCAAAAGCCAGGCATCCTGGTCTGCTGTTGTTTGATGTTTGGAAACGGCTATATCCAAAAACAGGGATTTATGCCGTTTGGCACTGCTTGCCAAATACTCATATTTGAGGTCGTAATATTGATCGTCATACAGAAGCAAAACATCTTCCGCATCTTTGATGGCGTTTGCGGCTTCCTTCAGGTCCGAAGCGGCCACGCCGCCCTCTTCTCCAATCGGTAAAACCGACAGGACGTGAAGATCTAAATCATTTGCCAGATAGCTGAGTGATTCATGAAACAAAATCACGTTTTTCGTGGGAAGCTTCTCGGAAGCGTTTTTCAGTTTTTTGGTGACTTCCATAATCTTTTTCAAATAGGTGCTTGTGTTTTTTCGGTACTGGGAAGCGTGTGCTTCATCCAGCGAGCAAAGACCGTCACAGATGGTTTGCACCTGAGTGGCATAGACCGAGGGGGACGTCCACATATGGGAGTTATAAAACTCATCCTCGTCGTCTTCTCCCGAGGGGAGAAGCCTGGCCTTTTCGGAACTGTCGATTACCGGAATGGTCGGATAGCGCTCGGCCACTTCCGTCAAAAAGCTTTCCGCACCGGCACCGTTTACAATCCATGCATCGGCTGTACTGAGAGTAATGAGATTCTCCGGCGAAAGCTGGTAATCGTGTAAACACCCGGTTTGGGAGGATACTAGGTTTTCCAAACTGACGCCCGGAACATTCTCCGTAATATTCAAAGTTGCCACATAAACGGGATAAAAGGTGGCGACAAGATGAAAATCGTCTTCTTTTTCTGTTTTGGAGGTCGTGGAAAACCACATAAGCAGGAAAGACAAAATCAGTACCGGTACGAGTACCAGTACGGTTTTTTTATAACATCCCATAGCGTCACCTCCCATTTGTAGTGTTTAATTAGTATATAGGATTATCCGTTCTTTGTAAAGAAAAAGCAAGAAGGAATGTTCTCCGTGATGCTTTTTCGCCGGTTTTGTATTTTGCGCCGTCTGACTGAAAAACAAAAGAATCCCCTCGCCGAAAGGTTTACAAAACAAAGGGAAAAGGGTATAATAGTCGGGTAATCTGTTTTTATGCAGGAGGAAAGAAAAATGAAAAGAAGAATGTTGGCTGCTTTGGTGGCAATTTTAATGGTGATCTTTATGGCAGGCTGCTCTACGCCGTCCGTTGCCGTCAGTGTGGATGACCGTGATTATTCCACCGGTGAATATTTAGCCTATTTGTACTCAAATGCGTATACCGTCTATTATTACTATCAGAACTACGGTGATGTGAATGCCATGTGGGATCAGACGTTGCCGTATGAGAATCCGTATACCACGACCGATGATGAAAAGGAAACATCCGGTGAAACTTCTGACGGAGCCGGGGATAACACACTCCCGGTTGCCGATTATATCAAAACCGAAACCATTGACGAGATTACCTACCTGGCTGCCATTGAAGCCATTATGAAAGAAAAAGGGATCGAAATCAGCAAAGAAGATCAAGCTGCCGCTTTGTCTTCCGCCCAGGGAATGACCGATGCCGAAAAACTGGGCTTCAGCTCTGACAACTATTACAAAATGATGCTGTCCAGCGGTTATTCTTCGAACACCCTGTTCAAGGCCTTGTATGACAAGGGCGGCGAGAAAGCAGTTGAAGAAAGCAAAATCAAGGATTATTTCAAGAAAAACTATTTGACCTATGAAATGATTCAGATTACCATCGCCGATGCCGACGGCAATGACCTTTCCGAGGCAGAAGTGGAGAAGGTCCGCACCCGCCTCGAAGGATACAAAGAAGTCTATGAGAAGACCGGCGACTTTGACAAAGCCATTGCCGCGTATGATGCGGAAACCGGTTCCGAAGAAGAAACTTCCAAACCGGAAGAGACCGAGTCCGAAGGTGGTCTCCAGCCGGATGGCACGATTAAAAACGTGACCTCCAACAATTCCGAGAACGTCCGTGAACTGAACGCCGCCACTTCCACCGATATCGATTTGATCAATGCCGTTCGCAGCGTTGATGAGGGCGATGTGCAGATTGTGCAGTACAACCAGGGCGGAACTTCCCCGATGCTGGCTTTGATTTACAGAATTCAGCCGGACGGAAAAGGCCGTGAAAACTACTACGAAGACAGCCGCATGAGCGTCTTGAATGACCTTATGGGTGATGAATATCAGAAACTCATTGTGGATAAGATGAAGACCATGAAGGTTGTGAAGAACGAGCGCGCCATCAAAATGTGCGATCCGAAGAACTTCTTCGCCTAAGACTTAGACAGAAAAATCCCGTAGGATGAAAGTCCTACGGGATTTTTTACTTGTATCTTTAGCAAAGAATAAACCCCCAGTTCTACTGGGGGAATAAAAAAGACTTTAGTAAAAATAAAAAAGGCGAGCTTTAAGCAAGCCGAAAGTGGAATAAAGAGAAACCTCCAAGTATAATGGTAATGGTTTAGCAGCCGCATTGCCAAAATACAAGGAGGAATCAAACAAAGTGAAGAA
>JAZUDZ010000005.1:0-25727 GCA_045639905.1 Acutalibacteraceae bacterium
AAAACAACGTTATCAATATTCGCATAGGTTGCGCCTTCGTTCGTATTCTTTTCAATATGAACGGAAAGTCGGAATTCGCTGATATCTTCCCGGGTTGTAAAGGTCATCGGCAAACTTTCAACCGGGATATCCGTGACGCTCTGATTGCTTTCCAAACCGATCACGCGAAGGAACACAGCTGCATCGGAGCTGACATCCGCGCTGACCGTATACTGCGTATTTGCTTTGATAGGCTGAGTCAAAGCAGCAACCCAGTCGGTCGTTTGATTGTTGACATCCTCGGTATGAAGCATTCCGTCTACAATCTGTGCTGGTCCTTCCGGAATCCAACCAAAACCGGTTGCGGCCGGATCGGAAACGGCAAAATCACCGTTGACAACTAAGTTTTCACCCACTAAATCTTCATGCGTCGGAATGGTAGTGGGAGCGGCCGTCGTGGTGGTAGTCGTAGTCGTTGTCGTCGGCTTCGTTGTCGTAGTCGTAGTGGTGGTCGGTTTTGTGGTCGTTGTCGTCGTCGGCTTCGTCGTGGTCGTTGTCGTTGTTGTGCTGGTCGTAGTGGTCGTTGTCGTAGTAGTTGTTGTGGTGGTTGTGGTTGAAGTGGTAGTTGTTGTTGTGGTAGTTGTCGTTGTGGTGGTTGTGGTGGTTGTAGTTGTGCTGGTCGTCGTACTGGTCGTGGTCGTGGTCGTTGTCGTCGTCGGCTTCGTCGTGGTCGTCGGCTCGGCCGTGGTCGTTGTCGGCTCAGCGGTTGTGGTGGTCGGTTTGACCGTTGTGGTAGTCGGCAGAATTTCCGCCGTTCCTTCTACCAGATACACATTATCCACCGTAGCGGTTGTACCGCCCTCCCAGCGTGTAAAGTACAAACTGAGTTCGAACACATCCAGGGTTTCCGGTGTTTTAAAGGTATACGGAAGACCGGTGGCGGGAATCAATGTCTCACTTTGTCCGCCTTCCAAACCTAAGATGCGAATCAACGGATTGCCGCCCTCACTGAAGATGTCGGCGGTAACCGTATATTCGGTATTCGGCTGGATTTCCTCGGTAAAGGAAGCCTTGATATAGGCCGTTACGTTGCTGAAGTCCTCTACATTCAGTTGGCCGTTGTCAAAGTTTACATAGCCGCACTCCACGGTCCAGCCATTGCCGCCATCGCTGAAATCACCGTTGACAATTAAGTTCTCTCCGGTGAGAGGTTTCTTTGTTGTGGTTGTGGTCGGCTCCTCGGTCGTGGTTGTCGCCTCGATGGTTGTAGTCGTCGGCTCCTCGGTCGTGGTTGTCGCCTCGATGGTCGTAGTCGTCGGCTCCTCGGTCGTGGTCGGCTCCTCTGTGGTCGTAGTCGTCGGATCAAGCGTCGGCTCTTCCGTTGCTGTGGTGGTTGTCGGCTCCGCCGTTGTGATCTCTGTGGTCGTGGTCGGCTCCTCGGTCGCTTCTTCGGTGGTTGTAACCGTGGTCGGCTCCGTTGTTGTTTCCGTGGTCGTCGTCGGGTCAAGCGTCGTCTCTTCCGTAGCTTTGTCGGTTGTCGTCGGCTCAGCCTCGGTCACTTCACCGGTTGTCACTGTCGTAGGCGTGACGGTAGTAGTCGGAACATCCGGCACACTCGGCTCCGTGGTCGGGGTCAATGGCGCCAGCGAAGGCACGATACGGGCAATGTACTTGCGAAGCAGCAGTACATCCTTCATATCGATGCTGTCATCGACACAAACATCGCCGGCGGGCTCGTTGATGGTGACACCCATTCCCGCAATGTATTTGCGAAGGAGCAACACGTCCTTCATATCAATGCTTTCATCCGTGTTGACATCGCCTCGATCTTGTGCCATAACCGGGAAAACGGATACGGACGTCAAAACGAGAATCAAAACGGACAGTAGCGCTAAAGCTCTTTTCATACTGGGAAAACCTCTCTTTTCTTTAGGCGTTTAAGAATACTGGGCTATTATATATTATTAAGTCCGAGAAAATAAAACATTTTGGCTGAACATACAATTTTTTTGATTTATTTTGTCTCTATTGTGAAAACAAAAAGCACCCTCCTTGCGGAAGGTGCTTGAATGCTTTCATTGTTGTCAATCCTCGAACAATTCGGTGGAGAAATATCTCTCTCCCGTATCGGGAAGAACCGTAATTACGGTTTTTCCTTCTCCCAGTTCTTTGGCAAGACGAAGGGCTGCCGTTACGTTGGTGCCGCTGGAAATACCGCACAAAATTCCTTCTTCACGGGCCAGTCTGCGGGACGTTTCCAATGCTTCTTCATCCGTTACGATGTCAATTTTTTCATAAATCTCCGTATTCAGGTTTTTCGGAATCAGACCGTCACCGATTCCCATCTGCAGGTGGGTTCCGATGCTGCCGCCGGACAAAATCGCGGCATTTTCCGGTTCAACCGCCCAAATATGAATGTCCGGATACTGGGCTTTTAAGGTTTCTCCGATACCGCTGAGCGTTCCGCCGGTGCCGACGCCGCTGCAAAACCCGTGAATCGGTTTTCCGACCTGCTCCAGGATTTCCAAAGCCGTATGATATTTATGAACCAGCGGGTTATCCGGGTTTTCAAACTGCTGCGGGACCCACACACGGGAGTCTTCTTTTTGCATCCGCAGGGCGGTTTCAAGACACTCATCAATACAAGCCCCGATGTCGCCGGCATCATGAATTAGAATCAGCTCGGCACCATAGGCTTTTATGAGTTTTCTGCGTTCTTCGCTGACGCTGTCGGGCATAATGATGCGAACGGCATATCCGAGTACGGCACCGGCCAAAGCAAGACCGATTCCCTGGTTGCCGCTGGTCGGCTCCACCAGAATGCTGTCCTTGTTGATAATGCCGCGTTTCTGTGCTTCGCAAATCATGTTATACGCCGTACGGGTTTTAATGCTCCCCCCGATATTGACGCCTTCGTATTTGACCAGCACTTCTGCGGAACCCGGTTCCACCATCTTGCTCAGGCGAATTACCGGCGTATGGCCAATCGCTTCTAAAACGGTATTATAAATCATAACTACATTATCTCTTTTCTTTTGTTTCGACTTTTCTATTATACCCTTTTTCCCATATCTTGCAACAAAAAATGATGTTGTGACATTACAAAAAATTTGCACAACATCTGTTGCGTTTTTTTGATTTGTTGTACATAAAGAGAAGAAACGGATTGAATATATGATAGGCGAATATGAATCCCGTTTGGAAAAACTTCCAAAAGGATCACTTACAAAAAGCAAAAACGGGAACAAGGTATATTAACGGATATGATTTCATTTGTATTGACAACCATTATTATCACCTCTTATCATAGATTGTACTCAAAAAAATAGGTATAATTCAACCTATTTTTTGAAGTACTTCACACGAGGGACGGAAAACATTAAAGCTTTAGAAGACCATACAGTTCAAACAAAAAGTAGCCTATGGCATCCTCTGCCGGCGATATCGGTTTGAGCGCGGCGAACTGTCCAAATTTCCAAATATATGCACTATATAGACAAAAAATCACGTAAAAAAGTGTTAACAACAGGAGTCCTTTATGATATAGTAATAAAAATGCAAAAAGGGAGGCCGACCGATGGGAACTCTTGCCGACAACATCAAAATCTGCAAGCCGTACGGAGTGGAATCGTTTTCCCCCGTTGTCCCCGAGGGTGTATTGTCCCCTTCTCGCCAATATGTTATTTTCCCCGGTTTTTGCGATGTGCATGTGCACTTTCGTGAACCGGGTTTTTTTTATAAGGAAAGCATGGAAACCGGATCCAAAGCGGCAGCGCACGGCGGCTACACCGACGTTTGCACCATGCCGAACCTAAACCCGGTTCCGGACAGTCTCGAACATTTAAAGGAACAAACCGACCGCATTCTGGAAAGCGCCTCGATTCATATCCATCCTTACGGCGCCATTACCGTCGGTCAAAAGGGAGAAGAGCTGGCAAACCTCGAATCTCTCAGCCCCTTTGTCGTTGCCTTTTCGGACGACGGACGCGGGGTTCAGTCCGAAAGCCTCATGCGAGAGGCGATGGAAAAAGCCAAATCCTTTTCTAAAATCATTGTGGCCCACTGCGAAGATAACAACCTGCTCCGCGGCGGCTACATTCATGACGGTCTCTATGCCAAAGAGCACGGGCACGCCGGCATTTGCAGTGAAAGCGAGTGGGGTCCCATCAAGAGAGACATCGCTCTGGCCAAGGAGACCGGCTGCGCCTATCATGTCTGCCACATTTCCTGCAAAGAAAGCGTGGACTTAATCCGTCAGGCGAAAAAAGACGGCGTGGACATCACCTGCGAAACCGCTCCCCATTATCTTTTGCTCTCCGAGCAGAATCTGCAGGAAGACGGCCGCTTTAAAATGAATCCGCCGCTTCGAAGTGAAGAAGACCGGGTGGCCCTTTTGGAAGGCCTGCTGGACGGCACCATCGACATGATCGCCACCGACCATGCGCCGCACAGTGCCGAAGAAAAAGCAAAAGGCCTTAAAGACAGCGCCTTCGGTATTGTGGGTCTGGAAACCGCCTTCCCGCTTTTGTTTACGGAACTGGTCATGCCGGGACTGCTCAGCATCGAGGAACTTTTGCAGCTTATGGTAGTAGCCCCCAGGGCCCGCTTCGGCATTCCGTTTTACAGTTCCGATTTTTCCGTATGGGATTTGAGTGAATCCTATCGCATTAACCCGGATGATTTTCTGTCCAAAGGCCGCGCCACCCCGTTTGCGGGCCGGTCGGTATTCGGGAAATGCCACTTAACCGTGTGTCAAAATAAAGTAATATATAGAGCTTAACCAGGAGGGAACAACTATGGCAAAACGTACAGACATCAAAAAAGTATTAATCATCGGTTCCGGCCCGATCGTCATCGGTCAGGCTGCGGAATTCGACTACGCAGGCACCCAGGCCTGCCTGTCACTCAAGGAGGAAGGCTACGAGGTCATCCTCTGCAACTCCAACCCCGCCACCATTATGACCGACACTTCCATTGCGGATAAGGTATATATGGAACCTTTAACGCTGGAATATATCGCCAAAATTCTCCGCTATGAGCGACCGGACGCCATCGTTCCGGGCATCGGCGGCCAGACAGGACTAAACCTGGCCATGCAGCTCGAAAAGAAGGGCATCCTCAAGGAATGCGGCGTACAGCTTCTCGGCACCTCCAGCGAGAGTATCGAACGCGCCGAAGACCGAGAACTCTTCAAAGAGATGTGCAATTCCATCGGAGAGCCGGTTATCCCCTCCGAAATTACCTATAACCTGGACGAAGCCAAGCAGGCGGCGGAGCGCATCGGCTATCCGGTCGTTCTCCGTCCGGCCTTTACCTTGGGCGGCACCGGCGGCGGGTTTGCCAACGACGAACAGGAACTCGAAGAAATCGGCATCAACGCCTTCAAGTTGTCTCCCGTACACCAGGTGCTCATTGAAAAGAGCGTGAAAGGATATAAGGAAATCGAATTTGAGGTTATGCGCGACTCCAACGACACCGCCATTACCATTTGCGGCATGGAAAACGTGGACCCGGTCGGTGTGCACACCGGCGACAGCGTGGTTGTGGCCCCGATTTTATCCTTAAACGACCACGATCTCAAAATGCTGAACGACAGCGCCATCAAAATCATTCGTGAACTCAAAATCGAAGGCGGCTGCAACGTGCAGTTTGCCCTAAATCCCAATTCCAGCGAATACTTCTTAATCGAGGTTAACCCCCGTGTATCCCGTTCTTCCGCTTTGGCCTCCAAAGCCTCCGGTTACCCGATTGCCCGCGTCACCGCCAAGATTGCTCTCGGCATGTCTCTGGAAGAGATTGCCGTTGCCGGCGGAAACGCTGCCATGGAGCCTTCCCTCGACTATATCGTCGCCAAGTTCCCCCGCTTCCCGTTTGACAAATTTGCCACCGCACCGAACACCCTCGGCACCCAAATGAAAGCCACCGGTGAAGTCATGGGCATCGGCTCCACCTTGGAAGAATGCTTCCTGAAATCCGTCCGGTCTCTGGAAATCGGCGTATGCCATTTCCACATGGCCAAATTCGACAGCTACACCGACGAGCAGCTCTTTGAAGAACTGCAGTTGTTTAAAGACACCAACATCTATGCCGTTTGCGAACTGCTGCGCCGGGGCGTTTCGGTGGAAAAACTCCACGAAGTGACCAAAATCACCGAACTGTTCCTTGAATCCTTCCAAAAGATCGTCGATATGGAGAAAACCTTATCCGCTTCCAAGGGAGATGTGAACGTTCTCAAAGAAGCCAAGGTGATGGGCTTCTCCGATAAGTTTATTGCCAGACTCTGGGATATGCCGGAAGTGGATCTTTACGCCCTTCGCAAACAAAACGGCATCACCCCCGTCTTCAAAATGGTGGACACACTCCACACCGGCAAATACATTGCCTATCTCTATTCCTCCTACACCGGAGAAAACGCTTCCCGTTTGACCGACAAAAAGAAAATCGTGGTGCTGGGCGCCGGCCCGATTCGTATCGGCCAGGGCGTGGAATTTGACTACTCCACCGTCCATGCCGTGCAGACCATTCGCCGCGCCGGCTTTGAAGCCATTATCGTCAACAACAACCCCGAAACGGTTTCCACCGACTACACCACCGCCGACAAGCTCTACTTTGAGCCGCTGACGCCGGAAGATGTCATGGCCATCATCGACTTTGAACAGCCCGAAGGTGTCATCGCTTCTCTGGGCGGTCAGACCGCCATCAACCTGGCCCAGCCTCTCATGGACCGCGGTGTGAAGATCATCGGTACCGACTGTGCCGCCATCGAGCGTGCGGAAAACCGTGACAGTTTTGAAAAAATCCTCATCGATCTGAACATTCCCCAGCCGAAGGGTCGCGCCGTTACCAAAATCGAAGACGGTGTTAAAGCCGCCGCGGAAATCGGCTACCCCGTGCTGGTCCGTCCCTCCTTCGTTTTGGGCGGCCGTGCCATGCAGATCGTTGCCAACGAAGAACAGCTTCGCCACTACCTGAAAACCGCCGTGGAAATCGATGCGGACAAACCGGTTCTGGTTGACAAATACATTCAGGGCAAAGAAGTGGAAATCGACGCCATCTGCGACGGCACCGACGTCTTTGTCCCCGGTATCATGGAGCTGGTCGAGCGTACCGGTATCCACTCCGGCGACTCCATCAGCGTCTATCCCACCTTCAGTGTATCCGACCGCGTCAAAGGCACCATTTTGCAATATGCCAAAAAACTGGGCCTCGGCATCGGCATCGTCGGTCTCTACAACATTCAGTTCATTGTGGACCAGAACGATGACGTGTACATCATCGAAGTGAACCCCCGTTCCTCCCGTACCGTCCCGTTCCTGTCCAAATCCACCGGCTATTCCCTGGCCGACATCGCCACGGAAGTCATTCTCGGAAAATCCCTGAAAGAGCAGGGCATCTTCCAGTTGTATCCGCCGGAAAAAGACCGCTTCTACGTCAAAGTCCCGGTCTTCTCCTTCAACAAAATCAAAGGTCTCGACGCCTACCTCTCTCCGGAAATGAAATCCACCGGTGAAGCCATCGGCTACGACGACAAATTAAACCGTGCCCTGTACAAAGCCTTGCAGGCCTCCGGCATGCATATGCAGAACTACGGCACCGTGTTTGCCACCCTGGCCGACACGGACAAAGAAGAAGCCCTTCCGCTGATTCGCCGGTTCTATAACCTGGGCTTCAACATTCAGGCCACCTCCGGTACCGCCGCCTTCCTTAAGGAAAACGGCATTCGTACCCACGTACTCAAAAAGATCACGGAAGACCCCGAGGAAATCCCGGCCGCCATTCGCCAGGGCCATATCGCCTATGTCATCAACACCCGCGATGTGGGTTCCTCCTCCGCTTCCACCGACGGTGTAAAAATCCGTCAGCTGGCCACCGAAAACAACGTGACCATCTTCACCTCTCTGGATACGGTCCGTGTCCTGCTGGACGTTCTGGAGGAAACCACTCTGACCATTTCCACCATTGACGCCTAAAAGGAGACGTTTATGAAAGACTGTCTGTTCACCGTCCTTCAAAACCGAAAACTGACCGACACGGTCTTCCGCATGGATTTGCAGGGAGACACCTCGGCCTTTACCGCTCCGGGACAATTTCTGAACATTGCCCTGTCCGGCCTCTATCTGCGACGTCCGATTTCCGTTTGTGACATAAACGGAGACACGGTCACCATTTTATACAAGGTGGTGGGCGCCGGAACCAAACAAATGAGCACCCTTCCCGCCGGCACAAAACTCTCCGTTTTGACGGGACTCGGAAACGGCTATGACACGAGTGTTTCCGGAGACACCCCCCTTCTGCTTGGCGGCGGTGTGGGCGTGCCGCCTTTGTACCTTTTGGCAAAGAACCTGCTCAAAGAAGGAAAAGCAGTCTCGGTGGTACTGGGCTTTAACACAAAAAACGAAGTGTTCTTTGAAGAGGAATTCAAAGCCCTCGGCTGCCATGTAACGGTTGTTACGGCCGACGGCAGCTACGGACAAAAGGGATTCGTCACGGATGCCCTGCCCGAAGGCTATTCCCACTTCTATACCTGCGGCCCCGAACCGATGCTGAAAGCGGTTTATAAAGCCACCGACACATCCGGCCAGTTCAGCTTTGAAGAACGTATGGGATGCGGCTTTGGTGCCTGCATGGGCTGCAGCTGCAAAACCATTACCGGATATAAACGAATTTGCAAGGACGGACCCGTTCTTCGAAAGGAGGAAATTTTGTGGGAAGACTAAGTGTCAATCTCTGCGGAATCGAACTGGACAACCCAGTCATTCCGGCCTCCGGCACCTTCGGCTACGGCTACGAATTTGCAGAACTGTATGATATTAACTGCCTCGGCACTTTCAGTTTCAAAGGCACCACGAAAGATCCCCGTTTCGGCAATCCAACGCCCCGCATTGCGGAGTGTACCGCGGGCATGATTAACGCCGTTGGGCTCCAGAATCCCGGTGTGGACAAGGTTATTTCCGAAGAACTGCCGAAACTCAAAGCCTGTTTTCACAAACCGGTTATGGCCAACGTGAGCGGCTTCTCCGTGGAAGACTACGCATATACCTGTGAAAAGCTGGACAAAGAACCCCAGGTCGGCTGGCTCGAAGTCAATGTCAGCTGCCCGAACGTTCATGGCGGCGGCATGAGCTTCGGAACCGATCCGAAAGCGGCCGCCGAAGTCACCCGGGCCGTCAAAGCGGTCACCACCAAACCGGTGATTGTCAAGCTGTCCCCCAATGTAACCGACATTGTCTCCATTGCCAAGGCCTGCGAAGAGGCCGGTGCCGACGGCATCAGCCTGATTAACACATTGCTTGGCATGCGAATCAATCTGAAAACCCAAAAACCGGTTATTGCCAACACCATGGGCGGGTTCTCCGGCCCGGCAATTTTCCCGGTAGCCCTTCGCATGGTCTACCAGGTAGCCTCTGCTGTTTCCGTTCCCGTCATCGGGATGGGCGGTGTTTCCTCCGCCGAAGACGTGGTGGAAATGATGATGGCCGGTGCCACGGCCGTGGAAATCGGGGCGGAAAACCTGATTCATCCCACAGCCTGCCGGGATATCATCCAATCCCTTCCGGGAGTTTTGGATACCTTAAACATACAAAATATTTCTGACTGTATAGGTGGTGCACACTAATGGGAAAAGACGTTATTATCGCCTGCGATTTCGCCGGCGCGGAAGAGACACTGCGCTTTCTGGACCGGTTTACCGGACGTAAGCCGTTTGTAAAAATCGGTATGGAGCTGTTCTATGCCGCCGGCCCTTCCATCGTACGGGAAATCAAGGCCCGCGGGCACAAGATTTTCCTGGACCTTAAGCTCCACGACATTCCGAATACCGTAAAAAAATCCATGTCCGTTTTGAGGGACCTGGATGTGGATATTTGCAATTTACATGCCTCCGGTACCATCCGGATGATGGAAGCCGCTCTCGAAGGCCTGACCCGCGAGGACGGCACCCGACCGCTTCTCATTGCGGTCACCCAGCTGACCTCCACCGACCAGGAAACCATGGAGCGGGACCTGCTGATTCACGAGGACATTGCCGATGTCGTCATGCACTATGCCGAAAATGCCAAAAAGGCCGGCTTGGACGGTGTCGTGTGTTCTCCGCTGGAAGCCGGGAAGGTGCACGGGCGCTGCGGCGCTGACTTTTTAACCGTTACCCCCGGTGTCCGGTTTGCCGACGGCGATATCGGTGACCAGAAACGGGTCATGACCCCGGCAGAAGCCAAAAAAATCGGTTCCGACTACATCGTGGTCGGCCGTCCGATTACCACCGCCCCGGATCCGGTGGCGGCCTATACCCGCTGCATAAATGAATTTTGTGACTGAAGACAAGGAGAGAGAGACATGGAACTGAACAAACGCATCGCCAAAGATCTTTTAAAAATCCGTGCCGTTTTCTTCCGTCCGGAAGAACCCTTTACCTGGGCCAGCGGCATCAAAAGTCCGGTTTACTGTGACAACCGGCTGACCTTAACCGCACCGGAAGTGCGCACCGATGTGGAAAACGGTTTGGCTACCCTGATTCGGGAAAACTTTCCGGAGGCGGAGGTGCTGATGGGCACCTCGACGGCCGGTATTGCCCACGCGGCCATTACCGCCCACCTTTTGGATATGCCCATGGGGTATGTTCGCTCCGGTGCCAAAGACCACGGTCGTCAAAACCAGATCGAAGGAAAACTGGAACCCGGCCAGAAAGTGGTCGTGGTGGAAGATCTCATCTCCACCGGCGGCAGCTGCATTGAAGTGGTCAATGTCCTTCGCGAGGCCGGAGCCGAAGTGCTCGGTATTGTCTCCATTTTTACCTATGGTATGCAAAAAGGCCTTGCCCGGCTGGAAGAAGCAAAGGTACAAAACATTTCCCTGACAAACTTTGATACCATTGCCGAAGTCGCCGCCGAAGAGGGCTATATCAAACCCGAAGATATCAAACGGCTCATCGCCTTCCGAAACAACCCCTCCGACGAGAGCTGGATTGGAGAAACCAAATGAGAAGTGTCATTGACGTAACCGATTTGTCGGTTGAAGAATTAAACGATTTGATTCAGACCGCTTGTGATATCATCGAAAATCCGAACAAATACAGCGAAATCTGCAAAGGGAAGAAACTGGCAACCCTGTTTTTCGAACCTTCCACCCGTACCCGCATGAGTTTTGAGGCGGCCATGTACGAACTGGGCGGCCACGTCATTTCCATGTCCAGCGCCGCATCCTCTTCCGCTGCCAAGGGAGAGAGCGTTGCCGACACCGCCAAGGTGGTGTCCTGCTACGCCGATATCATCGCCATGCGCCACCCGAAAGAAGGCGCGGCCTTTGTAGCGGCCAGCAACGCCACCATTCCGGTCATCAACGCCGGGGACGGCGGTCACTGTCATCCGACCCAAACCCTGGCGGATCTTCTGACCATCTACCGGGAAAAAGGCGGCTTTGACAATTTAACCGTCGGCCTTTGCGGCGACCTGAAATTCGGCCGCACGGTCCACTCTCTCATTAATGCCATGTCCCGCTATACCGGGATTTCCTTTGTGCTCATTTCTCCGGAAGAACTGAAGCTTCCGAGCTATGTGAAAAAGGATGTCCTTCAAAAGAAGAACATCCCCTATGAGCAGACCACCGATTTGCTGGCGGCCATGCCGAAACTGGATATTTTGTACATGACCCGCGTTCAGCGGGAGCGCTTCTTTAACGAAGAGGATTATCTCCGTTTAAAAGACAGCTACATTCTGACGCCGGACAAGCTGAAGGAAGCCAAGCCGGATTTGTGCATCATGCACCCCCTGCCCCGCGTCAACGAAATCAGCGTGGCGGTGGACGACGATCCGAGAGCCTGCTACTTTAAACAGGTGCTAAACGGCAAGTACATGCGGATGGCCCTCATTTTAAAACTTCTCAAGGAGGCTGGCACGTTATGAACATCGATTCCATTCAAAACGGTGTGGTGATTGACCACATTACCGCGGGAGCCGGCATGAAACTGTATGATCTGCTGCATCTCGACGATCTGGACGTTTCCGTGGCGCTCATAAAGAATGTTTCCAGCCGCAAAATGGGGAAAAAGGATATCATCAAAATCGATGCCGACATTCCGGTCAACCTGGATGTCATCGGTTTTGTGGATCCCGATGCCACCGTCAATCTTATCAAAGACGGAAAACTTGTGGAAAAACAAAGCATTGAAATGCCGGAACGACTGGTGGATGTCATCAAATGCAAGAACCCCCGATGCATCACCGCCACCGAGCAGGAACTGAAACATATCTTCTGCTTATCCGACAAAGAAAACAAGGTTTATCGCTGCCTTTACTGCGAAACCAAAGCCAATATCGACTGAGAAAAACAGGTGTCCAAACCACAAACGGACACCTGTTTTTTTGCCTGAAAATCGCAAAAGGTGCAATCCTTCGGCCAAGAAACATGCCAAAAGGTGCAGAATATCACGCTTTCATTTTTTGATCAGTTTCGTCAAACTTTCCAATGGCCCGTTTTATTTGATCCCACACGCTGAACAAGGCCTTTCTTTTTTAGAGATCCAAGAACTCTGTTTATTGTCCTAGCTGATTTTCCGCTTTTTTCAACAAGGTCAGCTATGGTTAAATACGGACTGTCATTCAGCCAAGAAAGAACACTTGCTTCCAGCTCAGTTATTGTGTCGTTTACCATGCCATCCTGTGACGCGGTATTTCTATCGACTCTTGAAAATTCAAATGTAAAATGCGTATCATCATTTATGTAGTTTATCATCACATTAGAGGCATCGCACAATGAATATATTTTTTTAAGACCGGAGCCAAAAGTCTCGACATCTTTGCACAAATACAGCGTTTTTGCAATTACTTCATTTCTAAGATATGAATGCAAATCCCTCTCCATAAAATCAACAGGCTCAAACGAATTTGCAAAAGAACCCGGATTTGTAATTGAAATTCGATTCGAGAAAACATCGATTTCGTGTTGCACAGAACCATCATAGCGGGCATGCGCAAAACTGTTAATCACAGCTTCACGAAGAGCTTCAATCGGAACCTCGGGCGTTTCGGTTCGATGCAATCCATCTTCACTGAGTCCAACGCTCCACCGAATGTTTCGAATGATATAATTCATTGCTACATTAATCAGTTGAAATATATTGCCCTCTTCGCGGACCATATCGAGGAATGTGGTTTTGTGGTCAGTAGCAAACACTGCCATTTTTAACACAATCGGTTTGTTTGCCGAAAACAAATACTTACCTGCATTAGTGAGGTGGTTTCCATTTAACAAACCCAGTTTTGCAAGAAGCTGCTCTTTATCATTTCCAAAATCCGGAAGACGGCCACATTCTGTTGCAGAAAGATAAAATTTATGCAAAGTCTCTTCATCTATATCGGAAACGGTTTCATTTGAGGAATGATTTTCCCAATTCTCCTCATATTCCTTTCCGATCATTATTTTGCGAAGCTCCCCTGGCAAAAGCTCACGATCTTCATCCGCCGTACGAATATAATATTTCCCAAATGCGGAATACGGGGGTTCGTTTCCTTCAAATTCTACTGTTATTACTTCGACACCCTCAATAATATCTGTTTTTATCGTCGGAAATATTTGGGGCCGAATACCTTCAAATATTTTCCTTGAAACATCGCGAAGCGTGGAATCGTTTATTGTAAGAGGAAATGGGTCTCCGTTGTTTTTTAACCCAAAATAAATCGTTCCGTGTCCATGCTTATTCAGTATTGCTGATATGGAAATCACGGCTTCATTTAATTCGCCGGTTGATTTCTTGAATTCGTTAAATTCATCTTCTCTAAACATAGCAATCCTCCTTGATTGGTTGAGATTATAATATCACAAATGGCATAATAAATCAACAAGATGGCACAATAAATGGCATAATAAATGGCATAATAATGGCACAATAAATGGCATGACAAATCGTCGCAGACAAACAAAAAGATACAGAGCAACATGCTTTTTCACATTACTCGAAAATCGCAAAAGGTGCAATCAACACAAAACCCGTGGCGGCTCTACGGCTGCCCGGAATCCTCTTTTCCTTTCTTTTTGACACGGACGACTCCTTTTGCAAGTAGCCCCTATTTGACTAAAAGACGTAAAAGCACTATACTAAAGTCGTCAGATAGACTTGTTTGACCAATATTCTACGAAAAGTGAGGAGAAGTGTCTTGAAAAAAGCTTTATCTGTTATCATGATTCTCGCTTTTGCAATCTCTTTGATGAGTGTTGCTGCTTTTACCGGCATCGCCGAAGACGACTGCACGCTTATCTACCATATCGATTTTGAAGAAGAATATGCCGGTTCTGTTTTGATGTCCGATGGCGAAATTGTCGGTGAAGTCGTGGAATGGCCGGTCGGCTCCGGCAACCACGCTCTTAAATATGTGATAGATTCCACCACATACAAACCAAACGGATCCCACCCGATTATATACCCGTTTGGGATAGGCGGAACCCTGTCTGAACAGGGAAATATCCCGCCCGGCGGTGAAATTGATTTGACCATCAGCGTCGGATGTGACGATCTCTACGACAAAAGGAATGCGGACCTGGGCCTGTATTTGTACGCCATGATGATCACAAACGATGACAAAGAAAACTATTTTGATAACAGACAAGGGACTTTTCTTCCGGGCAACGGTTGTTTCAAGACCGGCAAGTTCTCTTTGAGCAGCTACACCGATGTACCTATCCCCGGCACCCTCAATGGCGGAATTACACTGATTGACGACTTTGGCCTCGGCGCCAACATGATAGGCAAAGCGTTCTACTATGATGATATCATTCTCGAGTGGAAGGGGCCTTGGACTCCGATTACCGATTGGCTTCTCTGCTATCGGGACACGATGGTGCCGTTTGCCAAGTCCGATGTTAACGATGCATATATCAACCCTCCACCACCCATTCCAACAACAGAAGAAACATCGACCACGACGACACCCACAAGTAACACCCGTCTTTCCGGGGATGTTAACGATGACGGCATTCTGGACATGAAAGATGTTTTGGCAATAAGGAAATACTTGGCGGGTTTGACCGATGAAATAGACAAAACCAATGCCGACGCAAATATGGATGAATCTCTTGATATGAAAGACGTCTTAATCATTCGTAAACATTTGGCGGGAATATTGGAAGAATCCGAAACCTGAAACAAGGCTTCGCCATCTCGGTGAATTTGTTCTTTCTATGAAGGAAGACAGGGGTCCGAATTATATCGGACCCCTGTCTTTTTCCTATAACAGACATATGATTTCACAAAAACACTTTCACTCTAATTGTGTTCACATATACAAATCCTAAACGTATTCCTCCGTATTTGTTTTGTTTTTACGGATATTTACTAAAATTTATTCTTGTCACTGATTTTTGACAAGAATGACAAGAAAAGAACACCAGTCGGATATTACGAATTCCCAAACAAAACAGCCCCAAGAACACAGACATCTCTGCATTCTTAGGGCTGTTAACCTCTGTCAAACAGACGGATTATTCGGCTTTTTCATTTTCTTCAGTCACCGCTTCGACCGGAGTGTTTTCAGCAGCCGGAACCTCTTCCGGTTTTTTCTTCAGGAACAATGCCACGACGGCAATAGCTGCGTTCAAAAGGCACCAACCACCCCAGATTTTCAAATCCGAGAAGGATCCTGCACAAGCAAATCCCAAAAGGGCTGCCAACCCGAAAATCACAATCAGGGCAATACTGCCGCCCTTTCCTTTGACCTTTCGGGTTACAATTGAAACAATACCGCCAGCAATCATTAATATTGCCACCAGGAATCCGGCCGAACCGGACACTTCTCCGTTTTCCTCCAGTGCATTGTAGGCACCGGCTGCGCAAGATTGAACCAATACAATTACGCAAAACACCAGGGAAAGAATTCCGACAATCAGTCTCCAAATTTTCATTTTTTTATCCTCCTAAAAATTAAAATAATTCACGTTGATAGCAGTACGTCCAATAATTCTCCGCTTTTTCTTTGTCCTCGTCCGACATGTCAAGACAGGTTACTTTGAACGATGTTTTTTCGCCTGCATCCACATCAACATAGTCGTCAGCAACATCCAGAAGTCTATCATTCGCATCCATAAACAAAACCGCGACTTTTGCCAAGATGGAGTCGTTTTCTGTCTGGTTTTCGACATATCCAACCACTTCAATCATCCCAAGCGAGTCCACGTGCAAATCTGTTTCAGAGACTGTATAACGCACACAACCGCCTTTGGACTTTTCAATATCCTCTTCCAGAATCGCCTTGAGACCGTCTTTAACATCTGCGTCATAAGAGGTTTTTGCAAAGTACCATCCCGTTTCACCGGAAGCGATTGCATCCGGGTAGGCGGACGCATATTCTATCGTATCAACCAGTTTATCGTTGGCATCTTTTATGTCAATCGTAGACGCATTTAACAGCAAATCTACGGTTCCGGTGTTTTTCACCGGAATTGCCACTTTAATCGTCGTGCCAAAGCCGTACTTGCTTTCAATAAGCGTAACCGACGGCGTCCCCACCTCGTATTTGGCGGTTTCTTCCTCTGTTGTGGCTACGGTCTGTTTTTCCGCTTTCGGGACACTGTTTTCCGATGCACCGTCCGTTTTTTCGGACGACCCGCTCCCCATTGCCATCGCGGCAAATACAAAGAGCGCAAAAGCCACACACAGGAACTTTGTCAATTTTGATTTCATCTTGTTTCCTCCTGATTTGTATGTTGTAAAACAAGGACCGCAACAAGCGTTGCCATCCATTCTACCAAAATATCCAAAACATCAAATGTCCCGGCAAAAATGCCGAGTCTTTGCAACCACTCCACTATCACCTCAAAAACGGCTGCAACCGAGATTGTTTCCAAAAGTCCTCTCGTACTTGTTCCCAAAATCAAGGCTAAAACAAATGTCAGTGCATACCCCCACAGCCAGTCACAGGCATACCAGGTAAGTACATTCGTCCACCAAACATCCGGCAATGTAACAATCGCAGCGGTGCCGTTTCCCGTCATATTAAAAACAGCTTGTGAAATAAACGTGTTCGGTGAAAAAATCAGATAGAAGACGGTCCCCATCAACAGTGAAACTGCAATGTGAATTCCGTAAACCTTTTTCTTTTTCACGACTCTCATCCTCTTTTTTGTTATCCTTATTATACATATGCACCTTTTTGGAAATTGCCCCCTTAACGGTGGCAAAATGAAAAAGGAATCACAGTTTTACCTGCAATTCCTTCTTTTTTGGTATATACTCATTCTTGTATCCCGCTGGTTCTCAGCGGATCCATCCCGTTCTTTTGAAGCACCTCGTTTACATCAATAATCATACCGGGGCGCTCGTTGAACATAATCATAATCAGCGCATCCCGCGGGATTTTCGGATACAGCTGCGGCATTTGGTACTTTTGGAGGGCCATTTGCGTTTGCTCCAATGTCATTTTGGCCGCGTAACAAATGCGCAAAATGATGTCCCGCTGCTTGGTGTGTTTTTCTCCGGACAGCAGTTTGTATCCATACCGTTCCGGAATGTCCGCATGAATGAATAATTTCTGCTGGGTGATGCCGTTTTTGCTCAGGATGTCGCGAATGTACACCTGAAACGTTCTGGATTCGTCCAGCATGCTGTCCTTATTCTCCTGAACAAATGAATCGAAATCTTTCGGGTGCGTTTGTCCAAGCGCTTTTAGTAATTCATCTGTAGACTTCTCTTTCATTTTTTTACTCCTTGCTATATACTGTATATACGAAGATTTCACGAAAGGATGTGATTCCATGGCAGATTTCAGAGCCGAACTGGCCCTCTCCTACTATCGCCTCGTAGCGACAATTAATGAAGAACACAAAGTCTACCTGGTTCAGCATCGTGAAACCGGAAAATTCTATGTCAAAAAAGAACTCGATGTTTTTAATGCCGGTGTCTACCGCTTCCTAAAAGCCTATCCTCCAAAAGGCACTCCCCAAATCCGGGAGCTCATTGAAAACGGAAACACCCTGACTGTCATCGAAGAATATATCAGTGGAGAAACGCTTTTGGATAAAGTTCAGAAAAAAGCTCTTCCCGAGCCCTCTATCCTTCAGTATATCATAAGACTGTGCGAAATTGTTGAAAATTTACACAGACTCAATCCGCCGCTGATCCACCGGGATATTAAGCCCTCCAACATCATCATAACCCCGGACGACACGGTGGTTCTTTTGGATTTTAATGCGTCCAAAGCATATAATCCGCGGGAAGCAGCCGACACGGTTTTACTCGGCACTCACGGCTACGCCGCTCCCGAACAGTACGGCTTTGGCTCGTCCTCCCCGCAAACCGACATCTATTCCATCGGTGCCGTATTACGGGAACTTTTCACCGGACGTCCCTGCAGTCCCGGGCTTCGCAGCATTATCGACCGTTGCCTCAAAATGGAACCTGCCGAGCGATTCGTATCTGTCACGGAACTGAAATCCGCCCTGCTTGACTGCGCCGGGTTCAAATCCGTTCGCGGAAGGAAGTCGGGACTTCCCGGTTTTCGAACAAAAACCCCGTGGAAAATGCTTTTGGCATCCGTCTACTATGCGGCTGTCATCCTCCTGGCTATTTTCTGCTGGGACGGGAAGCATGAAGTCCTCTGGTCTACCGCCGGGAACTTTCTTATTTATGTCTTTTTGCTTCTCCCCGTTTTTATCTTTTTTGACCTACGGGGGATGCGAAACTGGATTCCGCTTTGCCGCCACCAAAACCTCTTCGTTCGCCTGCTCGGTATGTTTCTCTTGTGGCTGGCTTTGACGGCCATCTCCCTTTTCCTGTATTTAGTCGGCGGAGCCACCATCCTGCTTCTGTTCGGATCATAATCAGTATATCGCATTTTGCGATTTCTCTTTGCCACCGTAAAGGTGGCAAATCTTTTGAAATCTGAAAAAGCAAGCATCAGCCGAAAAATTGATGCTTGCTTTTAAAACAGTTTTTTGTTTGTAATTTGTAATCTTTTTTGAACTGGTTTGTTCATTGTACACGCAAACTCACGCTTTCAACTCCTCTAAAGCTTCTTCTACAACATAGGTCTTTGCTTCCTTGTCATCCATCAGTTGGCGTGCTTCCCAAAAAGCCTCAACTGTTTCCTCTCGCGGCATTAAATCGCTGTCAATCCGAAAACTTACGTTTGATACATTGCCTCCCATAATATCCCTTCCTTTCGCTTTGATTGTATCGCAATTTAATGCAAATATCAAGCTGACGTAAAGGAGATTCATTACACCACACTGCAAATTGCGCGTTTTCCAAACCGCCGCAACCGATTTGACATTGTATTACGCCGAAAGCGACAACAAGCAAGGCGATTTTGTCCCGTCTTTTTCATTGCAAAAAAAACGGCTTCGTGATATAGTAAAGATACAATCAAACGCGCTCCTGTAACTGACGGATGTAAGTGGGAATACCACAGAGAAGCAGGAGAACGCGTCGCCGACCGTCTGGGCACACAAAATCCACATGGATTCTTGTGTGTTTTTTTATTTTATTAAGGAGAGTGCAGTATGGACATTTACAAGATTCACAACATCGGAGAACTGATCAAGGACAATTCCTATGTGGGCCGCGGTATCGTCATCGGCAAATCCGAAGACGGTAAAAACGCCGTCGCCGCCTATTTCATTATGGGCCGCAGCGCCAACTCCCGCAACCGTATCTTTACCGAGAAAAACGGTGAAGTCTTTACCGAACCTTTTGATGCTTCCAAAGTGGAAGATCCCAGCCTCATCATCTACGCCGCCATTCGCCAGTATGAAAACAACCTGATTGTCACCAACGGCAATCAGACCGATACCATCTATGACGGTCTTGCCGCCGGTTCCTGTTTTAACCGCGCTCTCAAAACCCGCGAGTTTGAACCGGACAGCCCCAACTTCACTCCCCGTATCAGCGGTATGCTGACCTTCAAAGACGGTGATTTCGATTACAAAATGAGCATTTTGAAGAGTATTGATGCCGAAGGCTCCGACTGTGCCCGGTATCTCTTCTCCTATCCGTCCAAAGCCGGTCTCGGTCATTTCATTCACACCTATGTCTGCGACGGTAATCCCATTCCCACCTTCCAGGGTGAACCGGAACGGGTCTTCATCGACAGCGACATCGATGCCTTTACCGATACCCTTTGGAACGCACTGGATGAAAATAACAAGATTTCCCTCTATGTCCGTTATGTCAATCTGGAAACCGGCAAAGAAGAAAATCGTTTGATTAACAAAAACAAATAAGCGGAGGAACCAAAATGAAAGAATTTGAACTGAAATACGGTTGCAACCCCAACCAGAAACCTTCCAAAATCTATATGCACGACGGCAGCGATCTTCCGATTGAAATCCTGTGCGGTCGTCCGGGCTACATCAACTTCCTGGATGCCTTTAACTCCTGGCAGCTCGTCAAAGAGCTGAAAGAAGCTTTGGGTCTTCCGGCCGTTACCTCCTTTAAGCACGTCAGCCCCACCTCCGCAGCCGTTGGCATTCCGCTGTCTGACAAACTGAAAAAAGCTTGCTTTGTTGACGACATCGAAGGTCTTGACGATTCTCCCCTGGCCTGCGCCTATGCCCGCGCCCGCGGCACCGACCGTATGTGCTCCTTCGGCGACTGGGTGGCTCTTTCCGATGTCTGCGATGTCACCACCGCCAAAATGCTGAAACGTGAAGTGTCCGACGGTGTCATTGCTCCGGGGTATGAACCGGAAGCCCTGGAAATTCTCAAAACCAAACGCAAGGGCAACTACAACATCGTTCAAATCGATCCAAACTACGTTCCGGACCCGCAGGAACACAAACAGGTTTTCGGCATCACCTTTGAGCAGGGCCGCAACAACTTCACCATTAACCGGGAACTGCTTTCCAACATCGTTACCGAAAACAAGGATATGCCGGAAAGTGCCGTTCGCGACCTGATCGTGGCTTTGATTACACTTAAATATACCCAGTCCAACTCCGTTTGCTATGCCGTTGACGGCCAGGCCATCGGTGTGGGTGCCGGACAGCAATCCCGTATCCACTGCACCCGTTTGGCCGGCTCCAAAGCCGACACCTGGTTCCTCCGTCAGGCGGATAAGGTGTTGAACCTGCCGTTCAAAGAGGATATCGGCCGTCCGGACCGCGACAACGTCATCGACGGCTACATCAACCAGAATGAGGAAGATGTTTGCGCCGACGGAAACTGGCAGAAATACTTTACAGAGCAGCCTGCTCCGTTTACACAGGAAGAGCAGAAAGCCTATTTGGCCACCACGGATAACGTGGCCCTCGGCTCCGACGCCTTCTTCCCCTTCAGCGACAACATTGAACGCGCCTTCAAGAGCGGCGTGAAATACATTGCCGAGCCGGGCGGCTCCATTCGCGACGATGCCGTCATTGACTGCTGTAACAAATACGGTATGTCCATGTGCTTCACCGGCATGCGTTTATTCCATCATTGATCTTTCATTATTTTCCTCATGCAAGGGCGGATTGCTATGCGGCTTCCGTCCTTGTTTTTTCTCAAAAAAGCACTCCGCTTCCGGGAAAACCCAAAAGCGGAGTGCTTAAATTTTTCTGTTGATAACCGGATGTCAGACAAAAGACAAAATCATGACAACCGCGATAATCAGCGGCAAAACAAACTGACAATACGGCTTTGCCCAGCGGGGAAATTTCGGTCCTTTGCCGGTGTTGGCCTCTTCCAGGAACTTGTCGTAGCCCCAGCCAAACCGCAAAGAGCAGAACAGACAAATAAGCAAGGAACCAAACGGCAAAATGAATTTCGATACAAGACCGTCCTCAAAGTCCAAAACGGCCTGGCCGAAAATCGTGAAATCCGACCACACATTGTTTCCGAGAATCGCCGGTAAAACACCGAGACAAATAATACCGATGTTAATCAGACAAATGACCGGACGGCTGATCTTTGTGGTATCCTGCCAGTAGGCCACGATGTTCTCAAACACGGCCAAAACCGTGGAAACGGCGGCAAACAGTAAAAGCGCAAAGAAGAAGATTCCGAGAATCCGTCCGCCTTTCATGTTGTTAAACACGCTGGAGAAGGTCGTGAAAACGAAGGATGCTCCGACGGAGCCGTCTGCCTGGACACTGCCGGCATAGGTATAGCAGGCCGGGAAGATGATGAATCCGCTCATGAGAGCCACGAAGGTGTCAAGGATAATAATGACAATTCCTTCGCCCATCAGCGCCCGGTCTTTTTCGATATAGCTGCCGAAAATGGCAATGTTTCCCATACCGAGACTCAGGGTAAAGAAGGCCTGGGCCATGGCAGCCTCGATGGTGTTCATCACGCCGACCTCTTTCAGACGGGAAAGGGACGGGATTAAATAAAAGGCAATACCCTCTTTGGCGCCGGACATGGCAGTGCTGCAGTAAACGCCCATACCGACAATAATGAGCAGCAACATGACCATCAAAACCTTGGAAGCACGCTCCACGCCGTTTTTAAGGCCCAAAGCGCAAATGGCAAAACAAACGATAATAATGACAAAGGACACCACCGTCTGCAGTCCGGGAGCGGACACCACGCCGCCGAACGTGTCGCCCAGCGCCTCCACCGTGGTGGCGCTGCTGATGCTGCCGGTAATGAACTTGCCGAAATAAATGGCAATCCAGCTGACGATGACCACATAGCACATCATCAAAGCATAGTTGCCGACAATGGAACCGTATTTCCACAGATTCCATTTGTGTTTCGGTTTCTGCAAAATATCAAAGGTGTGGGCAAAGCTGCTTTGGGAAGCGCGTCCGATAGACAGTTCCATAGTCATAATCGGCACACCCAAAATCAGCAAAAACAGCAGATAGAACAGCAGGAAGAACCCTCCGCCGTAATATCCGGTCATAATCGGGAACTTATACACGTTTCCGATGCCGATGGCACATCCCGCGGACAGCAAAATGAAACCGAGTCGGCCGGAAAATCTCTCACGTTGATTCAATTGTCTCCGCCTCCTTCACTTCTTCGGCGACAGGATCATTTGTCGCGGTTTTGGCAGCGCGTTTGGCCGCTGCCTTTTCACGCAGCTTCTTAATCCATTTAATCTCACTCTTATCCGCCGGTGTCATCCAGGCATCATACAAAAGAAGCAGGAAGGTTCCGTGGAACGCAAAGATTGACACGAATTTGTTGACTCCCGCAAAATGCGCGAGATAATAAGCGGAATATTTCTCGACCAGGGCCTCGGGAACTCCCGCCAAAACGGCACCGGACTGCAAATTGTTCTCCAGCAGCCCATACCACAGGCACGGAAGCGGAATCAGCATCAGCGCCAGAAACACCAGGAACAAAATATCGTTCCAGCGGAATTTCTTCCGTTCGGTGATAAACATAATAAAGGGAAGCAGGAAGAAAATCAAAGCATAGTTTCCGGAGAGGGCGCGGATGTTGAAGACTGCATAACAAAGGCAGGTTAGCTTCTGCCAGTCTCTCGGAAGAACAAACACCATCAAAAATGCCAGAATTTCCAGACAGGCGAAAATAATTTTGGCCAAAATCGAGGTTAGGGGCCGGCTGCTGAAATACCGGGCCATCAATCCCTGGAACGAATATCCGTCTCTGAACAGGGATACCGACGAGGCTTTTCCCGACGAGAAACTGAAAATGTTTCGGAACAACTGTAACAGAAGCTCCGGTCCGCCGAACGCAAATACCGGTACCACAAAAGCGATAATGCCATACAAAACCAGTCTGGCCGCTTCCTTGTACTTCTTGTCGGTAATCAGCAAGATGCCGAAAACCGCCGGATAGATTTTTACGCCCGCCGCGATGGCCAGCGAAATGTAGGACAGTTCCCGCACCCATTTTTTCTCGGAATTGCGGAAAAAGACGAAAAACATGGTAAGCGGAATCGCGAGTATGATAATATTACCTCTTTGAATGGCATATAAAACCGGGAACGAAAAAGTTCCGAACAGGGCCATCAAAGCCGGGGAATACTTGAATTTCTGGGAGCGCAGGCAACGGTCAATAACCAAGAAAATGAGGAAAAGGCAAATGGCCGTGCAGATAAAATAAATCATTAAGGCGGAAGGGTCGTTATTTCGAAGCGCATAGCGACCGTTGAAGGTTTTTCCCACATAGCTCGGAAAACACATCTTGCCGATCAGGTAATAAATCAGATTGGCCAGCGGAGGGTAAATAACCCCTTTCTCGTATCCGCCGTTATGCGAAGCATCCCGAACGGAGTTAAAGAAATCCATAAACCCGTCGGTGGTGCACATCGGCACGTCCGATTTATAATAGTAAAACGCATATTGTAAGGTTTTACCCCCGGACAAGATAGCTGCCAGCAAAAACAAAAAGGTGCAAAGCATAAAAGAAATATAGTAAAGACTTACCAAATTCTTTTGTGTCGGTAGCAATTTGCTTCGATTGATTTTCGGTCGCTTCATAACAGAATCCCCTAATAAAATAGATATCGATTTATTATACCATATAATATAGGCAGAAAAAAGTGCGGATTTTGAAATCTCCCCTTCCTTTTCTCTTTCCTTGTTTTTGTGGCATTTTATTCGCCGATATGCTATACTTTCCCGTAGAATGTTTTAAGGAAGGTTTATTATGAAAAAATCTCTCTTCGCCGTCGTTTTTTGTTTGGTTCTTTTGGTAGGGGCCTCCCCGCTTACCTGCCTGGCCGCAAAAAAAACACCGGTTGATTCTTCTCTGACTTATTATACATACGACCTGCAAACAAATACAAACGTCACCGAGGAAACCCCCATCGGTCTTACCCGTTTGGAAAAAGATACCACTTCCGTCGGAACGGCAGGCCTGACCACCTGGGCTTACTATGAAGGAACCGTCAAAGGATCTTCCCTGACCGTCAACGGAATCGTCAATCTGGTTCTCAAGAATGAATGCCTCGTAAAACTTCCGAAAGGCCTGACCGTTTCCGAAAACGCCACCCTTCATATCTATTCCCAGTCCTGGCGTACGGACAGAGGAACCCTGCAGGTTTCTTCGCCGGAAAATGGGGTGCCGGCCATCAACCTTAAAAACGGCAGCTCCTTGATTTTGGACAGTGGCCAGCTGAACGTCACCGGCGCCGATGACGCCGTTGCCGTCGGCACCATGGAGCAAAACGGTTCCTGTCGCATTCAGTTTAACTGCGGCGCCAGCGAAATTGCCGGCGGAAAGCACAGCGGGCCCGCCATGGGTGCCGGAGCAAAAGGAGCCGTTTGCAACATTTCATTTGCCGACGGAAGTCATAAGATTCACGCTTCTTCCGTCATTGACGGCAGCCAGCACAAACTGGAAACCAAGCCGGCAATCGGAGGAGTGAACGGCGGGCAGGTCAAGGTGGTCGTTGGTGAAGCCCTTAAAAATGCCATTTTGGTTTCCTATTACCATGTAGAGATTTTGGAAAACAAGAAAGCGGATGACGGACAGCCCGCCTGCATCTATACACAAAAATACAAACAGGCCGTGGAATACGACGGCGAAGACGGATTGCTTCTAAACTGCTTCTGGAGCGAAATGGAAGCCAACACGTATAACCCGCTGGACAAAAACGCTCTCATTTTGATGGTGATCGGCGTCATAGTCATCGTTGGCTTGGTTAGTGTCTTCATCCTCTTATTCCGGAAAAGAGACGGTCTCCCGGAGGGTCCGGCAGAAGAAAGCTTTAACCATACTGAAATGTAATCGAGTAGGAGGGATTTTCTCCCTCCTCTCACACCACCGTGCGTGCCGTTCGGCACACGGCGGTTCAACTCAAAATTAAATATGTACCTTTTGGTAGTAATCGAAAACGCTGACTAAGCCACGCTTGGTCAGTTTTTCT
>JAZUDZ010000006.1:0-11542 GCA_045639905.1 Acutalibacteraceae bacterium
TTCGTCGCAGACTTCTTCTATGAGGGTTTTCAGTCGCACATCAACGCCATTGACCAAGACCTTACGGCGATATTTTGGACACCAAACCACATGATATTTACATGAGTATACCACATTATTGTTGCTTTTATATTCCATAAAAACATTATACTGTTATTTGGCATCTATAGCAAGATGACAACTTCATTAACAGGTGAAATAAGACGTGCCTTATATCCCCACGTCTAAAGTCGGAGGCTTTACGGCATATTTGGTAATTATATCATAAATTTAATATAATAGACAACCATTTTCGGAGAACGAGCAGCGATTTTAAGCCTTGGAAAACGCATCATATTTCCGATGTTTTTCGCCAAAAACAGAAAAAGGGAAGCACAAGGCTTCCCTTTTCTCATTCGTTTTCGGCTAACTGTTTTAATGTCTCTCCGTCAATCCGGTATACGGTCCAATCATCCATAGGCACAGCGCCCAGAGACGTATAGAACCGAATGCTGGGCTCGTTCCAGTCAAGACACCACCATTCGAGACGACCGCACCCGCGTTCCACGGCAATGGAGGCCAGTTTTTTCAGCAATGCCTTGCCGTATCCTCTTCCGCGGCTTTCCGGTCTCACATACAGGTCCTCCAGATAGATGCCGGCCCGCCCCAAAAATGTGGAAAAATTGTGAAAAAACAGGGCAAATCCCACTTCTCGGCCGGACTCCATCACAAACAAGACCTCCGCCTTTTTCTTATCAAAAATCCATTCTTCCAGCAATTCTTCGGTAGCAACAACTTCCGAAAGCATTTGCTCATAGTCTGCCAGTTCCCGGATAAACTGAAGAATTAATCCTGTATCCTTCCTATCGGCAAAACGAAACTCATACTTGCTTCCCATTTTCTTCCTCTCACTTTTTCAGTAATGACACTCGAAACAGTCCGTGATGACTGCAATAGTAATAGAGCCAGCGGGAACGACTTTTTTTAAAATATGCCTCTGCAGGCCCTTCCGGATATAGCTTTTTCATTTGCAGACCATCGTCGGATAAGACGGCAAAAAAAGAAATGAAATGTTTCTTGCTCATTTCGTGGTCTGCTGTCACATAATACTCGTCCTCTATAATCTCAGCCGAAACCATATGCTTTTCGTCCGGCATTTCCGCCTCCAGTGGAGGAAGGGTTATTCCGTGACAACTGACAACCGTCTCCCCGGTAGAAAAAACCACATTGCCGCACACCGGACAAACATAGAAATGTCCTTTCAGCATATTGCCGGATATGTTTTCGTTGGAAGTCCATTCTCCGGCAAACAATTCCACCAGAGATACTCCTAAAACCTGTGCCAATGATTCCACCAGGGAGATATCCGGATACCCGCGTCCGGTTTCCCATTTTGAAATTGACTTATCGCTGACACCCAGCCTTTCGGCAAGCTGAAGTTGTGTTAACCCCTTTTGTTCACGAAGCTTCTTAATCATTGCTCCGGTTACGTACTGATCCATCCTGATTCCTCCTTTTTCTACAGTATAGCGAAAAACCAACCCTAGGTCACCCTACGCTTCGTAGAAAAAAGTCAAAAGTCACCAGCCTGACTGGTGACTTTTTGGATTCATACGGCCGACACATCGGTCTCAATATCTTTGTATATTTCCGGTAAATCCGCAAGGCCGGCAATGAACTTACGAAGCAAAAGCACATCCTTCATACTGATGTTGCCGTCACGGTCGCAATCCGCCAGGTTCTCGTCAATTTCTTTAACAATACCGGCAATATATTTACGCAGCTGCAAAACATCTTTCAAATTGACAAACCCGTCGCCATTCGCATCTCCGTTAACCGGCACAACTTCCGGCATATTGAACGAAAGAACATTCGACCAATCGGAATAGAATTCACCGAGCCAGTCGCCGGTTTGGTGGTCATACTGACTGCAATAGTAGCGCACACGCAACTCGGTCGGCACGCCGTCCGGAATACCCGTTTTCTCGTCGGCGAGGGTGTAGGTATCGGCGGTCATGCGCCCACCTTGGAGACTACGGTCAATATAAATATCCGTCCACTCGCCGCCGTCAAGCCGCATTTGCGCCTCCGCATAAAGCGCCCCCTCATACGCACCGACAACCAGCGCCTGCTTTTGCAGTTCTTCCGGTACAGTCAGCACAAAGGAATAGACAGGCCAAATCTCGTTAAATCGCTCCGGCTCAAGTTGCAAATCGGACACCTGAGGCGGGGCGATGTCGCCCTCTTTCAAAACCGGCAGTTCCTCAATTCCTTTGCCGTAAGTCGCCACGTCCGACCAGTCGGAAGCGATGGAGAAATCCGCTTCCGCCGTGCGCACCGTCACAAGGAACCGCGCACGCATATACAGCACATGCTCGCCCCAGTTGATGACTACAAACGTATCGTCGTCACCGCGGACGATTTCATACTGTCCCTCTTTCAGCACGTCTTTCCAGCCGGTCGTGCCATTCCAACCGTACCAACGGGAACTGTCCTCATCGTCCGGGTTACCGAAACCTTCGTAAAACGGCCAAAACACCTCCAAGGTTTTCTCAGAGCAGGTATACTCATAAAATGCCCAGTCGCCGAGTTTCGGGGCATTCTCCGCATCGTAGCCACCGGTCAGAAAATACTCGTTGGCGTGCCAGTCGTCGGGATCGTCCAACGCCCAGTCGAGCTGGGTCTCAAACCATGCATCCTCAAAACCGTATGAGGAAAGCCATTGGCACCACGCCTCGTAATCCTCTTTTTCGGAAATCAGCTTCGAGAACGCCGCAGACTTGGTCACCGCCGCACGGATATACGAGCAGCCGTAGTCATCCACCGCCGAGCGTGCAAGTCCCAACCCGGTCGGTGCTTCGACTTGGAACGGAAGCGTCAGTTCCTGCGTCGTTCCGTCCGAACGGCGAACAGCTTCGTAAGTGTAGGCTTTATCTTCGGTCTGCTCCTCGTCTGCTGCCGCAACCACCGCGAAACAGGTGACGAGCAAAGCCACACAAAGCATCATAGAAATCAATTTTTTCATAAAAATCCCTCCAAATCATGTAGGATATACTGATTATACCATACTTGTCTCCTCATGGCAAAAATGTGTATGCCCGAGCAAAAAAACTTTTTTAGTTAAGTTTTGAAAATACTTTTGCACCGGTTGTTTTAAGCCACCGAAATGCCAGATAAAACAACCCAGCAAACAAAAGTGCATATAATCCCAAAATAACCGTAATCGGAAAAACTTTCAAAAGAAAGTATGCGGCAAATACAAACAATCCGCAAAACACCCATCCGCCAAACAGTGCAATCATCACCGGCACACTTTGTTTTGTCAGCGTCGCCGCATTTGTCCAGGAAAGATTGGGCCACTTAAGATTAAGCACGATGGAAATGGTCGCGTTCCAGTACATATACAGTATCGCAGCAATCAGCAAAAAAGCAATATTCCATATTTCAAAGCGCAAAACCAGCCCAATCGCAACAATTGCAAAGGCGGCCGGAAGGGCGTTTAGAAGAACATTCATTTGAACTTTTGACCATAACGTCTGAAAGGACGATACCGGCAAAGCCTGCACAATCCACAAGCTTTTTCCCTCAATGGAAACTGCAACCGGAGAGATCGCATTTGTGGAGATAGTCATACAAACCAGGCCGAGAAGTGCGACCATCGCCATAGGAACGATTGGATCCCCCATAGCGTACAGAATGTTCGCGAGTACGCTGCCCTTCACAAGCATCGCAATGGTAATTGCCGGAAGAAGAACCAATCCAAGACCACCGTTCAACATCCAGGTGGAAACGGACACGAAGTGACGAAGTTCTCGATAAATCAAGGCCTTTTTCACGGTCTTCTGGTCATAGGCATCACTGCGTATCGCCTTTTTCTTTGCAGAAGTATCGGCAAAAACCAACTTTAAGAATGTACGGGAAAGAACAAAGAAACAAATCGCCCCCAGCAACAGCGTAATGCCGGCTACCAAAAGCGTATATTGTATACTTCCGACGGAGCCGAGTCCCATCCAATATAGATAATGGAACTTGGATTCGACGGTAGATCCAATCACGGCCATGTAGGATACAATTTCCGTCAGGTTGTCCATAACCTTGAAGTAGACAACATAATACAGCGCCACCAATACCAAACTGAGAATGGTTTTCATGTAGCTCTTTCCTTTTGTTTTTTGAGCAATCAAAGCCACAAAGAACCCCAATATGCAAGATAAAACAGACACAAACAACGCCACGACAAACGTCATAAAAAGCGGACACACGATCGCTTTTACAGACAAAGGACAACATGCTACCCAGTAGGCAATCACGCAAGGAATCCAAAGCCATGCACTGTATAAAAAGCTGGTCAAATACACATTGGACAAACGAACAAGCAAAACCGTTCGAATCGGGATTGGGAGCGATAACAATAACTCGTTGTCTTTCGGCAAATACAAGCTGGCATAAGTGTTAAACACACTGCCAAAGACACCGAACGCCATGGCAAGAAGTCCCACCACGACAAAGTAAACCCATTCCAGCTTAGTCCCGAAAAGGAATCCACCCAGCGATGCTCCCATCGTGTAGAAAAAGAATCCCAAAGCAAGAATAAGCAGTCCAAACAAAACAAATCCGATTACAATCTGGACCCGTTTCTTTGCTTGACCGGTCTTCTTATTAACGAAGTAGCCCTGGAAGAGTTCCATAAACTGCTTTCGAAAAAGTGTTTTCAGCATTTATGCTTCCCCACCTTCTGCCAATTCCAAAAAGACGGCTTCCAAGCTATCGTCTCCCTTAACCTCTTCCATTGTACCGGACCGAATCAATTTGCCGTTTTGAATAATGGCAACCTTGTCACAAAGACGTTCCGCCACCTCCAGAACATGGGTAGAGAAAAAGATTGCTCCGCCGGCACAACAATGTTCTCGCATCATTTCCTTAAGCAAATGTGATGCTTTCGGATCAAGTCCGACAAACGGTTCATCCATAACAATCAGCTTCGGCTGATGAATCCATGCCGAAATAATGGCAAGCTTTTGCTTCATTCCGTGAGAGTAGGAAGAGATTGCCTGGGTCAAATTATTCTGCATTTCAAACACGGTCGCATATTTCTCAATCCGTTCTTTTCGGATATCTGTGGGAATTTCAAAAATATCCGCAATAAAATTCAAATACTGCAGTCCTGTCATGTAATCATACAAATCCGGATTATCCGGAATATAGGCAATTTCTTTTTTGCATGTCAGCGGATCATCCGCAATGGAAACACCGTCTATGGTAATGATGCCTTCATCGAAGCCGAGTATACCCACGACACTTTTCAAAGTTGTGGTTTTTCCTGCTCCGTTATGACCGATAAACCCGTAAATTTCTCCGGAAGCGATCTCCAAACACAAATCGTCTACCGCTTTCTTTTCTCCATATGTTTTTGTAAGATGCTCAATTTTCAGCATGTAAAATTCCTCCAACTAAAAATATTTGTAATGACATGTAGACTTGGCACACGGCAGTTCCTCCGCCATCTGACGTATCAAAGGAATCAGCCGATCGGAATCCTCGGGATTCTCCACCAAAACCATCGGTTTTCCTCCCGGAAACGGAATTTCCTTTGTGGGATTTGAAACGCTCTGCAAGAGAGATTTTGTCGGCTTCAGCAAAAAGCGATTGTCATATATCCCACCAAAGATTTTCCCTTCGTAATAGAGCAGATATTCTCCCATCATCGGACGATATCCGGCCGGAAGGGATGCGAGCTGCTCCAAAATATAGTCCAAATATTGTTCATCTGATGCCATTTGTTACCTCTTTCACCATCAAGACCAGTCAAATGTATATTTTCCCGCATGACTCTCCGCCGAAAGATAAATACGATATTTTCCAGCAGGCAGAACTTTTGATTCCGCATAATTTGCCATAAATTGTCCTTCATACACATTTTCCTTCTTGGCCCCTTGAATTTGTACTATCAAACGACCGGAAGTGGTTTGTATATTCACGCGCATTTCGCTTTCTTTTTCCAGCACAATCTTATAGTCTCGTGTGCCGTCAAAGCGTGTGTATTCCATAGAAATCGACGTATCTTCTACCTCTTCGGTATACCCTTCCAGCAGGCTTTGTGTCCTTTGCGAACAGCCACCAAGCAAGAGAACCAGAATCATACAGATACTGATAATCGTTTTATACCGCATTGTTTTCTCCTTCGTTTTGTTCGTCCGTCGGATTCACATGAACCATAATGTGTTTAACAGACGGAAACTCAGTTTCTATGGAATCATGAACTTCTTCAGCCACTTTATGGGCCTCCGTCAAACTCACGGTTCCCTCCTCTTTGATTTCCAAATCAACGTAATACCTGTTCCCGAACATGCGCACTTGCAACATATCAATTCCAAGGACACCTTCAACCGCTAAAATACACTTCCGAAGCTGTGCAAGCATTTCCTCATCACAGGAGCGGTCCACCATTTGACCGACCGCCTCTCGAAACACCTTGTAAGCCGTTCGTATAATGAACAAACATACCAAAATGCTGGCCAGCAGATCTCCTTCCGGGAACCCCAAACGAGAAACGAGAATACCAATGAATGCACCGGATGTCGAAATCACATCCGCCCGGTGATCCCATGCGGCGGCTTTCAAAACAACCGAATTAATTTTACGGGCGTTTCCATTCGTATACCAAAACAGAATTTCTTTCACAGCAACCGCTATCACGGCAACAATCATGGCAAACATTCCGGGAATTTCCCGAGACCGATAGGCCCCGCTGACAAGATCGGCAACCGTTCCGGACCCCAGAAATACGGCCGTTACAAATAGAATCATAGCCAAGACAATAGCCGTTACACTTTCAATACGTTCATGACCATACGGATGTTCCTCATCCGCCTGTCTTCTGGAAAGACGCGCTCCGATCAAAACCACGAAACCACTGATTACATCAAAAGCCGAGTTGATGCCGTCACTGATAAGAGCCTCGGAAGATGCAAGAAAACCACCGACCATTTTTAAAACACAAAGTCCCAGGTTGCTCAGCATACACACAATGGATACTTTTCTTGTCACTTGTACGAACCGATCAGGTTCACACACTTTTTTCATCAACTCACCGCCTTTCATGATTATATTCGTTTCCCGACTAATTTTATCTCTTTTCTTAAGAAAAGTCAAAAATTGTATACTTTGCCTTCGCCAAATAACTCTTGCAAAAATCCCTTCTTTGTTATATCTTAAGAAGTAGTTAACCACACTGTAACCATAGAAAAGGAGATTTATTTATGGCTGACAAAAAGATTGTTCAATCAACAAATGAAATCAAAGAAGAAAACTTCCAGGCTGCTAAACCGGTTGGAAATCCCGTAGGACTTCGCATCGGAGCCGTTGCCTGCTGGTTGGCCGGTATCGGCATGGAAATTCTTGCCATTCTTGCCATCGCACAAAAATGCCATCTCTTTGCAAAAGATTCCATCGATATGGTTCTTTTAATCGGTGCACTTGTCATTGATTTGGCTTTTGTTATTGTCGGTTCCCTTTTGTGGAAAAAAGCGAATCGCATTGACCCCGCTTCCGAAAAGAACAAAGTGAAATTCTGGCTGTGGAACAACCTGGGTGTGATTGTTTCCGTCGTGGCTTTCCTCCCGTTTATCATCATCACTCTTACCGACAAAAACGCGGATAAGAAAACCAAAGCCATTGCAACCGTTGTGGCTGTCATCGCCATGCTGATCGGCGGTGTTGCCTCTTATGACTTTAACCCGGTTTCTTCTGAACAATTACAGGCCGCTCAAAATGCACTGGGTACCAGTACGGTTTATTGGACGGTAAACGGCAACACAGTTCATAAATATCATATTGACCCGGATTGCTACCACTTAAAGAGTGCAAAATCCGAAAACATTTACGAAGGAACGGTCGAGCAGGCTTTCCAAGACAATGCCACCGCGCTTTGCAAAACCTGCCAGAAAAACCATCAGGAAATCGAAGGCATCAACGAAGTTGACACCGGCGATTCCACTCCGATTGAAGAGACCTCTTCCGCAAACTGATTTACAATCAGCAAAAGGCGCTTACGGTAAACGTAAGCGCCTTTTTTCTATCTGAATCGCTTATCCCAGAACTGCTTTGGCAACCTCTTTTTTCAAGGTCAAAGCATCCACTTTTCCCGTGCTGAGAAGCGGGAATTTTTCAAACAATGCAAAATAAACCGGAATCTTATACTTTGCCAGATATTGACGGAGATACTGTCTTGCGGCTTCTTCGTTCCAGGAGAATCCATCTTTCAAGACCAAAGCGGCCGCAACCACTTCCCCTTTAATTTCATCGGGAACTCCGACGACTTTCACGTCTGCCACTTCCGGCAAGCGTGCAATGACCTCCGCAATTTCTCCGGGAGAAATGTTTTCACCGCCGGAAATAATCAATTCCTTCGTGCGGCCTACAATACGCAAGTATCCGTCCGGATCAAGCACACCAAGGTCTCCGGTAGCCAGCCATCCCTCGTCATCTACCGGCTGTTTTTCAATGGGGAGACGATAATAACAAACAACCATTGCATTGGACCGAATGCAAATCTCACCGGTTTCTCCGGGTGCAACCGGCTTTCCGGTGGCCACATCTCGGATTTCAAGTTCCAGTCCCGAAACCGGTTTGCCGACAGTTTGCGTTATATGTTCAACCGTATCTTCATAATCAGTCAAACTAACCGCCGCATTTTCACTCATTCCGTATATATTTCCAAAATGGTTGTTCGGTAAAATCTGGCGGAGCATTTTCATTTGTGCCTCCGTCGTTGCAGAGCCTCCTAAAATGGACATACGGAGAGAGGACAAACTTTCCGGCGTAAATGTCTTGTCATACACAACCGCCAACATCATAGCCGGTACCGAATTGAACATAGTACACTGATATTGTTTTATCAAACGAATCATCGTCGCCGGCGCTTTGTTTTCCGGAACAACCGACACGCATCCCATCAAAAGAACCGCACCGATTCCGGTTACGAATCCGAAAACATGAAACATCGGCAAAAAGGCCAGATTGATATCCTCTTTGGATACTTTCATTTTTCGTGCAATCGGGTCTAAACTGACCATCAAATTGAACGAAGAAGACAAAATAGCCTTCGGGAAACCGGTTGACCCGGAAGAAAAAATCACAACGCTGGCATCGTCCGCATGAAAGAGCTCTCGATACAAGTTCGAAATTGCTTGATATTCTACGTATCGCGCCGTTATGTCAACACAGTCGCCAATATTATACATGTTTGAGATTTTTCCATTGTTCAGACAAGCATCTGAGCAGTCCTCAAAGGACATAAGTCCCGGCGTTTCCCCGTAACACATATGGGTAATATCGCCCACCTCAGAGATGGTCAGAATCTCTTTTGGGGACAAGGCGGGATTGACCAAGACCGCAATGCCTCCGAGTTTTTGAATGGCAAAAAACGTAAAAACCCAGTTGATGGAATTCGGGCAGCAAAGGCCTACATGAGAGCCTTTCTTTACGCCTCTGTGTGCCAAATCGTCGGCAATAATATGAGAAGCCATTTCCACATCTTCCCAGGTATATTCTCTTTCTTTGTATACAAAAGCGGTTTTCTTAGGTCCTGATTCTCTGCGTTTTTTTAGGAGCGCAGGGAAGCTCAGCCGATACTGGTCCATATTGTCACTTTCGGCTACTGTTTCAATACGAATAATCGAATCAAAGCCGGTGACCTTAAACACTTCCGCCACCTTTTCGGATACATGGATTACACGCATCGTGTCCTCTGACAGCTTTTTTCTGGCCACCAGTAAGCAGCGAAGACCTGCCGAGGTAATATAAGTTGTCTGTTCAAAATCCAGAGTCAAATCAAGATTCTCATAATCAAGTGTGTTCAATTCCTCGCTGAGTTTTTGAACCGTATTTGTATCAATCGTACCGGTAATGGCCAGCGTTACGTGGTTCCCGTTTGTCGTTTTAGTGATTGTCATGGATATCCGCCTTGCCTTCCTCGGCTACAATGTTCTTTTTCGCTTTACGGCTCGGAATTGCTTCTGCTATTAAAACAGATACCACAAAAATCGCGGTTCCAAGTGCTAAAAGTAGCCAACCATTTGTCAGTTCTTTATTTAAATTTTTAAGGACAACGGACAAGTTCCCCAAAATTACCCAGTGAATCAAATAAATCTTATTCAAATTCACACTGATTTTTTCAATTGCCTTTTTAATCGGATTGCTGAAGAGTAAAGAAACATAGTGATAAAGTCCGGTAGCAAAAACAGCACCGGCCAACAATACCAGTGTTTCCGGAACGGTTAGCTGATAATAGTAGTTCATATCATCGTTAAAAATACCGAGCTTTAGCGGAACAGCAAAAGCCATATAAGCTGCCAGCAGCACTGCCGAGACGGGGAATGATATGGCATAGTATTTTTTTATATTTGTACACCGCCGGAGTGCTTTCGCATACAAATAACCTAATACAACGATTATAAACCAGTTTGAAAGTGGGAACGGAGCAAAAGCATTAGGATTTACAGGATCGACGGTTCCTATAAGTACACCTAAAAACATATTCAGTTCCTGTGATCCCAAATCCAAAAATCGGAAAAAACTTCCGACTGTTGACATAGCAAAAGCCGTAATAAACAAAGCCAAGTCAGAAAAATGCAGTTTTTTCAAGAGACCGAAAAACAGTAAAGCCATTCCGGCAAATTGAAGAATATCATCAAGAAAATAGGATGTCGTCAAATAGGTCTTGAGGTCGGGCATGGTTGTGAACGCTAAAACCGTCTCTAAAATACCGCAACGAGCCGCATTCAACACATAGCCCAAAACAAAGAGCAGAATTCCTCTTTTTATCAGCTTGTCCGCATTACCCTTCCAACTGTACGCAATCCCAAGTCCCATGGAAATCATAAATGTTCCGGCACCGAAAATCGTGTTTAGGATTGTCAAAAAGATATACGATGCAGTCCCGTTCTCCAACGATTCCGACATGGGTAGTTCTTCAAAACAGTGAACAAAAACCATTCCGATAATACAGACCGCTTTTGCCATATCAAACTCAAACTGTCTCGAGATATTCACTTCTTCTTTTCCAAACAACTTCATTCCATCCACTCTTTCTTTGTTGATTAACCCCTATATGTCACATTCTATTCGCGCGCTCAAATTCTAGTGAACTACCCACCACTTAGTTAACACTTGAAGTGGGGGCTTCTGGGAGCCATTTGGCTCCGTTTAAGAAGTTTGGTATTTAAGTTTCCACCTGATTTCAGGCCACCCTTATTCTTACAGGCGTGTCCACATCGCCTCTATCGTATAGGATTCGCAGATCCACAACGTTACTTTTTCTCATGATGTTCAGTGCGCCGTTCACATCGGCATGTAAGATTTTTCCATCGGATGTTATGTAGTGCCCTCTGTGCTTTCGTTTGCCACTGAATTCATAGTTCTGGTCTTTGTTTTTGTCATAGGTCGGGATGTAGTCTTTGTCCCAAAATGATGCTTTGGACGTATAACTTTCTTCCTGTATAATCAGTTCAATGCCATATCGTTTACAAAGATAGGTAAGCTTGTTTTGAAGGGAACCAAACGG
>JAZUDZ010000007.1:0-3499 GCA_045639905.1 Acutalibacteraceae bacterium
AAGCACAATATCCGCTTGACACCTTATCGCACATAAAAGAAGGCAGGCCTTAGGCCTGCCTTTACTTCATTATCTTTTCGGTTCTCCGCCGAGTTTAACACCAAATTTTTTCCGCATATCAAGCAACTTATCAATTTGCTCGTTCGACAATTTATTTTGGTTTCCCAGAATCTTTTCCGTCAGCATCATAATGTTGGCGTAGTACTCCATTGATTCCAATCTGTAGTATGCCGCATACGGCTCATCGCCCCACGTTACCACTCCATGGTTTGCCAAAATTACGCCGTTATGTGTATGGCAATACGGAGCTATCGCCTTGGGAATTTCATCGGACCCAAGTTCTGCATACGGTACTATAGGAACATCACCGAGAGTTATTACCGCCTCGGCCAAAATAGGTTCGTTCAACTCTATTCCGGCTATTCCGAAGGAAGTACAAAGCGGGGGATGTGCGTGCACCACCGCCTTTATATCAGGATTTTCCTTGTAGGCACGTAAATGCATTTTCAATTCGCTTGATGGTTTACGGTTTCCTTTGAGGATTTTTCCGTCAAGATCAACTTTGACCAACATATCTTTGTTCATGAAGCCCTTTGAAACCCCTGTGGGTGTAGCCCAAACTTCATTCTCCGAAACACGCACTGAAATATTTCCGTCGTTGGCTGCCACAAAAGCCCTTACATACATTCTCTGACCAATGTCGAGGATTGCATCTTTTGCTTCTTTAGATGATAAGTATTTACTCATTTTGCTGCCTCTTTTTTCGCAAAAATCTCTTTGAGTGATTCCGAATACGGAGCACGAGCTATACCATACTCAGTGATTATAGCTGTCACATATTCGTTATCGGTAACGTCAAATGCAGGATTAAAAGCCTTTACTCCCTTTGCCGCCATCGGTTCTTTATACCACATATCCGTAACTTCCGATTCGGGACGATTCTCAATCTTTATATCCGCACCGGTCTTTGTATTCATATCAATTGTTGATGACGGGGCACATACATAGAAAGGAATATTAAAGCGCTTAGCAAGTGTAGCGACGCCGCCGGTTCCGATTTTATTAGCCACATCTCCGTTTGCTGCCACTCTGTCGCACCCCACAAAAACGGCATCTATCCATCCGTTTCGCATTACGGTATACGCCATATTGTCACAAATCAATGTGACATCCACTCCGGCAGAATGAAGTTCATACGATGTCAATCTGGCACCTTGCAAAAGAGGTCTTGTTTCATCCGCGAACACTTTGAAATCATAACCGCGCTCATGTCCTAAATATATGGGAGCAGTTGCTGTTCCGTATTTGGATGTTGCCAGCTGTCCCGCATTACAATGTGTCAGCAGGCCGTCCCCTTTCTTTACCAAAGAAAGTCCGTACTCACCTATCTTTTTGCAGGTGTTGATATCTTCTTCCTGTATGGCCAACGCTTCTGAAAGGAGTTTCTGCAATATTTCATTCAATCCGCATCCGGCTTCAATTGTCTCTTTTGCACACTTATCCATTTTGTTAAGTGCCCATGACAGATTGACTGCCGTAGGTCTCGAAGAATTAAGATAATCCTTCTTTTCGACAAAAGCTTTGTAGAAATCCGAAACAGTAATTCCGGGATTCTCGTCTGCTATTTCCTTGGACAAAACATACAATCCAAAGGCCGCAGCAACTCCGATAGCCGGAGCTCCTCTAACCTTAAGCAGGTAAATGGCGTCCCATATTTCTTCGGCGGTGCGAAGGTTAATCAATTCGGTTCTGCCCGGCAAAAGAGTCTGGTCAATAATTGTGACACAGTTGTCATTTACGTTCAGTTCAACCGTATTGTATTCCAAAATCGTCTTTTCCATTTTTACTCCGATTACTTCTTCAAAAATCTGCTTATATTTTTATATATCAATACAGTAATAATACTGTTTATCAGTCCTTTTATCAAATTCAACGGTGCTACGCAGATAAATACCAAGCTCCATACATCCGTAACAGATTGATTTATGGCCGAGCCCATTGAAATAATGCTGTCAAGCGGCATTCCGAAAAGCGCTGCAAATGCCGGAATCAAATACACAGCATTAAACACTGTTCCGACCAACGTGATAATTACCGTTCCGATTACGCAGGCCACTATAGCATTCTTTTTGGTCTTCTTAAACGAGTATACTATGGATGCCGGCAGAATGAGCGCACAGCCCACCACAAAATTGGCCAGTTCCCCCACAAATGCGGTAGAAGTTCCCTTAACAACACATTTAAGAATTTCTTTGATAAATTCAACCAAGACACCGGCTACCGGTCCATACGCAAAAGCACATATCAACGCAGGCAGCTCTGAAAAATCAAGTTTGTAAAATGACGGTGCAAAGAACACCGGTATTTCAAATAAAAAAAGCACTGTTGATATCGCAGAAAACACACCGATGACAACAACTTTTTTGGTTGACAGCACTCTCTCGGTATCTTTTCTTTTCTTTTTGGCGGCTTTTTCAAACAGATAAGCGACCAAAATAATAGCAACCACAATGCCTAAAAATTCAAGAACAAACAAACCGTTTTCTTTAACGGATGATATTAAACTATTCATTTTTCCTCCTTCTTCCATCCGGACTTTACCGTCGGTTACGGATTCTCACCGTATCAATTGTCTGCTTTGACAACTGGTAGACTAAACATCTGTGCTTCGGCTTCATTTACCATGCACCGATATCATCACTACCGGTCGGAGAATTTCACTCCGCCCTGAAGTAAATTAACCGGGCGCTTCGCCAAAGCAAAGCGCCCGCTTATTAATTACTTGTTAGCTAATGCAACTTTGATTGCCTCTGTTAACTGAGGAACAATCTTATTCAAATCACCAACGATACCGTAATCTGCTACATCAAAGATAGGAGCATCCTCATCCTTGTTGATAGCGATGATAACGTCTGATTCTTCCATACCTGCTACGTGCTGAATAGCACCTGAAATACCGATAGCGAAGTAGATCTGAGGACGAACAGTCTTACCTGTCTGACCAACCTGAAGATCACGTGGCTTCCAGCCTGAATCTACAACTGCACGTGAGCAGCTTACTGTACCACCAAGAACCTCTGCAAGATCCTCAAGAATCTTGAAGTTCTCAGGTGAGCCAACTCCACGTCCACCAGATACTAATACCTTTGCGTCCATGATATCAGCTACGTCGTTAACAGCCTTAACAACTTCCTTGATTGTTACATACTTGTTATTTGGTGTGAATCCTGGATTGAATTCAATAACTTCAGCCTTAGCACCAGCAACAGGATCGATCTTCTGCATAACGCCGGGACGAACAGTAGCCATCTGAGGACGGTTGTTAGGACAAGCGATAGTAGCGATTGTGTTTCCACCAAATGCAGGACGAGTCATAAGAAGCTGATTGTGCTTCTGCTCTTTACCAGGAATAGGATTGATAGGGAAGTCACCAACTTCAAGCTGTGTACAGTCTGCTGTCAAACCTGTATGAATTCTAGCAGAAACACGAGGACCTAAG
>JAZUDZ010000008.1:0-10304 GCA_045639905.1 Acutalibacteraceae bacterium
TCCGTACAGTATAGTTTTTTTTAAGCCTTTCATTTTCTATGCGGAGCTTGAGGATTTCTCTTTTGTATGCTTCTTCTGTCGGATCCATTCCTTCCGGCAGCACACTTCCTATTTCTGCATCCGCTCTGGCAAGACCATCCAGACCTTGTTCTTCATATTGCTTCAGCCACTTCTTAAAAGCCCCATCGGAGATGTGGTTTGCATCACAGAAATCACGGAGTTTAATTCCGGGATTTCCTTTGTACTGATGAATCAAAAACTCTTTCTGTAATGGTGTTAAATGTTTCCCCATAATTAAAAGCAGACTCCTTTCCGGTAGTTATGCTGCTTCCATTTTAATTCATAAAGCAACATTTTTCTACCTATCCGTGTCTACTTTTATGATAGCATCATTTACGGTATTTTTCAGAAAAGTTTTGAAAAAGAAAACCGCTCAAATCCCTTGAAAACAAAGGTTTTAAGCGGTTTTTTTGAATGGCAGGGGTAGAACGACTCGAACGCTCGACACGCGGTTTAGGAGACCGTTATCAAATCGCTTAACATCAACGGTTTAGCGGTCGTTAGGGGCACCTGAAATATAATAGAAGTTTTATGAGCAGGTCCCGAAAAAGTAGCAGGAAGTTTTTCCTGCTACTTTTGTGTGTTGGTTTCTATAAATGATTTTACAACAAATCGCTTTAATAAAATGCCACAAATCACTCTGATGAAAAAGCACAAATCACTCTGATAATATGGACATTTCATAGACTTTTTGTTATATTATGTGCAAAGGAGTGTGTGAATATGGCACAGGACCATGATGTAGTATTAGGACCATAATATCAAAGGAGTTGAAACTATGAATAAAGCATTATATAGAGCAATTAGTTTGTGTCTGTCTATTATTCTCACTATTTCTTTTTCGACGACAGTGTATGCTTATCAGTTTAATGGAGACGGAAACAAAATAACAGAAAAGCTTCTTTCTGCCATCCAAAAAAGCGAAGATACAGAGAAACTGATAATAATCATTCGATATAGGGACAATGCTCCGTCAGATGAAGAATATAATAGAGTAAGAGATGCAATTGCAAATGTGATTTTTGATTCCGAGCGTAATAATAAGCAAGATTTAATTTTGAGCGAATCTTCCGCCGATAAGATTCATGAAATTTTGATTACTACAGGTTTTTCCGGAGCAACAGAGGATATTATAAATGGAGTCAATGAGAGATTGAGCAACCCTAAAGAATGGGATCAAGCAGGTATTACACGTTTTGTTAGATATATGTTAGTAAAGAGCGTATATCAAAAAGAATCTGATGATTTAATTACTTTGTTGGGTGTTCAGAAGGATCAAGTACTATATCAAAGTGTTTTGATGCCGGAAATACGGTTGTTAGTTACGGCAAAAGAAGTTGAAAAAATTTCAATGAATGAATCGGTTTTGTTGATCGATTTACAAGATTCTACTGTATATACACCTCCCGGTTCTATTTCGGGAGATGCCAATAGTGATGGGAACCTTAATATGAAGGATGTGTTGGCCATTCGAAAATATATAGCTCAAATTGATGTTTCGATTAACAAGCAAGATGCCGATGCTAATAAAGATGGTAACGTCGACATGAAAGACGTGTTATATATACGTCAAGTACTTGTGTATGGCAATATTTTTAGTAATGAAAATGATGTTGTCGATTTTAATGTTGAAGAATTAGTTAATATCAGGAATTCTACAAATGATATTGAATGTGTCCCTCCGTTTTCTGTTTTAAAATCAGTGGAAGACATAAGAAATTATTTTGAAAAAGTGAATGATGTTTTTCCAAAGAATAACTATGATGAAGAATTCTTTTCTAATAGAATTCTTGTGGCTTTACGTGTATATGACGGTCGGATAAATAAGACATGTCCTATACCTTGTATATATAGGAATGAAAATAATACGGGACTACTTGTTCATCTGAGAAATAATATTATTTCTATTCCATGGAATGCCCAAGATGTTATACTAGTTTCTTTGCCTGTATCGGAAATGAGTACAATTAAAGCGACTTATATTATTCAGGAGAATCCCGTTTTGAAAGCAGGCTCTTTAGCTGAAATTGATTGTTATTTACTTGTACTTTCGGATATATTTTATTTGTAATTGTTATTCCATCAGAAACATTTATTGCTAAAAGAGTATGATTTATTCAATGGCAAAAGGAGAAGAAATACTATTTAAAAAGACAAAATGATAATTTAATGATGTTGCTGAAAAAATAAGTCTTCCCCAATTTGGAGGACTTATTTTTTTGTCTACAAAAGGGGACACATAAGGAACACATGAGGGACACAAAAGGGATACATATTACTCGATAATTTACGGTATTTTTCAGAAAAAATTTTGAAAAAGAAAACCGCTCAAATCCCTTGAAAACAAAGGTTTTAAGCAGTTTTTTTTTTTTTTTTTTGAATGGCAGGGGTAGAACGACTCGAACGCTCGACACGCGGTTTTGGAGACCGGTATCAAATCGCATAATATCAACGGTTTGAGGGCTGCGGGGGACACCAGGTCATATTTTTTTGTGAAAAGCATCTAAACAATAAGAAAATGATTGACAATCCCCAAAGCCGTGTTAAAATGAAAATGGGTTAATATAAAGAATAGATATTGAAAAAATACGAACAAAAATACAAACGAAACGAGGCTGATTTGTATGAAAAAACGGATGTTAGCGATGCTGTTGGCGGCGGTGATGGTGGTTATGTCACTGCCGGTGTTTGCGTTGCCTGCGGCGGCGGCAAGCGGATGGCAAACGGGCAACGAGGTGTGGGGTGAATACGGAATTGTCGAATATGGTCAGTCCTATTTCGCTCCGCTTAATTACGATACAGATTTTCAGAGTCTTCTTGATAATCCACCCACAGGAATCAACAAAAACATAACACTAAGGCTGGCAAAAGATTGGACGATAGCCACTTTGTGTGTTGACGATTTACAATTTTTCGAAATATATTTGCAAGGACATACACTGACAGTAACGACAAATATCTGTGTGGATAGTGAAGTGATTCGGTGTGTAACATCCGGTACGATTTCTTTTCCCTCAAACACCTCGTCGGCCGCTTTTACTGCACACGGAAAAATCAATATACAAAACACCCATTTTGTAAATTGCCGAGGAAAGATTTTTAATATACCAAATGATGTTTACAACCACACTGTTGTCTCTGATTATGCTTTCTCTAACGTTATCTTCGAAAATTGCTCTTCAACAAGTAACGGCACTTGTGTGTATGTGAACAGCGAAAGCGGTTACCCGGGTAACGTAAGCTTTAAAAACTGCCGGTTCATTAATTGTAATTCCGAAAGCGATGGCGGAGCTGTCTATATTGATGATGTGGGACCGGATCAAACGGTGACATTCAGCAATAGTTATGCGGTAAATTGTCGTGCCGAAGATAACGGCGGTTTTCTGTATATCAACGATGCCGATGCGAAAGTATACGGCTCCGGCAATACGGTGATTGCCAGCTGTTCTGCCGGGGGTGACGGCGGTGCCATTTATACGCCGAAAGCCTCGCTTATTGACGGATTTTTGCTTTCGGACAACCGTGCCGAAGACGATGGCGGTGCCATCTTTAATGAATCCACCTGGGCGGCAATAAGCACCATTTCGAACTGCCGTTTTTACCGCAACAGCTGCGGCGGTGACGGCGGTGCTATATACAATGACGATGATAACGGTACAATTAAAGACTGTAAATTCTTTGAAAATAACTGTTCCGGTGACGGGTATGAGTTATATTCCAATGACGATGACACCCTGCTCACAAACTGCACCTTTACAAGTGGTTATTCGGCAGAATCTGCGGTCGACGGTGTCACACCGAGCAATTGCTCGTTCCCCGACAAAAGTTCCTATTCGTTAAGTGTTGGCGACGGCTCGCAGGGGAATCCTTATGTCATCCGCAACATTGACGACTGGGATGCGTTCCACTATATGGTGTTAAACCATGCGTATATGGAAGATTCAAGCGGAGGCAGAACGGAATATGGAACCGATGCCTTTAAGGGCAAATATGTCCGTTTGGATGCGGATATTCCCGTCTGCAACACCATCGGCGAATCGGGGAAGGTTTTGAGCTATACTGCCAAATATGAGTTTACCGGAACCTTTGACGGTAACGGTCACACCGTGACGTACGTTACCTACGATATGAATTCCGATGAAAAGGCGGCGTTTGGGTATGCGAACGGTGCCACCGTCAAAAATCTTACGGTAAACGGTTTTGTGGCAGGCAGCTGGGGCATTGGCGGTATTTTCGGGCACGCAGAGAACTGCACCGCCGAAAACTGTGTGAACAATGCGGAGATTTACAACAATGCCCCCTACACCGGTGGTATTGCGGGGTATTCGGCCTATACAAGCTTTATCAACTGCACCAATAACGGAAAAATCACCGGCTTGCAAGAGCAGGTCGGCGGTATTGCCGGTTATGCCGAACAAGACACATTTAACGGCTGCGTGAATAATGGCACCGTGTATACAGGCTACCAAAAGTGTGGTGGTATTGCCGGCTATGCGACCAACGGCAATTTTAACCGCTGCACCAATAATGCCGGCGTAACGGCGGCGTACAACTATGCCGGCGGCGTTGTCGGCCAGCTCGAAGGCAGAACTGCCGTCCTCAAAAACTGCATTAACCGAGGAACGGTTACCGGCTCACAGTATGTCGGTGGCTTTGTCGGTGCTATCAAAAACACCACCTCCTTAAGTCTTTTTAACAGCGTGAACGATGCGGCGGTGAACGGAAATTCCAACGTCAGTGCTACCGTTAGCGTCTTTCCGGATCATTCGTCTGTTGCCAACTGCTATTTTAACAGCGACCTTTGTGGGACGGCAACGTATGCCGTGCCGTTTTCCAGTGATGTGATGCACGGTATTTCTGCCGACGAATACGGAAGAATTATGCCGGACACGCTCAACTACGGCGTGGATCATGATTTCCAGGCGAACGGGTGGCTGCACGCTATATTGGACAAAAATGGAGTTCTTTCGTTTGTCCCCGAGGGCGCGATACCCTATACAGGCCCGGATGGCAAGATCCATTTTGTTGAAAATGCGACACGGGTCACCGGCTCTATGGAGACCTTGGGTGCCGAGGGAGAGAGCCGTGCCTATTACGTGGGCGGCACGGTGACAACGACCGGTCGTGTACAGATTCTCGGTGACGTAACACTGGTTCTTAACGACGACTGTAACTACTACGTGCAGGGCGGTATCGGCCTTGAAAAGGGCAACTCGCTTACCGTGTATTCTTATTCTTTCGGCGAGCACATGGGCTCGCTGACGGCGGCGGCAAACCAAAAAGGTGCGGCTGCCATCGGCGGCAATGCCCCTAATACACAAGAGCGTGTGGATAGCTACCACAATTTGCATGCTTCTTCGGAAAAACACGACTGCGGCGATTTGACGATTTACGGCGGCAACATCGAGGCGGTGGCGTACAGCTCCGGAAACACGTACGGTGTCGGCATCGGCGGCAGCAGTTTGTCTTCATTACATTCCTACAGTGAAGTTATTACTAGTACCATCCACGAAAGCGATGAAAAGAGCTACTGTGGCGGTGACGGCGGTAAGGTTGCCGTCTATAACGGCAACCTTACGGTTAAGGCATCGGGTGCGGTCGGCATTGGCGGCGGTAACGGGACGAAATATTATGCCGCTTTCGGTGGTGTTGCTCTGATAGATGAAGCACACAGCGGCGGCACCGGCGGTACATTCGCTTATTACGGCGGTACCGTTACAGTGGAATCCGACGTGGCGGCGTTCGGTAAAGGCCAAAACGGCGGCGGTGAAAGAGACGACGTCTCGAGCTCGGATATGACCACGTTTACATTCACGGACGATGCCGTTCACAGTGTTGCCGTTGGCGACAGTTTAGAAAACCTGAAGGCGGGATATTCTTTTGATAGAGCACCGAACCTGAATGGCGAAAAATGCATCCAAATTGACGATTGGAGACAAACGAACATAAAAGCTTTGGACCCGACTTGCGAAGAGGCAGGATGTAAAGCGTACACCTTGCGAACGGCAGACAACCTCTATTATGAAGATACCCTTTTCGCAAAGCAGATTGGTGATGACGCTGCATTACAAGTGTGGAAAGCTGAGGGCGGTGAAGGATATATTCCTCCTCTCGGTCATGACTGGGTGTATGATAACGAGGATCAGCACAAATGTATTCGTTGCGAAAAAACGGAGTCACACACTATGGGGGATGACGGCTGCACACGATGCAACGAATCTTACTATGACTATTCCACAGCGAGCAACACATTTGAGAAAAAAGACATACCGAGCGAAACGACGATCCTTTCCGATTTTGGAGGAATTTACGCTCTTCCCGGCGGATGGTATCTGGTACATGGCGATGTTACGGCGGCAAAATGTGTTACCTTTGCCGGTGACGTGCATTTGATTTTGGAAAACGGATGTACTTTTACGGCAAACCAAGGTATCGCATTGAATGACGGCGGTTCGCTGTCCATTTATGCACAGTCGCTGAATGCGGACAAAATGGGAAAACTGACAGTGCTGACTTCGGGGGCTCGTTGTGCCGGTATCGGCAGTGGTTGGTATGGCTCTTGCGGCGATATTTCCATATACGGCGGTGTAATTACATCAACCGGCGGTGACTATGCTGCCGGCATCGGTAGCGGTGAACAAGGTCATTGCGGCGATATTTCCATATACGGCGGTGTGATTACATCAACCGGCGACGACTATTCTGCCGGCATCGGTAGCGGTCGGAATGGCTCTTGCGGTGCGATTACCATCTATAAGTACTTAGATGTGGTTGCCGGCGGAGACAAAAACAGTGCGAAGCCGGTTGCCGCATACAACGGCGAACGATACGTTCAGTTGACCGAACCGAGCGGAGCGGCGAAAGAGCCGACCTGCACCGAAAGCGGACATAAAGTGGCGTATAAAAACCCCGCTGACGGGATGTATTATGAGGATGCGGATTTCACGACCGCAATCGGTTATTTGGCACAGTACGGTGTGTGGATCTCCGAGGGCGGCAAAGGCTATATTGCCCCGCTTGGCCACGACTGGCAATACGTGGACGTGGATACGCATAAGTGCTCTCGCTGTGATAAAATCGAAGAACATGCCGACCAAAACGATGACTTCGTTTGCGATCGGTGCGGCGGCGATATGATCGACAAAATCAAGGCGGAGGCCAAAGCCGACTTGGAAGCGGCGGCGGGAGAAACTCCCTCGACCGCGCTGACGGCGATTTTGAACGATGCCAAAGCGGCGGTGGATGCCGCCGAAACGGTTGCGGACGTGAATACGGCGAAAGAAAACGGTCTTACCGCGATCGACAACCAATTGAAAGCCGAAGCGGCGCAGGCGTTGGCGGATGCGAAAGCCACTGCCAAAACCGCATTGGAAGCGGCGGCGGGCGAAAATCCCTCGACCACGGTGACGGCGTATTTGAACTACGCCAAAGAGCTGGTGGATGCCGCCGAGACGATTGCCGACGTGAATAAGGTGAAAGAGGAATGGGTCGCCAAAATCGCCGACCGCGTGGAAGCCGAAGCGCAGGCGCTGGCACTTGGCAAAGCCCAAAGTGCGGCGGTCCAAGAGCTGTGGGATGCGGCGAGCTCCTCGGTCTCGGATGAACTGTCAAAGATTTTGATGGCCGCTTGTAAAGCGGTGAACGAGGCGACCACGATTGAGGACGTCACGACCGCCAAAATCAACGGATTGAACGCCATTGCCGCCCATCTGGCGAAAGAGGCCGATGCTCGAGCTCTCGAAGCGGCAAAAATAGCGGCGAAAGCGGAGCTTGTCGGTGCAGCCGGCGAAAATCGCTCTGACGATGTGGAAAATCTCCTAAGTGGGGGCTGTGATGCGATAGACGATGCCGAAAGCATTTCGGACCTCGACAACATAAAAGAAGAATGGCTTGACAGAATCGAAGAACAGCTTGCGAAGGAAGCTTTGGCGGCGGCCAAAGCGGAAGCGCTTGCCGCATTCGACACGGCGGCGAACGGAAACACATCAAGTGATATGACGGCGATTTTGAACGATGCCAAAGCGGCGGTGAACGAGGCGACAACGCTCGGTGCGGTTGCCACTGCCAAGGCAGACGGACTTGCCGTAATTTCTGCCTATCTGGACGCGCTTTCCGAAGCGAAAACCACCGCAAAAACCGCCATTGCCGCTGCGGCGGGCGAACATCCATCGGCAACGGTGCAGGCGACTGTCGATGCGGCGTACAAGCTGGTGGATGATGCTGACAGTCTGGCTCAGCCAATTGCCATCCAAACGGCGGTGATTCCGGTGCTTACGGCACAGATTGAGGCGGAAGCCGCACAGACGGCGAAGACACTTGTGGCTGCGAAAGATGCCGCGAAAACCGCTTTGGAAGCGGCAATCGGCGACAAACCGTCGGATGAGCTTCTCATGGTTTATGCCGAAGCGTTGCATGATGTGGACAGAGCCGCAACGATAACGGCGGTGCAAGAAGCCGAAGAAGCGGGTTTTGCCGCGATTATGGCACAGCTTGCCACCGAAGCGGCCGAAAAAACTACTGCCGAACAGCAAGCAGCGGCAAAGGCGCTTGAGGATGCAAAAGATGCTGCAAAAGAGGCGTTGCAAGCGATGGCTGGCGAAAATCCGTCGGACGAACTTGCCGCGATTTTGAGTAATGCGTTTGATGCGGTGGATGAAGCCGAAACAATGGCGGATGTAATGACTGCCGAACAGAACGGTTTTGCTGCTATTACGGCACAGCTCCAAGCCGAAGCCGATGCCGCTAAACAAGCGGTGGAGGAGGAACTCGCGCAGGCAAAACGCGATTTAGCAACGGCAACGGCGGCGCTGAATGCGGCGAACAATGCCATTGAAGCGCTCGACAAAACGGTTGCGAGCAAAGAGGCCACCATTGCCGAGAAACAAGCGGCACTCAACACTGCGACCGAACAACTGAACGCGGCGCAGGCGAATCTTGAAACCGCGCAAGCGAATATCGAAGAACTCGAAGGCACGGTTTCGGAGCAAGACGAAGCGCTGAAACAAGCCGCGAAAGATCTCAAAGATATGCAAGATGCACTCGATGAGATGACCGAGAATTACAACACTGCATCTGCGGCGCTTGCGACGGCTCAAAAGAATCTCGAGGATACAACAACGGCGCTGAATGAATTGAAAGCGGCAAACGAGCAGTTGCAAAAAGACTTTGCGGCGGCAAATGAGTCGATTGCCGAGCTCAACAATACAATCAAGAGTAAGGATGCGACGATTGCCGAGAAACAAGCGGCGCTGGGTACCGCGACCGAGCAGTTGAATGCGGCGAAATCAGATCTTGAAACGGCAAAAGCCAACCTCGAAACGGCAAAAGCGAATATTGAGGAACTCGAGGGCACGGTTTCGGAGAAAGACGAGGCACTCGCGCAAGCTGCGAAAGACCTCGAAGATGCACAGAAAACGCTTGCACAAAACGAGCAAGAGATAAAAGACCTGCAAGCGGAAATCGAGCGTCTGAGAGCGCTTTTGGATGATGATCCGACTGATCCGCAACCGGCAGAAATGCTCGGTGATGTGAACGGTGATGGTGAGGTCAGCATGAAGGATGTTCTGCTGATGCGCAAATACCTCGCCGGGTTGGACGTGGAATACAATGCGCAAAACGCCGACTGCAACGGTGATGGTGAAGTGAATATGAAAGATGTGCTGATGCTTCGCAAGTTCCTCGCGAACATTATCGACAAATTAGGCGCGTAAAAGTAATAGAGCCCCTTGCTTATGGCAAGGGGCTTTGTCATTGTTTGATTATTTAAACTCGATCTTAGACCTGGTGATTAGTCGACATTTCCAAATCTATTAATAATTCCTGCAATGTATTGTCTTGTTTGCAGTATATCCTTCATATCTACTAAGTCATCCCAGTTTGTATCTGCTAAAAACGAATCGTATTGCTCTACAGTGTGACCTGCTAATACCGACCTTGTTGTCAGCACATCTTTTAAATCAACGGAACTGTCTTTGTTGCTATCCCCGTATATACAGTTTCCTGCAGGGATTTCTGAGAAATAATAGCGAATGCCGTCCACTAATTGTCCATCAATGATTAAAAAATCATCTGGAGAGTCTATTAAATCTCTTGTGGGATGGTTTCTGTCTAAAATATATGTCCAATTTTCAATGCCACCTGCTACATCTCTATATGTATGGGCATACAAGTTATACGTATATTCGTCAAATGCATATACAGAACCGGAATAATCGATATGCCATATTTTTTGATCGCCGTTCTCT
>JAZUDZ010000009.1:0-14959 GCA_045639905.1 Acutalibacteraceae bacterium
TAGAGGCGATGTGGACACGCCTGTAAGAATAAGGGTGGCCTGAAATCAGGTGGAAACTTAAATACCAAACTTCTTAAACGGAGCCAAATGGCTCCCAGAAGCCCCCACTTCAAGTGTTAACTAAGTGGTGGGTAGTTCACCACAAAGGCGCGCCCTCCAAACGAGAGCGCGCCTGAAAATTTGTTTAGCCTAATGTTTCAATCATATGAGCCAGGAACTTACGAATCATCAAAACGTCTTTCATGTCAAGAGACGTATCGACATTCACGTCGGCATTCAGTTGATTGATTTCACCTGCAAGACCTGCCAGGTATTTACGGAGTAATAAGACGTCCTTCATATCGACGACGCCGTCATCATTGGCATCTCCGAGAAGTGTTTCCACATTGCCGGATTCGTCGGACTCATCAGACTCGTCCGGATTTGCCGATTCCTCTTCGGACGGCTCGACAGATTCTTCTTCCGAAGGCTCCGTGGACTCTTCCTCGGAAGGCTCGACGGATTCCTCCGGTTCCTCTACGAAAACACCGGCAAGAGAAATAATGAAAATATCATCCGCCAAATAGGAATGCTCAGCATCCACAATCTCTTTAGAGCCGTTCACGGTAATGGCCGCGTTTTCATCAAAGACATAGCCTTCGTTTGCAACCAAATTCCAGCAGGCGCAGTAAACTTTTCCGGCCGTAAAGGTTTCTTCGGAATCCACCATGCGGCTTTCAAACACATCCCACCAGCCGGCCATAATGGCGGTATACGGAGCGCCGTCCGGCAAGGTATACTCCAGCTCTCCGACGGTTTCTCCGGCAACCGGGGTGATTTGTGCATCGGCAATTCCAATCTCGGTGATCGGCTCATCGGCCTTAAGCTGCACGGCTTTCGTCAGAATCATAAACTCGGAACCGGCAATGTCCAAGATACCGGAATGGATCCAGTCATGTGCATCGGTCTGACCGTTAATGCTGACCGTGGCATCCCCCGCAAAGTAATAGCCCTGCTTCGGTTTTAAATTAAACTGTACGGCGTAGGCATTGCCTTTTTCAAAGACATCATTTTCTTCCATCTCGCCCATGGAAGTATAATTCTTCCAGACCTGGGTTTCAATGGTATACGGGGCATCGTCGGATACGGTAGCGCTCATGAGGCTTCCGGCCGTCTCACCGGCAACCGGAATGATATCCGCATCGGCAATCACAATCTCGCTGATGGCCGTTTTTTCCTGTTCCACAGCTTCCGTCACGTTGGTCCAAACATAGAATATGGTTGCGTCTCCGCTGGCCATACGCGTATCGGATTCAGATACGTTGTCGGCTGACCCGTTAATGGTCACCGTGGCGTTTTCATCAAACACATAGCCTTTATCCGCCTTGAATACCCAGTTTCGATCATATTCACTGCCGGCATAGAATCCAAAATCGTCTTCCATCCAGAATGCCGGATCGGCTTCACACTGCCATGCCTGCGACTTCGCCGTCATGTGGCAATCCTCCGGAAGTGTATAGGCCGACAGTTCCCCGGCCGTATAACCGATATACGGCGTGATATCCGCATCGGTAATGGTAATTTCGGAAATCACGGAAGGCGCGACAGCCTCCAGGATCGAGGCCGCAATCGTGCATCCTCTGAGTTCCGAATCCATATAGAAAAGATTCATACAAACGTTGTCAGAGGACCCGTTTATGGTAATCGTGGGATTCTCGGCAAAGATATATCCTTTATCCGCCATAATGGACCAGTTCAAATCATATTCGTTGTCGGCTTCAAACGAATCCGCCATATCAAGACATCTCTCCGGTGTCTCACACCACCAGTTCAGAGAAACAACCGTCATATGGCTGTCTTCCGGAAGCGTATAATCCATAAGATCTCCGGCCGTATAGCCGATATACGGTATGATATCCGCATCGGTAATGGCAATCTCGGAAATCACGGTCGGTGCCACCGCCTCTGTAAACAAGGCATTGACGTAGAAGATGTCGTTGTAGTTTGTGTCCCTCTCTGTATAGTCACTGTAAATATTGTCAGAAGACCCGTTTACGGTAATCGTGGGATTTTCCGCAAAGATATACCCCTTGTCCGCTATGAGCGTCCAGTATTTATCATACACCTTATCCGCTTCAAACACTTCGTCGTCTTCAAGCTGCTCCGCGTGAGGTGTTTCACAATACCAGTACTGAGAGCCCATTTGAAAATGACAATTTTCCGGAAGGGTAACATCCATCAAATCCGCCGCTTCATATCCGATATACGGCGTGATATCCGCATCGGTAATGGTAATCTCGGAAATGACTGCAACTTCTGCGGCATCCGTCGGTACGGTTCCGACAAAGAAGCTGGTCGGATCTCCCTCGTCATAGTAGGTATGTTCGTCCGAAACGACATCCGAAGACCCGTTTATGGTAACCGTGGGATTTTCGGCAAAGGTATAGCCTTCGTCCGCCGTAAACCACCAGTTTCTATTATATTTCTTGCCCTCTTCGATCACATCATCCTCCCCAAGGGATTCGTCGTCCGTTTGACAGTACCAAACCTGCATGTAAACCGAATAATGGCAATCGTCCGGAAGGGTAATGTCCTCAAGGTCCAACGCCTTATATCCGATGTACGGTGTGATATCCGTACCGGTAAGCGCAATCTTGGAAATAACAGACTCGTCTCCTTCGGTTTTTACTGGCTTGGAAACAACATAAAAGATTTTCGAGTTACTGTCGTCAATATGTGTCAACTCAACATAGGTGTTGTTGGTAGAACCATTGATGGAAACTACGGCGTTTTCATCAAAGACATACCCTTCATCTGCCTCAAAGGTCCAGTTCATATCATATTCTTTTCCGGCTTCAAACACAGCTTCATCCGAAAGCTCCTCTTCCGGCGTTTCACACCACCACGTTTGACCGACAGCCGTATAGTGGCAATCCTCCGGAAGCGTATATTTCATAAGATTTCCGGCTTGTTCACCGACAATCGGCTCCACATCCGCGTTCATAATGGTAATTTCGGAAATGACAATGTCCTCTGCAAAAGACACAATCGGCAGTGTCAAAAGCAAAAGTGTCATCGCCAAAATTACGGCCAACATTTTTTTCATCATCAGCACTCCTTTTTGTAAATTTCTTCATGAAAAAATAGTACATATATATTTTATCATAACTTCCCATTCGCTCGCAACCTTTTTGACAGCCCAGAAATGACAACTTTTTTCAAAAAAACCGATTTCATGTGACAAATTTAGTACATGACATGGTATATACTCAAGGCACACAGGAAAACTGTGAATTTGATTTTGGGAGGTTGTCCCGTGGAAAAACACTTAGTACCTCTTGCTATCTTGCAGATTTTACGTCAGCACTCCGATCAGTCGCACAAACTGACGCAGGATCAGGTTTTGGCCTATTTGTCGGAAGAATACGGCATTCAGGTTGAGCGCCGTTCCGTCTCCCGCCAGGTGGATTCTCTGATTGCCGCCGGTATAGACATTGTCAAAGCCGGGCGTGGTGTATATCTCGCCGGCAATTTGTTTGACTTTGACGACTCGGAACTGAAGGTCCTGATGGACGCCGTGGTTTCTTCCTCCTACATCCCCGCGGAAATGGCCACTGATCTCATTGGGAAACTCCGCAATCTTTCCGGAGACTTTTTTCCCGAAGACAATTTGCCCGTGGTGGAAACCTCCGGCCGCTCCAAGAACAAAGTTCTTTTCCTGAATGTGGAACTGATCCAGGAAGCCATTCGGAAAAAGAGAAAGATTGCGTTTGATTACTATCGCCTTGCTCCTTCCATGGAACTGGAGCTTAAAGACCACTTACAGGTCAGCCCCTATATGACCATCGTCAAAAACCAGCGCTACTACCTCCTCTGTCACCACGAGGGACGGGAAGATATCGCATTTTTGCGGCTGGACCTGATCAAAAACGTGGAAATTCTCGGCAAGCACGCCTTGCCGATTACCTCGGCCGCGTCGTATCTCAAAGCTCCGCCGACACAAAAAGATCTGGCCGTCCGGTACCCGTACCTGTTCTCCGGTCCCTGCAGCCCGATGATGCTTCGGGTTAAGAAAGATTCTTTGTATACCGTTGTCGACTGGTTCGGAGATTCCATTGTCTGTCGGGAACTTCCCGGCACGGATTTGGTGGAAGTATCTTTAACCGCCAACCTGAACGCCATGGTTTACTGGTGCCTGCAGTATTCGGACGGAGTGGAACTTGTTTCCCCGCCGAAAGCCCGGGAACTGATTCGAAACAAACTGGAACATGCCTTAAAAATGTACAAAGGCTGATTCATGTGGAATTTTTCGGACATGAGATATGGTAGAATACAGTCAAACAAGAAACGTATGGTTTTTCGGCCGAAGGGTGTACACCCTCTCTTGCTCCTTTCTCCATCTTTCGGATGTCTATCTCCTTTCGGATGTTCGATTCTCCTTCGGCCATTTTTCGCGGTGTCTGCCCGAAACCAATCCCGGGCAGACACCCTATACAAAACCCGCTTGTCTGCCATGTGGAAAATTTCGGACATGGCGTATGCTATACTTAAGCCAGAACAAAAAACATTCATTTTTCATTTCTCCATCGCCGGGGAACCCGTAAGCATCTCCTTTCAATTTGCTTGTTAGTCATATTCAAACCTCCTTTCTTTAATTTTGTTGTGCCTCCCCGGCGACTTTTTGTATGGATCGGCTCACGAGCAGCCGTTTTAAATATGCTTTTCACTGTATTGTACCCTATAACAGGGAGGAAATTGCTTTGATCACACTATATTTAATTTTCAAACTGATATGTCATCCATTCCAGACGCTCAAGAGAGGTTCTATTCTAACGCTTGGATTCTTTCATTTTCTATTCAAGGAAAAGTGGTAACCTCACTTTGATGCCAGGTAATCATAATTTTTGCCGGGGCGGACGTTCGGTTCATCTCCGCCGACGAAGACCCGGGGAAGCTTTGTGGCCTTCCCGCTCCGGCTCTCCTTTCTTCGACCACCTTTCTTTCGCCGGGAAGGTTGTAAGCATCTCCTTTCTCCTTTCTCTTTTGTTCTCTTTTTCTTCTCGGCGAATGTTTTCGAAAAAGCCCGACTCGTTCCCCTTCGAGCCGGGCTTTTCTATCGGCAAGTTTTGATGAAAATTGACAATAATTATTGTGTTTTTGCCGATAGAGTGCTTACTTACTTAACGAAAAGGAGGTGGAAGTATGCCGTATATTTCCGTGAAACAGGCCGCTGCAAAATGGAATCTTTCCGAAAGAAGTGTCCGCAATTATTGTGCGGAAGGCCGCATCCCTGACGCCGTTTTGACGGGAAAAACCTGGAATATTCCGGCAACGGCGAAAAAGCCCATCCGGATCAACCATCGAATTGACAAGTCCGGCGCCCTGTTAACTCGACTGAAAGAAGAAAAAAAGTAACAGCAAGGAAAAAGTGCTCATTTCTACCGCCGGTAGACCCGTTTTCTCCCGTTTTGGCACTTTCAACAAAAACATGTAGACACATTATCAAATCTTTGGCAGTAATTGCTCTTGTTTATAGAATAGGAATTGTATAATATAATAAATAATTTATTGCAAAATTTCTTATGTGCTTTTTCCAGTACTCTTTTGCAATCTACGAAAAACCAGAAGAAGGAGGAACAAGGTTCCTGTTTGAACCTTGAAATGATGCTATGAAAAAAATGCAAAGTATCAAATTTTGGGCGGCGGTCTGCGCCGTGCTGCTGGCAGCATCCTGCCTCGTCACGATGATTTTCATCGGCGGAGCAGTGGACGCGGCCAGTACACTGGGGACGCAAAACGTCTATGTCTGCAATATTGAAGCGGACACCATGACCAATATCCCGCCCTATGCCAGCAAAGGCTACACCGGCGGCTTCGGCTCCCGCGACTCAGACGGTCGCGTTTGGGTCGACAAGTCCGTGCAGGCGAACGCGGAGAGCAATGCGTTTGATGTGACGCTTTCCGCCCTAGCACAGGAATACACCTATTCCGAACAAACCATCGAAACCATCCTGGAACAAAACGCGGCCGACGTGCTGTTCATTTTGGACTTCAGCTCTTCGATGGTCGGCACGAGCAGCAACATGAAAGACGACCAGGGGAACACGGTCGGCTATCGCTTAAAGGTGTTGTCTGACTCGCTTAACGCCGCAATGAAAGAAATCTCAGAGGTCAACCCCTACAACCGTATTATGGCCGTAGGCTTTGACAAGGGCTCCTATGATTTCCTGCCTCTCGGCACCTATTCCGCCGGTACCAACGGGAATTATGTGGAGTTTGCAAACAACACAATTTCCACCGCCTCCGGCGTGAAGTTTGTCGGTGTTGACAACAACGGCGTCTCCCACGACGGCGGCAAGGAAGACAATGTTTCCTTCTCACTGAAATCCGGTAGTGGTACCCATATGCAGATTGGTATCACTTACGGCTGCGACAAACTGCTGCAGACCATGTCGGAAGGCTATGGCGAAGGAAAACGTCTGCCGTTTGTCATGGTTATGACCGATGGTGAGTCCAACTACTCCAACAACAACTGGGCCGGTGTCAACCTGGAATCCAACAACGGCACCTCCATCCAGCGCGAAGCTAACAGCACGCTGGCCGCAACTTACTGGAAAAAGCGCTTAATTGATGCATACAACGCAAAGAATATCGATAACAAATTTGAGAGCGATGTCAATGCCGTATGGTTTAACATCGGTATCGGCCTCGGTGACCCGGGCACCAATATGAACGGCGCCTCGGCGGTCCAGGTTTCCATGAAACCGTCCTTTGCGTGTCCGGCGGCATCCACAACCAGCAACGCCGGCAAAATTTACAGTCAAATTCTTACATTCCTCGAGAACGCATATACCCATCCGGAAAACTTTATCGGCGACCCGCTGGACGGCAGCAGCGATGATGAGCTGAGAAAAGCCGGCATTGATCCGGATCAGCTTCGCGCGTATATCGCGGAAACTGCAGGAGCGGCAGAAACAGCGTTTGAACTCAACTGCAACACCGCGGGAACGACCCAATACAACGCCATTAAAAAGGCGGGTGATGATGCGGCCAATCCGATTCTCGAAGCCGGAGCTTACCAAAACAACGATAAATATTTTAAATACATTGAGAATACATACGGACTTAAACACGGCAAAGGTTCTTACAAGAACAACGAAGAGTTATATAAACAAGACGTCGCCAAAAAGGTAAACGAGGCCGCAGAAAAGGCCAGATCCCAGGCGGAAGCGGCAAAAAAGCAAGAGCTTTATGATGAGGAAGTAACAGCCGTCACGGAAAACGCTTTGAAAGAAGGTCTGAAAAAGCAAGACAACAAAACGGAAGAAGACTTCTACAATGCCGTTTACGGCTCCTTCCTGTCCTATCTCGAAGACTATCTGGGCTATAAGGGCGACACCACCGCCGCCCGCCAGGCCAACTACGCGGAAAATCCGATGCACTATTTTGCCGAGTACGTCAACTACGCAGACACCTCCACGAAGGTAAATGACTCGTTTGACCAATTGGCAAGCCTTATTTCCGCTGCCACACAGGGTACGGTTATCCCGATTACCCACCATGCCACCTCCGGCGCGGCTGCGGATGAAATTTTCATCACCTTTACCGATCCGATCGGCGAGGGTACGATGATCAAAACCGATGAAGACGGCAACTATATCATGTCCATCGAGCTGGATGGCGTAACCTACACCGGCCGTCAGAAGGCCGATGCAGAGGAAGGCGTTTACGAATTCTATAATGAGACCAAAGACAAAGTCCTCTATTCTACCGCCACCATTTCCGATGACTCGGTAAAATGGGAAATCAACGCCTATGAGCTGCCGATTATCCGTTTTGCCAACCGTATGATGCCGGGCGAGGAATCCGGAGGAAAAATATACGAAGACCCGAACCTTCCGCCGATCGCGGTCAAATACCAGGTCGTTCCGACAACGGAGGCTCTGGCCAACACCACTGCCAGTGCAACCAGCTATATTTACGAGCACGACAATATTGCGGCGGCTCCGGCACAGGCGGTATTCACGCCGACACTGGCCAACACCTACTACTTCACCAACACGGGCGACACGGAGCACCCGGTTTATGAGAAGGTTACCTCTATTGAAGACACGGTGAACAAAGGCACAAATGCCAACAAGTCCAAAACCGCTGCCTATGTCACCAGCTCCTCCTGGGGCACCGGTGACGATGCGGACGACTTCTTTATTTTGCTCGGCAACGATGCCCGCACAAAGGTGGTTGCCGAAGTCTCCATTGAAGATGACCGTATGGAAGATGACGGCGACATTGTCGCCCATACCTACGGGATCGACGAAACCATCAACTACACACTGAAGGTCAAGAACTGCTCCACCGATAAGCTGGAAAAACTGACCTACACTCTGGATGTAACTCCGAGCGGCCCGGCCGCCACCGATACACCGTCCGCCCTGACCGTCGGCACCTGCTCGACGACCCCGGACAGCAAGGTGACAACCGGTAACAAACAAACGCTCACCTTTACGATTGACGAGCTGGCCGCCGGCGCCACCCAAACCGTGACCGTGCCGATGACCCCTGCTGCCGGTACCAAAAACGGTACGACGGTGGATGCGGTCATCACGCTGACCAAAGTGTTTGATTCCAACCTGGCCGTTCCGGCAACGGATGAGGTCGGTGAGGTTCTCGTATCGGCCGACGCGACGGTCTATACCCATTTGGATGGTGTCAAAACCAACCTGACCGGTATTTCCGGCGCACCGAGCACCTTATATATCAAAAAAGAGGGCGGCGACTACATCGCCCTGACCAAAGCCACCGGCACCGCAACCTATGTTGCGACAAGCATTCCGGTTGGCAACTATACCATCTATGACGGAAACTCCGGCACGCCGAAAGCACTGGGTGCCGTCACCGTAACCCAGGATGGTGACAACATCGGCAACGTCTACTGGAAGACCCTGACACTTGCCAAAGTGTGGGACGATAACAATAACCAGGACGGCAAACGCACAGACGTAACCCTGACGCTGTACAGAGCGGTCGGTTCCGGCGATCCCGTCAAAGTGGACGATTATGCTCTCACCTCTGCGGATGCGGTTACCGGCGATACAAACAAATGGGAAAAGAGCTTTGTGGTGCTTGCCAAGGATGCATCCGGTAATGACTACACCTTCACGCTCGACGAGCTGGAGGCAAACGTTCCGCAAGGCTATGACAAATCGGTAAGCGGATTGACCGTTACCAATACACACACACCGGAGACACAGTCCATCACGATTACCAAAGTGTGGGACGATGCGGAATTCATCGGCCAAGCCGGTTACAACCGTCCGACCAGCATTTCGGTTGAACTGATCGCAAAAGTGAATAATGTGAAAGACGATTTGCTGAGCCAAACCATAACGATGTCGGACGACTATGCGTATGCCGCAAACCCGAGTGAATGGCGTTACATTTTCCTCTCCCGTCCGGTCTACAAAGACGGTCAGCCGATTGAATACACCGTATCCGAAGAAACACCGGATGGCTATGCTTCAGCGGTAGACGGCTTCAAAATCACCAACACACCGAAAGATATCAGCGATGTCTATAATCCACATTCCCTGCCGGTGAGCAAACTCGATAAAAATACCAACGAAGCCCTTCAGGGAGCGGTGTTTACCGCGACGGCAACCGACATCCAAGCCGTGACGGGTACCACCAACGCTTCCGGCGTTGCAACCCTTACATTCCTGAAGCCCGGCACCTATACCGTCAGCGAAACCACTCCGCCGACCGGTTACAAAACAAACTCGGAAACCTTTACGATTACCGTTAATCGTTCCCTCGAGTCGATTAAGTATGATTCCGCTTCGATGAAATGGGTACGGACCTACCATTTGTTCATTGATACGACAGCCTCCTCGACTCTAACAGACGGTAAGCTGGTGGTCAAAGACGAACCGACCACCTGCTCGGTAACGCTGAAAAAAGTCTGGAACGACAACTCCGACCAGGACGGCAAACGTCCGGAAAGTGTCGTGCTGTCGCTGTATAAGACGGTGAACGATGTGACCACATGGGTACAGGATGTGACGATTGACGAACCCGCCACCTTCAGCAACGAGTGGTCGAAGACAATCACGGACTTGCCTGCCTATGAGAGCGGCTATGCCGTGACCTACACGGCGGACGAAAAAGCTGCCAACGTGCCGGAAAATTACGAAAAAGAGTCGGCAAGCGGCCTGGTTGTTACCAACAAACACACGCCGGAAACCACGTCCGTCATGCTGACCAAAAAATGGGATGATAATCATAACCAGGACGGCCTTCGTACTGCCAACGTAACCTTAACGCTGTATAAACAGATTGAGGGCGGTACAAAAACGAAAGTGGCCGACTACACCTACACCGATACCGGTGACGACTGGGTGAAAACCATCGAGAACCTGCCGGTATTTGAGAGCGGCAAACCCATTACCTATACAGCCGACGAAACCACGGTGCCGTCCGGCTACGAAAAAGAGGCCAACGGTCTGGTTGTCACCAACAAACACACCCCGGCCACCGTTTCGGTGACACTGAAAAAAGTTTGGGATGACAACAACAACCAGGATGGCAAACGTCCGGACTCGATTAAACTGATGCTTCTCAAGAAGGTTGGTACCAAAACCTCTATAGAAGACGAATATGAGATTCTTGCCGGCGTCGGCAACGAGTGGACGAAAACCATTGACAACCTTCCGAAATATGAAGGCGGCGTAGAAATCGAGTACCTCGCTGACGAAGACAACAACAAGATGCCGTCCGGCTACTCGAAACTCTCGGCAAGTGGCCTGGTTGTCACCAACCAGCATGTGCCGGAAGTCCAGACCATCAGCGGCAAAAAGACATGGGACGACGCGGACTTTGTCGGCAAGACCGGCTACACCCGCCCGTCGATTACCGTGAACCTTATCGCAACCGTGGGGAGCGCAAAAATAGACGCCCTCTGCAAACAGACGACCGTGAAAGCTACGGACGACTGGGAATATGCGTTCTATGACGTACCGGTCTACTATAACAGCGAAACCGTCTCTTATACCGTGTCCGAAGAAGCCATCAACGGCTTTACCGCCACGGTAACGGACAAAAATATCAAAAACACCCCGATTGAAAAAGCGGAAATTCTCAAACCGACCAGCTTTGTGGTGAAAAAGGTTGACAGCCTCACCACAAGCGGAAAAGGCATTCAGGGTGCCGAGTTTACGCTGACCGATCCGGCCGGGCTCACCGCCTCGTATATCACCGGAATCGACGGCACGGCGGAAATTCCTTTCACTGTCACCGGCACCTATACACTGACGGAAAAAACGGCACCGACCGGCTATCAGCTGAACGCTGCCAACACCTACACCGTAACCGTCACCAAAAACTTCACGAAGATGGAACTCAGCTCCGACAAAACGAAGTGGAACTGGCATTATGATTTAGCCTACTCCCTTGCTTCCGTGAGCGACGGTGTCCTTACGGTTAAGGATGCTCCGATTACACAAGCCAAGACCACCCTGACCAAGGTGTGGGATGACAACAAAAACCAGGACGGCATTCGTCCGGAGAAGATTACCCTGGCACTGTACAAAACCGTGAACAGCGTAACCTCCAAAGTGCAGGATGTGGTTCTGGAAGGCGGCTCGACCGCTGAATCCTGGACCAAGGATCTGGAAAATCTGCCCACCTACGAAGACGGCTATCCGGTCACCTACACGGTGGACGAAGATACCGACCAGCTGGGTGAAGATTATTCCAAGAAATCGGTGGACAACACCACCCTGACCGTCACGAACTTCCACAAACCGGGCGTCACCTCCGTGACCCTCAAAAAGGTGTGGGATGACAACTCCGACCAGGACGGCAAGCGTCCGGACGACGTTACCCTGACGCTGTACAAGACCGTTGGTGATGTGACGACGGAAGTGCAGGATGTCACCTTCGACGGCACCGGCAACGAGTGGACGAAGAAAGTGGACAACCTGGATAAATTCGAAGGCGGTAAACTTATCACCTATACGGCCGACGAAAAAATCGACAACGTACCGGCCAATTACGAAAAAGAATCGGCATCCGGTCTCGTTGTCACCAACAAACACACACCGGAAACCACGTCCAAAACCCTGACAAAGGTTTGGGATGACAACTCCGACCAGGACGGCAAGCGTCCGGACGACGTTACCCTGACACTGTACAAAACAGTGGACGGCACAACCACCGAGGTGCAGGATGTCACCTTCGACGGTTCCGGCAACGAATGGTCCAAGACCATTGAAGATCTGCCGGTTTACGAAGGCGGTTTTACAATCACCTATACGGCCGACGAAAAAATCGACAACGTACCGGCCAATTACGAAAAAGAATCGGCATCCGGCCTCGTTGTCACCAACAAACACACGCCGGCGAAAACGCCTGTAACCCTGAAAAAGGTATGGGACGACAACTCCGACCAGGATGGCATTCGTCCGGATGACATCACCCTGACACTGTATAAGACAGTGGACGGCACAACCACCGAGGTGCAGGATGTCACCTTTGACGGTTCCGGCAACGAATGGTCCAAGACCATTGAGGATCTGCCGGTTTACGAAAGCGGCTTTGAAATCACCTATACCGCTGACGAGAAAACCGACAACATCCCGACCGACTATACAAAAGAAGCTGACGGCCTGACCGTCACCAACACCCACGCTCCGGCTGTCACCTCCGTGACACTGACCAAGATTTGGGTAGACGAAAGCAACGCGGATACAATCCGTCCGGCTGATATTACTTTGACGCTGTACAAGACAGTGGACGGCACAACCACCGAGGTGCAGGATGTCACCTTCGACGGCACCGGCAACGAGTGGACCAAGACCATTGACAATTTGCCGGTCCGTGAAAACGGCAACGACATTGCGTATACCGTCGATGAAGAAGCCGCAAATGTACCGGAAGGCTACACCAAGTCCGCCAAAGAACTCACGGTCACCAACACCCACGAAGTGTCCCGCAAGGTCACCGTTACCGTTACCGGCGGTACCGCTTCGAACGGAACAACAAGCGTAATCTACGGCGAAGATTTCAACACCATCTTCACACCGGAAGAGGGGTACGTGATTTTGTCCGTGACCATTGACGGAAAAGAAGTCAAGATTACCGATGACCTCACCTACGGCTTCGAGAACATTACCGAAGATCATGAAATCATCGTGGTGTTCGCAGAAGACAAAAACGGAAACGGTGTGCCGGATATCTTTGATGTCACGGTTACCTATACGGTTGAAAACGGCACCTGGGAAGACGGCACAACCGACAACAAGACCGTGACCTTCCCGACAAAAGAACTGAAGGGCGGCGAGTGGGTCCCCTCCAACCCGACCCTCGAGGATACCATTCCTACCGGAATGAAACCGGCCGAGCATTATGAAAATATTGCTTCCTGGAATGAGGAAATCGGCGGCGATACACCGGTTACTGAGGACGTGACCTACACCTATACCTTTGGTGAAAAGATTACGCATGACATTACCGTTAATGTCACCAACGGCACCTCCAATGTGGAGGACGGAAAAGTCACCGTCATTGACGGTGAAGAGAAAACCGTCACCTTTACCCCCAATGAAGGCTATGCCATTGAAAGTGTTGTCATTGACGGCAAAGTCGTAAAACCGAATGACAACAACGAATATATCTTTAATGATATTACCGAAGATCACGAAATCACGGTCATCTTCGGAAAAGACGAAAACGGCAACGGCATTCCGGACAACCATGAAGCCAACGTCACCTATCAGGTTGCAAACGGCACCTGGGAGGACGGAAATGTTGAGGACATCGTCGTTCCCTTCATCATTGAAGAAATGAACGACGAAGGCGTCTGGGTTCCCACCGGCGCCACCTTGGGTGAATCCATCCCGGTCGGCATGATTCCGGATGAATTCCACACCGAAGTGTCTTCCTGGAACACCGAAATCGGCGCTTCCACTCCGGTTACCGGCAATGCAACGTATCTCTACACCTTCGGAGACGATAAAGTTCATACCTTTGTTGTCGAAGTGAAAAACGGTACCACCGACCCCGGTGAAACCACCTTCCCGGTACCGCATAAACAAGATCAGACCATCAAGCTCATCCCGAACGACGGCTATGTCTTAGACTCGATTATCGTGGACGGTAAGACAGTCGATCTTCCGAATGACAGCACCTTGGTTTTCCCGGCCGTTACGGAAGACCATACCATCCAGGTTCTCTTTGAAGAGGATTTGAACTATGACGGTATTGCCGATAAATATCAGGCAACTGTTACCATCGTCTTGGATGAAAATGCCGGACAAGCCGGCGGCGCAGGTGTCTATATGAAAGGCGACACAGCCACCGTTACCGCCAAGCCGAACGATGGTTACCACTTCATCGGATGGAAACTGGGAGACGAGATTATCAGCACCGATGCAGAGTTCTCTCTCCGCGTAACAGAAGATATTGAGCTGGAACCGATCTTTGAAAAGATTCCGGAAACCACAACCACTCAGGCTCCGACAACATCTCATATTGCTCCGACATCGCCGAAACCTTCTCCGTCTACCGGTGAGGCCTTCCCGATTGCCGCCATGTGTGTTGCAATGATGTCGGCTGCGGTTTTGGTCCTTGGCAACAAACGAAACAAGCGCTAAGACTTTGTTTCAGGTTCCCGCAACCTGGTCTACAACCAACGCGTGAGTCTCTTGCCTACAAATTTTAAAGTCCCTCTTGCAAAAGCAAGAGGGACTTTTCGTTTGTCTGAAAATCATTCGTACGCAGAAAAAGAGAGCTGTGCTCTGGTTTTTCAAGGCATACCTTTTTGGGTGACCTACTCTCACCACTTAAATAGCAAAGCTATATAGAAGTGGGAGCTTCTCATTTTTATCTGAGCAACCACCGTCGGCCCGACGGCTGTTATTCCATGTGGGCTATCCACACAAATATCGTTTTCCAACTTGCGTTACGGTTCCGTACATCATTTCGA
>JAZUDZ010000010.1:0-4126 GCA_045639905.1 Acutalibacteraceae bacterium
CATAAAAAAGACAGCCGCACGTGAGCGGCTGCCTGAAAATGTAATGCGCTGCTAAACTTCTACGCCTCCATTTTGGAGGCGAGCCAGTAGGCGTCCCTTTTAGGGACTATTCAAACCACTAGTTTACTAGTGGTTATGATTATTCGTTGTTTTTCGAGCAAAGCTTTTCGATGGCTCTTGCGTAGATGACGGCGGTTTCAATCCAGTTTTCTATATTCAGCCGCTCGTCTGCGCCGTGCATGTGGTTGTCATCTCCCGGGAACTCCGCACCAAATGCCACACCGCCTTCATAGCCGTGTACATAGGTGCCGCCGCCGATGGCCAGCGGTTTGCCGGGATCTCCCGTGACTTCCTCATATACGCCGAGAAGCGTTTTTACAAGGAAACTGGTTGTCGGTACATAATGGGGGTCAGCACCGGTATAGGTGACATCCAGTCCGAAGCGTTCGGCGGATTTGGAAAGAGTTCGGAAAATATCGTGTTTCGTTCTGCAAATCGGGAACCGAATATCCACTTCCGCCACACACTGATCTTCATCCATTCGAATCCGACTGAAGGCCAGTGTCAAAGCACCGGATTCCTCATCGGCACAGCCGACGCCCGCATCGGTGCCGTCTGTTTCTCCGAAGGGGAAGAGGGTGCACAGCCCGTGAATGCAATCGGTGTCGTCGCTGCAGCCAATCGGCATGGCATCCAGCAGTGTCAGCAGACCGGTTAATGCATTGATTCCCTGTTCCGGTGTGGAGGCATGAGCGGACTTTCCGTGCGCGGTAATACGAAGATAATCGTCCTCCGGTTCTATCTCAAAGGAGATACCTTCCAGCGGTGTCTTGTCGATATAGGAGCGGACTTCCTCCGCGTCAAAGCCGCGAATGACGCCGACCGCCTTATCCGGTACGGCGTTAACCGCTTCACCGGCATCCAGAGACAAAATGGCTCGGGGGGCGGCCGTCGGTTCCAAACGTGTGGACAATGTGGCATGCACACGTCCTTTTTCTATATTGATCAGAGGGAAATCCGCATCCGGGGTGAAGAGCATCGGCGGAAAGGATTCCTGCTGTAAATAGTAATCAATATCGGAATGGTCGTTTTCCTCGTCGCAGCCGGCAATAATGCGAACGCCTGAAAGAGGAATGCCGCTTTCGGAAACTGCCTTTAAAGCATACAGAGCGGCCACGGCAGGACCTTTGTCGTCAATGACACCGCGTCCCAGCAAAAAGCCGTCCTGCTCGGTCACATCAAAGGGTGGAACACTCCATCCGTTTCCGGCCGGAACAACGTCTAAATGGCACAAAATACCAAGCTGTGGATCGTCTCCCAGCTGTACCGTACCGACATAGCCGTCAACATTTTTCGTTTCAAAGCCGAGAGACTGCGCCGTATCTAAAAAGACCTGTAATGCATCGGCTGCATCTTTCCCGAAAGGAGCACCGGAAGACGAAGCCCCCCGGACACTGGGACATTGCACCAGAGAACGGAGGGTTTCTTTCATCTCTTGCAGGTGCTCGCGAATATATTGGTCATACTGATCAATCATGGCGAACTCCTTACAGTGTTTGTTTGCGAATTAGGCTTTGCCGATGGAGCCGAAGAGTTCCATCTTCTCTTTAACAGTGGCCTTGATGGCTTCGAAGCCCGGGGCCAGGAGTTTACGAGGATCGTAGCCTTTGCCCTGCTGATCTTTGCCGGCCTCGATGTATTCACGAGTGGCAGCGGCAAAGCTGAGCTGGCATTCGGTGTTTACGTTGATTTTGGAAACGCCGAGGCTGATAGCTTTTTTGATCTGATCGCCGGGGATACCGGTACCGCCGTGGAGAACGAGCGGCATTTCACCGACTTTGGCGTTGATGGCTTCGAGAACGTCGAAACGAAGTCCCGGCCAGCCTTCCGGATATTTACCATGGATGTTACCGATACCGGCAGCGAGCATGGTGATACCGAGGTCAGCGATGGCTTTGCATTCGTCAGGATCGGCACATTCGCCCATGCTGACAACGCCGTCTTCTTCGCCGCCGATGCCGCCGACTTCTGCTTCGAGGGACATACCCTTTTCATTGGTCACGGCAACGAGTTCTTTGGTTTTGGCAACGTTTTCGTCGATCGGATATTTGGAACCGTCGAACATAACAGAGGAGAAACCGGCTTCGATGCATTTATAGCAGCCTTCATAGGAACCGTGGTCGAGGTGAAGGGCAACCGGAACGGTGATGTTGAGTTCTTCCATCATGCCTTTGACCATACCGACGATGGTTTTGTAACCGGTCATGTATTTTCCGGCGCCTTCGGAAACGGCGAGAATAACCGGAGAATTGTTTTCCTGAGCGGTTTGAAGAATGGCTTTGGTCCATTCAAGGTTGTTGATGTTGAAAGCACCAACGGCATAGTGGCCGGCGCGAGCTTTTTGCATCATTTCTTTAGCAGATACTAACATTTTGACTTACCCCCAATTAATATTTTGAGTATGGATTTATTATAATGCAAGGCCTTGTAAAATGCAAGAGTGTAGCGGGTGAAAAAGACGGAAAAAAGGGACAATCGGTATAGTCTGTTGATTGAAAAAAACGGGTCTCTTTGCTATAATAATCGAAAGGAAGGTGATACTGTGAAATTGCTGTTGTCGGGATACGGAGAACAGGATTCTCTCCGCCTGTATGATACAAACGGAAAGACGCTTTGGTCGGATACGGTTTTGTCTCCCAGCTTCTTTGTAACTTATGATTCCTTTCTGTTTGTTTGTTCCGAAACAGATGACGGTGCGGCTGTTTTGTCGTATGTGAAAGATAACGACGGTTACCGCTTGGTGTCCCACGTGCCGGTTTTCGGTACCTCCTTATGTCATCTGTGCTACGTACCTTCCCAAAAACGCCTGTACGGTGCCTGCTGGGGCTCCGGTCATCTCATTTGGCTGTCGGTTGAAGAGAATGGAACGTTATCTTCGTTTTCTGCTCTTTTGCAAACGGATGAACAGACCGAAAAGAAAAGCCGTACACATTTTTGTCTCGTCAATCAAGCGGAAAATCTGCTTTTGACCTGTAATATCGGACTTGACAGATTGTTTCTGTATACGCTGACGCAAGACGGTCTTTCAGAAAACGCCACCATCGTGATGCCGGATGGCTGTGGTCCTCGCCACGCCGTCTTTTCCTCGGATGAATCCAAACTTTTTGTAGTGACGGAAAATTCAAACGAGGTTTTTCTGTATGACACGGCGTCCTGGACGTTGCAACAGCGAATCGGTATGACAACGAAATCGATGGGGGAAAGTTTTTGCTCGGCTATCTGTCTGACAAAAGATAACAAATTTTTGTACGTTGCAAACCGCGGAGCCGACACGGTATCGGTTTGCTGTTTGAACGAGGAGGGACAGATTGTATCCGTCACGGAGGTGCCGCTGAACGGAAGGTTCCCGCGTCATATGGTATTGTCGCAAGATGAACAAACGCTTTTAGTTGCATTGCAGCATTCGGATACCGTTTGCTTGTATCCGATTCGGGAGGACCGATTCCCTCAGGAAAAACCGGTTCAAACCATAGAACATTTCGGAGCCGCTTGTCTTTTGGATGTGTCGAAAGAGGGCTAAATCGCTATTGAGACTTTTTGGAGGTCCTATGCAAAATCAAAGACTACACTTTTTGGATTACCAAATGTGCCGTAAAGCCCCCGACTTTAGACGTGGGGATATAAGGCACGTCTTATTTCACCTGTTAATGAAGTTGTCATCTTGCTATAGATGCCAAATAACAGTATAATGTTTTTATGGAATATAAAAGCAACAAATGTGGTATACTCATGTAAATATCATGTGGTTTGGTGTCCAAAATATCGCCGTAAGGTCTTGGTCAATGGCGTTGATGTGCGACTGAAAACCCTCATAGAAGAAGTCTGCGACGAACATCACATCGACATCATTGAGATGGAAATTATGCCGGACCACGTGCATTTGCTTATGGAAGTAGACCTGCAATTTGGAATTCACAAGGCTGTAAAGCAAATCAAGGGACGGACTTCTCGCATTCTGAGACAGGAATTTTCATGGCTAAGGACACGCCTGCCCACACTTTGGACAAACTCCTATTTCGTATCAACCGTGGGCAGTGCACCTTTGTCTGTCATCAAGCAATACATT
>JAZUDZ010000011.1:0-12268 GCA_045639905.1 Acutalibacteraceae bacterium
CCTGTTGGCATAGTTTGTTTATATGGTAGGGTGGGACACACCCAAACCTATACGCTTGGGGAGACCATGTAAGACCTCTCATGATGAAGGCTACGGTCAGCGAACCAAGAATCCCCCACCTTTAGGTGTGGGGAGTGTCAACTAAATATATCAATGAGGAGGTGGGCCTTATGAATCAAAAAAAACATCGGATGATATGTGTGTTGTTTTTGTGTTTTTTACTGTTATTCGTGACCGGATGTAACGGACAGCTGCAAAGTGCCCGCCTGATTCGAGATGTAAAGCATTTGGATGGCCGAAAAATCGGTGTGGAGATATCGACTGCATCGGATTATCTTCTGTCTCCTCGAGACGGAAAAGACCTTTTTCTGTATCGATATGATACGACAGCGGATATGTTGATGGCGCTGTATTATCGGCAACTGGATGCCGCCGTTGTCGGTAGTATGGAATGGGAAATGCTGAACAGTTCCTGCAAAGGCCTCCGCCATTTTCCCGATTCTATCGGAACGGACAAATCCATTATGTATGTTTCACCGGAATTTCCGGAACTTTGCGACGAGTTTAATACATTTTTGCGTGAGTTCAAAAAAACAGATACATATGCAGATTTGGTTAACCGTCAAGAAACATTTGACGGACAAAACTATGTGTGGAATCCGGATCTTTCGATGATTGGAAACGGAGAGACAATTTGTGTGGCTTTTACGGTTGACGATATGTATCCAAACTGTTTTATCACATCGGAGGGGCATCCGTCCGGTTTTGATGTTGAACTTATGGTTCATTTTGCTAATGCTTATAATTACCGAATTGATTTTGTTCCGACATCCTATGACGATTTATCCAGTGGGATTTGGAGACGAGGTTACCAAATGGTGTTTGGAGGTCTTTCCACGGGATATGCAGAGGATGCGCAAAGGGCCGGAGTGTTGTGTACGGATTCATACTATGACAGTCCTATGTATCTCGTCGAAATTGATGACTACGAGGCTTTGCGACAATCCGGTATTAATACGGGAGAGTATGCACGAAATCAAAATAAAGGAGGGGTGATTGAATGACAATTTTTGATAAGTTCTATATGACATTTATCCAAGAGGATCGATATTTGTATTTTTGGGATGGCCTGAAAATGACACTGTTGCTCACAATCACCAGCTTTCTTTTCGGGTGTATAATCGGTGCTGTTTTTTGTGGTTTGAAACGTTCCAAGAAAAAGTCGGTTCGTGTTATAACCGATGCTGTTGCGGACTTTTTTATCCAAATTCCGACGATGGTGCTTTTGATGTTTTTTGTTTATATTCTGTTTGGACCGAGTGGTGTCAGTATTATCATCATCGTTATTATCGGCCTTACGATTAAGGCGGGAGCGTATTTGTCGGAAATTTTCACAACCGCCTCCAAGACGGTTTATTCGGGAGAAATAGAGGCTGCCAGAACTTTGGGGATGACGAAAAGCCAGGCTTTCTTCAAGGTTGAACTACCGCAGGCGATTCGTGCGGGAATGCCGATTTTCCAGAATCAATTTGTTAGTACGCTGCAGGAAACATCTGTCGTTGGTTACTTGGCGATTGTTGATTTGACAAGAGCATCCAGCATTGTGACGACTCGAACACTGGATGCGTTTTTTGGGCTGGTTATGGTTTCTGTGATTTATTTGATTGTCGGGAAAATAGGTCAAACTCTTTTGGGGCTACTTGATCGAAAGAAACATATAGGAGGGCAAAACGTTGATTCATATTCATAATCTATGTAAATCGTATGGATCCTCCTTGATTTTGGACCATTTAAATCTAGACATTGAAAAAGGAGAAACGGTTGTCATTGTTGGAGGGAGCGGAACCGGAAAAAGCACTCTGCTTCGCTGTATCAACCGTCTAACGACACCGGACAAAGGTGAGGTTTGGATTCAAGATAGAAACATTCATGACCCTAATGCGGATGTTGACGACATTCGAAGAGGTATGGGAATGGTTTACCAACAATTTAATTTGTTCTCTCATTTGAATGTGCTCGAAAATGTTATTTTGGCACCGACGACGGTTCTTGCGGTACCGGAAGAGGAGGCCATCGACGAAGCGCGCGAACTTCTAAGTCAGGTTGGTATGCTTCAGTATCAGTACAGCATGACCGACCATCTCTCCGGTGGCCAAAAGCAGCGGGTGGCCATTGCAAGAGCACTTGCTATGCATCCGGCTGTTATGCTGTTTGATGAGCCGACCAGTTCTCTCGACCCGACGATGGTTGACGAGGTGGAAAATGTCATCCAAAAACTGGTTCGTAAAGGGATGACCAGCATTATCGTGACGCACGATTTACGTTTTGCAAAAAGCATTGCGTCCAGAGTGATCTTTTTGGCGGAACATGGTATTTATGAATCCGGGACTCCAAAAGAAATTTTTGAGAATCCGAAAAAACCGCTAACTCGTCAGTTCCTTTACCGTTCCAGAATGTCCGAGATGATTTTCAACAAAGAAACATTTGATTCATATGAGATGCAAAGCCAGATGAAGCAGATGGTTCGTCGTTATGATCATACACACAGTCAAACGAGGTTTTTTGCGGTTTTGGCAGACGAATTAATCTTCCCAATTTTAAACAGTCCACAGGGAGACAGTATCTCTATTAAGGTCAGTTTAACTTGCAGCGAAACCAGCACGGGCCATATGCTGGTTGTGAAAATTCGGGGGATTGAAGCGGATCCGTTGGAGAGTGGCATTTTAGACGAGTTGAATATTGCTCTTTTGGAAGCCAAGTGTACATATATGTTCTCTTCTTGTAAAGACGGAGACTGGAAAATAGCCATACAGCTATAAGAGGGTATAGAGTGAGGAGTTCTTCCATAATGCGGTATTGTTTTGCTGAGGAGATAGGCATATATGGATGAATTGAAGGCAGACAAAAGAATATTTGTGCTGGCGGAGGAAAAGCCGGTTAAAGCCGTGGTGAAAATGGGCGTGCCTGTTACGATGGGGATGCTTTTCATGGTTGTATATAACTTGGTGGATACCTATTTTATCGGGCTACTTCATGATGATTATCAGCTGGCAGCGGCTAATTTGGCCTACCCTGTAATGATGGTCTTGGTTGCGCTAGCGGGGATCGTCGGAAACGGCGGTGCTTCTTATATTGCCCGCTGTATGGGCGCCGGCAAAAAAGAGGAAGCGGAGCACACATTAACAATCGGTTTTGAGATGATCGTCCTGGGCGGCATTTTCATCGCAATTTTGGGAGCGCTTGGGGTTCGCCCTTTGGTTTTGCTTCTTGGAGCTAAAGAACATACGATTCGGTATACAATTGAGTACTGCCTGCCTCTTTTGGTTGGTGCCGTTTTTGTGATGGGCAATTATGCATTTGGACAATTGCTTCGCAGCGAAGGGTCAAGCGTCCAGGCTATGGTGGGAATGATTGCCGGCACGGTTGCCAATATTATTTTGGATCCGTTGTTCATTTTTACTTTCAAGTGGGGCATTTTCGGCGCCTCCGTTGCAACGGTTCTCGGAAATGCTATCGGCATGGCAGTGTTGCTTGTTTTCTATATGAAAAAGAAAACTTTGCTACAGCCTTCTATCCGCTATTTGGCTTTTGACAGGGGGATTATCAAGGAAATCATGGTTGTCGGAATTCCTCATACGTTGGAACAGTTTTTTTCGACGGCGGCTATGATAGTCAACAATAATCTGGCTGCAGGATATGGAGAGTTGTCCGTTGCGGCCATGGGAATTGCCAATAAGATTATGAGTTTCGGCAGCTATTTGTACCAAGGTATGGCAGCCGGATGCCAACCATTGATGGGATATAATTACGGAGCAAATAATATTTCCCGTATGCGACAATTGATTCGTTCCGGAATGTTTGTCACAACCGCGATGGAACTGGCTGTAATGGTACTATACGGGGTGTTTGCACCGATCTTTATTGGTCTATTTACCAAGTCCCCTGAGGTTTTGGCTATTGGAACAAAAACTTTACGTGCGTTTATGCTGATGCTGCCGTTTGTGGGCACGACGTCAATTGTCCGAAATACATTTAATGCCATCGGAAAGCCTATGTTTGCTTTTGGTATTACTGTGGTCCGGCAACTGGTTCTGTATATTCCGTTTTTGCTTCTTTTTAATGCGGTTTGGGGATACACGGGGCTAATTCATGCGCAACCGGCCGAAGAATGCTTGTGTATGGCTTTTTCGCTGATATTGCTGTTTAGACAACTCAAACGATATGAAACCAATATGGTTCAAAAATGAATGATGGGGGTATGCATCATGCGTGAATATGGCGTTTGCCAAAATCCGAAGAAACTTCCGGAAGGGACTTCTGCGCCGCTGACAGACAGTCAGCTCGGGGTTTATTTGGAGTGTGTGGAAAATCCAGGCTCCTGCAAATACAATATTCCGACGGTTTATACATTCGATGCCTCGGATATTGATGCAAAGCGTTTGCATAAAGCCGTGGAATGTCTGGTAAACTATTATATGGTGTTTACCATTCGAATTGATACGGTCAAAGGAATTCCGTCCATGGTGATTGATTCCAATATGATTCCAAACGTTGAGTATAGGGAAATGAGCGAGTCCGAATATGCGACGTATCATTCCGCGTTTATGCGACCGTTTGATATGAAAAACGGTCCCTATAGTCGTTTTGCTGTCATCAAGACGGACACGCATGTCTATCTGTTATATGATGTGATTCATATGCTGGGAGACGGTCTCTCTTTTGTGGCATTTCAAAATGAACTGACAAAGGTTTATAACGGAGAACAGCCGAGCCCGGAAACCGACAGCCTGTTTGATCGGGCATATGAAGAAAAACAGGCGGCCGAATCCGGCGCCCTTCAAAGCCATTACGATTATTTTGAGTCTCGAATCGGTGGCCTGGAAGTCGATTCCAATTTGATTCCGGATGTGGTGAATGCAGGACCGGAAGACACCGATAAATATTCGTTTATGACATACCCGTTCTCTGTATCCATTGAAGAATTGACAACATTTACCAAAGCTATGGGAGTTTCGGAAAATGTGTTATTCTTCTCTGCTCTGTCGTACGCTCTTGCTAAATATACAGGCCAGGACGAAACGTTGATTTCCAGTATTCATGGCGGACGTTACGGTAAGAATTTGGCAAATTCCTATGGCATGTTTGTGCGAACATTCCCCATGTATACGAAGATCGACGAAGAAGAATCCGTGGAGGAGTTTGTTCGGGGCTTTAAGGCGGATTACGTAGAGACGATGTCTCATTCGGACGCTTCGTTTGTGGAACTGTGTTCCCGTTTTGGCGTAAACTCGGATATCAAATATGTTTATCAGGGTGATTCCGTTATTATTTGCCGTTCCCTTTGCGGTGCACCCACAGGGCGTATTCAAATTCCCTGTGATGACGCCATTTCCAAAATGGATGTGGTGATTGTCAAGGAACTGAACGAGTATCAGATCCGCTTCGGCTATCGCCGTGATTTGTATACGGAAGAGAATGTGCGTCGATTTGCGGATTTATACGACATGGTGGTTCGCGGATTTGTGTCTGAGGCAAAACTAAAAGATATCCCACTTGTCAGCGAGGAGACTCGTCAATTTATAAATGCTTTTAATGATACATCCTGTGATGCGGACGATTCCATCAGTGTGGCGACCCTTTTGGAACAGGTCATTCGGGAAAACCCGGACGGGGAAGCGGTTGTATATAAGGACCGTGTTATCACATATCGTGAGTTTGACAAATTAACGAAAAAATTGGCTTCAGCCATTCAGTCCAGAGGAATTGGCCGAGAAGATTATGTCTCGATTATAATCCCTCATGACGAATATATGCCTATTACTGCCTTTGGTGTAGTTCGTGCCGGCGCTGCTTATCAGCCGCTGGATCCGACATATCCCAAAGAACGTCTGAATTTTATGATTAAGGATTGCGGGGCAAAGCTTCTGATTGCGGACCGGGAACTTCGTCCGCTTTTGGATGAGTATGACGGAGCCGTTTTATACGTAGATGAAATCGATGCCTTGCCGGACGCACCGGATTTCCGGGCGGAAACCGGGTCTTCCGACGCGCTGGTTATCATTTACACATCCGGCACTACCGGAACTCCGAAAGGCTGTGTACTGGAGAACCATAATATAGTCAGTTTCTTCCACAGCCATCGCCGTGTAATGGACCTTTCCAAAGAGTCCCGTGTGGCCTGTTATGCCAGTTTCGGCTTTGATGCCGGCGTTATGGATGTGTTTACCACTATTTTGGCCGGAGGAACGCTGTGTGTCATTCCGGACGAGATACGTCTGGATTTGAATGCAATTGAGGATTTCTATTGCAAACACAAAATAACACAGGGTTTTATGACCACGCAGGTGGGACGGATGTTTGCCCAAAACACGAAGTGTGACACCTTGACGCATTTCATGGTGGGTGGGGAAAAGCTTGTCCCGTTTGAACCACCGAAGAATTTTGAATTTATTAACGGCTACGGTCCCAGTGAAACGATTGCCTATGTATGCCATCATGTGGTGGATTCTGCCAGCCGGTTACAGCCGATTGGTGTTCCCAGTATCAATGTCAAATTGTATGTTCGGGACAAATACGGGCGTTTGCTTCCTCCGGGAGCCTGCGGAGAGTTGTGTATATCCGGATCTCAGGTGGGTCGCGGGTATTTAAACCGTCCCGAAAAAACGGCGGAAGTATTTACCGCTAACCCCTATGAAAAACTCCCCGGTTATGAGCGTCTTTATCATACCGGCGATGTCGTGCGTCTGCTTCCGACAGGTGAGATTGATTATGTCGGACGTCGCGACGGACAGGTGAAAATCCGTGGGTTCCGTGTGGAGCTTACGGAAGTTGAGCAGGTGATCCGTTCATTTAAGGGAATCAAAGATGCAACGGTACAGGCATTTGATCATCCCGCAAGCGGGAAATATATTGCGGCCTACGTTGTGGCAGATGACACCGTGGATATTGAAAAACTGCACGCTTATATTGCTGCGGAAAAACCGTCGTACATGGTTCCTGCCGTGACAATGCAGATCGATTCCATCCCTTTGAACGCCAATGCCAAGGTGGACAAAAGAAAACTGCCGATTCCGGAAAAGAAGTTTGAGGATGTTGCCAAACCCGAGACGGAAATTCAGCAAACCATCTTTGATTTGCTGGCTCAGGTGGTTGGGTCCGATGGTTTTGGTATTCACACCGACTTGGCTGATGCCGGTCTTACATCTATCGGAAGTTTACAGTTTAATGTCCTTTTGAGTGATGCGTTTTCCATTCCGTTCCAAATCAGTGATTTTAAAACGTATGACACCATCGAAAAACTGGAGCAGTATATTCTTTCTTCCGAAATGACAAAAGAAGACGAGCCGAAAAGAGCGGGGGATTGTCCTTTGACAAAGACACAAGAGGGTATCTTTGTTGAATGCATGTCCAAACCGAACAGTACGGTTTACAATATTCCGCTTTTATTAAAGCTGGATTCGACACTGAATGTTGAACAGCTGAAGAATGCCATTGTAAAGGCGGTCGCAGCTCATCCGGCTGTGTGTACACGGTTGTATACAAATAAGGATGGCAGTATCTGTCAAAAGACAGAGGACTTATGTCTTTTGAAATCGGAAGACATTGAAATGATTTCCGGGTTTTCCATTGAAGAGATTTGTGCGAATCTGGTAAAGCCATTTGCTCTTTTGGATAGTCGATTGTTCAGAGTTTGCTTGATTCAAGCAGATGGTTTGTATTTGTATTTGGATATGCATCACATTATCAGTGATGGAACCAGTATGGCCATCCTGCTTGATGATATTTCGAAATCCTATCAAGGCCTTGAACTAAAAACGGAGACATTCTCCGGTTTTGATATGGCATTTACCGAGCAGAAAAAACGCCAAAGCGATGATTTTGCCAGAGCAGAAAGCTATTACGAAACTTTGCTGGATGGGTTTGATACTGATTTTCTGCCCGGATCGGATTTGCAAAAAGACAGCACCCATGACAGTGGTCACTTTGAACTGATTCAGCATGCGGCCGATTTTGCGGCAGTAAAAGAATTCTGCGAACAAAAGAAGCTGAGTGTCAATGGATTCCTGTGCGCCGCTTTTGGCTTTGTCCTCGCAAAATTCAACTGTATGGACTATGCCGAATTCGTGACGGTATATAATGGTCGTTCAGATTCTCGTACGGCACGTACGGTTTCCATGCTTGTAAAAACGCTTCCGGTAATTTGTCATGTTGACGAGATTGCTCCGGAAATCTACGTGAAATCCATTGCTTCTCAGTTGGTCGATACGATGTCGAATGACATTTACTCTTTTGCGGAAATCAGCCGCAAGTTCGGCGTGAAGAGTGACGTGATGTTCATCTATCAAGGTGAAAGCTTCGCCTTTGATGAGTTCTGCGGAAAGCCGTCGCAGGAAATCCCCGTTGTTTTGGAGGACGACAAAGCACCAATTGCCATTCAGGTGTCGGTGCGAAATAAGGCTTTCCGGTATACGGTGGATTATGACAATGCTCTGTTTAGTGAAGCACTTGTGAAATCTTTAATCAGTGCTTTTGATATGGCGGTTTCCAATTTCCTCATCTGTGAAAATCTGGCCGGTGTATCCTTGCTGGATGCCGCTTCTCTTGAAAAGATGGATCTTCAAAATGCAACGGAAGTGGCATATGATGAAGAGAAAAGCGTGGTGGATATCTTCCGCGATATGGTTGATAAATTCCCTCACAGAAAAGCCATAACCTATCGCAATGTAACGTATACATATCGGGAATTGGACGAAATCACGACCAACTTGGCGGCCTATTTGGTTGGCAAAGGAATCGGTTCCGGAGATATGGTGTCCGTGCTTATCGACAGAAATGAGTATATGCCCATTGCTTCTATCGGCATTTTAAAAACAGGAGCTGCTTATCAGCCGCTGGATCCAACCTATCCAAAAGAACGGCTGAACTTTATGGTTCAGGATAGTGAAGCAAAATATCTAATTGCCGACCGGGATTTGATCAATCTGTTGGATGAATACCAAGGGGATACCTTGTATACGGATGAAATTGTTTCCCTACCGAAGAGTTTTGGTTTCCGTAAGCCGGTGAAACCGTCGGATGCCTTTGTCATTATTTATACGTCCGGTACAACGGGGACGCCTAAGGGATGCATTTTAGAGCATCGAAACGTGGTAAGTTTCTGCCATAATCATGCACATAATGTTTGTATGACAGAACAATCAAAGAATGCAACATACGCAAGTTTTGGTTTTGATGCCGCCATTATGGATATTTTCTGCACTTTGCTTGTAGGTGCGGAACTGGTTGTTATTCCGACGGATATTCGTTTGGATCTTCCTAAATTGGATGAGTTTTTCTGCCGTCATAATATAACGCATGGATTTATGACCACACAGGTCGGCCGTATGTTTGCTTCTTCTACTTCCTGCAAGACACTGAAGCACTTCATGGTTGGCGGTGAAAAACTGGTTCCCTTCAACCCACCTGCCGGAATGGCATTTCTAAACGGCTATGGGCCCAGCGAATGTATTGCCTATGTTTGCCATTATGCTGTCAAAGACAACGGCAGTGTTCAGCCTATCGGAAAGCCCGGTGAAAATACAAAGTTGTATATTGCCGATAAGTATGGCCATCGTCTTCCTTTCGGTGCGGCCGGTGAGCTTTGTATTGCCGGACATCAAGTGGGGCGTGGGTACTATAAACGGCCGGACAAAACGGCAGAAGTTTTTGTGGCAAATCCATTTACTCATCAAAAAGGATATGAAAGAATGTATCGTACCGGTGATGTGGTTCGACTCCTTCCGGACGGGAACTATGACTTTATCGGTCGCCGGGACGGACAAGTGAAAATTCGTGGTTTCCGTGTGGAACTTACGGAAATTGAGCAGGTGATTCGAAACTTTAAAGGAATAAAGAACGCAACGGTCCAAGCTTTTGACGATCCTGCCGGCGGCAAGTTTATTGCTGCTTATATTGTAGCGGACACGGCAATCGACATTGACGAACTGAATGCCTATATCTCAAAAGAAAAGCCGCCGTATATGGTGCCGGCTGTTACAATGCAGATTGATGAAATCCCGCTTAATGCAAACAGTAAAGTTGACAAACGTAAATTACCGGTTCCCGAAAAGAGGAGCGCCGGTGTCGGGAAAGAGCCCTCGAATGAGGTGGAAGAGATTTTCTGTTCTGTCTTTGAAGAAGTTCTGGGACTGGATAAGGTCTATGCAGATGATGACTTCTTTGAAATAGGAGGTACTTCCATTTCCGCTGTTCAAGCCGTCGTGAAATGTGAAAACGCCGGTTATGAGGTCGTTTTTAAGAACCTGTTTGAAAATTCAACACCCGAGAAACTGGCGGCTTTTGTTCAAGGTGGGAAAGAAACCGATATTTTTGCACCGTCCGGTGAAGAAAAAGCGAAATATGACTATTCCGCACTGGACTATAATGTCATGGAGAACCTGAAAAACATCCGTAACGACGGGGTTGGGGATGTTTTGTTGACAGGTGTTACCGGATTCCTTGGCAGTCATGTTTTTAAAGAACTGATTAATAATACCGATGCAAAGGTCGTATGTTTGGTTCGCAACAAGAACGGAATGTCCGCCTATGAACGATTCCGTATGCAGATTGTGTATTATTTCGAGGACTGGTATTTGGAAGAATACAATTCTCGCGTGGCAGTGGTTGACGGGGATCTTTCAGACGAGGATATTGGAGAAAAACTATCTGCCTATCATTTTGATACAATTCTAAACTGTGCGGCCAACGTCAAACACTTTGATAAGAGCGAGAGTCTGTTGAGTGACAACTTCTCCGGTGTGGAACATTTGATTCAGTTTGCTGAAAAGACCGGCGTGAAACTGGTCCAAATGTCTTCTCTGTCTGTTTGCGGTGAATCGGTGAACGGAAACATCCCGTCTGACTTTGTGTTCCGTGAGAATCATTTGAATATCGGTCAATCGCTGGAAAACAAATACGTGTATTCGAAGTACCTGGCTGAACAGGCGATTATTGATGCCATTTCTCGTGGAAGAATTCGCGGAAAAATCATTCGTCTCGGCAATTTGATGGCACGTGAAGAAGACAGCGAATTCCAAATCAATGCAGAGGCAAGCGGATTCTTAAAGCAGTTTGTCGGTTACGTAAAGCTGGGATGTTATCCGGTTGACATGATGGACGCAAAGATTGAGTTCTCGCCTATTGATTTTACCGCCAAAGCCGTGGTATTATTAGCGGGGACGCCGGATGAATTTACGGTGTTTCATGCAAAAAATGCCAATGAGATTCAATATGGATATTTTGTCCATGCACTGAATCAGCGAGGAATTCATATTGATATCGTGGAAAGTGATGTTTTCCAGGAAAGATTTAAGCAAGCATTAAAGAATGAAGATGATTTGACATCTTTTACCGGGTTCATTGCTTACATGAATAAAACGGATTCCTCTCCGACCGATACACTGGTATATACGGAGGACGCGGAAGAGTCGCAATTATTGGAAATGCGTGTTCGTGTCAGTTCCGACACAAAATTCACAACCAATGCTTTGTATCGACTTGGTTTCTACTGGCCGCTTACCAGTAGCCAGTATTTGGAACGATTAGTGGATTCGCTAGATGAATTGGTATTTTTTGAATAATTTGTAAATACGGGGTTTAAACCGTAAGTATATTAAGGAGTGTAATCTATGAAAAAGAAACTTGCCATTTTGCTGGCACTGATTTTGGTGCTGGTAGCAGTTTCCGCCATTCCTGCTCTCGCTGAAAAGCGCGGCGATGCGAACCGTGACGGTAGCATTGATATGAAGGATGTTTTAATCCTCCGCAAATATTTGGCGGGTATGCCGGGTGAACTGGATACTGCACGTGCAGACGCCAACGGCGACGGGGAACTGGACATGAAAGACGTCCTGACCATCCGTAAATACGTGGCGAACATGATTGATCTGGAAGATTTCCCGGGCGACCAGCCGTCTGACGTTCCGTCCGACGTATCGGAAGATATTTCCTCAGACCAGCCGTCTCAGGACCAGCCGTCCCAGGCTTCTCAGGAATCCCAGCCGACTCAGCCGTCTCAGGAGTCTCAGGAGTCTCAGGATCAGCCGACAACAGCCCCGACCACAGCAGCTCCGACCAAAGCACCGCTTGCAGGTGATAACCTGATTGTGAACGGTGACTTCAGTTCTGCCGATGGATGGACACTGGGCGATTCTCCGGCCAGTATCCAAAACGGTATGCTTGTCTTTAACGAAAAGATCGACAACGATACAACCAATATCACATCCTCTTT
>JAZUDZ010000012.1:0-14676 GCA_045639905.1 Acutalibacteraceae bacterium
TTCCTGCCACAAAAATGACGAATGTCGAAACATAACTTCTAAACTACATCTAACGCACCACCTTATACAGGAAGAAAGTTATACGTCCAAAGCATCATTTTGGGACAAAGACTACATCCCGACCTATGACAAAAACAAAGAACAGAACTATGAATTCAGTGGCAAACGAAAGCACAGAGGACTCTACATAACATCCGATGGAAAAATCTTAAATGCCGATGTGAACGGTGCACTGAATATCACGAGAAAAAGCAACGTTGTGGATCTGCGAATCCTATACGATAGAGGCGATGTGGACACGCCTGTAAGAATAAGGGTGGCCTGAAATCAGGTGGAAACTTAAATACCAAACTTCTTAAACGGAGCCAAATGGCTCCTAGAAGCCCCCACTTCAAGTGTTAACTAAGTGGTGGGTAGTTCACGATTAAATATGTGAGAACATTCGGCTTCCGTGCCAATAATGATGCGTTCAAAGAAAATTCGTGGTTCTTCCGTAATGCGCTTGTCAGAGCCAATTTTAATGACCTGCAAAACGACATTCATTCCACAACGAAGTATTTGGAAATGTTCTTCGGCAATCTTCTTCTCGGCACAGGCCACGAACTGAAGAACCGTTATCTTCATATTGACTATGTGGACGAAAACGCTTCTCAAAGTATCACGCCAAAAGTTCCAAAGTATCAATTTGATACTTTGGACTGTTCTTTGGAAGAATTGGCAGTCATAAAGATAATAGCTAACAACCCGAACGTTAAGCAGCAAGAGCTTGTTGAGGCAACAGGAAAATCCATTGCAACTGTAAAACGAATTATGAAATCTCTGCAAGACAAAAACTATGTCCGCAGAGAGAACGGCAAACGCTACGGCAAATGGGAAATCTTGATTTAATCTTGGAAAAAACCAAAAAACACCCCATCCCCCGGATTGCTCCGAGAGATGGGGTTTGCTTTTACCTGTAAAGGGCGCCCCAAGGTGCTTTCCTTTGAACGGAGATTTTTTCAAGCGTCAGGTTTGGTATCTTCTCACTCATCAGCGTGTAGTTCTTTGTGCCTTGACTTGCTATTCAACGTTTTCTATACTACAGGTATCCACATACCACGAAAATTCAGGAGGTTATCGAAAATGGCGAAAAAAATCGTATCGTTCCTTTTGGTAAGTATTATAGTATGTACGCTTTTGGTTGTTCCTGCCGAGGCGAGTTCCTCTGTGGACGACTACCTACGCCATTTGTCCCTACGGCAGAAGATCACCCAGATGTTTATGATGGATTTTAGACAATGGAAATCCGCGGGCGAGGAGACCGCCACCGACTTCACGATGATGAACAACGAGGTGCGCGGGATCCTTGAAGACTATGATTTCGGCGCGGTAATTTGTTTTGCCAATAACATCAAGACCACCGAGGACACCTTTGCGCTTACCCTGGCGATGCAGGATGCGGCGATGTGTGACGGTGGTATTCCGCTGTTGATTGCCACCGATCAGGAGGGCGGCAACGTCTATCGTTTAGGCTCTGGCACAGCACTCCCTGGAAATATGGCGCTCGGCGCGACACGAGACAGTAGCTATGCGTATGAGACGGGCAGGATCATCGGCAGCGAATTAAGTTGTCTTGGAATCAATGTTTCGCTTGCCCCGGTGGTAGATGTCAACAACAACGCAAATAATCCCGTAATCGGTCTGCGCTCTTTCGGCGACGATGCCGCCATCGTCGGCGCGATGGCATCGAGGTGCATCGAGGGGATGTCGGACAACAATGTAATTGGCTGTGCCAAACACTTTCCTGGCCACGGCGACACCGCAACGGACAGCCACTACGGTCTTCCCTCGGTCGACAAGTCGCTTGATGTGCTGACGAATAACGAACTTGCCCCCTATAAAATGGCGATTTCTAATGGCATTGATATGATCATGACCGCGCATATCCTCTACCCTCAACTTGAAAAGGACACGATGGTTTCCGAAAAGACCGGCAAGAAAGAATGCTTACCCGCCACTATGTCTGACGACATCATCACGGGACTCTTGAAAGGGACACTCGGCTTTGAAGGAATCGTCTGCACGGATGCGATGAATATGGCGGGTGTTACCGATTATTGGAACGAGGTGCAAGCAGTCATCAACGCCATCAATGCCGGCGTCGACCTGATATGTATGCCGACAAGCGTGCATTGTTTGGAAGAAATCCCCAAACTGGATGCCATTATTGAGGGGGTCGTTGCCGCCGTCAACCGCGGCGAGATCTCCGAATCCCGGCTCAACGATGCCTGCCGTAGGATACTGACGGTGAAGGCAAAACACGGTGTCCTCAATTACAATGCCGCCGCGTTTTCTCTTAATAAAGCGCTGTCTGTTGTCGGTTGTGCAGAAAATCGTTCCATCGAACATGAGATCGCAGCAAAGTCGGTCACGGTCGTCGAAAATAACGGCATTCTGCCTTTGAAACTCACAAAAAACAGCCGAGTTTTGATGCTGACCCCCTATGAGGATGAGTGTTCCTCGTTTGTTATGGGCTGTAACCGCGCTGCACAAGCCAGCCTTATTCCCGAGGGCGCAGAGTTCAAGGTGGTGCGTTATGAAGATATGGGTTCTCCCTATAATCTATCTTCCTATCGGGAGAATCTCGATTGGGCGGACACCGTGTTTATTAACTCGGAAATCAAAAACCTATCTCGCGTCGTTGACAACACTTGGTTTTACGCGGGCCCGCGCGCCTTTTTGGAATATGCCTCTCAACACGGTAAAAAGACGATCGTTATGTCATCCAGCCTGCCATACGACGTTCAATTTTATCCAGAAGCGGATGCGGTCCTTGCTGTCTACGGCTGTATCGGATCGGATCTGGATCCCGCCGAGGTACGCAGCAGCGGCATCACTGAAAGCGTGACCGCTTGTGGTCCCAATATACCGGCAGGTGTCGAGGTCGCCTTCGGCGTGTTTGGCGCTGGCGGCGTTTTGCCAGTCAACATCCCCGCGTTTGAACGTGCAAGCGGAAGTTATGGCGAGGATCTCGCCTACGCACGCGGCTATGGGCTTTTCTACAATGCGGTCCAAACTGAGCCAGGTTACGGCGATGTAAACGATGATGGCACGGTGAACATGAAAGACGTGCTGGCGATGCGCCAATATCTCGCCGGCCTCACCGCCACGATCAACGAAACTGCCGCCGATGTGAACGACGACGGTGAGGTGAATATGAAAGACGTGTTGCAGGTGCGTAAGTTTCTCGCAAACCTCATCGAGCACCTCGGCAGCTGATGCCCCCCTCTTGGACGAGGCAAGATCCCTGTCCTGCGCCGCCCTTTGGGAAAAGCCTTACGCGTATTTGGACATTTTTTGCAAAAAAATATATTTTTTCTCGGCAGTACTGCAACATATCCAAAACAAACTCTTCGGCATTGAGATTCCGCTTGTTTCGTGGTATACTTTTGCAAAGTACAGACAAAGAAAAACAAAAGAAGCACAGAGGAAAAAATATGAAAAAAACACCGAATAAAAAAACGTGGCTTATTTTCTTTCTATCATTTGCCGTATTCTTTCTGACAACACTGTTTGCCAACAAATACTTGCTCGCGTTTGATGTTTCAAGCGTGCGTATTTCCGCAGCACTTAATCCGGTCTTGGGAATCACATTCGGGTGGCCGGCCATTCTCGGCTGTGCCTTCGGAAATTTTCTGTCCGATCTTGCCGCGGGTTGGGGCATTACCACAGCCTTGCTCGGATTTCCGTCACAGATCCTATATGGTTTTATCCCCTATTTCCTGTGGCGTCGCTTTATCGGCTGTAAATCACACATAACGCGTCTGGACAATCCGAAAAAAGTATTTGTCTTTATTTTAATATCCCTTGTCAACTCCATTTATATCGGTCTGGATGTCGGATGCATTCAGTGGCTTGTCGCAAAAACGGCTTTCCTGCGCACGGCCTTTTTCGCGGGCCTCAACGACTTTACCGCCTGCGTCTTTTTCGGTCTGCCGATGCTTTCGCTCTTTGACTACGTTTACTCGAAAAAGATTCATAAAGGAAAAAGAAAGCTGTCCTTTAACGAAATCATCATTTTGATTACCAGTGGCATAGAGCTTCTTGTCTTTGCGGCAATTGCCATCATCTGCAGCGTTGCCTTCAAAGAAAAATCCCTGACGGAAATATGGCAATCCATCTTCCTTTATGCGATCATTGCCTTCTCCGTTTTGACCGTTCTCTCCTTTATTGCCATGGGGATTATGAGTTCCCTTCGCAAAAAACACGCGGGGCTCAGAATTATCGAAAAACCCAGCGGCACCGTTTTTATCGACGAAAAGAAACAGCTTGAGTTTGTTTCGTTCCCCGGACAGGCACAGGAATACCGAATCAAATCCGACAAACGAGGATTTAGCCTCGAAAATGCGCAAAAACCGATCGTCGCCTCCTATGAGGAAGCGTGGTATACAGTCCTTTCCAACCAAAAAGGTTGTCCCATGAAATGTCTGTTCTGCGACTGCCCCGGCTTCGGTTTTTACGGCAATGCATCGCCGGATGATTTACGCTATCAAATCAACACCATCATGGATAACGTCGGCTCCACCCATACACAGTATTTCGGTGTGGACTTTATGCGAATGGGCGAACCGACCCTCAATGAAAACATTTTGGACTTCATTGAATTTGAACTGAAAGATCTCATTCGGTCCAAGGTGGATGCCGAGAGAGTCGTACCGGCTGTTTCCACCATGTTTCCTAGAAATAAATCGGCCGTCACCGCCTTTTTGCAGAGATACTGCAAAATCAAAAACGAAGTGTACAAAGGAGATGCAGAACTCCAGTTCAGTATTTCCTCCACCGATGAAGCGGCCCGCAATATGCTGTATAAAAATGCGTCCCTGTCTCTGTCGGAAATTGCGGAAATCGCCCAATCGCTTCCCATGCCAAACGGCAGCAAATATCGTTTGAATTTCCCCGTCACAAAGGATACCGTTATCGACCCTCTGGTCATCGACAAACTGTTTGACAAGAACAAGTTTGAAATCAAAATCACGCCGATTCACAACACCTTTAACGCCCAGGACAACGGATTCAACGTAACCAGCGAATACGACACCTATGACGTGTTCGCCCCCATTGAACAATCGTTCCTGGAAATCGGCTGGGACGTTGTGGTGTATTTGGACAAGAAAAACGAGGACGATGATTCCCTTACCTGCGGTCATCTGCTTCTTTCCAATATTCGGGATAAACTAAGCGACGCCCCCACGGGGAAACGCCGTGTCGGCATTGTCGTCGCCATTGAAATGAACGCCATTTTCGAGCGATACGGAAACTGTAAGGAAATCGGGACATCCGCCGGATTTAAGCTGTTTTTGGTGGAACGGGACAACTATTCCATTTATATTGCTCAGTCCGGTATGGGAGAATGTGCGGCAGCCGCCGCCTGTCAGTTCCTCATTTCCAAATGTAACGTTTCCATGATTATCAACTTCGGTGTCGTAGGCGGTCTTACACCGGAAATGAAACAACTCAAAGTTTGTTTGGTGGATAAAGTGGTGCACTACAAATACGACTGCACCGAGTTTTTGCCGATGGTTGTCGGCCAGGTGGACGGGTATGACTCCATTTATATAAAAACCAGCGAAACACTCGTAAAACAAACCCTGATGCTGGATGACAATCTCACGCTCGTAACCTGCTGCTCCGGTGATAAATTCATCGGTACGGCCGAAGAAAAAACCTACTTGCATAACACCTTCGGCGGCGACATCTGCGATATGGAATCCGCCGGAATCGTACTGACCTGCGATACAAATAAGGTCCCGTGCATTCTGTTCAAAGCCGTTTCGGACGGGTTGGCAGACGGTGCGGAAGGATTCTTTGCGGAACTGGAAAACGCCTCCAAAAAATGTTTGGAAACGGTTGACCGGGTCCTTGACAAAATTGCCACCATCGAAACCTAAACACAACAGTGAGCCACCTGCGCCCCCGGCGGTGCAGGTGGCTTCTTTTTTGATTTAGTTGTAAATTCGGACTATTTTTGGTTAAAGTTTGTCTTTCCAAATAACGTATTGACTTTTTATGAATTATATATATAATAATAAATAAGTATTACCTAATTATTGCGTCAGCAAATTGTTCACGGAAAGGAGAGAAGAACGATGGAACAACAAAAAACCACGAAAAAACCGCTCGGCATTTTATCACTTCGGCTTGCCGGTATTCTTCTGTGTCTTGTCGTTCTGCTTACCTGTTTATTGGCCGGCATCTTTGCCCGTTACGTGAGCACCGGCTCTACGAACTCTCCCGCCCGTGTCATCAAGTTTGAAAAGCTGACCATCAACGATAACGACGATGTCTTTACCGATCCGGACACCCATACCATGCTTTTGGCACCCGGCGCAACGATTCACCGGGACACTTCCATTTCTTTCGGCGGTTCGGAAGCAGCCTGCTACGTGTTCCTGCGGGTCACCACCAACAGCTTCACGAAAACCGGCAACTACGCGTATCAATACGGCACGGTCTCCGGCAAAACCATCAACTTCTCGGTGGACTCCGGATGGACATATTTAAAAACGGACAACGGTGCTTCCGTTTACTATACGATTACCGATGCGAACGAGGCACTGGATGCCAAACCGGTTTTACAAAACGGCAGCATCACGGTGGGTGACGCATTCACCCGCACGGAAATCCAGGCACTGCCCTCAACACTTCAAATTGCATTTGATGCCTACGCCGTTCAGCTTGACGGATTCGGCGACTATGCGACAGAGGCAGAACATGCCACGGCGGCATGGGATTCCGTAAAGACACACAACATATATATCTGACTTTTTTAAAACCCTAAATTACACGAAAGGAGGTCTGCGATATGACGAACAAAACGAAACGCCTGTACAAGCGCGCATTGTCGATGCTTGTCTCCCTGGCCATACTCTGTTCGCTGTCGTTGACCTCTATTGCTTTGCCTCAATCCGTCGACAGTGTCTTTACCAACACAGCCGACCCGAACGAGACTTTATTGACAGCCTCCATCGGAAATCAAACACCGATTGTCACATCCGACCTAGCCATTTTGTGTGATGGCGTGGAAGTTCAGGATGTTATTCTTCCGATGGATACCGAAAAAGATTTATCGGTTGCGACAAAGGGACTTGCCGTTTCCGATGTTCAGTGGCAGATCCTGGTGGACCGCGATCAAAACCAGTGGGCAAACATTCAGGATGCCACCGACCGTCATTTCCGTTTGTCCTATGCCGTGGTTATGTCCGCACTGTATGATAACGGTGTGGCGTCCATGCGTGTTTCCGCCAAAGATTCGGACGGCAATCTGCTGGTCAGCGAATCGCTTCTCGTGAAAGTCACCGAAACCTCCGCATCGAAACCGGTGGCCGGTTCGAAAAAGGCTCCGCTGCTTTCTCTCTTTGAAAACAAACCGGCTTTGGTCGGTGCCGAAAATCCCGACTACATCAATATTACCATTAACTACCTGAGTGCGGACGATCCGTCCCGTCAGGTGTATGCACCGTACACCGCCAGCGTACTGGTTACATCCAGTTACAGCCAAAACGTATTAAGCCCGACACAAATCGGCTTTGCCCCTTATTATATCGGCGAGCAGGGTGCTCCCATGCCGGAGGACGGCGATGTCATTACCGCCTCGCATGCCGGCGAAGAGCGTACGTATACGTATAACGCGGCGGGCGATACCTATATTGACAATGACACTTCTTTGGCGGAAACCGATTCCGAATGGCTCACCGCCATTTCCGCTGCCATTATTCAGGAACACGCCACCACGGAAGCCAACTCCATTTATGTCAGCTATGACTATGGTGTAAGCCCCGTTCAGGACATCGTTTACAACGTTTACTATGTCAGTATCGATGTCCCGTATTCCGTGCGCTACTATTTCCAAAACATCAACGACGATGAATATACCCAGAACGCCGCCATTTCCTTTACCGGTATGGCCAAAACGGGTACCATTGTCGGTGACGATACTTTGGAGCAGCCGGTTTACGACTATTACGGTGTCGAGCCCGGCGAAGACTTCGGTTTCTCCGCCCTCTATCACTATCCGGAATCCGTCGCGGCCGACGGTTCCACCGTTTTCGATTATTATTTCGACCGCAACTACTACATCATTAAATTTGATAACAACGGCGGCTACGGCGTTGAGCCGATTTATGCCCGTTATGATGCCTCCTTCGTTGTAACACCGCCAACCCGCCCCGGCTATGTCTTCCAGGGATGGGATGAAATCACCACGTATGAATTCAACGTCTACGCCAATGTCGGCGGAGTGGAGACACAGGTAGGCACGCAAACCCTGACCGCCGCTCAGTATGTCGATCTCGGCAGCCCGTCTGCCTATACCCGAAACTATACAGCTCCGAACGGTACGGTGTATACGAATGCCACCCATCGTTTTGTTGATTCCTACGGTGACGGCACGGCCGATGAAGGCACCTCTACGTCCCATACATTTAACGGCAACATTGCTGCACGCACGGTCGCCTACAAAGCGCTGTGGGCGGTGACCAACTCCAACGTTAACATCATTTACTGGAAAGAAAACGCCAACGATGACGGCTATTCCTATTGGGGCTCCGACACGGTTTATGCCGTGTCCTCCTCCACCGTCGGCGGCAGTACCATGAAGATTTATAAGAACGGCGACAACTACGTAACCCAAACTGTTCCGTATACCGAGCTCCCGGCATCGCTTAAAACCGGTGACTACAACCAGTTCTACTACAGTCATGCCGACAGTAATGTGCTGGTTGAGGGCGATGGCTCTTCCGCCGTAAATGTCTACTATCGCCGCAATGTGTATTCTATCACTTTGCGTGATTCCGGCGTTTCCTGCCAAATTGAGGCCCACACCCACACCGATGATTGCTACGGTTATCTCTGTAATCAACACGTCCACACCGAAGACTGCTACGACTGCGGCAAAGAAGAAATTCCGCACACTGAGGCATGCTGCTCGCTTGTGGAGCACACTCATACGGCGGACTGCTTGCTCGAATGCGATAAAGAAGCACACACCCACACGGATGCCTGCTATTCCTGCGGATTCCCCGCCGGCTATCAGCATACCCACGACGACACTTGCTGTGCCTTGGACGAACACGTTCACGACAACGACTGCTGTAGCAAGGAAGAGCACGTCCACACGAGCGCCTGCTGCGATAAACCGGTACATGTCCACAACGGCACGGATTGTAACTATTTGACTTGTACGGCACACTTGCATGACATTACCTGCTTCACAAGCCAAAACCTCTCCACCACCAACGGCAATATTGATTCCTATGCTTCCCAAATTCAAAATCCGGAAAACGGAAAGATTTATCGTTATCGTAACGGTAGATACGATACTTTCGCAACCTATTACAATTTCTTCTATTTTAACGACACGTGGTATTATATCGACACCACCTCCGGTAACACGACCGGTACTATCGGCGGTATTTCCTTTGACGGCACGTTGTCGAATCCCGGCTCTAACGGAGGTGTCACCTCCGTCACCGCCACCAAAAAATGCGGTCAGCCGGACCATACCCACACCGCTGTCTGCTATGCCTGTGGCAAGTTGGAAGCACCGCATACCCGTGCCTGCTATACAAGCCAAAACCTCTCCACCAACAACTTGGATTACACCGACGAAATCGACAACCCGGTAAACGGCACGATTTATCGTTATGCTCACCGTGGAACATTCAGCATGTCTACTACCTATTACAACTATTTCTACGTCAACGATACGTGGTACTACATTAGTAACACCAGCGGTAACACCTCCGGTTCGATCGGCGGCATCTCGTTTACCGGCACACTGTCGAACCCCGGCAACAACAGCTATAATTCCGTACCCGCCACCACCACCTGCACCACGCACCACCAGCACGATGCTTCCTGCTGCACGCTGACGGCACACACCCACGATGACGGCACATGTAACCTCAATAACTGTCCGAATGGTGGTGTCGCGCACACTCATGGAGACGGCACCTGCAACCTGAATGCATGCCCGTATCATGGCGTGGCACATACCCATGGCGATGGCAACTGTGTTTTCACCTCCTGCGGTCTTGAGGAGCATACCCACACCGCCGACTGCCTCCAATGCGGCAAAGAGGAACACACCCACACCGAAGCATGTCAATACGCCTGCGGCAAAGTAGCGCACCGTCACACAAACGCCTGCTGTACGAAAGAGGAACACACGCACGGCGTGGCGTGCTATACTATTTCCGGTACGTATAACAGAAACGCTCTCCACTTGAACACCACCGGTGTCACCATTAACAACACTGCTTCCGTATTGGTAAATGGCATCACGCTTTATTACGATTCCACCGCCGGTACCAATAACCGCTATCTCTACTACAAAATCAATGATCAGTATTACCAGTTGTATTACGGCAACAATACCGGAAACCGCATTACCTATAATAACCGAGGAACGATTACAAATCTTGCGATAGACAAAACTTGTACTAAAACCGAGCACACCCATGGCGACGGTTCGTGTAATCTGGATGCCTGCCCGACCGGTGGTGTGGAACATACTCACACTGATTTCTGCTACTCTTGTGGCCTTGTAGCCCACACTCACGGTGACGGCACTTGCAACGCCTACGCTTGTATCGACCCGAAACACCATCATATTCATACGAAGGATTGTCTCGGATGCGAATATACCGAAGATCACGTACACACCGCGGATTGTCCTTATGGTCTTGTTTGCACCAAACCGGAACATAACCACAATAACGACGACCGTACCTACAAAATCGTTAAAATCATCCAGGCAAAATACGGACAAACGATTGTGGACGAGTGGAACTTCACCACCTCCGGCGGTCTTGTTTATCCGAAAGCCGGCGAGGTCGCGTCGTGGACTCCGCAAAACGACAGTCAGCTCAGTCAGCGTCTTGCGTTTTTGGCGGTCATGCCGAGCCGTAACATTACATTTAACTACACTCAGTCCTCCAACCAAAAACGTTATTACAACTACTATATCGAGTGCTTGCCCGGCGAAACCGGCGTTACCACGTACAGCGGCAAAAACTACAAAAACTATATGACAAACGGTACGCTGGAGATTAATTTTAACTATTGGACGCGTGCGGAAGACTTTTTCCCCATCGACGGTTTCACCGCCTATGCTGCGACCAATAACGGCACCGCAATTTCTGCCTCCACGACCCAAACGAATACTTTGGCAAACGGTGCCACCGTCAACATGTACTACACCCGTAACAACTATACCCTTGATATCTTTAATGCGGACGGTTCTATCATCACGTCACAAAGTGTCCCGTTCGAACAAGGAATTAAATCTTATGCTGACGCAATCGGTACACCTCCGTATCCGTCAACCTTAGAGGAAAACGCCTACGAGTTCGTTGGTTGGTATACAACATCCGGCTGCTATGCAGGCTCGGAACTCAAAGACACCGAAAAAATGCCGGCGGGCAACTTTGCTGTCTATGCCAAGTGGGTACCACTGACTCACCATGTCCGTTTCTTTGAAACCTATGATGATATGCTGGCCTATGAAGCATCCGTTGCGGCAGGAACGCCGGACGAATCGCTCGTTTACGTGAAACCGTCCGCGCCGGATGTGGAATATTCCATTGAAACAAGCCATGGCAGTTACATCGGTTCCATTCCGAACCCGGATAAACTGCATGTAACCAATCCGGGCGGCTCCGTCACCGAATATGACTTCGGTGGCTGGTTCTTCATCCAAAACGGCTCTAAAAAAGCCTATACGCCGCTGGATATGCCGGTTACACGTGATTTGAATGTCTTTGCCGACTGGGGCAGCCACAGTGCTCAACCATATGTCGTGCATTATGCCCTCGACGAAGCGGAAACGGACACGAATTTCCTGCATCTTTTGCCCCGTGCTTCCGCCACTTATGCGGATTTGACGCAAACCGTTACCTACAATAATGAGGCACGCACCTATGTGTGCTTAAACGATGGCGGCGATACCTATGGTTGGCATCGCGTTATCGCCAACGATACGATGGGTTATGCCTATCAAGGTACCACCCGTACCTTCTCCGCCAAAGCCGGCGACCCGTTCAACCAGCTGTACGAAGGCTTCAACAACCGATTCTTCCCGACCGTTTCCTCCCACTCAATTACCGTTGCATTTGAGGAAAGCTCGGTGGACCCGCGCATTAACACCTTTACGTTCCGCTACGTTGAAGTTCCCAATGTTTCCTACACGGTAAGATATATCAATTCCGATACCGGTGCGGCTCTCTCTTCTCCGAGAACCGTCACCACTACCTCCGCCGTTGTAACCGAACGCTTTAAGGTATTCTCCGGATTTGTTCCGGATGCCTTCTACAAGCAACTCGTTTTGGCAGTTGCTCCCGATCCGGAAAATCCGGGTCAGTGGATTTCCTCGCCGGATAACGTCATCACATTCTATTATTCCGAAAACACCAGTTCCGCCCGTTATACCGTCCACTTCCTGTTACAAAAGAGCGGTGAAGATGCCCGCACGCTGACCGACGCCGATTACGCGGTTAACTTTGCGGCAGACGGTACCTACACCTTCTCGGATAAGTTTGAGGAATCCGGTTCCCGCGTAGACGGTGTTTCGGATAAAGACCTGAACACTCAAATCAGTCCTATCGACTTTGCCGGATACGATCTCGTGTCAAACAAGGCAATCGAAGTGCGTGGACAGCAAAACGGCACCTGGGCTCAAAGCTCGCCCACCTACTCCGGCGGCAAGTATACCATTTTGCCGGTTATGTACGGTACTGACCTGTTCCTGTTCTATCAGCGCGAAGAATATGCTTACAAAGTGTATTATTTGCTTTACGGATCTCCGGTAACCGCCAGCGATTTGGAGAACTATACCACCGTCGCTGCCGATACCGGCACACCGAAGCACGTACTTGCGGATACCACCTCCGGCACCGCCTTGTACGGCACGTCCTACACGGCAACGGCTCCGGATATTCCGGGCTACACCTGTGTTACCAACAAAACCATTACGAAAGACATCACTCCGAGTGTTGCCAGTAACTATATCGTGTTCTTCTACACACCGCTTCAGTATACGGTGCAGTATAAAGTATGGAAGAATGGCGGCGGTATGGTCAGTAACGGTAACGAAACCTTCTCGGATCCTTCCACCTTGCTTGGTTCCACCGCGGCCGCCTCAGCCGGCTACACCTTTGCCGGCTGGTACGTGGATGCAGATTGCACCATTCCCGCAACCTATAACGCGACAACAAACCCGCAAGGTATGGGCACGACCTACGAAGATTCCACCAAAGCTGTTGTAGACGTCAAAGGTGCTTATGTCTTCCCGAATGTCGCATGCCTAACTGCTAACGGTACCGAAGGTTTTGCCGGTAACATCTTCTACGCTAAATTTAATCCCGAATTCGGCGATTTAACGGTGCGCCGTGAAAACAGCCAGAACCAAGGAATGGGCACACAGGTATTCCAATATGAAGTAAAGAATAACCAAACCGGTGAAGTGGTAAATATCACCATTACCGGTGACGGTGAAGTTACCATCAAAGATATCGCCGTCGGCACCTATACGGTAACCCAGAAGAATGACTGGTCTCACCGTTGGGTTGACGAACCTGTCACCGCAACCGTTACATCTACCACCCCGGGTCTTGCCGTATTCAGCGACAGTGCAGTCAATGACAAATGGCTCAACGGCAACAGTCCGGTCGCCAAGAACGTAAAAGGCGCAACCGCGTGAAAGGAGAATGTGTTTTGAAAGAAAAAACAACTAAAAAACGCGTCCTCCTCACGATTGTTGCCGCAGTAGCAATAGTCGCCCTGGGAGCGACTGGCGTGCTTGCATATATGTTCCGTCATCAGGGATCCCAAATAGACGGGCAGTTTGAAGCCCAAAGCCTCACTTGCGAGGTTTCGGAAGAATATGACGCCTCCACGGGCATCAAATCTTCGATCCGAGTGAAAAACGGCAGTAACGGCGACTGTTACATTCGCTTGAATCTGGTTTCGTATTGGCAAGATGGCGATGGCCACGTCGTCATGGGCGGTGTCGTCGGAAAACCGTCGAAGCTTCCCACCATCGAATACGACATCGGACACTGGATGAAAGATCCAAACAGCGATATTTACTACTATAAGACTCCGGTCGAACCGGGCAGTTTCACAGAAGATCTACTGACGCGTCCCATCACGCTGGTGACAGACACCTGGGATAACGGCGAAACCGTTTACCAGGTCGTAGAAGTCTTTGCCGAAACCGTTCAAGCTTCTCCCGCTGATGCGGTGGAAGAATGCTGGGGCGTTCAAGTCGGTACGAACGGACAATTAAGTTTCCCTGCCTAATATGTAGAAAAAGACCTTGACTGATTACAGTCAAGGTCTTTTCTAATGCTTATCTTAAAAATTCGGCAGAATACTCCCACCTCTAAACGAAGTGAAGGTGGCGAGATGAATGCCACCCGTTTTTGTGTGAATCAATAACGAAATATGGTTCTTCTTTCCTTTTGTGAATGTCATGTGGAAAATTTTCCACATGCAAAGGTGTATTCTTACATTGTAAATTTTGAGGGAAGGAGGAACATCTATGTATTTGACTGTCAAACAACAGGTTAAGTCTTTGACAAAGAATGACTATCGGAATCTTCGAGAACTTTGTCATATTGCCAAGAATCTCGTTAATGA
>JAZUDZ010000013.1:0-46565 GCA_045639905.1 Acutalibacteraceae bacterium
CATTGTCGGATGGCTTCATAATTCCAGCCGCGTTTTCAACTGCGTGGTAGGCACGAAAGTGAAAATTACCGGCACATTCTTGACTGTCGGCGGCATTGCCGGGTATGCAACGGAAGGCGATGCAGTTATCGCCAACTGTGCCTCGCTCGGCAGCGTGGCGTTGGGGTCGGGCGGTGATGTAAACAATTCGCATTTCGGCGGCATCGTCGGCTGTGTCGGCAGCATCCACTCGCTGTCGATTTACGGATGTTATTCCGCTTGTACGGTCGGCGGGACCGGAAACCGTGGATTTATCATTGGTTGGATAGATGCAGGCAGTAACGTGAAAACGCAGGAAGTGTACTACACGCCTTGCACCGGTGTGACTTCTACGGTCGGGCACGGCACGCAGGTGACGGCAACGGCGGGTACGACCAAAACCGGTGCGCTGAAAGCCACCGTTACCGCGCTGAATAAGTTTGTGAAAACGTCGCCGGTGGCGGATGCCACGCTGACGACTTGGAAAGTGGATGGCACGACGATTGTTCCGTAAAACTATGTGAATATGTTGTCGCTTACCGCTTCGGTTTTCAGCGAGCAAAGCCGCTCGGCGCTGATCGTCATCGGCGCGGGTGTTCTTGCCGGAATTGTTGCGATTGTGTTGCTGTATCGGCGCAAAAAGAAAAAGGCACCTCCGCCAGCGGGGAGCACGGGGGGGAAAATTTAACTTTTTGTTGATTTTTTTGATACACTTCCCATAGGACAGTTCTGCGTAAAAAATGAAAAGGAGAAATGCAGTATGACAAAACGAATTTTGGCGATCATCGTATCAGTAACGATGATGATCACTTTCCTGCCGGTGTTCGCGCTGGCGGAGGCGCCTGTCTATTGTTTGGCGGGTTACATCAATGGCGGCTCTTACGGCATAGAGGAAGATTGGGCGAATCCGGGTGAATACCAATTTGATGCCGATGGTAAGCTCGCCGTGAAATTCAGCGAAGATTCTTACGTAATGATGAAGACGGCGGACTGTACGGAGTGGTATTACTTCGACAGTTACGTCATCGCGGCATCCGGTACGCTGAAAAACTATACCACCGGCTCGTCGGAAATGATGTTTGTGCCGGGAAACGTGGATTTGACATTTACGCTTACCGACAACGGCGACGACACGTTCACCTTGTCCTATGCGGAAGAAAAAACAATCACCATTGCCGATATTCTCCCGGCTGATTTCCCAACCGATGATTACGATCCTTGGTACAATTCCGAAAATGATGATGTTTGTTTATATTTAGACGAAGATAGCTCTAAATTGGTTTTTGACAATACGCCCTTTTCGGATGGTGTCTTAATTTCAAGTGTTCTTTCAGAAGCCGAAAAAGATCCAACTTGGGCAGACACTACGACATGCAGATTGGTGTATTCTACAGATGACATTGTCGTACAGTTTAACATGACCGGTGATGCCGGTGATGAGTTGGAGAACATTGTTGTAACACACTGTGTTTTTACTGGTGTTGAAGGAACCTATGGGCCGTCAGAGTGTGAACTCTACGCCATCAACAACGGCGCGCCGGAGGGCGACAAGGAGACGAATCACGGCTATATCACGATTGACAAAGAAACCGCCGAAGAGGACGAAACCGTAACGGTCACGGTCAATCCGGCAGATGGCTATAAACTCAAAAGCTTGACGGTGCTGTCGGCGATTTCTTTTGCTCCGCCCATCTTCCCGACGCAGGATACGCAGGACACGACGAAGTACACCTTCTCTATGCCCGACTATCCCGTCAACGTGACGGCGGCGTTTGAGGAAGTCTCCGTTTCCGGCGGAAAAACCTTGCCGTATTCTTTCGACTTTGAGACCGATATGACGGCTGAGGGCTGGACGAACATTGACGCCGACGGCGACGGTCAGGACTGGGTCACCGGAACGAATAAGTATGGCGTTCAAGGGTTTGGCATGGATGAAAGCAACTGCGCCATTTCGCAGTCTTACGATAATGAAAACGGAAGTTTTGACGCAGACAACTGGCTGTTCTCTCCGGCGCTTGTGATTCCCGAAGGCGGCGCAACGATAAGCTGGTATGAGCAATCGCAGGATCCGGATTACCCGGATTCGTATACGGTTTATGTCGGCGAAACGGCTGTGGCTGAAGAATACGATGAGCTCACCAGCCCGAACGGGATGAAGAAGCTTTATGCCGGTACCGCGGCGTATCCTTGGACACAGTGTTCTGTGGAGCTTTCCGCAGAAGAGTACGGCGGAAAGACCGTATATATCGCGTTCCGGCATAAATCTTTCGACTGTTATTTCCTGGATATCGACAACTTTGCGGCAGAAGAAAAATCTGTGTCTCACACCCACACCTTCACCTATGCGGCGGATGGCGGCGTGCTTACCGCGACCTGCGAGGAGGGCTGCGACGACGGGTTTGACGAAAATCCGCTCACCCTTACGCTGACCGCGCCGGAAAACCTTGCCTATGACGGGAACGCCAAAGCGTTCACCTTTGCGGCCGGCGAAGCGGATGCGTGGACGGGCGCGGGACTGGAACTGCCGGACATCGTCTATTGTATCAAACAAAGCGGGCAGTCCGAGTATCTGCCGTTGTTTGGAACGCTGAAATTTGCGCGCAACTATATGGCGCAAATCACCGTGGACGGAAAAACCGCACAGACGGAATTTGCCATTACCAAAGGGACGCCGTATATCAAGTACCAACCTGAGCCGACCGATATCGACTATGGCGAGCCGCTTGCGGACAGCACCCTTTTCGGCGTTTACGTTCAGGTTTCGAGCACCGACAGCACGCAGGTCGGCGGCCTCTTTGAGTGGACCGAGCCGGATACCGTGCCCGGTGTGGCGGACAGCAACGTTACCTTGTACAGCGTGACCTTTACGCCTGCGGACGAGCAGAACTTTATGGCTGTGACTTGTCAGGTGACGATTACCGTGACCCACACGCACGCTCCTGTTCTTGTGAACGGTCAGGCGGCGACCGAAAGCGCGGCCGGCTTCAAGGATTACTACGAATGTGCCTGCGGCGCGTATTATGAGGATGCTGCCGGCGAAATCCCGATTGAAAACCTCGATGTGTGGAAAGCCGAGGGCGGCAACGGCTATATCGCGCCGGTGACGCCGATTGAGTCGACCTATACGGTGACCTATTATAACGGCGATCCGGTCGAGCAGGGCCCCGACACCTACGAGGAAAAAGCCGACGGTATCCACGTGTATACGTTCGACTTGGTCTTTACCGGTACGACCGACAAAGACCTGATTATGGAATCCGCCTGCGACGAGATTTATCTTGAAGAGATGAACGTCGGCAACCTGTTCTCGAACGAAAGCAAAAATTCGGTCATCGTGCATATGACCGACTCCACGATCGAGGGCGATTTCCGCACGACCAAAGGCGAAGGGGAGATGTATCCCTGCGTCCACGTGGACGGCAACAACGCCATTAAGGGCGATGTGGTTTCCGACACCACCTTTACGGTCTACGGCGAAGCCGGTGCGACCTTGCAGGTGGTGAGCGTGACTACAGAGGACTATCTTATTCTTCAAAACGTTCGTCTGGAAAACGTGAAAGAGGACTACGTGTTCGGTGAAAGCACGACGCTGACTCCGAAAGACGCGTCCCTGCCGATTACCATTACCGTGAAAGCGGACGTTACCTTTGAGGACGAAGAGACGTTCATCATCAACAACGGCAAGCCGTTTGCGTTTGGCGAGGACCTCGAAATCGGCACGCCTACCGTGTTCGACGAAAACGGCAAGGAGTTCGATCCGCAACCGGCACTGGATATTTTCTACTACTTGGTGGAGGATGAATACTCCTTCGTGCAGGTGGACGGCGTTCCCACCGAGGAGGGTGACTATTGCATCGCGTTCTTCGTGTCGGAGGACAATCCCGACTACTGCGGTGCCGGTTCGTATTACTTCTCGATCGGCCACAACATCCAAAAAGTGACCGGCAAGCCGGCAACCACGACCGAGGCCGGCTACAAAGACTACTATGTCTGCGAGGGCTGCGACACCTATTATGAGGATGAAGCAGGCGAGACCCCGATTGACGATCTTGACGCGTGGAAAGCCGAGGGGGGCGCCGGATATATCGCGCCGATCGAACCGACCGAAACGACGGTGGATCTGCGTATCGGTGGCAAAGAGTTTATCGGCGTGAAGGGCGGCGTGACCTTAGAGGTGGAGTCGCTCGACGACTTGCAGGATATCACCGTTCTTGCCCAAAACGGCGTGGACGTTGAGGGAATGTCGGAAGACTGGTCGATGTCTACAAAATTCCTCGACAGCGAGGGCCGCGGTGTGCTCGAGGTGCAGGTGTTCGAGGAGGGCGATGATTACGTTACCTTTAATCTGCAATCCCATTACGCGGACTGCCCGGGTGCGAACGTGGAAGATTTCCAGATTATGATGATTACCGCGAAACTGCCGGCTGTCGAAAAGCTGCTCGGCGATGCGAACGATGACGGTACTGTGGATATGAAAGATGTATTGACAATTCGTAAGCAACTTGCGGGAATGGCAGTTTCCTGTAATATGCAAAACGCGGATTGTAACGGTGACAACGCCGTGGATATGAAAGACGTGCTAATGCTGCGTAAGTACCTCGCGGGACTTGTTGAAACCTTAGGCGCATAAGAGTACACAAAAACCCGCAGGGCTCTCCCCTGCGGGTTTTTCTTTACCTTTCCGTTTTTGTATGCTATATTAAAACTAACAAAGTTCCACCCCCCGAACACAAAATGCGTTTTAGGAGGAATGTTTTATGAAAAAAACGTTCGTAACCCGCTTGCTCGCCTTTCTTGTTTGCGTGGCGATGCTTGCGACCGTTACGCCGATTTTCGCGGCGGCGGAAACAACAATTACCGAAATCACCATCACCGATGCCGATGTGACCCCGTATATCGGCGAAAAAGCGGGCGATTGGCTCGATTACACTCTGCCGGAAAACTGCCACTTTACGGTGGCTGAACATTATTGGTACAACGAGACTGTGGTAAGTGATATGAAAGCGGACGAAGTGTTTGCGGCAGGATCAAAATACGACATTTGCTGGCGTTGTGAGGCGGAAAGCGGCTATACGTTTTCCGATGAGGCGGCGGTGACCCTTAACGGCTCGACCGCTCTGCTTGATGACTCTTTCACAAAAGTGTACGGCGACCCAACGGTGTTTTTAGTGTGGACGAAGTCGACCGAAGCGGTGGAAAAACCCGCCGCGAACGTCATCGACAAAATCACCATCACCGATGCCGATGTGACCCCGTATATCGGCGAAAAAGCGGGCGATTGGCTCGATTACACTCTGCCGGAAAACTGCCACTTTACGATGCAAGAACATTATTGGTACAACGAGACCGTGGGACGCAGTATGACATCGGGAGATGTTTTTGCGGCGGGCTTGGAATACGACCTCTGCTGTATTTTCAAAGCGGACAGCGGTTATACGTTTTCCGATGAGGCGGCGGTGACCCTTAACGGCTCGACCGCTCTGCTTGACCACTATAATACAAGTGTGGCCACCGGCGACCCCACGCTGTTTGTCGTGTGGACGAAGCCGACCGAAGCGGTGGAAAAACCCGCGAACGTTATCGACAAAATCGAAATCACCGACGTGGATTTACTGCCGATTATCGGTGAAAAAACGAATGACCATATCGACTATACTTTCTCGGAAAACTGCCACTTTACGGCAGAGGAACACGGTTGGTACGATAAGACGGATAGAGTGTGGGTAGACGGCGCTGACGACACCTTTGTGGCGGGTCACATCTACCAAATGGGCTGGTGGCTGGATGCCGACGAGGGCTATACCTTTGCGGAAGACCCCACCATCACCATTAACGGCGGAGAAAACATCAACTGGGGAGACACGTATATCGACGAAGCAAACTCCATGCGCTTTTTTGTGTGGACAAAGTCGACCGAAGCGGTGGAGCTGACCGTTATCGACAAAATCGAAATCAACGGTTTCTGTGATGCGGTTGTCGGCGGCAAAGCGAGCAACTTTATTCGCCTCACGCTTCCCGAGGATGCGCCGTATCATTTTGATGGCGATCCGTGGTGGGTTGAAGATGCCGAAAATAAGGCATTGTCCTCCGGCGACATATTTGAAGCGGGCAAAGAATATACGCTTGGTGGTTGGCTTGTTGCCGATGAGGGATACGTTTTTGCCGAAGCCCCCGAAGTGCTCTTTAACGGCGGCGAGTATCCTGTTGATGAATCCTGGACAGAAAGAGATGACACCGACGAGGGCATTTTCTACGTTTGGAGCGAACCGAAAGAAGCGGTCGCGCCGACCGTCATCGACAAAATCGAAATCAACGGTTTCTGTGACCCGGTTGTCGGCGGGAAAGCGGGCAACTTTATTCACCTCACGCTTCCCGAGGATGCGCCGTATCATATCAAAGAGGATAGTCCGTCTTGGGAACATAGCAACAATGGCGCATTCTTGAAGGACGACGATGTGTTCGAAGCGGGGAAATCCTATACGCTCGGCTGCACGCTGATTGCCGACGCGGGATATATCTTCGCCGAGGATGCCGAAGTTCTCCTTAACGGCGGCGACGTTGGTGTGGATGAAAAATTCACAACAATAGTCGTCGACGATGCGGGCATTTTCTACGTTTGGAGCGAACCGAGAGAAGCGGTGGAGCCGATTGTGATTGACAAAATCGAAATTGACGATGCGGATGTAACCCCGTATATCGGCGGAAAAGCCAATGAGTATATCGACTATACGTTCTCGGGCGACTGCCACTTTACAACGGCAAGGCACGGTTGGTACGATAAGACCGAAGACATTTGGCTAGACGGCGCAAACGACACCTTTGTGGCGGGTCACGTCTACGAAGTGGGTTGGTGGCTGGATGCGGACAACGGCTATACTTTCTCGAAGGATCCCACCATCACCATCAACGGCGAGGAAAATATCGACTGGGAAGTAACCTATATCGGCGGCTCCGATGCCTCGCGCTTTTATGTGTGGACGGTGCCGACCGAAGCGGTGGAAAAACCCGCGACCGTTATCGACAAAATCGAAATCAACGGTTTCTGTGACCCGGTTGCCGGAGGCAAAGCGAGCGACTATACAAACCTCACCGTCCCCGGTGGCGTGCCCTATCGCATCGGCGATGGCAGTCTGTATTGGCATAACGATACCGATGACGTGGATGTGCTTTCCACCGACATGTTTGAAAAGGGGAAATCCTATTCGCTCCGCGGTATGTTGGTGGTCGACGAGGGATATGTTTTTGCCGACAAGCCCCTCGTTCTCTTGAACGGCGGCGATTTTGCTGTGGGTGAAGACTATACACACACCGATGTCTTCGATGCGCACTGGTTCTATTTCGGTGGCGAATCGAAAGAAGCGGTGGAGCCGACCGAAAAACTGCTCGGCGACACGAACGACGACGGCGCGGTCAATATGAAAGACGTGCTGACGCTGCGCAAGATGCTGGCGAGCATCGAAGTGGCCTACAATGCCGCCAATTCCGATGTGAACGAAGACGGCGATGTGAACATGAAGGATGTGCTGATGCTGCGCAAGTATCTCGCAGGGCTGATTACGGAATTAGGCGCGTAATTGTCCAACAATTAAAGCGGCGGGGAAGTGATGCGCCCCCTGTCAAGTAGACAGACGAAAAAACAAAAAACTTTATTGAAAGATCATAGATTCCACCCCTGCTGCGTAGCAGGGGTGGAATTTTTCTTTCACGCAGCGAAAGCTGCATGAAATTCCATCGGTGTCATGCAATGCAATTTGAATTGGTATCTCTTTGTGTTGTAGAAACGGATATAGTTTTCAATTGCATAAACCAAATCTTCTCGGTCTGTAAACTTTCTCAGATAATACATTTCGGATTTTAAAATACCCCAATATCCTTCCATCGGGCCGTTATCAATACATCTGCCGACTCTCGACATACTCTGCCGCATACCAGCATCCATCAGTTTTTGGTGAAATGTTTTGCTTGTGTACTGAAAACCTCTGTCGCTGTGAAACAGCGGATGTGCATCGGGGTTAAGCGCAACCGCTTCATCAAAGGTCTTGAATACAAGTTCGTTGTTGTTACTGTCTCCGATCTTGTACGCCACGATTCGTCTGTCATAAAGGTCGAGAATGGCACTCAAATAGATTTTCTTTATCTCTGCTCCGACATAGTACTTGAATTCCGTTACATCTGTCAGCCACTTTTCATTTGGTGCATCCGCAGTAAATTTACGGTTCAACACATTCTCTGCAGTTACTTCCGGAGTGGATTTAATGTAATTGTATTTCGCTTTTCTGCACACTGATTTCAAGTGCAGGATCTGCATAAGTCGGCGTATCCGCTTTTTGTTGAATTGTGTTTTCTTCTCTCTATTGATCGTTATTGTCATCTGCCGATAACCGAGAATACCATCCTGATCTTCATAATATTCCTTGATCCATTCGACAAGTTGTTCGTTTACAATCTGATTTTGGCTCGGTGTCCGTTTCATCCATTTGTAATATCCTGAACGAGATATATGTAGTTTCGAACACAGCTTTTCAATCGGATATTTTTCTGTTTTGTTCAAGTATTGAACTGCAATATACTCATCTTCTTGCCGCACCCCGCTCAGCGACCGCCCCCTCTCAATTCCCTCAGTTTTTTTAGCAAAGCAATCTCCATTTCCCGATCCTTGATTTTTGCCTGCAATATCTTGTTTTCCTGACGAAGACGGTCTTCTTCTGTTAGCTCGTTTTCCGGCCTTGCTTTTCCTCGGCGATCAGTCAGCCCTTTAACGCCTTTTTCTTCATACTTGCGTACCCACGCATATATTTGTTGATACGATACATTGTATGTTTCTACTGTCAGTCCGTAGTCTTTGCCGTGTTCTATGCAGAATGCAACGATTTCTGCGCGTTCTTCTTGCGTGGTCTTTCTTCCTTTGGTCATATAGATTTCTCCTTTGGCGGCACTCCGTTCCTTAAAATCTTTATGAACATTATACACCTTTATCCAGTTCCACAGTTGCTTATTTGACAATATTTCATATCTTCTGCAAATTTCTCTTAAACTTCCATTTCCGGATATGTAATCTTGTACTGCTTGCAGTTTTAATTCTTTGCTGTATTTTTTGTTCTTGTGGCTCTTTCTTGACATTAAATAACCCCCATAGTGTAGTCTTGAAATTTTTGTTATTTCAAGTGTCTACTCTATGGGGATTATATCAAAGTTTCCCCGCCGCTGTTTTTGCGATGAAAGGGCGTTCTTGACAAGATAACGTCAAATAGTGTATGCTGACAAAAGAAGCATTCTCACGATCTGCTGCGGGCGTTAGGAAGGTAGTGGCATTTGTACATCTACTGTCGATGAGCTGCTTCTTTTCTTTTACAAATGGCATAATCATTCCCCGAATTCGACGTTACACCGATGGGGCAAGCCGAAATTTGAGGAGGTACGATATGCGTACAAGAAACGAACAGACGAAAACCAATCCGGCGAAAAGAGTACTCTGCCTTTTGTCGGTATGCGTGATGATTTTGTCCGTGTTTGCCGGGTGCAAAAACACCGATCTTCCGTCCAGAAGCAAAAACGGGATCGCCGGCTATGAGGACGTTGTTCTCGGGGGTTTTCGCTCCTTTAAGGATGACGGCCCGCTTGATGAGACCGAGACGCTGACCTTCGCTGTGCCGGACGACGTCAGCGAAGAAAACTACTACGAGCTGATGGGTATGTATATCGGAGAGAATTACGTGTACTACTATCCGTTGGATATGGAGGCGCTGTACAACGATAAAGAAGCCTCGTTTGATATCGCCCACCACAGCATTTATGCACTGGCGCATCCGGATAAATCGGTGCTGATCGATGAATGGACGAAACGCGCCGCTGTCAATATCGTTACAAAAGACGATGCGGATGGAAAAATGAACGTCGGCATTCGCGAATTGGTGAATGAGACACTCGATGAGCTTGGGCTCGACAGCGAGTCGTTCGGCGGCGAGGTGTATCGCTATATCATCAGTCACGATTCCAAAGGGGAAATGCTGACCGCCGCTGTTGACGGCGATTACGACACCTTAAAGACGAAGTTTGCCACCATGGCGGCGGACGGCCTTGTGAATCTCTGCTTCGGCGTGGAGGGCGCGGACGACGTGATCGACGTGGTGACGGCGGCTTCGGATTCCGAGGATATCGCGCAGGGAGCCAAAAAACTTTGTGAAGAAATCGAAAAGAAGGTTTTCCCGGCTATTGACGTGACCGAAAAATTCGCGAAATTCGTGGACAAGTCCTTCGATATTTGGGCGAACAGCACGATGGACGAGACGTATCGGTATGTTTTTAAGAAATATGCCGACGAAAACGGCAACATTTCGGATGACGACTGGGCGACCGTCTATGCGACCATTCACGGCGCTTGGGCGCGATACAAAACCCGCGGAATCGGGGAAGAGGAGCTGAAACAGCAATTCGCGGAACGCGCGAAAAACGAGACCAAAATTGCCGAAAAAGAGAAAGAACTGAAAAAACTCGTTAAAAAATGGGACGAAGACGGACTGCTGAATCCCTATCTGTTCAATTATTCCCGTCAATGGTCGGTCGCAGACCGACTCAAATCCCTGTATAACACTCGGGAAACGATCAAAAGCATGTTCACCAAAGACGGCGAGCTGCAAATGGGTGCCTATAAAGGGAAAATGACCGAGGAAGAATTTATTGAGGAGCTTGTCTACAAGTGGACGTATTACGGAACGAAGGAAAGAGACAAGTTCTATAAATGGCTCGAAGACGAGGGGATTGTGAAAAAACCGGTCCCCACGAGCAAGGCGTATGCATGGGTGCGCGTAGCCACCGAAATCGAGAAGAAGGATAACGAGGAAAACGAGGTTTACCGTACGACACGTGAGGCCTCGGAAACCGCCCATACCGTGACCTGCGAGTATATCTGGAAAGACGGGCCTTATGAAAAAGCAGTGTTTACCGCCACCTGTGAAGCACCGCCGGAAATCATATATGCCGATAAGGAATTCCGCCTTCGTGAGACACTCAAGGTGACGGGGCAGAATACGACTCATTTCTTTGACGCATCCTGCTGGTATAAAACCGAAAGCCCCGATGTTCACTTTGGCGGCACCACCGGCAGACCGAAATTTGAGAATGCCGAGGGTATAGGAACCCTTTCGGTCGGCAGCCACGAAGAGGACGAAAAAAGCGGTGACATAACGGTTACCGGCAAGCTTGGCGCCGGCAGTGAAGGACAAAAAGAAGGTATCTTCTTCTGCGGATGCGATGCCGACACCCGTTGGATCTATGAATGGAAAAAGGTGGGGTAAACGATGGACACTGTGATGATGGTCGCCGGCATTGTCGTAGCCGGTATCGGCGTGCTTCTAATCGTTGCCTTTGCCATCAGCCGCGCGCGGTGCAAAACGCGCATTGAAGCGACCGTGACCAAACTTTCGACCAAGTCGGTGAAACTCCGCGGCAGGACGGTGACCGACACCACGCCGATTTTCTCCTATGCGGTCAACGGCGAGGAGTATACCTATAAAGCGGAGATGTCCACGGTAAACCGCAAGCGGTTTGCCGTCGGGCAAAAAGAGTGTATTTTCATCAACGAAAACCACCCGAACGAAGCCCGCTACGGAAGCAATTTCGGCTTTTTGCTGTGCGGTATCGTGTGCTTTTTGCTCGGCACGGCGGTTATCGTGTTGGCGACTTGGTGAAAACATAAGAAAAACCCCCGACACGCTCAAACGAGTGTGTCGGGGGGTTGGTTTTTGCGGAATAGGTCGTTATTTCCGTTCGGTGGTGGTGACGGATTGCATCAAAACGTCACACATCACGTGGTGGATTTTGTTGTTGGTTAATCACAAACCGGAACGAAACGCGGCGGGAGGCTTCCAGATTGGCGGAACCGTCCAGGTTGTAAATCGGTTTGCTGCAAGAGTAGCCGATCGCTTCCAGCGAGGAGGCAACCTTATCTTTGCCTTGGCTATTGTTTGAGAGGGGCTTTCCATTTGTTCTATACAGATTATAGGTAAAACAAAAACATCGTCTTGTGAAAACAAGACGGTGTTTTTATAAAGGACATCAGAACGAAATTCTCACAGCGAAACCGCCGTTAAAGAAGTAGGTGTTCGTCCAATGACCGTTTGGTGGAGACGAAGAGGATTGAACTCTCGACCTCTCGGATGCGAACCGAACGCTCTCCCAGCTGAGCTACGCCCCCACATTTTGCTTGTTCATAATAAGGCAATTCGAATGAAAAGTCAAGAGGATTTTGGTGCTGCACCTGTCAAAACACTTGCTCATTCAAGGGGTGTGATGTATAATAAATTGGTTAATCTATAAGGTGAGGAGTGAGCGGGATGGCATTTGAAACCTTTTTGGGTAACGAAACGGCAAAAAAACAGCTTTCGGCATTTATCGCCGACGGGCGGTTCCCGCATGCTCTTTTGTTGGAAGGTCCGGTTGGATGCGGAAAAAAAACACTGGCCAGAATGATTGCGCAAGCGGCTGTGTGTGCAGGTGGGTTTTCTCCGGAGGACCGTCCGTGCGGAGGGTGCTCCGATTGTATTAAAGCACTTGCGGGCAGCCATCCGGATATCACAATGGTTCTTCCGGAAAATGACAGCGAAGTATACAAAATGAAGCGGGTCCGTGAAATTCGCGAACAGGCTTTTTTGATTCCGAATGAAGCGGAAAAACGTGTTATCATATTATGTGATGCTCATTTGATGCGGGAAGATGTACAAAATGTGCTCCTTCGCATTTTAGAAGATCCTCCGGCACATCTGATGTTTGTTTTAACCTGCGAAAGCCGGTCCCAAATGCTGGAAACCATTCAGTCACGAACGGTTTGTGTTTCCCTTCGGGGAGTGTCCGCGGATATTGCCGTTCCGTATTTGGCGGAGCAGTGTCCACGAGCCAAAACGGAGGATATACAAGCAGCACTGACCATGTTTGACGGAAGTATCGGCCAGGCACTGGAATCTTTGAAAAAAAGTAATTTTTCAGAGGTTCGTTTGCTGGTGGAGGAAGGCGTTGCGGCACTTTCCATGCAAAACGAACTTCCTTTACTGGAATGGTCTGCAAAAATGCTGAAAAAGAAGGATTTAACGGTTTCCGTCATACGGGGACTCCGCTTAGTTCTCCGTGATGTGTTAGCGGTTTTGGAAGGAGAACCCTCCAGGTTGTCCATAGCACCGAAAAAAGCTGCGGAAGTTGCCGGAAAACTTACGGCAACACAGGTGGTGGCTTGTATGGATGAACTGGAAAAACTGGAAAAATATATAGATTCGCGTATGAATCAGGTGCTGCAAAACACCCTGCTTTGTGCCAGATTGCGCAAAGCAATTGAAGGGTGAACAGAGGTAGATTGAGAGGATATTACGATATGGCAACAATTGTAGGTGTTTGTTTTAAAGAGTGCGGAAGAGCCTATTCCTTTGATCCCGGAAAAGAGATATTCTCATACGGTGAAGAGGTAATTGTCGAAACATCCCAGGGCTTAACTTTCGGTAAAATTGCTTTCGGCAATCGTGAAGTGGAAGAATCCGAATTATCCGCTCCCTTAAAGCCGGTTATTCGTCGTGCAACCGAAGAAGATATTAAGCGTGTTGCGGAAATGAAGAAAAAAGAAGAAGAGGGCATGAAGGTTTGCCAGGAACGCATCGAACATCACAAGCTGGAAATGCGTTTGGTAGAGGTTGAGTGTTCTTTTGACAACAGCAAAATGTTGTTTTATTTTACGGCAGACGGACGCGTGGATTTCCGTGAACTTGTCAAAGATTTGGCTTCTCGTTTTCATATGCGTATCGAGCTCAGACAAATCGGCGTACGAGACGAGGCGAAGCTACTTGGAGGTCTCGGTATCTGCGGACAGCCGTTTTGCTGTAAACAGTTTTTGCCGGATTTTGAACCGGTATCCATTAAAATGGCAAAGGAACAGGGCTTGTCCTTAAATCCCGCCAAGATTTCCGGCTGTTGCGGACGCTTGATGTGCTGCCTTAAATATGAGGAAGATGTCTACGAAGAACTGTCCAAAATCACGCCGAAAGTCGGAGCATTTGTCAAGACGGCAGAGGGAACCGGGAATGTGGTGGAATCGAATACACTGAGTGGCAAGCTCAAGGTTCGATTGACCAAATCTCAAGATGCTCCGCCGAAGACTTTTACCCGTGATGAAGTGACGCTTTTAAAAGAGGGAAAAGGTCGAATTCCGAAAAATCCGCAACCGGAAGAACCGGATGAAGAATAATCTTGCACTTTTATAAAAAACACTATATAATATGGGTGAAAAATTGAAGGAGGTGCTAAGTTATGGCATTCAAAATTTCCGATGCTTGCATCAGCTGTGGTGCTTGCGCTGACGGTTGCCCGGTGAACGCAATTTCCGAGGGTGATTCCCAGTATGTTATCGATGCAGCTGTTTGCATTGATTGTGGCGCTTGCGCTGACACCTGCCCGGTGAGCGCTCCGGCCGAAGAGTAAGTATACACAGTTGCCGAACAGCTTTAAGCTGTTCGGCAATTTTGTCTTTTTTGAGGGAAACAAATGGAGTATCAAAAAGAGTTACTGGACAGCGGTCACTTGGTGTGTATGGATGAAACCTGCCGCTTTGGTCGGGATGCATTGGAACTTGCATCCTTTGTGAAGGTTTGTAAAGGAGACCACATATGTGACTTGGGTGCCGGCTCCGGCATTTTGTCAGTGAAACTGGCGGAAAAAGCGGAGGCGGTTATGGTTGATTGTGTCGAAAAGAATCCATCTGCCTATGAAGTGCTTTGCCAAACGGTGAGAGAAAATACGCTGTCACTCCATCCGATTTTGGCGGACTGGAACAATCTTGAACCATGGATTCCTGCGGGAAGTATGGATCTGGTTGTCAGCAATCCTCCCTATTTTATGGAAAATGCCGGGAAGAATGCAGCATCTTCGCAAAGACGGGAAGCCCGGCTCACGGCAGATGAAACAGCGCCCTTGGATGTTTGCATGTCTGCGGCGAGACTCCTGAAAAACGGAGGCTTGTTTTATGTATGCTACAGGCCGGAACGCCTGACGGATTTATTAACCGCCATGCGTCAAGCCGGTCTTGAACCAAAGGAACTTCGATTTTTATGCCATACAAAGAAAGAGAAACCGTGGTTGGTTCTTTGCAAAGGAAAAAAAGGCGGCAAGTCCGGTCTTGCCGTATCATTCAGCAAAGGAGAGATGACATGATGGATACGCCACATTGGCTACAGCGGGAAGAAGCACTTCTCGGTGCAACGGCCGTAGATTGTTTACAAAACAGCCGAGTGGCTGTTATCGGTATTGGTGGTGTCGGATCTTTCGTGGCGGAAGGCCTCGCCAGAGCCGGTGTCGGCTCCTTGATTTTGATGGACGGAGATGTGGTTTCCGAGACGAATCTCAATCGGCAGTTGGTGGCACTCCATTCTACGGTCGGAAAGCCGAAAGCGGAAGTGATGCGGGATCGCATTTTGGATATTTCTCCAAGCTGCAACTGTACGGCAAAAGTGGTATTTTACGGAGATGATACGGATCCTTCCTTTTTGGACGATTGTGATTTCGTGGTGGATGCCGTGGATATGGTATCGGCAAAAATCGCGTTGGCCGTCTATTGCAGTAGCAAGAACATTTCACTGATTAGCGCCATGGGATGCGGGAACAAACTGGATCCGACCGGGTTTCGAATTGCCGATTTGGCCAAAACATCCGTTTGTCCGCTTTGCCGTGTGATGCGCCGGGAACTGCGCGTCCGTGGCATTGAGCATCTCCCTGTTCTGTATTCCGAAGAGACACCCATTCATCCGGAAGGTGAAAGAGTGCCGGGGAGTGTGTCGTATGTGCCGTCTGTGGCCGGCTTAATGATGGCCGGCTACGTCATTCGAGAACTGACGAAGGAGAATTGATATGCCTCGTTTTTTTGTTCAAGCATCGCTGGAAAATGTTGAAAAAGGGCAGAAAGTCCGGATAGACGGAAAAGACGCCCGTCATATTCAAAAATCGCTTCGGATGAATATCGGAGAGTCTCTGATGATATGTGACGGTATCGGATATGACGCTGAAACGGTTGTGGATGCGTTTGATGGAGATACCGTGGTATTACGGGTGATCAGGGCATTTGCCAACCAAACGGAACCGACTGTGAAGGTTACTCTATATCAAGGACTTCCCAAGGGAGACAAACTGGAAACCATCATTCAAAAGTGCGTGGAACTGGGAGTGACGGAAATCGTTCCGGTTGTCATGTCTCGCAGCATCGCAAAACCGGGGGATAAGATTCAAAACAAACTGGAACGTTGGCAGAAAATTTCCGATGAGGCGGCCGGACAAAGCGGTCGCGGAATTTTGCCCAAGGTGAGAGAGCCTATATCGTTTGACCGGGCACTAAAAGACTGGGAAAACGAAAAAGTGCTGGTGTGTTACGAAAAAGGCGGACAGCCCCTAGGTGAAAGTGTCTGCCCGCAAAACGGTCGCATTTCTTTTGTTGTGGGACCCGAAGGCGGGATTTCTGAAGAAGAAATCGAGCGAATGAAGCAAATCGGGGCTGTGATCGTTTCCATGGGGCCCCGTATTTTGCGTACGGAAACCGCTCCGATTGCCGCCCTGGCCGTTCTTATGGAAAAATCGGGGAATCTCGGTTAATTTTGTTTCTGTTCATTCCAAACGGAACGTGTTTTTTGTTTGACATTTCTACCGGGGATTGTATAATGAATTTACAAAGTATATCTTTGAGGAGGGTAAAAATTATGCCAACAAAAAAAGAAAAAATTTATAGTTTTATGGTGCTTGTTTTGCTGTTGTTTACTGCCGGAGGGAATATCTATACTTTGTTTACGTCGTATGATAGCGTTTTCCCCGTTATACTGGCGACTTTGGCACTGCTCGCAATGGTTTCTGCCTTGTATTATTGTTTCCGCGGTTATTCCAAAAATGCCGCACCTTCGTACAAGGCGTACATGATCATTTCTGCTGTCTATTTTCAGGCACTTTGCTGTGGCAATGCGGCAACCATGAGCGAGGAAATGGGGAAGGTCATCATTTCCTTCCTGGTTTTAACCAATAGTCTTCTTTTTGGCTTGTTTCTGCTTCTTGGAATTGCGAAAGATATGGGCAAGAAACAAACCACTGCCATTTGTGCAATAGCGCTTACATTAACTTTTGTCGATTTTGTTTTGTCGCTAATCGTCTCCATTGGTTCTGCGGATGCAGATGTTGCGCATTTGTTCGGAGTAAGAGGGATGACCCGGTTCTTACTGGTTGCAATCGCTTGTACTATGGCTTATTTTAAATACGTTGACAAGGAAAAACGCAACGCAAAGTAAAACACAAACGGAATGTAATCCGCCCGAAATTTTTCGGGCGGATTATTTGCAAAAAAACGGGCAGACACACAAAGTGTCTGCCCGCAGAATTGTTCGGGTTAATTAACGTCGGTAACCTCCAGCGTTGTACCGTCTACGCGGAAGTGGATTTCTTTGCCACCAAAAGCAAATCCGTAAACCCTATCCGGCTCATTTTGATAGGATGGCCGTGGGTCCTGTTCTAAAATGTCTAAGAGGGTTTGCTGCTGTGCCGGGGTAAAAGATTCCAAAAGTTCCGGCGGGCACTGCACACGTAGATGGTAATCGCGGACTGCATCGCTGAAACCGCCGACGGCGTCCGGATGGCTGTCTGTATAAGCCAAATATGGTTTAATATCGTAAATGGGGGTGCCGTCTTTTAAGTCGGCACCTTTTACATACAGTACCGGACCTGAATCCGGTGTGAAATCGATGCGTTCCAGCTGGACGGAAGAAAGTCCGATCGGGTTCGGACGGAAGGGGGAACGGGTCGCAAAAACACCCATTCGTTTGTTGCCGCCGAGCCGCGGAGGCCGAACGGTGGGAGACCAGCTTTCCTGAACGGCATCCGAGAATTCCCAAAGAAGCCACAAATGGGAATAGTCCTCCAGTCCTCGGAAGGCTTCCCGTACGCGATAATCCGGCTCAAAAACAATTCGGGAAAGCAAACTTTCGGCGAGACCGCTTTGCCGGGGAACCCCGAATTTCGTCGGAAAATCGTTATATATTTTGGCAATGATTTTCATATAAAGACCTCGTTCCTGTCCTTTGTTTCTGTACGTATTATAATACGGAATCCGTCCGGTTACAAAGGAAAAAATCGTGCAAATCCGCAGACAATATGGTATACTACATCCAGAATGAATTCGCAGGGAGGTTTTGGCATGAAGAAGCAGAACGGCGTACAGCTGAGCAAACTGATTCACGATTTGGGTTTTGAGGTGGAATACCTACCCAAACCGGCCGAAGAGATTTTTGTCTACAGTACGGATATTAACAGACCCGGACTGGCCATTACCGGTTTCTTTGATTATTTTGACGAAGAACGCATACAGGTTATGGGAAAGAGCGAACACAGTTATTTGAAAAAACTGTCTTCCGTTGAACGCATGGCTTCTTTGGATGCATTTCTTTCCAGACGTCCTCCGGTGATTATCGTGACAAAGTCCCTGGCGTTTTTTACGGAGCTTCGTGAATGCTGTGAAAAATACCAGGTGCCGCTCCTGCGAAGCCACGAAACCACTTCCCCGACGGCGGCCGCCATTATTTCGTTCTTAAATGTTGAACTGGCACCTCGTATGACACAGCATGGTGTTTTGGTGGAAGTGTATGGCGAAGGCGTCTTGATTGTCGGTGAGAGTGGAATCGGAAAGAGCGAAGCGGCCGTGGAACTTGTCAAGCGTGGTCATCGTCTTATTGCCGATGATGCGGTGGAAATCCGTCGCGTGTCGTCCAAGACACTGGTCGGCAGTGCACCGGACAATATTCGTTATTTTTTGGAACTTCGTGGTGTCGGTGTTATTAATGCCCGGCGTATTTTCGGTATGGGTGCTATTAAAGACACGGAAAAGATTGACATGGTTATTGAAATGGAAAACTGGAATCCGGAAAAGGTATACGACCGCATGGGAAACGGTGATGACACCATGGAAATTCTGGGGAATCACGTTCCGAAAACCACGATTCCGATTAAACCCGGTCGTAACATTGCCATGATTATTGAGGTTGCGGCTATGAACAACCGTCAAAAAAAGATGGGGTATAACGCAACGGAAGAACTTGTTCATCAACTTGGACTAGATCAGGAGTAAACCTATGGTTCGTATTGGTTTGGATGTCGGCGGCTCTTCCATTAAAGCCGGCGTTGTGGGGGAAGAGTATCAAATCTTGTCGAAAGCTTCCAGAAGAACCAATGCCGGTCGTGAGGAACATTCGGTTTTGGATGATATGGCCGGCACGATTCAGGATGCTTTAAATCAGGCAGAATTAACCCTTCGGGATGTTGAAGCGGTTGGTGTCGGATGCCCGGGAACATGCAACCGGGATACGGGATTAATCGAATATGCAAACAATTTGGGATTTGCCGGGGTGGCACTTTGTGAAGAACTGAAAAGCCGTCTCGGAGGGATTCCCGTTTATATGGAAAACGATGCAAACGCTGCCGTCTGCGGTGAGTACTTGGCCGGTTCCCTGGCCGGATGTACAGACTGCATTTGTGTCACACTCGGAACGGGCGTCGGTGGTGGGATTTTGCTGAATGGTAAAATATTCAGCGGAATCAACTTTGCAGGCGGAGAGCTTGGCCATATGGTTATAAACGAAGACGGTGTTGACTGTAACTGTGGCCGAAAAGGATGCTGGGAGATGTATGCATCGGCAAAGGCTCTTGTGCGCCAAACGAAACAAGCCATGAAGGAACATCCGGAAAGTCGGCTGTGGGAAATTGCTCCGTCACTGGATAAGGTGGGGGGGAGAACCGCCTTTCAGGGGGCTCGTATGGGAGACTCCGCCGCGGAGGCCGTGGTTCAAAAATATGTGTATTATATCGGCGTGGGACTCGTGAACCTAATCAATATATTTCAGCCGGAAATCATATGCCTCGGCGGAGGCGTGTGCAACGAGGGAGATACGCTGATCACGCCCCTTCGGGACATGATTCTGCGCGAAAGATACAGCCGTTACGCACATAGACAAACAAAAATTTGTATCGCGGAGCTTGGAAACGATGCCGGAATTGTCGGCGCTGCATTCCTGGACAAAATGATTTAGGAGATATCTTATGGATGCTAAGATTCAACAACTGAAAAAACTGGCAAAAGAGAGGGAATGTTCGATTGAGGAATCTCCGTGTCTGAAGGATTATACAACTTTCAGAATCGGAGGAAAAGCCCCTCTCCTGATTGAAACTGGAAGTACGGCAATCGGCGATCTCCTGGCGCTGGCAGATGAGTTGTGCGTTCCGGTTTTTCTCATTGGAAACGGCTCGAATTTACTGGTCAGCGACGATGGTATGCAGTCGGTTTTGATTCGTTTAAAAGCGGAGGAACCGATTGTAAACGGTAATGAAATTACCTGCTCGGCAGGTACTCTCGTCAGCAAGCTCTGTAAAGCCGCATTATCCGAAAGTCTTTCGGGGCTGGAATTTGCTTATGGAATTCCGGGAACCGTCGGCGGCGGGGTGTATATGAACGCCGGTGCCTATGGCGGAGAAATGCGCCATGTTTTGAAATCGGTTGTTTGCGTTTCCGGGCAAGGCGAAAAAAAAGAGATTTCTGCAGAAGAACTGCATCTCGGCTATCGAAAAAGTGATTTAATGCGTTCCGGAGATGTTGTGGTATCGGCTACATTTTCTTTGAACAAAGGAGAAAAAACGGCAATTGAGACCACAATGAATGAATTGCTGGGAAGAAGGAAGGCAAAACAGCCTTTGGAATATCCGAGTGCGGGGAGTTTCTTTAAACGCCCGAAAGAAGATGTTTATGCGGGCAAACTTATACAGGATTGCGGGTTAAAAGGGTTCCGTATCGGGGATGCAATGATTAGTGAAAAGCATGCTGGATTTATGATTAATCGTGGAAACGCAACTTGTAAAGAAGTAAAAGCCGTTGCAAAAGAGGTTTACACACGTGTTTTGCAGGAAACGGGATATGAACTACGACCGGAAGTCCGTCTGATCGGGGAGGACTGGGGATTCTGAGAAAGGAGAATGAAAATGTCTTTTTCATCGGACACAAAGCAGGTGCTCGTCGAAGAATCTGCTCAAATGTCAAAGTGCTGCAGACAAGCATTACTGTATGGCATGTTGCAAGGCGGCAGAGTGTTTAAGGCATCTGAAATTTCTCTTCAAACAAAGTCATCCGAAGTGGCGGATTTATACGAAAAACTGCTTCATTCTTGCGGAAAGGTTCGCACGGTTCGCGAGAAAAAAGGGTTCCATGTTGTTGCCGTTCGTCCGGAACAATGTGAGCAGGTTTTGGACCGATATAATCATCATGCCAATGATGTTTCCATGCATTTGCAGCGCGGGTGTTTTGATTGTGACAAATGTGTACCGAGCTACTTGCGTGGTTTGTTTTTAACGTGCGGTAACCTGTCTAACCCCGAGCGGGAATATCGGTTGGAAATGAATATTCCATCCTATACGCTGTGCCAGGATGTGCAGCTTCTTCTGGAAGAAAACGATATACCCGCAAAACATCTGCGTCGGGGTGGCGATAATGTTTTGTACTATCGCGGAAGCGAAAAAATAGAAGATTTTCTGACTTTTATCGGCGCCGGTTCGATCGCCTTGAAAATTATGGAAATCAAGGTTCTCAAAGATGTTCGCAATCGGCTGAACAGAGAGAACAATTGTTATGTCGCCAATGAAGATAAGCGTGCCATAGCCAGAACCAAGCAGGTGGAAGCAATTCAGAACCTGCTTCGCAGCGGGAAAGCGAACGAACAACTGACAGACGACTTAAAGGAAGTGGCGGTTCTTCGCTATCAAAATCCGGAAATGTCCCTGGCAGACCTGGCCAAACTTTGTAATCCTCCTTTGACAAAATCCGGTATTCACCATCGGATGGAGCGTTTGATGGCCATAGCAGAAGCCAATGACTAAAAGTGCCTGCGGGCACTTTTTTTGTATGTAAGGGTTGCAAAAAAAGGCCGAAATGGTATAATATAAGTCCTGGTTATATAATTAATACGCGTGCAAAAGTATAATAGATTTAAATATACGACAAAATTCCTTCTGTTAAGTCACGATTAGGTGAGGTTGAAAATGATGAAAAAAGTGATTTCCCTGCTGCTGGTAGCTACAATTATTATACTGTCTTTGTCGGTTATGCCGGCCCTGGCTTTGAGTCGGGGGGATGTGAATGCCGACGAAAGCATTGACATGAAAGACGTACTTCTTCTCCGCAAATATATTGCCGGAATGGGTGCTTCCATTGCATTTCTTCCGAGTGATGCAAACGGTGACGACAGTCTGGACATGAAAGATGTTTTACTTCTTCGCAAATATATTGCCGGAATGCAGGTGCAGCTTGCGCCGATGGACGACCAGCCGAGTACTCCTTCTTCTTCGGAGAGTACGGATGTAACGACAACACAGGAAAGCACACCGGAACCGACGAGTACACCCGTTTCGGATGCTCCGACGAGTGAAACGACTGAGGTTACCGGTTCTGAACTGCCGGAAAGCACCACCGCCACTGAAATTTTGCCCACTGGCAATTCGGAGAAGCCTGCCGACCCAACAAGTGAAATGACCGCACCGGTAACGGAAGAATCTTTGAATTCCACAAGCCGTGAAACGACGACATCGGCTTCCGTCATGCCCCTCACAACCACGACGATAATCCCGATTGCGACGACAACGACTGTCACGGCGCCTGCTACGACGGCAGAGCCGACCACGACAGTCACGCAAAAACCGCTGACCGGTATGAATATGATTCAAAATGGTGACTTCAGTGTGGAAGATTCTTCCAGTGCTGAATTTGGATGGAATCTTGGCAGTGATGGGACCGCCACGGTGTCCGGGGGTGCCTTACATATCTCCAAACCGAACGACATTACGACTATTGTCAAGGCTTCTTTTACGGGAGAAATCAAACCGAATACAAAATACGCCTTGACGGCGGATGTGGCCACAGATGCGCATGCTTGGTTTGTTATTGAAGGTTTGGAAGGCCATTACAGTGAAACGAAGGTTCTGTATACCGACCTCCCGGTTGTTTTCGAAACCGGCTCGGATGTGTTCTATTTCGGCGTCTCTGTTTACGTCGAGAAATGGACAAACGAAGGTGCCACCTATGTCGATGTTGATAACGTGACAATGGTCGAGGGGGATGGTAAGGACCTGCCGACAACCACCCAGGTTATATCGACAACGGAAGCGACAACGACCACAATGGTCAAAACGACTACTACGACGACAGCGACCACAACGACTAAGGCGACGACAACAACCAACAAGCCGACAACGACTACGACTACCACAACGAGTACGTCCAGACCGTCGACTACAACGACTACGACTACAACGAAGCTGACGACGACTACGACAACAACCACCACAAAGAAGCCGACGACTACGACTACGACTACGTCCAAACCGGTGACAACAACCACACAAAAACCGTTGACCGGCGAGAATTTGATTGTGAACGGCAATTTCGATGTGGAAGATACTTCCAGTGCCGGTTTCGGATGGGATCTTGGTGTTGATGGAACCGCCACCGTGTCAAACGGTGCCTTGCACATTTCAAAACTCAATGATATGACAACCTCTGTCAAAGCTTCTTTTACGGAAGAAATCAAACCGAATACGACATACTCTTTGACTGCAAGCGTGAGTACGGATGCAAATGTCTGGCTGCGCATCAAGGGCTTGGAGGGACGTTTCAGCGAAACAAAGGTTTTGTACAGCGATTTGCCGGTTGTTTTCGAAACCGGTACGGATATGTTCTATTTCGCTATTGATGTTTACGTCGAAAAGTGGACAAACGAGGGCGCTACGCATGCGGATGTTGACAGTGTAACCTTGGTGGAAGGTGACGGTGAACATTTACCGACTACCACGACCACGTCCAAACCCGCAACGACAACCACTACGAAGACGACTACATCAACAACGAAAACAACTTCTACAACCACCACAAAGAAACCAACGACTACGACTACCACAACGAGTACGTCCAAACCGTCGACGACAACGACAACCACCACGACGTCGACCCCCACAACAACGACTACGAAGACAACAACCACAACAACCACTACGACCGCAACAAAGTCGGCACCGACAACCACTCAAGCACCGACGACCGGTGAAAACTTGATTGTGAATGGCGGTTTTGATGTGCAGGATCCGGCCGGCAGCAACTTTGGCTGGAATCTCGGAAGTACAAACACTTGCACAGTGTCCAATGGTGCACTTCATATTGCGAAGTTTAATGACATCACAACAGTGGTGGAAGCTTCTTTCACAAAAGCCATCAAACCGGGTACCCAGTACACTCTGACGGCTGATGTTGACACGGATGCGAATGTTTGGTTTGCCATTAAAGGTTTGGAGGATCGCTACAGCGAAACCTATGTTTTGTATAGTGAATTGCCGACCAGTTTTACAACCGGTATCGATGTGACGTATTTCGGAGTTCAAATTTATGTGGAGCGCTATAAGAATGCCGGCGCCACGCACATTGATATCGACAACGTAGTTTTGGTCGAAAACGGCGGCGGAACGCCGATTACTCCTTCTTCAAAGACGACTACGACCACAAAAACCACAACCACAAGAGCCACAACGACAACCACCGCCGGCGGCGGAACAATCGAAGAGCCCGACAATCAAATCGTGCATTTGCCCAAGGATTGGATTTGGGACGGAACGCTGGAGTCGATTACGGAAAAAGGCGACTATACGCAGCATAACCGTGAAAACCTCACAGGCACCAACGAGAAAGAGGCCTATGACACGATTGTTCAAAACCTTGAGTTGGCAAGAAACCAGGAAGTGACCTTTGCCACGGGTGGTGTGACATACTACGGTGTGCAGTTTGCCATTCCGGTTTTGGCGAATACCGCAAGTATGTCGGCTGTTAAAAAAGCCGTAGAAGTCGACCATCCGGAATTGTTCTACTTTATGACATGGGTGGAGAGCTATTATAACTACAGTTTGGATATGTCCACCGGTGAAAAACATCCAAATCGCCTGTACTTGTCTTTCCCATGGAATCTGGCAACCAGACAAAGTATGGAAGCCGAAATGGAGGCCAGCATTACATCCATTTTGCAAAATGTCCCCACCACCTATACGGAATTTGATATGGAAGAGTATTTCCATGATTGGCTGTGCGCTCATAATGAATATAATGATCCGGCCGTTAACGACGAAGACAATTATCCGGAAGCCTATTGTGCCTATAGCGGACTCTGCTCTTCTGCTCTTCCGGTTTGCTCCGGATATTCTCCGGCCATGCAGCTTCTTTGCAAGGCTGTTGGTATTGATTGTATCGGTGTTGGCGGAACCACGGACACCGGTAACCATCGCTGGAACTGCGTGTCCCTGGACGGCGACTGGTATAATCTGGATGTTACGTGGGATGATTATGATAATCCTACCTATGGGTCCGGTGTAAAAGCTTTCTATTTTAACACCAGTGACGCACTGTTCCCGAGCCATTATGCCAACACATACAAGTTCGCTTGCAATTCCATGGTGGATAACTACTGCCATCGCCACGGGTATTATTCGGAAACGGATGGTGTGGCAGCGTTGACGAGAGCGGTTGTGGATGCGGCTTTGCAAGGTCATGATCTTGCAACGGCCATGTTTAACAAGGCTCAGTATGACGCCGTTATATCCACAATGCAGGGGAGTTCCTATAAGATAAGGAATGCCGCGAATGCGGCTTTGTCCGGAACCGGAATCAGCGTTTCATCCTGTTCGAGTTACTGGCACAAAGATGAAATTTATGCTGTTACCGTCCTTGTGAAGAGGTAAAAGAGTATATGAAAAAATTCGTGTACACAATTGTAATCGGAGCTTGCATAGCCTGCGTTCTCGTTACGCAGGCTTTCGGGCTGTGCTTTGATGTGAATTCCGATTCGGTTGCGGACATGAAAGATGTGCTGTTGCTCCGCAAGTATCTGGCGGGAATACTTACCGTGGATTCGGAAATATCTTTGATGGATGTCAACGCGGACGGCAGTATAGACATGAAGGATGTTTTGCTTCTCAGACGGTATCTTGCCCATTTGGTTGATGAAAGCGGAGTAGAGATTACGACTACAACCACGACATCCCTTCGTGAGGCCGTAGAAAAGAGAAAAATAGATTTTGCGCCGGCTTACGAGGCGCTTTCGGCGGCGGAAAGAGCCTGCTATACACAGGTTGTTGCCGAAATTGAGAAAAATCGATATATTGAGAGCACAACGACAATTGCCGGCAATGAAGTTCCCGGTCTGTCAATTTATTTTGATCGGTCATTCCAGAGCTCACAGCCGATGGTAAATATTTATAATGCCGTAATGCTCGATCACCCGGAATACTATTATGTGGATTCTTCTTATGGTTATGCGTATGTCTATAGTGCGGATATGACCAAAAAGAACTACAACTGTTTAAAGATTCAATATACGATTTCGGCAAAAAACAGAAAGGTAGCGGATGCCAAAGTAATGTCGACGGTCAGCTCACTTCTGAATGCCACGGCCGGAATGAAAGACGTGGAAAAGGAATTGTATTTCCATGATTATCTTTGCAATCATATAACCTATGACAACGAGGCCGGTCCGTCCGGAAATTCGTATACGGCCTACGGTGCTCTTGTCGAAGGGAAAGCCGTTTGTACGGGATACAGTAAAGCATTTCAGTATTTATGTTTGCTTTCCGGAATTCGCTGCACATGTGTATCCGGCACCGCAACAACGGCGCACACATGGAATGTTATTTACCTGGACGATGAGGCATATTATGTGGATGTAACATGGGATGACGGTTTTGAAGAAGGTGGGCCCATGTATACCTACTTCAATGCGAATCGTTCGATTTTGAAATCGCGTATGTTGTCTGACGAAAATTTGGTGAATCCCGTGTGTACCGCTACAAAGTACCAGTATTACCGCTATTATGGATTGCAAACCGATAGTGCGTCAGTGGATTTTCTGGCAGACGCAGTAGCATCTGCCATAAAGAGCGGGAAAAAGATGGCATCGATTCAGGTTGTCGGAAATGCTTATGCCGTTCTTCAATCGACAGTCACAAAAGAGGCCAATACGGTGATTGACCGGATTAATTCCAGGCTTACGTCTTTCGAAAATCCTTTGAAAGGATACAGCTATATGGTGGATGATGTTTTCCAGGTTCTTTACATTATTCCGGAAAAATGACGACAAGAAGCGAGTGATGATAACAGTCACTCGCTTCTGTGTTTTTCTTGCAAATTGCACTTGACATAAAATAGACGTCTGTGGTAAGATAATCGTTGCCCGAAAGGATAGGGCCCCTTTTATATATGCGGGTGTAGCTCAATGGTAGAGCCCCAGCCTTCCAAGCTGGTTGCGTGGGTTCGATTCCCATCACCCGCTCCACATCGCACACGCGCCTGTAGCTCAGTTGGATAGAGCATCTGCCTTCTAAGCAGAGGGCCAGGGGTTCGAATCCCTTCAGGCGCGCCATTTCTTTAATTGTATACATATGGTGGGTGTAGCTCAGTTGGTTAGAGTGCCAGGTTGTGGCCCTGGAGGTCGTCGGTTCGACCCCGATCACCCACCCCATTTTTATGTTGGGGTGTAGTCTAATGGTAGGACAGCAGACTTTGACTCTGTTCGTGTAAGTTCGATTCTTGCCATCCCAGCCAAGAACATCTGAAATATTCAGGTGTTCTTTTTTTTGTGCTGTTTTTGGCACATTATGAGAATTGTTTGACTTTGTCTGGTTGTGGTATAATGGCAAAGGAAAGGAGCTGTTTTTATGACTGTTTCGGAAGCAAATTCCATTGTTCGCAGTTTTTTTCGCAAAGGGAAACCTACGGAGTCGGATGTGTTTCTGTTTACCGAAGCCCTGGGTTTTTTGATTGAGGAGACGAAGGATCCCAGTTATATGATGGAACTGGGCGGCTATTACTACGAAATTCGAAACTTTGATTTGGCGCTGAAATATTATGATTTGGCTGCTTCGTATGACTATGAGCCTGCTTTCGGTTGCCTTGGTTATATTTGGTATTACGGAAGAACCGGCCAGGTGGATTATAAGAAAGCATTCGAGAACTTCAAAAGGTCTATGGAACAGGGAAACCTGGAGTCTGCGTACAAGGTGGCCGATATGTACAAAAACGGGTACTATGTGGAAAAAGACTATGAGAAGTACAAACAAATGATAGAAGATTTGTATCACAAAGTAAAACGGGCCGAGTATGTTCATGAGCCCTTGCCGGAAGTATTTACACGTCTTGCGCGAATTCGAAAAGAAGAGGGGAAGCCGGAAGAGGCTGCCAATCTGTATTTGAAGGCCAAGAGCTTTTTGGCATGCCGCATCAAGTATAATGCGTTTTTCGGAAATCTCAGCATTATGAAATGGTTGATTGATGACTTGTATACCATCATAGAATGGAATCCGTATGCAGTGGATTTGTATGATCTGTTTTGGCTGATGAAAGAGCCGGGACATCTTGTTACATTCCGCTACGGAGGGAAACTGCAAACCGTCGAAACCGTTGAGGAAGACGGGGCTGTTGTGATTCGCTTTAATGATTCCTGGTTTCGTACCAGAGAAGACTTCTTTCGAAAAGCGTATATAAATGGCGAGCCGGTAACGAAGCTGGCGGACGAATTCTATAGATTTGAGGTGCAAACCTGATGGAAGTAATCCATTATACAAACGGTGAATACGTACAATATGAAGACTTGATTATGCTCCGTGATCAGTATCAAAAAGATGCGGATCAGTACCATTTTCAATATATTTCGGAGTTTGGCGAATTGACAACAAAGCTGTTTGGCTTGAAGGTGGATTGTATTGCGCTTAAACGTTCCATTTCTTTTTGTCTGAAGGCCATCAACCATGGTCAAATGGTTGACGTAGACAAAATGAATCAGTATGTCGATACGCATTTGATTTCATACAAGTTGGAACTGGAACAGCAACTGAATATGTTGGAATGTTCCAAAAAAATGAAAGCCGTGCCAATTTCCAAGACGGAACGCATCAAAAAATTGTATCGACAGATTGCGAAGATGCTGCATCCGGATTTGACGAATTTGGCCTCCGATTATCCGGACCTGAGCGTTTTGTTTCAGGAGGCTATGGATGCCTACAATTGTAACGACTTGAAACGTCTTGAAGAAGTGGCGGTTTGCATTAATGCAAAACTGGAGGAGCTGGGAGTGAATACAATTGACGTGGTAATCCCGAATGTTGAAGAACGGATAGAGAGAATCGAGGAAGAGATTAATACCATTATCACCACGCCTCCTTACACATATAAGGAAATCCTGTCGGATTTTGACAAAACCGAAGAACTGAAAAAACAATTGTCCGAGGAAATTGAAGAAACAAAAAAGTACAAGGATGAATTGCAGACTACACTGGATGAAATGCTTAAGGACGGTGAAAGTTGTGAGTGAAGAACTGATACTCCACCAGGGAGAGCTGGCAACAATATTGGAAGCCGGAGGGCTGTCGCAGGCTTTGAAGCCTCTTGTTAACGAAATCCATTTGTTTGACACCTATGTCGCCGGAACAACCCATATTCCGGATAAGAGTATTTTGGAAACGGTTAAGGAAGGGGACAAGCTTTCCCTTCAAAGGGAAGAAAACAAGTTTGATCAGAATGCCATTATGATGTTGACGAACGAAAAGAAAAAAATAGGGTACGTACCGGAAAAAGATAACGTGATTTTTGCCCGCTTGATGGATGCGGGAAAACTCTTGACGGCAAATGTTACCAAGATTTCACGTCACGGTAGTTTTTTTGAAATTTCCGTTGGAATTTTTCTGACAGATTATTAAAAAAATATTGTTGAAATGCACAAAATATAGTATAATACATTCGTATGTTATACCAAATAATGTGTTGAACGGAGGGAATCATATGCAAATTAACAAAACAAGAACAGATGATGTTTTGACTGTTGTTTTAGAAGGCCGTCTGGACTCTACAACTGCCGGTGAATTTGATGAGTCTATGACCGATGAAATTACCGAAAGCACCAAAATGCTGATTCTTGACTTGGCGGGTGTTGATTACATTTCTTCCAAGGGAATTCGTGTGATTGTGTCCTTATACAAAAAGATGGGAGCAAGACCGATTGAACTGCACAACGCCAATACGGCGGTTCAGGAAGTGTTTAAGCTTTCCGGTTTGACCAGATACTTTACATTCAAATGAAGACGCGAAAAAGAAAATCGTATACGTTGACCGAGGAAGTGAAAAAGCGGAACCTCATTGAATCAAACCAGTTTGCGGCTACCGTAGCTGTTTTGTTGTCACTTGTCTGGGCTGTCATTATTACCGTGCAAATATGGGGGTATAATACCGGAGTGCCGATTACGAGATTCGGCGTGGTTTCTTCACTGGTTTTATACCTTGTGGCGGTTGTTTTTGCGTCCGCTTTTCGATTTGAAAAGTCTTGGATATGCGGGTTGCTGCTTGCATCCATCACGTATGGCGCCGCGGTTTCCTATTTTACTTCTTCCGGTATCATTTTCGTATTTTTTATATTGCCGGCATTTATTAGTGTTCGGTATTGTGATGTCCGCTTGGTTCAAAAAGCAGGTGGATTTGCTATTGTGGTGTTCCTGATTACGGTTGCCCTGTCTTTCTATTTGGATGGTGCATCTGAACAGATTAAAGCACTTCATATGGAGCAAAAGGCATATTGGGATTACCCGGTCCCGATGCTGCTATATCAGGTGTTGCCTGATTTGGTTGTATTGATTTTGGTGCAGGTGATTGGTGTCAGTATTGCCAGACACAATCTTAAGATCCTGGTGGACGAGGCGAATACGACATCCAAGTATTACGTTATGGCCAAAGAAATGTCGGCTGCTGCCGATATCCAAAATTATGTGCTTCCGAAAGATTTTGAGGCGGTCTCCAATGACCAGCAAAAGGTTTTTGCAAAAATGAAACCGGCAAAAGCCGTTGCCGGTGACTTTTATGACTGCTTTACATTTCATGGAAAAACATTTTGCCTTGTGGCAGATGTTTCCGATAAGGGACTTCCGTCGGCGATGTTTATGATGTCGGCACGAAACACAATTCGCTGTCTGCTTCAGACCAAAATGTCGCTGAGCGAAGCGATGGAAGAGGCTAACAAACGTCTGTGCGAGAATAATGTACGGAATATGTTTGTTACCATGTTTATCATTGCTTTTGACAATTTTACAGGCGATGCCATGTTTGTTAATGCAGGACATCTTCCGCCGATTCTGAAAAAACACAATGGCCAAATTGTGTTACTGGAAACCGAAGCCGATCCGTTTCTCGGCGTGTTTGAGGATGTGACATATACGCCTCATACGTTCCGTTTGGAAGACGGGGACACGCTGTTTTTATACACAGACGGTGTAACCGATGCGAACAACGAGAGTGGTGAGATGTTCGGAATTGATAGGGTAGTGGAGTGTGCTAAATCTGCCCCTTCCGATCCGTGCGAACTTTGTGAATGCATGGACAATGCTTTGAATGTTTTTGTAGGCGAGACACCGCAGTATGATGATATTACCATGATGGCATTTCATTGGGCTCAAAGCTATCCACGTTCCTGGAAGTGTGTTCTTCCTGCCACGGTGGACTTTGTGGATATTGTTGTGGACAAGATGAACGAAATGCTGGAAGCGGTTGATTGTAACGAAAATGTGCGGCGCCAAATTGATGTTGCCATTGATGAGGTGCTCAGCAATATCGTCAATTATGCCTATGAGGGCTGTGAGGGCGAAAAAAACATGTATATTTCTTTCGCCGTAAACAATAAGATGATGGTTTTTCGAACCTATGACCGGGGAATCCCGTTTAACCCGTTGCTTCAGGAAGATCCGGACATTATGGGAGAGCCGAAAATCGGTGGGCTCGGGATTTATCTGGTGGAGAAAATCATGAGTTATGTGTCCTATGATTATATGGACGGAATGAATGTTTTAACTTTGAAAAAAGATTTGTAATGTATTTTTGAGTGACCGGGAGGAAATGAAAATGAACGTTGGATTTATTGGTGCCGGCAATATGGCAACTGCCATGATTCGCGGAATTCGTTCTCACGGTTTCTCGTCTGAAGAAGTATTTGCTTTTGATATTGATTCTCAGAAGTTACAGGATTTGCAGGAGTCTGTCGGAATTCAGATTGCACAAGATGCAAGAAACTTGATTATTTCTTCCGATGTGGTTATTCTTGCCGTCAAACCGCAAATGCTTGGCGAAGCCCTTCAAAGTCTTCCGGAATGTTTTGAACAGCAGGATCCGCTGATTATTTCCATTGCAGCCGGAACTCCTCTTTTGAAACTGGAGCAACTTTGTGGTGAAGGCAGACGCATTATTCGTGTTATGCCGAATCTCAATGCGACCGTTGGCGAGGCTATGTCCGCCTACTGCGGAAATGAGGCTGTTCAATCAAAAGATTTTGAAATCGCCGCCACAATATTGGAATCCTTTGGCAAAGCGGTTATGCTGGAAGAGGAAAAATTTGCAGCGTATTCGGCTTTAGCCGGTTGCTCTCCGGCCTATACAATGCTCTATATGGACGCTTTGGCAAAAGCCGGTGAACAATACGGAATTTCACGTGACGTGGCTTTGAAGGTCGTGGCACAGGCTGTTTTGGGAACTGCAAAATTGCTGGATGCCAGCGGGGAGGAAACTGACGTTTGGATAAAACGTGTGTGTTCTCCCGGAGGAACGACAATTGAGGGAATTCGTTCCCTGGAAAACAATGACGTTCGACAGCTGATTATAGAAGCAGCTGAAGCCAGCATCCACCGGGACGAAGAATTGCAAAAAGGATAACGGAGGAGCCCGTATGCGTGTTATAACCGGAGTTGCACGAGGTGTTTCTTTGAAGACTCTCCCCGGAGAGGCGACAAGGCCCACGTTGGACCGTACCAAACAAGCGCTCTTTAATATTTTGCAATTTGACATTGAAGGCCGCCGTGTTCTGGACGCTTTTGCCGGTTCGGGTCAGCTCGGGATTGAAGCGCTGAGTCGTGGCGCGGAACATTGCGTGTTTTTGGAAAACAGCCGAGACGCGGCTGAAATCGTCCGCTGGAATGTAAATGCAACAAAGATGCAAAATAAGGCAACCATTTTGGAAACGGATGCGGTTCTATACTGCAAAAACAGCCGAGATACCTATGATTTGGTGTTTTTGGACCCGCCTTACGCTTCCGGCTTGCTGGAGCAGATTTTGCCGTTGGTTGCGGTAAAACTCCGAGTTGGCGGAACGGTTGTGTGTGAAACGGATGCAGAAAAAGAATTGCCGGAAACCATAGATTCCATGTCTTTGGTCAAGTCCGGGAAATACGGCAAAGCCAAATTGTGGTTTTACCGAAAAAAGGAGTGAAAACGCTCTATGAAAATAGCAGTATGTCCGGGCAGTTTTGACCCGGTTACACTTGGACATTTGGATATTATTCGACGCGCTGCGGCCATGTTTGACAAGGTCGATGTTTTGGTTGGTAAAAATGCAGAGAAAAATCCCTTGTTTACAATGGAGGAACGGGAAGAACTCATTCGCCGGGTAACCAAGGATATTCCAAATGTGGAAGTTCACGGATTTGATGGATTGTTAATCGATTATATGAAAGAATCCGGAGCGTCTGTGATAGTAAAAGGATTGCGCGCCATGTCGGATTTCGAGTACGAATTCCAGATGGCTTTAACGAACCGTCAGTTGTATCCCCAAGCAGAAACAATATTTTTGACAACCTCGGTTGAAAAAATGTATTTGTCTTCCAGTTTGGTAAAACAAATCGCGCAATTCGGCGGAGATATTTCCGCACTTGTTCCGTCTGAAATAGAAAAAGATATATTAAAAAAATTTAAAAGGGAGAGTTGAATATGTCTGTTACTGTTAATGAATTGATCGACAAAATTGATGAGATTGTGGATGAAGCGTTTTCTATTCCGCTGAGCCGTGGTAAGTGCATGGTTGATGGGGAAGAAGTACGCAACATTCTGGATGACCTCCGCTCTCATCTTCCGTCCGAGCTCAATCGCGCTCAGGAAATCGTGCAGGATCGTAAAATCATCCTTGAAAACGCCAAAACCGAAGCAGAGGATATCATTCGTCGTGCCGAAATTCGCCGTGATGAGCTGACTTCTCAGGAAGAAGTTGTCAAAGAGGCCCAGAAGAAAGCCAAAGAAATTTTGGATCAGGCCCAAACCCAGTCTCGCCAGATTCGTCGTTCCGTGAATGACTATGTGGAGGAGACCCTGGCCAAGACCGAAGGCAGCCTCAGTGCTTCTTTGAGTGAGGTTCGTTCGGCTCGTCAAAAGTTCCGTTCCCCGGCCGCAAAGCTTGAAGAGGAAGAAACTGCCAGCAGTATTTCTGTCGAACAATAAGAACAAAAGCCGACACGGTGTGTCGGCTTTTTCTTTAAAAAAAAGAGGCTGTCAAATTGACAACCTCTTCTATGGAGCTGATGGACGGACTTGAACCCCCGACCTGCTGATTACAAATCAGCTGCTCTACCAACTGAGCTACATCAGCGACTGCGTGGTTAAATATATCACAGACACTATAAATTGTCAAGATTTTTCAAAAAAACCAGCGGTTTCATCTTGAAAAGAAATGAAAAAGATATATAATAAAAAAGATAATGGTGTCACAAGGAGGAAAACCAATGAATGTTTTGTTAACGGGTGGTTGCGGATACATCGGCAGCCATACTTGTATCGAAATGCTAAATGCCGGACACAATGTTGTGGTTGTGGACAACCACTCCAACTCAAATCCCGAGGCTTTGAAACGTGTTCGCGAAATCACCGGGAAAGATGTCAAAGAGTATGACTTCGATCTCTGTGATTATGATAAAATTTTGAATTTGTTGTGGGATGAACACATTCAGTGTGTGGTTCACTTTGCAGGCTATAAGGCCGTTGGTGAATCTGTTAAATTCCCGCTGAAGTATTACAGCAATAACTTAATCAGCACCATCAACCTGCTCCAGGCTATGGAAGAAGCTGAATGCCGTCGGATTGTCTTTAGTTCTTCCGCAACGGTCTATGGTGAAAAGAATCCTTCTCCGCTTGATGAAACAATGGAACTCGGCGATACGACCAACCCGTATGGTACGACAAAGGCCATGATTGAACGTATTTTGTTCGACCTTTGTGCTTCTCATCCGAAATGGTCTGCGACCCTCCTTCGTTATTTCAACCCCGTGGGTGCTCATCCGTCAGGAAAAATCGGTGAAGACCCGAACGGAATTCCGAACAACCTGATGCCGTACATTTCTCAGGTTGCTATCGGCAAACGTCCTCATTTGAATGTTTTCGGTGATGACTATGATACGCCGGACGGTACCGGTGTTCGCGACTTTATCCATGTCGTTGATTTGGCTCGCGGTCATGTGAAAGCCGTTGATTACGCAATGGGCCACCGTGGCGCTGAGGTATTCAATTTGGGTACCGGTTGCGGATACAGTGTTTTGGAAATGGTTCATGCTTTTGAAAAAGCATGCGGTCATGAGATTCCGTATGAAATCCAGGCTCGCCGTTCCGGTGACTTGGCCGAAGTTTTCTCTAATCCGGCTAAGGCAAAGGAAATTCTCGGCTGGCAGGCTGAATATGGCATTGAGGAAATGTGCCGCGATGCATGGAATTGGCAGTCAAACAATCCGAACGGATATAAAGACGCAAAATAAGACAAAAGGGAAAGGGAGGACTGGTTCCTCCCTTTTTTTGGAAAGGATATTTCATGGCAAAGGATATTCAATCGCTTATGCCGTATGTACAGGCGGCGGTTACACAATATGATATGATTGCGGAAGGTGACCGTGTCGCGGTGGGGGTATCCGGAGGAAAAGATAGTCTTATTCTTTTGGTGTTGCTTGCGAGACTTCGACAGTTTTATTCAAAATCTTTCTCGCTTACCGCCATCACTTTGGACCCGCAATTTGACGGGCCTGCTGATTTTTCGGCAGTGGAAGAACTGTGTAAGGAATTGGATGTAACATATATCCTGAAACGAACGCATCTTTGGGAGGCGGTTGTTTCTGAAGGGCAGGCAGATCATCCGTGCAGTTTGTGTGCAAAAATGCGTCGGGGAGCACTTCACAAAACAGCCGTAGAAGAAGGATGCAATGTGGTAGCTCTTGGACACCATGCCGATGATGCGGCAGAAACTTTTTGGATGAATTTGGTTTCTGGAGGAAATCTCTCCTGTTTTTCCCCAAAGGCAGAGCTGGACCGACGTCAGATTATGCTGATTCGTCCGATGATTTATTTGCGGGAAAAGGATATAGAAGCGGTATCCCATAACGAGAAATTGCCGATTGTGACATCGGCGTGTCCGGCAAATGGTGTGACATCTCGGGAAAACGCAAAAAAACAGCTTGAGGCTCTCTCGAAAGAGTATGGAAAGGATATGACAGCCCAAATTATCAACGGGCTGAAAAAAGCCAATATCAGCGGATGGTGACACAGATTGAAAACTCAGTCTGTGTCTTTTTTGTTTCTTGCAAAAATCAGGCGGAGTGAGTATAATAAGGACAGATGTTGGAAACCGATGCTGTACAGTATCCTAAAAGGTTTCCTGTACTTGAATAGAGGGGGTCCTTTCTATGTTGGGAAGAACTGTCACCGTCACGGTTACCTGTCCAATCGGGGCAGAGGTTGATGGAAAATTGTTCCCCTTGAATTTTGGCGAGATCAAGGGATTTCACCAAAAAAACGGGGAAACGCAAAAGGCATATGTATTTGGCATGCATAATCCGGTTTATCGTTTTACCGGCACCGTGGTAGCAGAGATGATTATGGATGACCAAAATTGTGTTTGGGTGGTTGCGCCGAGCCGCACGGCGGTATTTGAACCGGAAATAATGCGTTCACTTGGGGATGAGGCCAAGCATGTTCTCAAAATGAATTGTCATTATGAAAAAAGTTGCGGAGCTGTTTTGTTTACCGAAAAAGACGGTGTTCGGAAGTATTTGCTGGTACAGAATCGGTCCGGATTCTATGGGTTCCCGAAGGGACATATTGAGGGAACTGAAACTGAGCACGAAACGGCCAATCGGGAAATACGGGAAGAAACCGGAATCTCTAATGTGACCTATTTGGATCATTTTTGTGAAGTGAATCGGTATATGTGTCGTGTTCACACAAAAAAACGTGTGGTTTTATTTTTAGCCAAGTTTGATCCGGATACAGAAATTCATCCGACAATGGAAATAGAAAAATGCCAATTACTTCCCTATGAGGAAGCTTTGGAAGTTGTCGGACATCAAAACGACAAAGATATTTTGATGCGGGCTGAAGTCTTTTTAAACAAATGAAAACACTTAAAAGAATTACGCACTCGAGCTAACCTCGAGTGCGTTTCGCATTTTTGCAATCGTCCATTCTTGGTATATTCAATCGAACCACCGGTACGGTTAATAAGAGCAAACTTCGTACCCACGGTCCCGTTGCCGCCAATACGACCGCCGCCCTGTTTGGTATACCCATCGCCGAGATCCTTGTCCCACTTCGCGATTTGTAAGGAGCCGACATCGGGTTCAGACGGAACCTCTTTGGAATCGAGGGACAAGTCGTTTAATTTGTTGTCGGTATTCCAGAACTCATCCACATCTGCAATAACGGTGTTCAAAGCCGAATCCCAAGTGTAATGAATGACTTTTTCTTCGTTATTTAGTTGCCATCCATTTGGGGCCTTGACTTCTTTAATGACAAGTGTACCAATCGGAATGGAAGGACGACCGGACTGGTCTTTGAAAACCTTTTGGTTCCCAAGCATGTGGTTTGGATCTTGTACTTTGACAAACCACTTGTCGCTATCTGAATACACAATAGACCCGCTGTCGGCCGTCTGGAACGTCCACGTTACATCCGGAGTCATATTGTTTGCCTGGTTAATGGTTAATGTTGGGTCGGAGTAGTACCGCATTTCGTATTGTGCTCCGCCAACAGCTACACTTCATAGTTTGTACTTTCGTAAAACCCACACCGTACAAGCAGCTTTCACCGCATACGGCGTTCCGTCATGATATTCAAAATATTGAAAAAAGAATAGCGAACAAAAAATCTGACAGAGAATTCAGAAACTCTCTGTCAGACAATACAAATATATATTTTGTTTACTTCGTTGCACCGCAAGAACACTTGTATCCAACCAGGTCTTTGTGATGCACGGTTTCGGTGCATGGAATTTCTACCCATTCATCACCGTATCCTTTGTCATGGCCAGCGAGTGCATGCTCTTTTTCGTGTGCTATTACTTGTTTGCTGGTATATTCATTTAAAGTAAAGTCAAATCCGCACGTTCTGCAAATCGTATGTACTTCTTCGACGAACGTAGTCACCTCTTCGTCCCATTCCTTGTACACGGGCGTCCACTTGTGGACATGCGCTGCTGTGGTTTTCGGTGTCACGGTTTCGCGTTTTGCCGTTGTTTTAGCCACAGGTTTCGCAGTGGTTTTTACAACCGGCTTCGCTGTGGTTTTAGCAACCTGTTTCGCGGTTGTCTTCACGGTCTGTTTCACGGAAGTTTTAGCCGTCTGTTTCACGGTCGTTTTGGCACTTGCTTTCACAGTGGTTTTAGCACTTGCTTTCGCAGTGGTTTTCGCAGCGTTTTTCTTTACCGTAGTCGTACCCGCTTGTTTTTTGGTGGTCACGACATAGGACTCATCGCCGCCGGTGTAGATAACGGAACCCTGTTCTGCGAGTTTTGCAGCCTCATCTTCGGCCACGATGCGAACCTTGCAATTCAAATCCACAACGCCGTCTTTCTCGGTGGTGAAGTGATATACGAGATCGTACTCACCGGTCTTGCCGTAATCAACTTTGCTGTCGTCCACGACCACAGCGATAACCTTGGTCTCATCATACGCCACGCCGATCATATAGTCGACATTCGCAGCGTTCTGAAGCACAAGTCGATCTCCGACTCCGGACACAACGTCCGTGAGCCGTGCATCGGATAGCGTGGTAGCCACCGTGGTGGTCGTAACCGCAATTTCGGAACTCTCAGACGTTTCGTTCTGATTAACTTCATTGCAGCCGGCAAAGGCCATAACGAGAAGTGCGATGCAAGCAATCATTGTAAACATTTTGATTTTCATAATAAACCCTCCTGAGCTCTCGGCTCAAATATAAGTTGCATTTTTGGAAAGAAGTTCGAACATTTTGGTGTCCTTTTTGAATTTCTTCTTCTAACTATTATATGTTAGAATTTTGCCAAAAAAACATTTTTCTATACGAACTTTTTCTAAAATGCCCTTTTTCGCCCCAAAAATGCGTCTATTTCAAGGGTTTTACTATGTCTAGGCTTACTTTCGGGAAAAAACTAACCAAAACTAAACGGGTTATAATCTCTTCTTTTCTGTTTCTTTTCTGTTTCTATTTTTTTGGGTAAGGACAGACTCGGAATGTTCAAAAAATTAAAACACAAAATGAATCTTGAGGAAAGCAAAAATAAAATAAAAAAAAGAAAAAAGAAAGAAAATTAGCGACGCAGTTGCACTTTTGGACAAGTTTGGTATACTTTCGGACTAAACAATAAGAAAGACCAAGTAGAAAAAAAGGGGGGTATCTACTTGGTCTTTTTGAGTTATCCGTTTACGGTGTATAACAAACCACCGGCAAGAAGCATTTCAATTTGACGTTCGGAAAGAGCGGTATTTAAAGAATAACGTTCTTTCTTGGTAACGTTTTCAAGTTCAATCGCTGTACCGTTTTTCAAATTGTTGCGAATACCGGAAAGACGTAAGGTGTCTCCCTGGTCAATACGGTCATAGTCGGCACTGTTTGCGAAGGTCATGGGAATAATACCGGCGTTGACCAGATTCGCCGCATGAATGCGCGCGAAGGATTTGGAAATAACAGCTTTGATTCCGAGATATAACGGGGCCAGTGCTGCATGCTCACGGGAACTACCTTGTCCGTAGTTTTCTCCGCCGATAATGAAACCTTTTCCTGCGGCTTTGCAACGGGCCGGGAATGTCTCGTCACAACGAACGAAGCAATGCTCGGAAATGGCCGGAATATTGGATCTGAGCGGTAGAATTTTTGCTCCGGCCGGCATAATATGGTCGGTTGTGATATTGTCACCGACTTTTAAAATAACATCAGCTTCAATATCTTCCGGCATGGGAACATTGCTCGGGAAAGGTTTGATATTGGGACCGCGAAGAATTTCAACGGAATCCATCTCTTCCACTGATGCAGGTTGTACAATCAGGTTGTCGTTGATGAGAAAAGCATCCGGTAAAGATACAACCGGCGCCTCTCCGCAGGTTCTCGGGTCTACTAAATAACCTTTGAGAGCAGAGGCGGCAGCAACTTCAGGGCTGACCAAATAAACTTGTGCATCGGCTGTGCCGCTGCGTCCTTCAAAGTTTCGGTTGAAGGTACGAAGGGAAACGCCTGCGGAGTTCGGAGATTGTCCGACACCGATGCAGGGGCCACAGGTGCACTCCAAAACGCGTGCTCCGGCGGCAATCATATCCGAGAGAGTCCCATCCTGAGCCATCATATTAAAGACTTGTTTAGAGCCGGGAGAAATGGTCAGACTGACAGCGGGATTAACTGTTTTCCCCTTGAGAATGGCAGCAACTTTGCGCATATCCAAAAGGGAAGAGTTTGTGCATGAACCGATACAGCACTGGGAAATCGGCATACCGGCAAGCTCTTTAACCGGCTTGACGGCGTCCGGGGAATGAGGACATGCAGCCAAGGGCTCCAAGTCAGAAAGATTGATGTCGATGATTTCATCATAAACCGCATCATCGTCAGCCGATAATTCTCTCCAGCTTTCCCCACGGCCTTGAGCTTCCATAAAGGATTTTGTTATTTCGTCGGAGGGGAAAATAGAGGTGGAGGCTCCAAGCTCGGCACCCATATTGGTAATGGTGGCACGTTCCGGAACACTGAGGGTTTTAACGCCGGGGCCACCGTATTCTATAATCTTACCGACGCCGCCTTTGACGGACATGCGGCGGAGAACTTCCAAAATAACATCTTTGGCGGCAACCCAGGCCGGAAGAGAACCGGTCAAATTAATCCGCACCATACGAGGCATTGTAATATAGTAAGCGCCACCGCCCATGGCAACAGCAACATCAAGGCCGCCGGCTCCGAAAGCCAGCATTCCGATGCCACCGGCTGTCGGTGTGTGGCTGTCTGAACCAATTAGGGTTTTCCCCGGAATACCAAAACGTTCCAGGTGGACCTGGTGGCAGATACCGTTACCGGGCCGTGAAAAACGCAATCCGTGTTTTTTGCAAATGCTTTGAATAAAACGATGGTCATCGGCATTCTCAAAACCGGTTTGCAGGGTGTTATGGTCAATGTATGCGACCGATAATTCCGTTTTTACCCGCGGGATTCCCATAGCCTCAAATTCCAGGTAAGCCATGGTTCCGGTTGCATCCTGTGTTAAAGTCTGATCAATACGCAGTCCGATTTCATTTCCGACAACCATTTCGCCGGAAAGCAAGTGAGACTGAATGCATTTCTGAGCAATTGTCATTCCCATAATTGCGTCACCTCAAAAGTCAAAATTTCTTGTAAATTATACAGTCTTCGCCCCTTGTATGTCAAGAAATCCGAAGGCTTTTCAAAAAAATTACGGCACCCGAATCGGATGCCGTAATATAGAGTTATTTCTTTTTGCTGGCTTTTTCTTTCTCTGCTTTTTTGGCTTCTCTGCCGCTAACCCAAAGGGTCCAGGTCGGGATGCACAAGAAAGTGGAAGAGTAGAAACCGGCACACACACCGATCATCATCGGAATGGCAAAGGAAGTAATGGATTCCAAACCGGAAATGAAGGCGACGACTGCAACGGTACCGATGGCCACAAAGGTGGTCAGGAAAGCGTTGAAGTTACGCGTGAAGGTGTCGTTCATGGATTTGTCGGCAATTTCAGCAAGAGATGCTTTGGGCATTGTACGACGGTTATCACGAACACGGTCATACACAACGATGGTACCGTTCAAGGAATAACCGAGGATTGTCAAAACAACCGCAACGAAGTTATCGTTCAGGGAAATGCCGAAAATGACAAATGCAAAGTAGGCAATGCACAAGTCGTGGATTAAAGCAAAGACAGCGGCAACGGCAGCTGTCCATCCGCCGATTTTACGGAAACGAAGTCCGACATAAATCAAAAGGAAGATGGCGGCAAGTACGACAGTGACGAGGCACTTGATGAAGAATAATTTACCGATTGTCGGCTGGATAGCGTTCGTGCTGTCCTGCGCGACTTTGAAGTCGGCAAAGTTCTTGGCCATACCGTCATTGAGTTTGGTAACGTCACCGGTGGAAAGAACGGACGTGGTATATATGTTGATCAGCTTATATGCCTCGCCGGTTCCCGGGTTGGTGGCTTCCGACAACTGAACGTCCAAAGCTTTGTAGTTGAAATCTTTGACATAGTCAATAACGGCTTCAGCGGTTAAATCGCCTTCGTAAGAATAACGTACCAAGGTGCCACCCTTAAAAGCAATATCCAAAGAGGTTCCGAGAATAATGTTGAGAACAATGCAAATCACAAAAATGGCGGCGGTAAAAATCCAGAATTTCTTCAGGTTTGCCATATAGGCAAATTCGCCTTTAAACAATTTCTTAATCATGATTTTTACCTCCTATAAACCAAGGTTTGCGGAAGCATTTGAATCTGGAAATGGAGGAAAGCATCTTTCTGGATGCAAACACACCAAAGATAAAGTTACAAATGATACCGACAAGGAGTGTGTAACCAAAGGAATACACAGTACCGGTAGTGGCTGTCGGGAACATAAACAGGAACGGATACAGCAACTTGGAGAAGATGCCGGACGGCGGGCCAAACACGCCCATCAAAACGACAGCAACAATCATTGTGGTAATGTTTCCGTCGAAAATGGCGGAGAAGGAATGCTTGCTACCGGCGCTGATAGAACCGTCGATGGTTTTTCCGAGTTTGACTTCATCGCGAATACGCTCAGCGGTAATGACGTTGGCATCAATGCCCATACCGATGGACAAGATGATACCGGCAATACCGGGCAGTGTCAGGGTGAACCCGTTGATGAAAGTAAAGAAACCGGAAATGGCGGCCAAGGTCAAACCAATCTGTCCGAGAAGAGCAATGTCGGCGACAAAGCCGGGCAAGCGATAATACAGGATCATGTAGATGGCAATCAAAATATAAGCGATAATGCCGGCCAAAACCATTGCCTGGAGAGCGGAATTACCCAGTGTCGGGGAAACGCTACCATAGCTGGCAATATCAATGTCGAAGTCCAAAGCACCGGCATTAATCAGGTTGGCCAAATCCTGCGCGCTGTCAAGAGTGAAGCCACCGGAGATGGAAGCTTTACCATTACCGATAACGGAGTTGACAGTCGGGTCGGAAATCTTATCATGGTCGAGCCAAATGGAAATAGTGCCTTTATTGGCATACTGCTTTTCCGTGGCTTCGGCAAATGCTTTTGTGCCGGAGTCTTTCAACGTTAAGGAAATCTGATATTCATTATCCTCTGTGTTGAAGAACACCTCAGCATTGTCGACATCGGCACCGGTCAAAACCAAATCGCCGGTCGGCTCTTCATAAACAGTACCGTCAGCATCGGTTTTTTGTTCGGTTTCACTGCCAATATGGAATTCCAAACGGGCAGTTTTTCCGATTTCTTCCAAAGCAGTTTGCGGGTTGAAATCTTTTTCGTCATTTTTCCACGGGAAACGCACGATAACGGATTGGTTATCGGTATCGGCATAGACTTCGTAGTCAGTAATGCCTTGTCCCACTAAACGAAGTTCAATAATGTCCTTGACACTCTGAATCTGGTCGTCAGTGATGTCGCCCACACCTTCTGCGGGCTTGAATGTTGCATCCACACCGCCTCGGATATCAATACCGAAACGAATGTCTTTTGCGCCCTTGATCACTGTATCCTTACGGTCGCCGTAGGATTTATAAATTCCGAAGCAGGAAGTATAAACCAAAGCGGCAATCAGGATGACAATGATGAAGAAAACAATTTTTGGGGTTCGCTTCATCGGAAAGCCTCCTAAACTCTATTGTTGCTGTGAAATCACAGCGCATTTTCTAGTATTATAATAAAGATATAAAGAAAAGTCAACGAAAAACACCCACATAGCATAATAAAAAAGCCGAACAAATTGTTCGGCTTTTTGCTTACTCGGATAATGTTTTTTCGATGGCGGCAAGTTCTGCACAAATACAGAATAATTTTGCGGAGATTTCCAGCTCATTAAGCGGCGGATAAGAGGGAGCAAGTCGCAAATTGGAATCGTCCGGATCATTTTTATAGGGGAAGGTTGCACCTGCACCGGTGATGGAAACTCCGGCGTTTTTGAGCAGCTCAACCGTGCGTTTGGCGCAGCCGGGAAGCAAGTTGACACTGATAAAATAGCCGCCTTGAGGTTTGTTCCAGGTTGCAATATTTTTACCGTCTAATTCTTCGTGTAAAATGCTGTCAACCAGTTCGAACTTCGGCCGTAAGACGTTCCCGCGTTTGACCATTTGATCGCGAACGCCCTCAATGTCTTTGAAATAGCGGGCGTGACGAAGCATATTGATTTTATCGAATCCGATTGTTTGGACGGTCATTCGTTTTTTGATATCTTCAATGTTTTTCGGAGAGGCCGCCAAGCAGGCGATACCGGCACCCGGAAAACTGATTTTTGAAGTGGATGTAAATGTGACAACTAAATCTTCATTGCCGTATTTTTGTGCTTCTTTGAAGATGTTTAACAGTTTTGCCGGATTGTCTTCATATAAATGGTGTACGCAGTATGCGTTGTCCCAAATGATTCGGAAATCATTTGCCGCCGGTTTTAAAGCGGCAAAGCGTTTGACGGTTTCGTCGGAATAGGTGATGCCGGAAGGATTAGAGTACATGGGTACGCACCAAATACCTTTGACGGACGCATCTTGGACCAGTTTCTCAATCAAATCCATATCCGGTCCATCGTTGCTCATGGGGATGGAAATCATTTCAATACCGAAATATTCCGTGATGGCAAAATGTCGGTCGTACCCCGGCACCGGACACAAGAACTTAACATGTTCCTGACGGCTCCACGGCGTGTTTCCGCAAATACCCTTGGCATAGGCGGTACAAATGTAGTCGAACATCAAGTTCAAACTGGAGTTGCCACCGATGATAATATTATCGGCCGGAACATCCAAAATTTGAGCAAACAAGGCCTTCGCTTCCGGAATGCCGGTGAGAAGTCCGTAGTTTCTGGTGTCGTCACCGTCACAGGTGTCAAAGTTATCTGCCGGAGTGAGACAGGTTAACATATCTTCTGACAGGCAGATCAAATCCGGTCCCGGCTTTCCTCGCGCCATATTAAGAGACAGGTGCATGTCACAGTAAGATTGATAAGCCTGTTCTAGTTCTGTTTTTCTAAGAGAAATTTGTTCGTTGGGCAGATTTTGAATACAGGGCATATTACATACTCCTTTCTTTTGCATCTTTTCGTAATATTTTATACTGTATTTGTTGTAAATGTTATTGCAAAAAAAGCCTATTTTTTTGCTTGCTTTTGAAACGGGGGGGACTATAATGAGTGTGAACAAGTCGTATTAAAACGAAGGAGATGTTTCTATGAAACTTTTGTACAAGCTATGTGTTGTTATTACGGCAGTTCTTTTAACGTTATGTTGTACGCTAGCGGTGTCTGGAAAGAGATTGGATCCTGCACGTGAAAACGGTATTGCCGAGAAAGCCGGATATAATCTTGATGAGATGGAGACCAGTATTGAAATTCTTGAAAATGGTGATGAGAAAGTTTGGTATATTGACAAGTCAAAGGGCGTAGAGTGGTGGATGGAAACCGTTGCTCACCGTACACCTGAAGACTCTGATTATGAGGAGATCCGTTCATATTGGTTCGATATTAATGACTACGTCTATCCGAGAATAGAGGTTTTTGATAGGGAATCCAGTATTGATGGAATTCTAATAGAACGGTTGGCGTCGCCAGAAGGGGGAGATTACAAAGAATATCCGGTTGGTGATGCGGATATGAGTCATTCTGTTGATTTGGCGGACGTTCTTCTTTTGCGCAAAATTCTTGCGGGGATAGAGACCCTGGCTCCGGTCCCGACAGCAGATGCCAATCGTGATGGATTCTACAATATGAAAGACGTGCTTCTCATCAGAAAGGGTGTAGCCGGTATGGTGACATTAGAGGGCACTATCGAAACAAAGGTGATTTATAGTCAGATGGGATGGAAATGGCCATTTGACTAAATGATATTCGGCAGTCGTTAGTAAACGACTGCCTTTTCTTTGCAAAAAAAGACCTGCAACAAAAATGTTGCAGGTCTTTTGTGTTGGCGTTTTCCTATCTTCCCGGGCCGTCGCCAGCCAAGTATTGTCAGCGCAAGTGAGCTTAACTTCCGTGTTCGGGATGGGAACGGGTGTACCCTCACCGACATCAACACCAACTATATCTGCTCCTCCGTTTGGGGGAACATTTGGGATTATAGCACCCCAAAATGACAGTGTCAAGAAAAATTTAAAAAAATTTCCATTTTTTCTGAAAAATCATTTTTTTGTTGGGATTGTTTCGAAAC
>JAZUDZ010000014.1:0-39795 GCA_045639905.1 Acutalibacteraceae bacterium
AATCGAGTAGGAGGGATTTTCTCCCTCCTCTCACACCACCGTGCGTGCCGTTCGGCACACGGCGGTTCAACTCAAAATTAAATATGTACCTTTTGGTAGTAATCGAAAACGCTGACTAAGCCACGCTTGGTCAGTTTTTCTTTGGAAATCGCTCTTGCCAAAACAGATTTTGTCGCAACAAATTGGTAATGGTCTCCCCAATTTGCCACTTTGTGGGCTATCCATTTCGGTACTCCGAGTTTTAGTAATCCCCATTCCCTTTTCTGTATTGTCTTCCATTGCTTCCAAATTATCACTCTGAACATTCTTCTTAAATGCTCGTCTATGCTTTGAAGTTTTGTTTTCATAGAGCCTATACGAAAGTAGTTTATCCACCCTCTTGCTACCTCGTTAATCTTCTTAATTCGGTATGTCAGGTCTACACTCCAACTTCTTTTGCATAGCTGTTTGAGTTTCCTTTTGAATTTCTCTACAGAGTCCTCGTGCGGTCTTGCTTTCCATCCGTCTTTGTCTTTCCAAAAGCCAAAACCGAGATATTTCAGTTTGCTCGGCGGTGTAATGTGCGTTTTTGTTGCATTTACCTTTAAGCCGAGTTTCCTTTCTATCCAGCTTGTTATGGAATACATTACCCTTGTTGCCGCCGCTTTGCTCTTTACTACGATTACACAGTCATCTGCATATCTCGTAAATTTTTGTCCACGGCTTTCGAGTTCTCTGTCGAGTTCATTCAGCATAATATTGCTGAGCAATGGAGACAAATTTCCTCCTTGCGGAGTTCCGACATTTGTTTCTTCGTATCTGCCCTGCACCATAACCCCCGCTTTTAGATACTTCCGTATCAAACTTTCCGTATCTCCGTCGTGGATTACTCTGCCGACATAACTCATCAACTTGTCTTGCGGTACATTGTCAAAGAATTTCTCAAGGTCTATATCCACTATCCATACATATCCGTCATTGAAATATTCAAGCAGTTTTACGATTGCCTGCTCACATCTTCTGTGTGGGCGAAAACCATAACTGTTTTCGCTGAATATCGGCTCAAATATCGGTGTAAGTACCTGTGTTATTGCCTGTTCGATTACTCTGTCAACTACCGTGGGGATGCCGAGTTTCCGTACTCCGCCGTTCGGTTTCGGTATTTCTACCCTCAATACCGGTTGCGGTTTGTACTCTCTCTCTCGGATTTGTTCTTTGATACTGTTCCAATTCACTCTCAGATATTCTTCGAGTTCCTCTACTGTAACACCGTCAACTCCGCCTGCACCTTTATTCGCATAAACTCTTTTACGGGCGGTTTTGATGTTTTCATCACTCAGTATCTTTTCAAGCATTTCCGACATATTCCGTCTTTTCTCCTTTCCGCTTCCAAACAGATTTCCGTATGTTTGCAGTGCTTCCCCTCAAATACGCTTCGATTTCACACCCTGTCAAGATTACTGTTTGGAACATACATTCCAAATTGACGCTTTGAATTGTTCGGTCCTTCCCGAATTTCTTCGGTACTATGACCTCTGCTGACTTCTCACAGTTCGTTGTTACTACGGCTAATGATACCGTCTGTGAGACCTCACGGGATAAACCAATATTCTTTCCTCGTCTACCTGCTTGATTTACGCAATAGGGTTACGGTTACCTTTGGGACTTCGTTGCTTTCAGCCAACTTATCCGCCTATTACGCCTTCGTATCAAGTTTCTGTTCGTCAGGCTACGATTTCGCTATTGCTTCTTCTCTCCCACACCTCACAGTGTGAAACTTGCAAGTCGCTTTTGAGTTCGTCGGTAACTACGCCTCGGTGGACTTTCACCACAGAGCATTGGTATGCCCGTCATACAGAAAAGAAAGCGGCGGAGATTATTCTCCGCCGCTTTTACGTAAGGCCTTCGGCAAAATTGCCGAAGGCCTTTTAATGTTTTTAGACTGTCGGTCCCAAAGACGGAATCAAGCTGGCCAAATATTTACGAATGGCCAAAACATCTTTCATGTCGATGCTGCCGTCCGCATTGGCGTCGGCGTTGATTTCCGAGTTAACCTTAGCCATGCCTGCCAGTTGTTTGCGGATCAAAAGAACGTCTTTCATATCCACATTTCCGTCGCAGTTGGCATCGCCGTACAGGATACCGGTCGGATTCGACGGATCCTCACTGATCTGCGGCTCGCCGCTTTCCTGGGAACTGGTCGGGTCAGACGAGGTCGGGTCGGACGGGGTGTCGCCACCCTGGGTCGGCTCGGTCGTCGGAAGGGTTGTCGGTAGCGTCGGCTCTCCAATATGATTGCCCTTCACCAGTGCGACGTTGGTCACATAGGCCGGAGACGGATCTTCCGTTGCATACCGCTCCACGTGGATGCCCACCGTTACATAGGTAACGTCATCCGGGGTGGTGAAGGTATACGGAAGCTGATTGGCCGGAACATCCAAATAGCTCCAACGGCCTTCCAAACCTTCAATACGAACCGTGGCAACCGGGTTGCCGCTCATGGCCGCATTGATGGTGTATTCGGTATTCGGCTGAATGTCTTCAATCAAAGAAGCTTTCACATCCGATGTGCTGGCCGCACAGTCGCTGATGGTCATTTTGCCCTCTTCGAAGGTGACATTTGCGCCATCCACTCTCCAACCGAAATCGGAGCTACTCTGCGATGTCACGCCGAAGCCGCCGTTCACAATCAGGTTGCCTTCCACATCCGGCACATACGGTACCGGTTTCTGTGTGGTGGTCGGCTGCGGCGGATTGGTCGGCTGAGACGGATTCGTCGGCTGGGACGGATTCGTCGGCTGAGACGGATTGGTCGGGTTGCCACCCTGCTGGGTGGTTGTCGGAGCACCGGTTGTCTTGCTGGTCGGCGTATTGCCTTCCGACAAGTTGGCGTTATCAATGGTAACGGTACCGGTTTGCTGTTTGTAAACTGAGAAGATAAAGGTAACACCATCCGTATCCTTCAAAGCAGGTCCGGTGGTAAACGTAATCTGTTTATCGCCCGGTTTGGTGGCAATTTCATTCTTCTCGCCGTTCGTATTCCGGACATAGATGTACATCAGTTTGCCCGGGTCTTCGATGTCGGCAGAGAAGGTATAGGTAGTGTTCGGTTTCATACCGTAGACGGTCTGCGAGCAGATGCCCGTGATGTCGCCCGCGGTGATGGTCACTTTGCCGCCTTCCATGGAAACCTGTCCGTCTGTGGACCAGAACTCACCGTTGTTATCAAATTCTCCGTTTTGCAGCTGGCCGTCGCCGGTGATGGTTCCGCCACCACCGCCGCCTCCGCCACCGCCGCCTCCGGTAGAGGCCTGGGCATAGGCTGCCGTGCTCCAGTCACTGGTTTGTTTGCTGTTCTTGGCACGCACTCTGTACTTGTGAGTGGAATTCGGTTGCAGATTGGCGTGGCGATACGGGCTGGTAATATTCGAGACGATTTCTCCGTCGACTTCGATATCGTAGCCGGTGGCTCCGTTTACATCATTCCAGTAGATTTCAATCGTGGTGTCATTGATGGCGCCGGCATGCGGGCCGGGAGCTTCCAGAATGTCATTCGGAGCAACCAAAATATATTGACGCTGACTCCAGTCACTGGTCTGTCCGCCCTTTGTATAGCGGGCCTGATAGTAATAGGCACCTGGAGTATCTTTGGTGATATCTAAAATCGGATAGCCCCACTGGTTGACCGGGACATTAATTACGTCGCCGAGTTGATTGCCGTCGACATCGAGCTCTCGGATTTCATACTTAGAAGCCTGGTCCACTCTGTCAATGATGGCCTGGAACTTATACGGAGAGTTATCATCATTCTTGAGAATAAAGGAGGGGCAATCCAAACCGGATGCGTTAATGGTTGCGCGTGTCATACCACTCCAGTTACTGGTGCCGCTTACGCCAACCGCCTTCACACGAATGTGATGCTCGGTTCCGTTGTTAAAGCCGGCCAGATATCCGTTGTTGGTGTCTCCGCTTGTAAAGGACAGGAACGCACCGTTCATAATCATCGGCAGGTTGTCGATTTCCATGTAGTAATCAACAGCACCCTTAACCGGATCCCAGCTGACGACCAGACTATGGCCGGACGGTGTAACCTTAACGTTTTTCGGCACACCGACGGACACGAGAGCCGCACGGCTCCAAATACCGTCTTTCCCGCTTCCTCTGGCACGAAGTTTAATGGTATGGTTGCCAATCGGGAGATTGTTGATGGTATACGGACTGGTAACATTGGTGGTCACCTTTCCGTCGATGGTAATATCATAGGAAGAAGCGCCGGAAATCGCATCCCAGGTCACGGTCACGTTTCCGTCATTCTCCGTGGTCTTCGGATCCGGCGTATCGAGAATGCCCATTTTCTGGGTATAGTTCGGATACTCGTTCGGAAGCGCGAACTGTTTATTCGGAACGCTTTCTCTCTGGTTAAAGTCGTCCGCCGTTTGCGGTTCAACTTTTATGCCGGGATTCTTGTAGGACTGAGCATATCCATTTGTATACGGGATAATCTCGCAATAATCCAAATAGGTATAGGTTGTATCGTAGTCCGGAGTGCCGGCCCAGCCGGTATACGCACTCTTACCGACACAATAGAGCTTGCTGTCTTTGACCGGGAACCAGGTTGCCAGCCAGAAACGGGTTCCGTAACGCGGAACTTCAATGCCGAGCGGGAAGTTCGGAGCAATGTACGGACCCATGTCCTTGTCAGTCTTCCATTTCTCGTCGTTTTCTTTATAGGCTGCATTGGTTTCGGCATCATAGGAGTCGACCTGAATGCCGTCAATGAACCACACGAGAGCCGGGTCATTTTTGGTTGCGGTGTACGGGTTGTCGGTGGAGAACCATTCGTACACAAGGCTATGCCACTGGTTATCGGCAATACTCATGGTGGCGCTGTTCTTTTGATGGGAACGGCCGGAATAGTTACCGCCTTCACCGGGTCGTTTGCCACCCCAGCAGTTGGTACGAAGGTTGTTGTGCGATACAACGTCGTTTGCACCGCCGTCATCCATCGGGGACGGAGTTTCCCAGTCAATCTCGGAGTTACGGACACCGTTTTCCGGGATCTTATGATTCAGGTTGTATTGCCACAGACCGTCACCAATGTCGTCTTCTCCGTTCGCATTGGCATCGCCATACATATAACCGATATAACTGAAGGACCAGTATGCGGTACAAACACCCAGCTGCGGTTCAATCTTACAATCAACCGTATAACGGCCGGATGCATAGTAGTCACGGGTAACGATACCGGCACCGACGCGCTGTGTCATTTCGCCGACACCCTGCACGTTGCCCTGGTACTGATCACCGTGGGATTCGAGAACAATACATTTGTGATCGCCGTCAATCGTTTTAAAATAAACGTTTGCGGAGTTTAAGCCGCCATTGGCGCCACCCCATGCCGTATTGGAAACGAGCCAGACTTTTTCGTCCAGATACGGACCGTCAAAACCGTCTGCAACGCCGGTTCCGATCATGGTGTTCATATACACACCGGGTGTCGGGCACCATTCGTTTCCGGTTGCCGTTGTGGTAATGTTGTCGAAATAGCAGGCCTGGGTTCCATTACCACCGCGATACAGCGAAATGATAATTTTACCGAAGACGAATTCCGAATCGGTTTTAATCGTTAAAATGGTTTGTCCGGTTTGCCACCCGTTTGTGGACAGGGTTCCCTTCTGGGCAGAAGCGGTACCACCGGTGACCTGGAAGTCAATCGACGGCTTCTCCTGCAAACCGTTTAGGTTGTAGTCTGCCTTCACCACATAGGTGGTGTTCGGCGCCAAAGCAACCTGACTGAATTCATACGCACATTTCGTGTCGAATTCAGCCCACGGCAAACGAAGGCCGTAGTTGCCGCCGTTAACCGGGGATTTGGCAGAGGCGTCAATGGTGACTTTCTCTGACAAGAACCATTCGACGGTGTTCGGGTTTTCAAAGTCACCGTCGACCAGCAGGTTGTTGCCTGCCGAAGGCAGTCTCTGAGCATAAGGCTCAGCGGAGGTCAAAACCGTACTGAGCGGCGACACCAAAAGCAGCATCGTCAGCGTCAGAGCCAGTCCTGTACGCATCCACTTTCTCATAATAGATTCCTCTCTTTCTGTGTGTGCACCTTTGTGAAAGTGTACAAAATTCGCAAAGATGCAGGGCCAAAAGTTATACATATTATATATACATTAATATACCCACATTTGTCAAGGATTTTGACGGGATTTTCCCGATTTTGACAAGCCTTTCGTTTTGTGATAGGATTGTGCCTTGTGAAACCCTGTTAGAAAGAAGAACTTATGTATGGAAAATTCGGAAATGAAACCCGTCGCCGAAAACAAGATGGGCACCATGCCGATCGGAAAACTACTGTTTTCCATGTCGGCTCCCATGGTGGCCTCCATGTTGTTTCAGGCACTGTATAACGTGGTCGACAGTGTGTTCGTTGCCCGTCTCGGACAAGACGCCCTGAACGCCGTCAGTCTGGCATTCCCTCTTCAAATGCTGTGTATGTCCTTTGCCGTCGGTACCGGCGTCGGCGTGAATGCCCTGCTGTCCCGTTCTCTCGGTAAAAAAGATCAAAAAACCGCCGACGAAACCGCCAACACCCACATCTTTATCACCCTTGTGTACGGCATCATCTTTTGTATCGTCGGATTGCTGTTTGCCAAACCCTTTTACACGCTGCAAACGAACAACAGCGCCATTGTCAATTACGGCACCAGCTACATTCATGTATGTCTCGGTCTCTCCATCGCTTTGTTTGCCCAGGTTTGCGGCGAGCGCCTTCTCCAGGCAACCGGCAGAACCAACCTGGCCATGATTCCGCAGCTAGTGGGTGCCTGTATCAATATTGTTCTGGACCCGATTATGATTTTCGGTTTATTCGGCTTCCCCCGTCTCGAAGTGATGGGTGCCGCCGTCGCAACCGTTTGCGGCCAATTTGTGGCCGCCATAATCGGCCTCATCCTGAACATCAAAAAGAACCCGGAAATCCATTTGTCCTTTTCGCAAATCGGCTTTCACAAAAACACGGTTGTCGAGATTTTCCGTGTGGGCCTCCCCTCCATCATCATGCAGAGCATCGGTTCGGTGATGAACTTTACCCTCAACAAGATTTTAATCGGCTTCACCGAAGCCGCCACCGCCGTCTTCGGAGCGTATTATAAGATTCAGAGCTTTATTTTCCTGCCGGTCTTCGGCTTAAACTCCGCCATGGTTCCGATTATCTCCTATAACTACGGTGCCGGAAAAGCCGACCGCTATCATAAGACCTTGCGACTTTCCGCCATTGCCGCCGTTTCCATCATGACCGTCGGCACCCTGCTGTTTGAAATTATCCCGGGGACTCTGCTCAGTATTTTCAATCCCTCTCCGGAAATGCTTTCCGTCGGGAAGGCGGCTCTTCGGATCATCGGCATTCATTTCCCGCTGGCGGGCTTTTGTATCGTAACCGGCTCGGTTTGTCAGGCTCTGGAAAAACCTTTGTACAGCCTGGTCACGTCGATTTGCCGTCAGCTGGTGGTATTGCTGCCCGCTGCGTATTTCCTGTCGCTGCTGGGCAATGTGAACTTTGTCTGGCTTGCGTTCCCCATGGCCGAATTCATTTCTCTCATCCTCAGCATTATCTTCCTGCGAAAAACGCTGGTCGCAGCCAAAACGCGCCTTCAAAATCAGCATTAACGCCTTTCGGGAAATCCGATTTTTCGGATTTCCCGTTCTTTTTGCATTGCAACAAAAGCCTTTTTGTGATATAGTACAAAAAGTTATATATCCACAGAAAGGTTACAGTCTCATGAAAATCACGTTATACAAATGTCCGATTTGCGGCAACATCGTTCACTCCATCAAAGATTCCGGCCAGGCCGTCAGCTGCTGCGGGCAGGAAATGGAGCCCATCTCCATCGGTATGCAGGATGCTTCTCACGAAAAGCATGTCCCTGTTGCCACCGTTTCCGGCAACTCCGTTCACGTAAAGGTCGGCGAGGTGGACCATCCTATGAACGAGGATCATTTCATTGAATGGATTGCCATTGAGACCGAAAAGACCTCCCAGCTCGTCCGTTTGACCCCGGGACACATTCCGGAAGCCACCTTTTCTCTTTGCGAATGCGACACCTTCCAGGCAGCCTATGCCTATTGCAATTTGCACGGCCTCTGGAAAGGCTGATTTTTCCACCGAACTTCACAAGGATCCTCCCCCGCGGATGATCCTTGTTTCTTTTTAGATTCACAAAAAAACGAGGTGATTCCCTTGGACAAACGAACGCTGAAAATTTGCTATTCCGCCATTTGCCTGGCGCTGGCCATCGTGCTTCCGCTGGCCACGGGACAACTGCGGGCCATCGGCAACAGCCTTTGCCCCATGCATCTGCCGGTTCTTTTGTGCGGCTTTTTATGCGGATGGCCCTACGGACTGGCCGTCGGCTTTATTGCTCCGCTTCTTCGTACCGCCATTTTCGGTATGCCCGTTTTGTTTCCTTCCGGTATCGGTATGGCCTTTGAACTGGCCGCTTACGGCCTGTTTGCGGGACTTTTCTACCGCTATTTCCCGAAAAAACCCGGCTATCTCTATGTGTCTCTCTTGCTTTCCATGCTGCTTGGTCGTATCGTGTGGGGCATCGTTCGGTTTATGCTGGCGGGGTTCCAGTATTCCAAGTTTCCTTTCTCCCTGTTCCTTGCCAACGGGTTCACCGGTGCCGTTCCGGGGATGCTGATTCAAATCATTCTCATCCCGCCCATCCTGCTGGCACTCAAAAAAGCCAACCTGTTTCCGGACGAAAGAAACTGATTTTTGTTTTCACAAACAGACGCAAAGTTTGCGCTTTGCGTCTGTTTTCTTGTTTTCGATTTGATTTTTGTGAACTAAATAACTATAATATCCGCGAGTATGTTTTCATTTTTATATTATTTTATAAAATAGGAGGAAAAAAGATGAAAAACTTAGTCAAACTTCTTTCCGTTGCTTTGGTTATCGTCGTCCTGGCTGCCGTCGCTCTTTGCGTCAGCGGTTTGGATCAGGAGATTGTCATCCGCAACGAAGAATCCGCCGAAGCTTCTGATGCTTCCGCTGAAGAATCCGTCGAGCCTTTGAACCTGAAGAACTTCTTCACAAACGGTTCCTTTGACACCGACCTTAAAGGTTGGAGCGCTCAGGGCGTGAAATGGGTTGACGGCAAAGCTGTCATGACCGTTAACGGCCAGACTTCTTTGGCTCAGTCCGTTAAAGTTGTTCCGGGCACCACCTACACCATCAGCGGTTATGTCAGCGAGCCGTCCGGTTCCGCCATGTGGAACTGGCTCTATGGCCGTATTAAGGCCGGTACCGTCCAGTACGACACCATTCAGATTTCTTACAACACCACCACCGGTGTGTTCGGTAAGAATGCTGATCCGGAAACCGGTTACTTTGAAGTGGAATTCAAAGTCCCGAGTGACGTGAGCTCCATCGACTTCAAGTTCGAGTGCTCCGAAGCCGGCTTCTGCGTTTCCTTCGACGATCTCTTCATGACCGACGGTGTGACTGAAGTGGAAGAGCCGACCGAGCCGTCTACCACCAGCACCACTTCCAAGGAAGAAGAATCCAAAACCGAGCCGCAGATTTCCGAAGACGAGTCCGATACTTCCGAGACCATTCTTCCCGGCGATGCTATTCCGGACGGCGTCCTCGATATGAAAGACGTTTTGGCCATGCGTAAAATCATCGCCAAAATGGATGTGGAAGGCTTCAACGCCGCCAACGCCGACTTTAACGGTGACGGCACTCTCGACATGAAAGATGTCCTGGGTCTCCGCAAACAGCTTGCAAACATCGCCTGATTCCTTTTGGAACGCACGGAACCTGCCGATTTTTTCGGCAGGTTCTTTTTTTGCTTTTTCCTATTGCCTTTTTATATATATTGTTATATACTGTCTACGAGTAAGTTTCCCATATATTTACCCACAAAAAATTTTAGGAGGAAAAAACAATGAAGAACATTCTCAAAATCTCTTCTGTTTTGGTGACTTTGGCCCTTCTCGTCAGCATCGTGCTCGTGAACGGCTTATTCGCCTCTGCAGGAGACAAAGTTGTTGCTTCTTGGAGCTACAACATCACAACCGGCGACGGTTCTTGGTTCTATGTCTATGACTATAAAGTAGGCACAGATGGTACCGATTGGAAAACGTTCTACGAAGCCAATTGCGCTCTTACCGACACACAGTATTTTGTGGTGAATGTCGATATCGCAATGACCTCAACCGAGGGCTCCCTCGGCAAGGTTAAGCTCAAGGGTCTTACCAGCCAGGCCACTTTGGCTGACCAGAGCTGTGACGAAAACGGCTTCTCTTTCCGCATCAACGGACCTTTTACACCGCAAGACATTACTGATCCGACGATTGAGATTTACCTCGGCGCCAGCTTGAAAGCTGACAAAACAGACAACGGTGTTCTCACTGTCACTATTTATGACACCGCAGCCGCTGAAGAGTCCGAAGAGGAATCCGTTGTAATCGAAGAGTCCGAAGAAGAGTCCGCTCCGGCTCCGATTGAAGAGTCCGAAGAGGAATCCGCTCCGGCTCCGATTGAAGAGTCCGAAGAAGAATCCGCTCCGGCTCCGATTGAAGAATCCGAAGAGGAATCTGTAGAAGAATCCGCTCCGGCTGAAGAGTCCGAAGAAGAATCCGAAATGATCAAAACCAACATCATCACGATCACCGATGCCATTCCGGAACAGTTCCGTACCATCGCCGGCACCGATTTGAAAGTTTCCTATCCGATCGGCAAAGCTGCTGCTTTGAAAGACGGCGAATATTATGAAATTATCGGTTCCGCCAAATGGATCCCGGCAGCCGAAGGCGGCTGGGGCGGCGACCTCAATATCTTAAACGGCGAAACTCCGTTGTTTGATGATGTCTACCTGGACGGCAATGCCTCCACTCCGATTAGCCTCATCATTGACAGCACGATGGTTTCCGAAGGCGATCAGCTTACCCTCTTCTGCATTGAAGATGCTCACGCCTACGGCGCTGCCGGCGACTGCGCTTTGATTGTCGAATCTCTCGAAGTCAACCTGTACACCTTCCCTGAGGAAGAAGAGTCCGAAGAGGAATCCGTTGAGGAATCCGCTCCGATTGAAGAATCCGAAGATGTTTCCGTTGAAGAGTCTGAAGAGCCGGTTGCGCCGGAATACAAGAACTTCATCAAAAACGGTGACTTCTCCGATGGTCTCAACAACTGGAACACCAACGGCGACGTTACTGTCGACGAAGACGGCGTTCTCAACTTCGGCGGTAGCTCCAGCTTCACCCAGAAGATTGCTGTTGATCCGACCAAGACCTACACCCTGACCGGTATTGCCGATGTTAAATCCGCGACCGAAATGTGGAACTATGCTTACCTGCGTGGTACCTATTATGATGCTTCCGGTGCTAAGCTCGGCTCCAAGATGGACATCGGCGGTGCCCTTCTCCAGTACAACGCCTCTAAAGGTGAGTTGAACAAATCCACTGAGCTTCCTGTCGAATTGAACAAACAGTTCGGTGCCGAGGCTTCCTCCAAAATTCCGGAAGGCGCTGCTTACGTCGAACTTTCCTTCGAGAGCAGCACGGACGGTGTTGTCTGGACCCTCGATGATCTTTGCCTGATTGATGGCGAAACCTTGGCCGGCGAAGATGAAGAGTCCGAAGAGGAATCTGACGCTGAAGAATCCACCGAGCCTGGTGAAGAATCCACCGAACCCGGTGAAGAGTCCACCGTACCTGGTGACGAATCCGAAGACGTTTCCGAAGAAGAGCCGTCTGAAGACGAATCCGCTGACACTTCTATCGACGAGTCCGGCGACACGTCCGATATCGAAGTTCTTGCCGGTGATGCCATCCCGGATGGCGTCCTCGACATGAAAGACGTTTTGGCCATGCGTAAAGTCATTGCCAAGATGGCAGTTGAAGGCTTCAACGCTGCCAATGCCGACTTCAACGGCGACGGCGCTCTCGACATGAAAGACGTTCTCGCCCTTCGTAAAACTATTGCCGGTATTGAACTGTAATTCTTAAATAGAATTAAATAGTTTTCTCCCCTGCAATCAGCTTGCTGGTTGCAGGGGATTTTCTTTTCTTGCTTTTCTCCCGTTCCTGTTTTACAATAATAATAACAAGGTACTATATATATGTATATGGAGGGAACCCTTTATGAGAAATCTAGTAAAAACCGCATCCATACTTTTTGTGCTGGCGCTTTTGGTCACGTCGATTTTGACAGTCCAAATGTTTGCCTCTGCCGGAACCGAAATCCTGTTCGGTGAAGACAGCTCGCCGAATGCCTCTGATGCGTCTGTCGAAGAATCCGAAGGTCCGGCTCTTCGAAATCTGTTTAAAAACGGCGATTTTTCCGACGGACTGACCGGCTGGACCGAGTCCGACGAAACCACCATTGTGAACGGTGCTGCTCACGTCACCCGTCGAGGCTTTTTGGCCCAGACCGTCAAAGTAGACCCAAGTCGCCTGTATACGATTTCCGGCCAGATTTTCATGGTTGACCCGAAATACAGCGAAAATTCCTTTATGTATCTTCGTGCCGATGCACTAAATGCCGAAGGAAAACAAATCTCCATGATTGATATGGGCACTATTGTGGAATATAAGAAATCCACCGAAGCCTATGCCCGCCTTGACGAAAACAATTACTTCTCCAAAACGCTCGGCAACGGCGGCTTCCGCGAACTCCCGGCCGGAACCGTGGCCGTTCGCATCCATTTCGACAATGATGCCGCATGGTCGACCTGGTCCTATGACAATATGTGCCTGACGGACGGTGTCACAACCGTGGACATGGAAGTCAGCGAGGACGAAAGCGTGGACGAGCCCGAATACATCGAAACCGTTCTGTATGAGGAAACAGCGGAAGAACTGCAAATTCGTCAGGAAGAAGATTTCCGCATTGCCATCCCCATGGGTAAAGCTCCCAAAGTCCTCAAAGAAGGCGAATACTACGAACTGACCATCAACGGTTACTGGGTGCCCGGCTTCGGCGGATGGGGCGCTGACATTTGCCTCTACTATTCCGAAGAGGAAACCATCACCCCGAATGCCTACTTTGACTATACCTATCAAATCACCCGCTCCTGGAAATTCACCGATGCCGGCAGCTGCCCGAAAGATGCCGATTTAACCCTGGTTCTTTCCGAAAATGCCAAGGATTATGGCGCGGAAAGCGGCGGAAAACTCAAATATACCGAAATCAAACTGGTTCTCTATTCTTTCCCGGAAGATCCTTCCGAAGAATCCGCCGAGAGTTCCGTTGAAGACTCCGACAGTTCGGCTGATGAATCCGATGCTTCTGCAGACGAGTCCGAAACCTCTTTGGAAATCCTGGCCGGTGATGCCATTTCCGATGGCGTTCTCGACATGAAAGACGTCCTGGCCATTCGCAAAGCCATCGCAAAAATGGACGTAACCATTGACGAACTCGCAGCCGACTTTAACGGCGACGGTAACCTGGACATGAAAGACGTTTTGGGTCTTCGCAAGCTCATTGCACACATCGCCTAATCCAAAAAACCACTATCCCTTGTGTTCAAAAAAACACAAGGGATTTTTTTCTTGCATTTTAATTTATTAGTAGTATAATGCTTGTACCTTTGAAAATTTATATATGGAGGAAAAGTCATGAAAAGTTTAATGAAACTACTCACTCTGGTCTCTGTAGTCGCTCTTCTTGCAGTCTCTGCATTGACCGTCGGCTTGTTTGCTTCTGCTGACAAAGCCATCTTCGGCGAAGCTTCTGACGCTTCTGATGCTTCCATCGATGCCTCTGACGATTCTGCCGAAGAATCCGAAGCTCCTAATTACAAGAACTTCATTCAAAACGGTGACTTCTCTGACGGCCTGAAAGGCTGGCAGGCTTCCGGCGCAAAAGTCAATGAAGACGGCGTTTGCGAAATTAAAGGCTTAGCAAACAGAATCCTTCTTCAGAAAGTCGCCATCGATCCGACCAAAAACTACACCGTTACCGCTGACATCGAATTTGTAGAGTCCAATGAGCGCTACAACTTCTTGTGGGTCCGCGGCGAGTATTATGATGCTCGCGGTGGCAAAGTCGGTTGGCCGCAGGATCTCGGTTGCGCCGGTTACGATCAGGAAGCTGCTGTTTACAAAAACCACTGTGTCGACGGCGTTCTGACCTTTGAATTCGGTTGCGACTTCCCGGATACTCGCAAGATTCCGGAAGATGCCGCCTACATCGAGCTTCACTTCGACAACCTGTTTGATACCTCTTGGAAAGTTGACAACATCTTTATGACCGATGGTGAGACCCTCGAAGAAGACGAACCGTCTGAAGAGCCGTCTACCACCAGCACCGAGTCCAAAGATGACCCGACTTCCACCGAGTCTCAGATCTCCGAAGACGAGTCCGATACTTCCGAGACCATCCTCCCCGGCGATGCTATCCCGGACGGTGTTCTCGACATGAAAGACGTTTTGGCCATGCGTAAAATCATTGCCAAAATGGATGTGGAAGGCTTCAATGCCGCCAACGCCGACTTCAACGGCGACGGCACTCTTGACATGAAAGATGTCTTGGGTCTCCGCAAACAGCTCGCCAACTTGGCCTGATTTTCCCGGTAATATGGAGCCTGCCGATTTTCGGCAGGTTCCTTTTTTGTGCATTTATGCACATTATATTCATTGTTTTGCATATTTTTTCATAAATGTTGTCAAATTTATGTATATTTTTACAAAACTTTCTAGATAGCCCTTGACTTTATCCGCTTTTTTCGTATAATAGGTGCATATTTATGCTATCACTAGGATGGCAGAAATTCGGAGGTGTCCCCCTTGACCAAAATCTTTATTGACGGCAGCGCCGGAACCACGGGATTGCGCATTCACGAAAGACTCCAAAATCGTGACGATTTAGAACTTTTGCATTTGCCGGAAGAACTGCGAAAAGACCCGACAGCCCGTGCGGAAATCATTAACAGCGCCGACCTTGTCTTTTTGTGTCTGCCGGATGCGGCAGCCGTCGAGGCGGTTTCGTTTTTAAAGAACGATCACACCGCCGTCATTGACACCTCGACCGCCCATCGTGTGGCCGACGGATGGACCTACGGCTTTCCGGAGCTAAAAGGCCTCCGCTCCGCCATTCAAAGCGGAAAACGCATTGCCAATCCCGGCTGCCATGCCAGTGGATTCATTTCCCTTGTGGCACCACTACGACAGGCGGGGCTTCTGAAAGAAGACAGCAAGCTTTCCTGCTTCTCGCTGACCGGGTATTCCGGCGGCGGCAAAAAAATGATTGCCGAATACGAAGGCGACCGCGACACGCTTCTGGACGCTCCCCGTATGTACGGAACATCGCAAAACCACAAACACCTGCCGGAAATGGCAAAAATTTGCGGACTCTCCACCCCGCCGATCTTCTGCCCGGTCGTCGCTCCGTATTACGCCGGCATGGAAGTAACGGTTTCTCTCCATGGTTCTAATATTAACGGCAGTCTAAACGACATCCGGGATGTCTACCGAGAGTATTACACCTCGGGCCTCGTACACTTTGCGGATGATCCGGCAGATTTCCTGTCCGCCGGCGCCTTTGCGGGATACGATGACATGCAGGTAACCGTGCGGGGAAACGAAGACCGTATTTTGCTGGTCTCTTTGTTTGACAACCTGGGAAAAGGCGCTTCCGGTGCGGCCATCCAGAATATGAACCTGTTACTCGGCACCGATGAAACGAAAGGATTAGTTCTCCATGAGTAAGATACAAACCATCGCCGGCGGCGTTTGCGCCGCCAAAGGCTTTACGGCTTCGGGTGTCCACTGCGGCATTCGGAATAATCAAAGTAAAAACGACATTGCGCTGATTGTCAGCGAAGTCCCGGCCGCAGCCGCTGCCGTCTATACCCAAAATCTGGTAAAAGGCGCTCCGCTGCAGGTCACAAAGCAGCATTTGGAAAACGGCTGCGCACAGGCAATTGTTTGCAACAGCGGCAACGCCAATACCTGTAACGCCGACGGCATTCAGGTGGCACAGACCATGTGTGCCCTGACCGCCGAAACCCTTTCCATCGACGCAAACGATGTGGTGGTCGCATCCACCGGCGTCATCGGACAACCGCTGAACATCGACCCCATCCAAAAAGGACTTCCGATGCTCAAAAAAGCGCTCTCCAAGGACGGAAGCGACGATGCGGCCCAGGGCATTATGACCACCGACACGGTAAAAAAGGAAATTGCGGTGGAATTTGAAATTGACGGAAAGGTTTGCCGCATGGGCGGTATTGCCAAAGGTTCCGGTATGATTCATCCGAATCTGGCAACCATGCTGGTATTTATCACCTCTGACGTGGCCATTGCTCCCGCCATGCTCAAAAAAGCCCTGTCTTCCGATATACAGGAGACATTCAACATGGTCAGCGTGGACGGAGATACCTCCACCAACGATATGGTAACCATCCTGTCAAACGGCCTGGCCGGAAACACGGAAATTACCGAAGAGGGGGAAGCCTTTGACCTCTTTATGAAAGCCCTGAACACCGTTACGGTTTTCCTGTGCCGCACCATTGCCGGCGACGGGGAAGGCGCAACCAAACTGCTGGAATGCTCGGTAACCGGTGCCAAAACCGAAAAAGATGCAAAAAACGTTGCCAAAAGCGTGGTTTGCTCCAGCCTTTTGAAGGCCGCCATGTTCGGCGCCGACGCCAACTGGGGTCGTGTCCTTTGCGCCATCGGTTACAGCGGAGCGGATGTGGACGTTCAAAAGGTGGATGTATCCTTTGAAAGCAAAGCCGGATCCATTGCGGTTTGCAAAAACGGTGCCGGCATCGCTTTTTCCGAAGAAATCGCCAAAACGGTACTGCTGGAAAAAGAAATCGAGATTCAAATCGCCCTGAATGACGGCGCGGCCGATGCCGTCGCCTGGGGCTGTGACCTGACCTATGATTACGTGAAAATCAACGGCGATTATCGTACGTAAGGGGAGAGAAAAACATGAAAAACCAATTTACAAATGCGGACAGGGCAGAGGTGCTGACCCAGGCTCTTCCGTACATTAAACTGTATACCGGTAAGACGGTTGTCGTAAAATACGGCGGAAACGCCATGATTGACGAACAACTGAAACAACAGGTGATGGAAGATATCGTTCTTCTGCAGCTTATCGGCGTAAAAGTCGTGCTGGTGCACGGCGGCGGTCCGGAAATCAGCGATCTGATGACGAAGCTGGGCAAAGAAGTCCAGTTTGTGGACGGTCTGCGGGTTACGGACAAAGATACCGTGGATATCGCCCAAATGGTTTTGGCCGGCAAGGTCAACAAAACGCTGGTCAACATGCTGGAAATGAAGGGCGGCAAGGCCATCGGTCTTTCCGGTATGGACGGACGGCTGATTGAGGCCACCACCAAGGACGAACGTCTCGGCTACGTGGGGGACATTACCAAAATTCACATTGAACCCATCACCGACATTTTGGAAAAAGGCTATATCCCGGTTGTGTCCACTTTGGGCTGTGACGTCGAGGGAAATGTGTATAACATCAACGGGGACACGGCAGCCGCTATGATTGCCGGAGCCCTTGGGGCAGAGCGCCTCATCATGATGACCGACATCGTCGGCATTCTGAAAGATCCAAACGATCCCGCCTCTTTAATTCCGGAAATCAGCATTTCCGAAGCGGAAAATCTCCGCAAGGAAGGCATTATTTCCGGTGGTATGATTCCGAAAGTGGATTGCTGCATTCAGGCCCTCAAAAAAGGTGTCAAAAATGTGGTTATCATGGATGGACGCGTACCCCATTCCATTCTCATGGAGCTTTTAACGAACGAAGGTGCAGGAACAATGTTTAGTGACAAACGTGATTTAACAATTAAAGAAAAAGACGAGAAATTCATTGCCGGAACGTATAACCGGTTCCCGGTGGTTCTGTCCCACGGCAAAGGCTCCAAGGTTTGGGACGAAAACGGCAAAGAATATATCGATATGGGTTCCGGTATCGGCGTTACCTCCTTCGGCTTTGCCGATGATTTGTGGCAAACCGCCGTATCCGACCAGGCCGGCAAACTGCAGCACACCTCCAACCTCTATTTTTCCGAGCCCTGCGCGGTTTTGGCTGAAAAACTCTGCGAAAAAACCGGCATGAGCAAGGTGTTCTTCTCCAACTCCGGTGCAGAAGCCAACGAATGCGCCATTAAGGCTGCCAGAAAGTATGCCGCCGAAAAGAAAGGGGAGGACTGCTATACCATCGTCACCCTGCAAAACAGCTTCCACGGCCGGACCTTGACCACCTTGTCCGCCACCGGACAGGAGCATTATCATGAACTGTACCAGCCGCTGACCCCGGGCTTTGAATATGTAAACGCTCAAAATATCTTTGAACTGGAAGCTCTCGGCGCCAAACACAAAATCGCTGCCATTCTCATTGAATGCATCCAGGGCGAGGGTGGTGTCAACGACCTCAAAAAGTCCTTTGTCAACGAAGTTGCCGAATACGCGGAAACCAATGACATTTTGCTCATTGCCGACGAGGTTCAGACCGGTAACGGCCGGACCGGTCAGCTCTATTCCTATATGAACTACGGCATTCACCCGGATATCGTCACCACTGCCAAAGGCTTGGCCGGCGGCCTGCCGCTGGGCGCTACGCTGCTTGGCGAAAAAGTGAAAGACATATTCGGCCACGGAGATCACGGCTCCACCTTCGGCGGAAACCCGGTCTGCTGTGCCGCAGCCATTACCATTCTTGACCGTCTGGACGATGCGCTGATGTCGGAAGTTTCCGACAAGAGCAAGTATTTGGTGGATTCCTTAACCGGTGCCGACGGAATCGAAAGCATTTCCGGTATGGGCCTGATGCTGGGTCTCAAAACCACCAAACCCGCCGCGGAAGTCGTGGCTGCCTGCCTCGAAAACGGCGTTTTGTGCCTGACCGCAAAAGACAAAGTCAGATTGCTGCCGGCTTTGAACATCCCCATGGAGGATTTGAAGAAGGCCATCGCGATTATCAAAGCCGCTTGTGCCGTGGGATAAGGAGACTCGTATGAACTTAAAAGGAAAAGACTTTTTAAAGCTTCTTGATTTTACCCCTTTGGAAATCCAAGGCCTTTTGGACCTGGCCGCGGATTTAAAAGCGAAAAAGAAAGCCGGTATCCCGCACAAACTGTGCGAGGGTAAGAATGTTGCCTTGATTTTCGAAAAAACCAGTACCCGTACCCGCTGCGCCTTTGAAGTTGCCGCAACGGATCTCGGCATGCATCCGACCTACCTGGATCCGTCGGGATCGCAAATCGGCAAAAAGGAAAGTATCGCCGACACGGCTCGCGTTCTCAGCCGGATGTATGACGGAATCGAGTATCGCGGTTTCGGCCAGGAAATCGTCCAGGCTTTGGCAGACTTTTCGGACGTTCCGGTTTGGAACGGGCTGACAAACGAATTTCATCCGACACAGATTTTGGCGGATTTTCTGACCATTTCCGAACATTTCGGCTCTCTCAAAGGCAAAAAGCTCGTTTATATGGGAGATGCGCGCTACAATATGGGCAACTCCCTGATGGTCGGCTGCGCGAAAATGGGAATGCACTTTGTCGCATGCGCGCCGAAAGCCTATTTCCCGGATCCGACGCTTGTGGCGGAGTGTCAAAAAGTAGCTGCTGAGACAGGTGCAACACTCGAATTTAATGAAAATCCGACCGATGCCGTCAAAGATGCCGATGTCATTTATACGGACGTGTGGGTATCGATGGGAGAACCGGATGAGGTTTGGAAGCAGAGGATTGCCGACTTGTCTCCCTACCGTGTCACATCCGAGCTTCTCGCCATTGCCGGTCCTCAGTGTCGCTTTATGCACTGTTTGCCTGCTTTCCACGATCTAAACACCACCATCGGCAAACAGATTCATGAAAAATACGGTATTTCCTGTATGGAAGTAACCGATGAAGTGTTTGAAGGCCCGCAGTCCATCGTTTTTGACGAAGCGGAAAACCGGATGCACACCATTAAGGCCGTTATGGCGGCAACACTGGCCGATATTTGATGCAATATATGTTTAAGGGCTGCGATAAAAAAATCGCAGCCCTCTCATTTTTTCTTTCTATCTCGTTTCGCAATTTTTGTTTTTTCTTGTTTTTGCGAAATGAGTTTTTTTCGCAAATTAAGTAGTTCCTATTAGCCGTGTACAGATATGACGAATTTTGCTTTTTTCTTTTTGCTTTTAAGCGGAAAATATTGTATACTAATTTTGTATGTGAAACTCTATTTTAGGGGGCTTTTTGATGAAAAAAGTAATTGTTATCGGAGGCGGCCCGGCCGGCTTAACCGCCGCTTATGAGCTACTGGATAAATCCGATGAAATGGACGTCACGGTTTTGGAAGAATCCCACGAAATGGGTGGTATTTCCAAGACGGTTGAATATAAAGGAAACCGTATGGACATGGGCGGCCACCGCTTCTTCTCCAAGGTTCCGGAAGTCAACGAGTGGTGGGATAAGATGCTCCCGAAACAGGGTGCTCCCTCCAAGGACGATATTATGCTTTCCCGCGACGTAACGCTCAGCGAAAACGGTCCGGATCCGGAAAAAGAAGACCGCGTTATGCTGACCCGTAACCGTGTTTCCCGTATTTTCTTCAATCAGAAGTTCTTCGATTATCCGATTTCCATGAAATTCGAAACCATCAAGAATATGGGCTTCGGCACGACCATTGCCGCCGGCTTCTCCTATGTTTGGTACGCCATTTTCAAGAAAAAAGAAGAATCTCTCGAAGACTTTTACATTAACCGGTTCGGCAAAAAACTCTATTCCATGTTCTTTGAGCATTACACCGCCAATCTTTGGGGCCGTCACCCCAGTGAAATCGACCCGAGCTGGGGCGCTCAGCGCGTAAAAGGTCTTTCCATCATGGCCATCCTCAAAGATATGTTCGGAAAACTCATTCCCGGAAAGAAAAACCGCAAGGTGGAAACCTCTTTGATTGAATCCTTCCAGTATCCGAAACTGGGACCGGGCGAGCTGTGGGATGTTACAGCCGTCGAAATCGAAAAAATGGGCGGTAAAATTCTGAAAGGCTGCAAAGCCGTTGCCTTCAGACGGGATCAAAACGGTCAACTGACACATGTCATTTACGAAACGGACGGGGGAGAAACCGTTACCGCCGAAGCCGACATTGTCATTTCGTCCATGCCTGTCAAGGATTTGGTTGCCGGTTTGCCGGACGTTCCGGAAGACAAAGCCGCCATTGCCGCAGGACTTCCGTACCGTGATTATATGACCCTGGGCGTTTTGTGTAAAAAACTCAAACTGGTTAATAAAACCAAACTCAAAACCGTCGGAAACATTGTTCCGGACAACTGGGTTTACGTTCACGACCGCAGTGTCACCATGGGGCGCTTCCAGATTTACAACAACTGGTCTCCGTATATGGTCAAAGACCTGGAAAATACGGTTTGGGTCGGTCTTGAATACTTCGTTTACGAAGGAGATGCCTACTGGAACATGACCGAAGACGAATTTGCCGCCATGGCAAAGAAGGAAATGGTCACCATGGGCCTCATCGAACAGGAAAGCGACGTTCTCGATTACCATTTGGAGCGTGTCAAGAAAGCTTACCCGGCCTACTTTGATACCTATGACCATATGGATGAACTCGTTGAATACTTAAACACCATCGAAAACCTGTACTGTGTCGGCCGAAACGGTCAGCACCGGTATAACAACTTAGACCACTCCATGTGCACCTCCTTTGAGTCCGTCAAGAATATTCTGAGCGGAGAAAAGGACAAGAGCAACGTGTGGAGCGTCAACACAGAGAAAGAATACCACGAAACCAAAAAGTAAGCCAAAAGGGCCGACCGGTGATCGGTCGACCCTTCTATTAATGAGGTGTGGATTTGTGAAAAAGATTCTAACGAAAAAGAATATGGATTTGTATGCCACCGCCGCATTTGGCGTGCTGGCCTTCCTGGCTTTGTTATCCGTTTTGTATTTTATTATATTCAAATTACGATTTGTATATAATTCGGACTATGCGGACACGCTGATGTGGACCGACGCCATGGTGCAGGGCAAGGGGATTTTCAACCGGAATTTCAGTTATGCCTGTCTGATGCCCTTTGGCGGCCAGTGGTTTTTCCTGCCCTTCTATCCGATCTTCGGCGTTTCGGTGAATACGGCCATTTGCGGCATGTCCCTGTTTGTCGTTTGCCTCGTTTGTGCCATTTTGTTTTTCTGCCGCTCGCTGAACTTTGAATGGAAATGGTCGTTTTTCTCGGTTTTTGCCGTTCTTTCCGTTTTCACGGCCAGCGAAAAACTCCGCGAAATCTATTTCGGTCATATTCTTTATTACAGTCTCGGTTCCTTCGGAATCTTAATCGGTTTGTCCCTTTTGATTCGGACCAATCGGGCCTACAACACGAAAAAGTGGTTGCCCTATGCCATCGGCAGCGTCCTTTGGATCGTTTTGTGCTCGGCAAACGGCTTGTATCTTTTAGGTCTTTTCGCGATTCCGGCAACGCTTGCGTTGTTTTTGGACACACTGCTGTCACCCAGTCTCCGCCTCACCAAAGGTCGCGGCCTTTCACAGGTGGTTTTAGCCATTTCTTCGGTGATTGGAATTGTGCTTGGACTCGTTCTGCGTGCCGCCCTGGTAGGCGGGATGATTGCCGAATATGCCGAGGCTTTCTCTTCCTACGGCGCTTCCGGCGATATCGGAGATCATTTTCACGAACTGATTCCTTCTTATCTGACTCTGTTTACCGGCAGTTTCCCGGAACTCAATATTTCGTTTGCTTCCTTTACCGGCATCCATATTGCCCTTCGTTTGTTCCTGGCCGTTGCCCTTTTTGTATTTTCCCTGGTTCCTCTCTTCCTGTATCGTCAATTTGAAAAAGGGGAGAGAATGCTGGTTATAACCCACTGGGTATCCGTCGGCATTGTCTTGTTCGGATTCCTCTTCGGGTATCTTTCCAACGCCAACTGGCGCCTGTGCCCGTTGATTTTTACAAGTATTTTGGTAACGGTCGTAACCCTTCGCAAGCTTTGGAACATGCCGAAAATCGTATGCAAACGATTTGCCTTCCTGTTTGTCTTATGTTTTGTCATTATCTGCATTTTCCTGTGCGGCGTCTTATGGGCCTTCAATCTGAGCAGACCGGTTATCGATTCCGACGAGTATGACTACGTCCGTCTGGCCGACTTCCTTAAAAACTCAGGTCTTACATACGGATATGCGGATTTTTGGGACTCCCATGTCATCACCGCTCTAACCGATAACCAGGTGAAAGTACGGCCGGTCGAAATAGAGCCCAAGTCCACCATCACCCCTCGGAATTATCAGTCGGATAATCGCTGGTACGTCGGTCAGGGACCGGATGAATACTATTTCCTCCTGCTGACACAGGATTCCCTCCATTTGGTACAAGATTCGCTTGACGGTCATATTGTTCAGACCCGGGAGCTTGGACAGTTCGTCGTATGTTACCTGGACGGGGATATCTTCCCGCTTCCTTAATTACAGTTCGTATTTTCTTGTATATTCTATACTATTTGTATATTTTGTGAGGTGTTTTTTATGCCGGAACTCAACGTGGTCCTGGTCGAACCGGAAATTCCGCAAAATACCGGCAACATCAGCCGCACCTGTGCCGCCACCGGTTGCCGTCTGCATCTGGTAAAGCCGCTTGGTTTTGAACTGGACGATAAAAAGATGAAACGGGCCGGTCTTGACTACTGGGATCTGCTGGATGTTTCCATTTACGAGAATCTGGACGACTTTTTCGCAAAAAATGCAGGGCCTTTTTATTTGTTCTCCACAAAGGCACCCCATATTCACTCCGAAATTTCCTATCCAGACGGCGCTTACCTGTTGTTCGGTAAGGAAACCAAAGGACTTCCGGAATCGCTGATTTTGGCCAATTTAGACCACGCTGTGCGCCTTCCCATGTTGGATGACGACGCCGCCAGGTCACTAAACCTGTCAAATTCCGTTGCCGTCGGCGTTTATGAGGTCCTTCGTCAGTGGAATTATCCCTCTTTACGACTGGGCGGAAAATTCAAGTAAACTTTGAAAAAATCCTCCGGCAGGTTTGCCGGAGGATTTTTCTGTTTTGTCCAATAGCAAGATTTGATGTTTTGTCCAAAAAAATCTCCGAAAGACCAGTGTCTTTCGGAGATTCTCTTTTACAAATCAATTCGTCCGTACAGTTTAATATCGCTTTCGGATTCGGTGGCGGACACGGTCTTCTCGACCGGAGCTTCCGCGTCAACGGCATCCGGAAGGGGATTGCTGCGGGAAACAAACTCGCGCATCGGACGATCGGAGCCGATGCTGCCGGCGTACCGCATGTACACATCGGTGGAATCGTACACTTCCTTCTTTTCTCCGCGATTGCCTTTTTCGCCGCGGCTGTTCGGCTTGCGACGGTTGCGGGCGACACGGTTATCTTCGGAAGGCCCGATAATAACATGACGGTTCGGATCTTTGCCCTCACTCCAGGAGGTAGCGCCCTTCACATCCTGAACGGCTGTGTGAATCACGCGTCTCTCATACGGGTTCATGGGCTCGAGAGAAATACGACGGCCCGTACGGGCGGCCTGATTGGCATGCTTTTTCGCAAGACCGATCAGAGACTTTTCTCTCTTTTCGCGATAATTGCCGACCTGCAAGGTCAAACGGCAATAATCTTTCTTTTTGCGGTTGAGTACCAGACTCGTCAGATACTGGAGAGCGTCCAACGTCTCTCCGCGACGGCCGATAATCATTCCTTCCTGCTCGGACTGCAAAGTCATTTGGCAACCTTCTTCATTGACGTCCACCGTGATTACGGTTTCCTCAATTCCCATTGCCTTCAGCATTCCGGCCAAATACGTTTTTGCTTCCTCGACGGATTCGGAGGAGCAGCATTCTTTGCAGCAGGGTTTCTCTTCGGAAACGGCTTCTGCCGCAGTTTCTTCTGCATCATCCGGCACTTCGTAGGAAACACGAACCACTGCATCGGATCCGCCAAAAAGACCGAATGTCTTTTTTTGTGGTTCTTGCACAACTTCAACTTGAAGTTCGGTTTCGGAAAGCCCTAACTCTTTAGCCGCGGCGGCAACAGCGTTTTCGACACTATTTGCTTTCCAAGTTCCTTCTTTGCGCACTAACATCTTCCTTTCCTATATTTAGCGAACCGCGAATCGGTTCGCATTTTAGCTGTTTCATTCGCCCTTTTTCAGTTCTTCCAGTTCATCCGGAGTCATATCGGCTTCGGGAAGAGCTTTTTGATTTCCGGCGTCACCCGACGGAAGTTCCGCCTGTTCCATGGCGTCCTGATGGGCTCTGGCTTCCGCCAGACGTTTTTTGTCGGCCAATTTTTTGGCGCGTTTCTCTTTGTATTCGATTTCAGCCTGTTCTCTGGCTTTCACCGGATCGTAGATTTTGTACAAAAGCCAGGTCTGGAACATACCGATAATACTGGAGCATACCCAGTAAATACTGACACCGGCCGGGAAACTAAAACCGATGATAACGGAGAAAATCGGCATACCGTACATCATCACGTTGGTGCATCCCTGTGCCTGTTGTACCTCGGCAGAGGTGGCCTGTTTGGTTTTTTTCATGGTCATGATGGTCATGGCAAGCTGGGCAAGACCGGCCAAAAGCGGCAACGCCCACAAAAGGGAGAATCCGCCGTCAGACGGGTTGCGAAGCAAAGACCATTCTTCGTGGCCGAACAGGGAAAATTCCTTTTTGGCTTCGGCCATTTCGTTATAGAACGAAAGTGCGGCATCTTCCGCCACGCCGGTTTCGGTAATGGCGCTGATGATGTCGTCCTTATTCTCTTCCAGATGGTTCAGCATACGGAACTCTCCGTAATATCCGGCCATGTCTTTTTTCTCGTATTTGAACTCATTCTTTTCGCCATCCTCGAGAGTACAGGCCGCGATGGAGGACTGCACCACGTTTTCGGGGATTCGAATCAAATGGGTGAGCGGAGAATAGATACAGGCGATAACGCCGAACAAAATCACCATGGTCACAATGGTCGGCAGGCAGCCGGCAAACATGCTGACGCCCTCTTTTTGATAGAGCTCCTGCTGTTTTTGCTGTAGTTTTTGCTGATCCTTGGCATATTTTTTCTGGATCCGTTCCAGACGGGGTGCCAAGCGGGCCCGGTCCACCATACTCTTCTGATTCTTCAGAGAGAAGGGGAACACGATAATTCTTGTTAAAAGCGTGAACAAGAACATGGTCAGGAAATAGTTGTGAAGGCCCGGATATTCATACACGAGCCACATTAACCAGCCAAGCGGTTTCGCAAGCAAGTTCAAAAACCAGTTCATAGTTGTTCCTCCTGTCAGTCGTTTCGTTTTTTACGTCCTTCCCACGTCTCCGGTACGGGATCGTATCCGGAGCCTCCCCAGGGGTTGCAACGCAGAAGTCTGTGAACCGTCAAATACAGTCCCCGACAGACACCGAAGCGATTCAGTGCCTCTTCCGCATAATGGGAACAGGAAGGTTCAAAACGGCAGCAGTTTCCGAGATGGGGCGAAATCATTTTTTGATATCCGTGAATTAACCAGATCAAAAAGCGTTTCATGTCCGTTCCTCCGTTTTAAGGAGGCCCAGTTCCCGCAAATGGGACTGCATGACCGGCCGCAGAGCCGTTTCTTTGACCAGAGCGGTTTTCGTTCTGGCAACAAAGACAATATCGTAGCCCTTCTCCAGAAACGGCATCGTTAAACGATACGATTCCCGGATGACACGACGGCAACGATTTCTCTGTACAGCCTTTCCTATTTTTTTCCCGGTGGTGATTCCCACACGGTTCACACCCAGCCGGTTTTTTCTGACATAAGTGACGAGAAACGGATGTACCTGGGATTTCCCGCGGTAATACAAGGTACGGAAATCCTTATTCTGATTCAGTACCGTAAATGCTGCCATTCCTTTCGTCCTCCTGTCACCTACAAAAAAAAGCCACACGAGGTGGCCTTTTCTTAGTAGGTCAGTTGTTTTCTTCCCTTAGCTCTTCTGCGGGCAAGGACTTTACGTCCGTTTGCAGTAGCCATTCTTTTACGGAAGCCGTGCTCCATCTTGCGATGACGTTTTTTCGGTTGATACGTACGGAACATGAGTATCTCCCCTTTCTCTTAATTGGTAGTATGAAATGCCGCGAACGGCTTTTTCTTGAAAGATCCCTTACGAGATTACATAGCGCTTTATTATATACTGTAATATTTCAAAAAGTCAACAATCTTTTTTTAGAATATTTACAGTTTCTTTAAAGATTTTATATCTTTATAAAGATTTAACAATTTTTTTGGAAATTGTTGAAAACTTTTCCCGTTTGTGCTATACTTTTTTGCAGAATATACCATTATGGGACATTGTTTCCCTTTCCAAAAAAGGAGTGATGATAATGGATTCCATCCGTGATGCGTGGGATATGATTCTCACCCAAATCCGGGCCAAAAAAGTTGTTAACGAATCAGCCTATTTGCTGTGGTTTCAAATAATGCGTCCCCATTCCATGGACAAGGACGCCTTCTTTGTGGTGGTTCCCTCCGTTTTCCAGAAAAACATGATTGTCAATCAGTTTCAGTCTTTGATTGAAGACACCATTCTGGAAGTGCTCGGCGTGCCGCTCAAACTGAACATTCTCTGCGAAGAAAACGTTAAAGAGCAAATTGAAAACGAAGATCAAATGACGCAGCAAATTCCGACCGGTCAGCAGTTTACCTTTGATTCGTTTATCATCGGCAACACCAATGAATTTGCCGCACGTGCCGCGAAGGCCGTTGCCGACAAGCCGGCTCTTCGGTATAACCCGCTGTACATTTACGGTGATTCCGGTCTCGGTAAAACCCATTTGCTGCACGCCATCGAAAATGAAATTCATGCAAAGCACCCGGACTACAAAACGCTGTACATCACCTCCGAACAGTTTTTATCGGAAATGATGGTCCATTTAAACAGCGATACCATGGCTGCTTTCCGAAACAAATTCCGCAATTACGACGTTCTTTTGGTGGATGACATTCAGTTTTTGTCCAACAAAGACAGAACCCAGGAGGAATTTTTCCATACCTTTGATGCTTTGTATCAAAAGAACAAACAAATTGTTTTAACCTCCGATGTGGAACCGAAAAACATCAAAACATTGTCCGACCGCCTGATCAGCCGCTTTGTTTCCGGCCTGATTGCCGACGTTAAGGCACCGGATGTGGAAACCCGCATGCTGATTATCAAGAAAAAAGCGGAGGAAATGGAGTTTTCCATTCCGGACAATGTGGCTTCCTATATTGCCGAGCAACTGAAAGGCAATATCCGGCAGCTGGAAGGCGTTGTCAAAAAGATGCGCGCCCAGTATTTGCTGATTGGCGAACAACCCAGCATTCCGGCAGCCAAGGACTATATTGCCACCATTCGAAACGACATAAAATATGCCATGTCCACCGAAAACATTTTGGCGGAGGTTTCCCGCTGCACCAATGTTACCGTGGAAGACATTTTATCCCGCAAACGAACAAAACCCATCTGCAGAGCCCGTCAAACTTCCATCTACGTCATTCGGGAATTGACTGGTGCTTCCTATGAAACCATCGGCCAGGATCTCGGCGGTCTTGATCACTCTTCGATTTTGTATAACTACGAAACGGCCAGTGACAGACAAAAGAAAGACGGCGAATACAGCCAGATGATTCAGGATATTATCCGCAATCTCAAATCCCGTTAACCTTTGGTGAAATTTTTAGTCAGTAAATGTTAAAATTTTGAAGTTTTTCCACTAAATTTTTCACTTTCTTTTAACATTTTTTCGACAAACACATGTTCCTCGAATTTTCCACTTTTCTTTGCTTTACTCTCTGTATTATCTAACAGGAAAGCCTTTCGAAAAATTCGTTTATTTCAGTGTGTTTTCTGCTTTTTCACTTTTCAACGGTCTCTACTACTACTACTCTATCTATCAATTCTTGTTATCAATTTTTCTCGCGAAAGGAAGATACATTTATGAAATTCAAATGTGAAAAATCCGCACTTGTTGAAGCTGTCAGTACCGTCGGTCGTGCCGTCGCTACCAAAAGCATGCATCCTTCTCTGGAAGGTATCTTTATGAGAGCCAATAACAATAGTTTATTTCTGGCCGGTTATGATCTGGAACTCGGAATCACAACCAATATTGATGCGGATATCGATCAGCCGGGCAGTATTGTCATTTCCTCCAAACTGTTTTCCGACATTGTCAGAAAACTTCCCGGAGACGATGTGGAGATTTCCGTGGACGAAAAACTGAATGTATATATTAAGAGCGGAAAAAGTGAATTCAGCATCAGTGGGTTATCTTCTGCCGAATATCCGGAACTTCCTCAAATTGAAGAGGGTACCTCTGTTCTTCTTCCGCAAAATGTGTTTGCAACCATGATTCGTCAGACCATCTTTGCCGTTGCACAAACCGAAACCCGTCCGGCTCATAAAGGTGTTTTGTTTGAACTGGAAGAGGGAAGCATTCGCATGGTGGCAGTTGACGGATCCCGTATGGCCATTCGTAATGAGAAAATTGAAAACAGTGAAACAATCAGTTTTAATATTCCCGGTAAATCCTTAAATGCCGTGCAGCTGATTTTAAAGGATGACGATTCCAAGGTTCATTTGGCTATCGGTCAAAGACATGCCATTATGGAAATTAACGGGTATGCCGTCATTACTCGACTTCTTGACGGAGAATTTTTACAGTACAGAAAGGCTATTTCCGATAATAATAAGAGCACGGTCAGAGTTAAAACCCGTGACATGATTGATGCGGTGGAGCGTGCTTCCCTGATTATTAACGATTATGTGAAATCGCCTCTTATCTGCAATTTTAAAGATGAAAGAGTCTTTGTTTCCTGTAATACTTCCATGGGATCGGTAAATGATGAGTTCCCGGTTTCTTTGGTAGGAGATGAAGTGGAAATCGGATTTTCCAGTAAATTCTTACAGGATGCCTTGCGTCATACCGAATGTGATGAGATTTTATTGCAGCTGGATGGACCGCTGGCTCCCATGAAGATATTACCGACCGATGGAGATGACTTCCTGTTCCTGGTTCTCCCGGTTCGTTTAAAGAGAGATTTTTAATTTATGAAAGAAATTCAGAAAATTCATACGGAATTTATTCGTTTGGATGATTTATTAAAGAAAAACGGTGATGCTGCCACCGGCGGTATTGCCAAACTGATGATTCAAGGCGGATTTGTTACGCTGAATGGGGAAGTTTGTACCCAGCGCGGAAAAAAAATCCGTCCGGGAGATCTTGTTGCCATTCCCGAAAACAAAGTAGAAATTGAGGTTGAGGCGGAATGAGGCTTCAAAGCTTAAATATCCGACAATATCGCAATATTACGGAAGCCCGTTTAGAAGCCGATGAAGGAGTTAATATCTTTTTCGGTCAAAATGCTCAGGGAAAAACCAATGCGCTAGAAGCACTTTGGCTTTTTACGGGAGGAAAAAGCTTTCGGGGAGCCAAAGACAGAGAACTGCCGCAGTTTGAATCGGACAAAGCCGTACTCGAAGCTTCCTTTTATGCGGAAGACAGAGAACAAACGGCCAAAATTGTCATTGACAAGAACCGACATTATTTTGTGAATGATATCGAACAAACGAAAATCAGCAATTTGGTCGGTCGTTTTCCCGCCGTTATCTTTTCACCGGACCATTTACAGCTCGTAAAAGAGGGGCCGGAAGGAAGACGTGCGTTTTTAGATGCCGCAATTTGCCAAATAAGGCCTGCTTACATAAAAGACTTAACTTCCTATTACCGGGTCCTTTCTCAGCGAAATGCGGTGCTTAAAGAGTGGAAATACAGCCCAAATGAAAGTTTGCTGGACATTTTAACCCAGCAAGTGGCAAAATTTGGTCAACAAATTGTAAAAGAACGGTTAAATTATACAAATTGTTTAATAAATAAGGTATCTTCCCGCTATGCAGGACTTTCTTCGGACAGAGAAACCCTGTCCATTGCCTATGAACCCGGGAAAGAATATGATACAGAATCCGAGCGACACAGGACAGACCAGCTTTTAACTATGCTGCAGGAAAAGAAAAAGGCGGATATCGAAGCCGGTTTTACTTCGGTCGGACCTCATCGGGAAGATTTACAGATTAAAATCGATCAGCTGTCTGCCAGAAGTTTCGGCTCTCAGGGACAACAGCGTTCCGCGGTACTGGCACTGAAACTGGCCGAAGCGGAAATTCTGAAAGAACAAACCGGAGAATGTCCCATGGTTCTTTTGGACGATGTCATGAGTGAACTGGATACGTCCAGACAGGAATATATCGTAAACCAGCTGGACGGATGGCAGGTCTTTATTACCTGCTGTGAACCGGAAAGCATATTACCGAAATCCACCGGAAAACTGTTTCGTGTGGAAAACGGATGTATTGAAGAAGTTTAATGTTTCACGTGAAACATTAAACAAACACTGTACGGTAAAACGGAGAACGAATACCATGTATTTGTATTTGGGACAAGATGCGGTGGTTCGGGGGGACGATATTATCGGAATCTTCGATTTGGAAAATACAACCATTTCCAAGCACACCCGAAACTATTTAAATCGAGTATCAAAAGAACAAAAGGTTATTGATGTCACGCAGGATCTTCCGAAAGGATTTGTGGTCTGCTCCGGCAGCCGAAAAAAAGAAGATTCCGAGCGGGTCTATATTACACAAATGGCACCGTCCACTTTGAAAAAACGGGCCAAAACATATTCCTACGGAAAAGAAAAAGACTGAAAACGATTGAAGCACAAGGGGTTTCGGCTTTGGTTTCACGTGAAACAATCGCCGCCACTCCCGGAAAGTGAGGTACATAATGAGTACAGAAGAACTGAACACGTCAGTGGGAGCCGTATCCGAAGAATATGACGAAAGTCAAATTCAGGTTCTGGAAGGGTTGGAAGCCGTCCGGAAACGTCCGGGTATGTATATCGGTTCCACCGGTCCCAGAGGACTGCATCATCTGGTTTATGAAATCGTGGATAACTCCATTGATGAAGCATTGGCCGGATTCTGTAACCATATCGAAGTGGAAATTCATCCCGGTGACTATATCTCCGTTCGGGATAACGGACGTGGTATTCCGGTCGGTATGAATGAAAAAATCGGAAAACCCTCGGTTACGGTTGTTTTGACCGTTCTCCACGCCGGCGGTAAATTCGGCGGCGGCGGATATAAAGTGGCCGGCGGTTTGCACGGTGTCGGCTCTTCGGTTGTAAACGCCTTGTCCGAATGGCTGGAAGTGGAGGTCTCCCGTGAGGGACATATCTATCATCAGCGTTTTGAATGCGGTAAAGAGGTCAGCGATTTAACCATTATCGGTGATACCGAAGAAACCGGGACCTTTGTCAAGTTCAAACCGGACGCCAGTATTTTCACGGATACCACGGAATATGATTATGAAACGCTGCAAAAGAGAATGCGGGAACAGGCATTTTTGAATGCCGGTCTTCGCATAACCTTGACGGACAGCCGTGATCCGGAAAACATCGTTTCCGAATCCTTCTGCTATGAAGGCGGTATTTCGGAATTCGTCAAATATATGAATAATGCCAGGGGAAACGTGGCACTGCATGAGCAGGTCATTCACATTTCCACCACGGACGGAGACTCCTTTGCGGAAGTCGCCCTGCAGTACAATGACAGTTATAACGAAAACATTCTGTCCTTTGCCAATAACATGCACACCGTGGACGGCGGTACCCATGAACAGGCCTTTAAAAACGGCGTACAGCGTATTTTTAATGCGTATGCCAGAAAATATAAGTTGCTCAAGGATAATGATGCAAACCTGAAGGGCGATGACGTCCGTGAAGGACTGACCGCCGTTGTCAGCGTTAAATTAACCGATGCTCAGTTTGAAAGCCAGACAAAGGCCAAACTCGGTAACACCGCCATCGGTACACTGGTTACAAAGCTTTTGAGTGACAAACTGGCAACCTATCTGGAAGAAAATCCGGCCGTTGCCAAAGCCATTCTCGAAAAATCCATTAATGCAGCCCGTGTGCGTGAAGCCGCACAAAAGGCTCGTGAAAATGCCCGTAAAAAGAGCGGACTCGGATCTCTCCGCATGCCGGAAAAACTTTCCGACTGTATCTGGGACGATCCCGAGCGAACCGAACTCTTTATCGTTGAGGGAGACTCCGCCGGCGGTTCCGCCATTTCCGGCCGTGACCGTAACTGTCAGGCCATCCTGGCTCTGTGGGGTAAAATGCTCAACGTTGAAAAAGCCCGTATTGATAAGGTGTACGGCAACGAAAAACTCAATCCGATTATTATGGCTCTGGGCTGTGGTATCGGGGATGAATTCGATTTGGCGAAGCTTCGCTACGGCAAAGTCATTATCATGGCGGATGCCGACGTCGACGGTGCACATATCCGCACCCTGCTTTTAACCTTCTTCTTCCGCTATATGCGGCCGCTGGTGGATGAAGGACACGTGTATTTAGCGCAGCCGCCGCTGTTTAAGATTTCCAAAGGAAAGAAATTCAAATATGCATTTTCGGATGAAGAACGCGATACGTATATCGAAGAATTCGGCGGCAGTGCCGATGTTCAGCGGTATAAAGGTCTTGGTGAAATGGATCCGGAGCAGCTCTGGGAGACTACCATGGACCCGAGCTTCCGTATGATGTACCGCGTTACGGTGGAAGATGCCCAGCAGGCAGATGAAACCATGACGATTTTGATGGGCGATAAGGTAGAGCCCCGTCGCGAGTTCATTGAAAAGAACGCCAAGTACGCAACCAATCTCGATATCTGATTTGGAGAGGAGAAGGATGATGGAAGAAACCAAATCCTCCAACTGGACTGCTTCCTATACGTTAACGGAAGAGGAAATCCGCAAAGCCGTGGAAATCACCCTTCCGGACAAGAACTCGGCAAAACATATCGGACAGCTGGTGGTTCTGGGCTTTTTGGTCGTCCTGTTTGGCGTGGGGTGTGTCCTCAGTGCCACGGGAATTCTGAAAGGCCATGTAGAACTCGGCGGAACTTTGTGTTTGCTCGGCATCTCGCTGTTTGCTTTCCTGGCGGTTTTGTTCGAGCCGATGCTCCTGAGCAAGAGTACCGTCAAAGAAGCACTTCAGGAAAGAAAAGAAACCGTTATGAAAGGTGCCAAAAACGGAATCAGCTTCAAAGCGCAAGATGAAACCAAATATTTAAGCTGGGACGAATTCGTCATCGGCGAATATGATGACCTGTATATGATTCGACTGGGAACCGGTTATGTTCTTCCCGTGCCGAAACGAGCCTTGGATGAGACGGGGGCGGAAGCACTTTCCTCCCACTGTGCGGAACAAACGGTGTTCGAAAAGGTTCTGAAAGGGAAAAAGAAATGACAACACAACAGGAACCGTCCGTTGCCGTTAAGGTGACGGCATGTGGTCCGCTTATGGCAAGACAAAGGAAGAAACTTCTTCGGGAACGGTCCCATCCGTCCGGAATCATCCTGCTGTTTTCCGCCATGCTGATCTATTACTTTTTTATACAATCTGTACACTCTAACCCAAATGATACATTTCGTAAAGAAGGCTTGTTTATCTGTATTGCCTCTGTAGTCGTTGCGGTTCTATGGATTGTCGTTTCCTGGCTTCTTCGGAAGCTTCGAAAAGCAGACAATAAGTTCAGCGACTGGGAAGTGCTTCGCATCAATGAAATTTACGAAGAAGGTTTGGTCAGCAACAGTCTGGCTGCCCGTATCGTAATCCCGTATGACGAAATCACTTCCATTCTGGAGCTCTCGGATATGCTGATTGTTTTCAGTGAAGCCGGAGAGATTGTCTGGACGGCATCGGATGTGACACCCCAGGATATGGACTTTATCCGTTCTTACCTGTATGCCCGCACACCAAAGGGCACGCTTCGGATTCGCAAACGGATGACCGCCCTTCGGTCGGCTCCGTACGGCATTCCGCAGGTTCCGTCCCGCGGAGGAAAGATTACGTCCTGCGAAGCGGAAGAAGCTTTTTTTGACACGGTGGTTTGCCGCTGGTCCTATATGCTGGAAAAATTCGGTTGGTGGTTCTTCCTGATGGGAGGTGCATTGGCCGGTTGCACCAGCGGACTGATTCCGTTTCAGACACGTGTTTTTCAAAGTCCTCTGGTTTGGCTTTGTATCTTTGCCATTGTTTTTGCATTTGCGAGCCTGCCGATCATTTTTTTGGAAGAGTCCGCTCGGTCCAAACGACTTCAAAAAACGCATCCGCAAATGACATTCTATGAAACCGGGGTTTTGTTTTCCGCCGGTGCCAATCAATATTTTGTCCCGAACGAGAAACTCCACGTGGAGGCACTCGAAAAAGGATATATTTTTGAGTATCATGATATGTGTGTGCGGGTTTCCCCGCAAGCCCTTGAAAACACAGCGTTTTTGGAACGCTATTTATAAAGGGACGAAATTAACAAACTGTTAAATAATGTACTGATTATACATTTTGTATACACTCTGAAATGTAGGAGGAACAACCTATGCCGGAAATTACAGAAGAAAAGAATACACAGCCGGTACAGACCGGAAAGCTTTTGGACGTGGATCTGGAAAAGGAAATGCGCGAAAGTTTTTTGGCTTATTCCATGTCGGTTCTGGTAGAGCGTGCTCTGCCGGATGTCCGTGATGGTTTAAAACCGGTTCACCGTCGTATTCTCTATACCATGCATGAAAACGGACTGACTCCGGACAAAGCCTATCGTAAGTGCGCCGACACCGTCGGTGCGGTTCTCGGTCGTTACCATCCGCATGGTGACGCCTCGGTCTATGATGCCATGGTTCGTTTGGCGCAGGACTTCTCGATGCGGTATCCGCTGGTAGACGGTCACGGTAACTTCGGTGACATGGACGGTCACTCGGCGGCTGCCTATCGTTATACGGAAGCCCGTATGAACAAGATGACCCAGGATATGCTTGTCAACATCGACAAAGATACCGTGGACTTCATGCGCAACTACGACGATCGTTTGGACGAGCCTACGGTTTTGCCGGCCCGATTCCCGAACCTGCTTGTGAACGGTTCCGTGGGTATCGCCGTCGGTATGGCCACCAATATCCCGCCGCACAATCTGCGGGAAGTGGTGGATGCCGTTTGCTACCTGATTGACAATCCGGATGCGGAACTGCCGGAACTCATGGAATATATCAAGGGCCCGGACTTCCCGACCGGCGGTATTATCATGGGTTATTCCGGTATGCGTGCGGCGTATGCAACCGGTAGGGGGCATATTATCGTTCGCGCGAAGACCGAGATCGAAGAGCACGGAAACGACCAGTACAGAATCGTTGTAACCGAGGTGCCGTATCAGGTAAACAAACTGAATTTGGTCAAGTCCATTATTCAATTGGCGGAGGAAAAACGAATCGAAGGCATTCGTGACGTGGTGGACTATACCTCCCGTGAAGGCATTAAGATTGTCATTGATTTGAAACGTGATGCCAACCCGCAGGTCGTTTTGAACAAATTGTTCAGCTATACCCAGATGCAGGTGACCTTCGGTGCCATTCTGCTGTGCCTGGTTGACGGTGTGCCGCGTGTGCTGACTTTGAAACAGATGCTGGAAGAGTATATCAAGTTCCAGTGTGAAGTGGTCATTCGCCGTACCCGGTACGAACTGAATAAAGCACTTGAGAAAGCCCATATTTGGGAAGCCCTCAAGATAGCCGTTGACAACATTGACGAAGTGATCTCCATTATCCGTAAATCGAAGGATCAGAACGAAGCGAAGTCCAAACTCCAGGAGCGTTTCGGGTTTGATGACGTTCAGGCCGATGCCATTGTGAAGATGCGCCTCGGACAGCTTTCCAATCTCGGCATTCAGGAGATTGAGGATGAACTGGCCAAACTGAAAGAAACCATTGCGGATCTTCAGGATATTCTGAGCAACGATTTCCGCGTGAAGTCCATCGTGAAAGAGGAATGCAACAAGATGCGCGACAAGTACGGTGACGATCGCCGTACCGCCATTTCTCAGGTCAGCGGTGAAGTGGATATCGAAGATCTGATTCCGGAAGAGCAGAGTGTTCTCACCCTGACTCGCTGCGGCTACATCAAACGTCAGGCTGCCAGCGAATATACCACGCAGAAACGCGGCGGTCGCGGCCGTAAGGGCGTGGCCACCAAGGACGAGGATATCATTGATACCATGTTCCTTTGCTCCTCCCATGATTATGTTATGTTCTTTACCACACGCGGTCGTGTGTATCGCTTAAAGTGCTACGAAGTGCCGGAGGGCGGTTACTACAGTCGCGGTATGAATATCGTAAACCTCCTGCCGCTGGAACCGGAGGAGAAGGTTACGGCCATGATTTGTACCAGGGAGTTCGGAGAAGATTGTTATCTCTCCATGCTGACCCGCCGTGGTATCATCAAACGTGTTTTGCTCAGTCGGTTTGCCAATGTGCGTAAAAACGGTTTGATTGCCATTAACCTGGACGAAAACGATGAACTTCGCTTTGTCCGTGTTTCCGATGGCGGCCAGGATCTTTTGGTGGCAACCCGTAAAGGTAAAGCGATTCGCTTTAATGAAAGTGATGCTCGCGAACTCGGACGTACCGCCCGTGGTGTCAAAGCCCTGAAACTGGCGGAAGATGACGAAGTCATTGACCTCCTGGTTTGCGAAGAAGGAACCGATGTGTTAACCATTACCGCAACCGGTTACGGTCGTCGCAGTTCGCAGAACTGCTATCGCCGTCAGTCCCGCGGCGGTAAGGGTCTGACCAACTATCGCGTGGAAAAATACGGCGAGGTTGTTGCGAACCTCCCGGTTACGGAAGATCATGACCTGTTGATGGTCGCTTCCGACGGTGTTATCATTCGTGTCCATGCCGGCGACATTCGTTTGTGCAATCGTCCGGCCAAGGGCGTTCGTGTCATGAATCTGGCGGAAGGAGCCTCCATTGTATCCGTTGAACGTGTGGAACGGGAAGAAGGAGAAGAGGTTGTAAAGCCCGAGGATGACGGCAGCGCCGACGAAGGCGGTCTCACCGAAGAGGAACTGGCCACGGCAGAAGGCGCCGACGAAGAAGTTGTCGACGACGAAAACGAGGAAGAAACCACGGAGGAATAAGACTGTGCAAACAGAAGACTTTTTGAAAGTTCTTGCCTCAAAAGAGGCGGTTCCGGGCGGAGGCGGCGTCAGTGCCCTAATGGGCAGCCTGGCGGCGGCACTCTGCTCCATGGTGGGAAATCTGACCACCGGGAAAAAGAAATACGCGGAGTTTGAGCCGGCGATTCAGGAAATTCTGAAAAAAGCCGAAGTCAGCCGGGAACGTCTGTATGCGCTGATTGAAGAAGATGCCAAAGCGTTCAAACCCCTGGCAGAGGCCTATGCCATTCCGAAGGAGGATCCCACGCGCAGCAGCGTGATGGAGAAAGCCTTAAAGAATGCCTGTGTTCCGCCGATGGATATGATGGAAGAAACCCTGCGGATTGTGGACCTCATTGAGGAACTGGCCGAAAAGGGTTCCCGTCTGGCCGTAAGCGATGTGGGCGTAGCCGCAGCCGCCGCAAAGGCGGCAATGGAAGGCGCCATTATGAACATTATCATCAACTGCAACAGTATGGAAGATTCCCTGTATGCGGCGGTTATGGCGGGCCACGCGGTGGAAATGCTTCGCGAGGGTCAGGACCGCTGTGATGCCGTTTACAATACCGTATTTGATACGCTGACGAGGAACTGATATGGAACTGTGGAAAGGGGCTCCCGTGGCCGCGGCCATCAAAGAGGAAGCCATTCAAAAAATAGAAGAACTTAAGAAAATCGGCGTCGTGCCGACGTTGGCGGTTGTCCGAATCGGAGAGGAAGAGGACGATTTGGCCTATGAGCGGGGCATTCTGAAACGGTTTGAATCCTGTGGCGCGCGGGTACGTGTGGTCGAACTGCCCGTTTCGGTTACCCAGCTGGAACTGGAAGAAGCCGTAAAACGGCTGAATGAAGATTCCGGCGTTCACGGCATTCTGATTTTCAGTTCCTTCCCGAAAGGAATTGATAAGACGGCGCTTCGCCGTGTCATCAGTCCCCAAAAGGATGTGGATGGATTCGGTTGGGAGAACCTCGGCTATATTTTCGCACAGGACGATCGGGCATTTCCGCCCTGCACCGCAAAGGCGGTTATGGAGATGCTCTCCTACTATAACGTGGACCTTACCGGAAAACGTGCCACCGTAATCGGCAGAAGCCTGGTGGTCGGACGCCCGGCGGCCATGATGCTGATGAACGAGAACGCAACCGTAACCATTTGTCATACCAAAACCGCCGACACACCGGCGGAGGCTCGACGCGCCGATATCCTTGTGGTGACGGCAGGCGTTAAAAAGCTGGTCGGGAAAGAATACCTCCGCGAAGGACAAATTGTCCTGGATGTGGGAATTCACGAAGACGGAGATTCGCTTTGCGGAGATGTCAAGGCGGATGAGGCAGATATGGTAGCGGCTCTTACCCCGGTACCCGGAGGAGTCGGTTCGGTAACCACCGCTGTTCTTCTCAAGCACACCGTTATCAGTGCCGAAAGAATGTCAAAATAACGAAAACATTTGAAGCACAAGAGTTTAGCGCTCTTGTGCTTTTCTTTTTTTGGTCGGTAGAAAATCAACAAATCGGAATATATATAAGCAAATATACAGTCTGTAAAATATAAAAGTGCTTCTTGAAAAGAAATGGGACTCGTTATATAATTAGGGTGGTTCATTTTATTACAAAAAAGGAGACCTTAGCATGAAAAAGAAACTTGCCATTTTGCTGGCACTGATTTTGGTGCTGGTAGCAGTTTCCGCTATTCCTGCTCTCGCTGAAAAGCGCGGCGATGCGAACCGTGACGGTAGCATCGATATGAAGGATGTTTTAATCCTCCGCAAATAT
>JAZUDZ010000015.1:0-70472 GCA_045639905.1 Acutalibacteraceae bacterium
CGATAACTCTCCGTGTATGCAGATTTCTTGCAAGAATGCAAGAAAAACGTGCAAGAACAATGTGAAATTGTAAAATTTGAACCCTCAAAAACCTTGATGCTATGCGGTTTTTTAGGGGATAAAACTACCTAAACCGGAAAATATTTCGAGTCGTTCTCGTTACGACCACTTCGATACGTCTCCGTATATATCGTATCCTGCCTGCTGTTTAATGAGGCAGGATACGAAGACTTACACAAACTGGTGAATATTATAGAAAAAACAATTGAATTTGTCAACCTTCAACCGGCGGGACTTCAGTTGTTTGAACGGTTGTCGGAGCCGTTGTTGTCGGCCGTGTTGTCGAAATTGTGGTCGGGACGGTTGTGGCAACGGTTGTTTTTCTGGTTGTTGCGGGGGTGGCTGTGGTGGTGACAGGCTTGGCGGTTGTTGTGCTTCCTGTCGTTGTGGTTGCGGATGTGGTTGTTGCCACGGAAGTGGAGGCTTCTGTTGTCGCCTCCGTTGTGGTGGCTACTGTCGTTGTTGTGATTTTTTTCTTTGTGGCAGTGCTGCCGGATGTTGCCAAATAATAGGCATTCGGCATCAAAACGTCCGGGTTTACTTCCATTTTTGTAAGAGCCTTGGAAGCGAACTCCTTCTCTACAACAGCAGGGCCATATGAATCCGTTACGGAATAATCAACTTTCTTCGCCACAACAACCAAACGCTCATTTTCAAAGGTGTTTTCTTCACCGGTATAATCCGTGGAGATAAACAGCAGCTGATCGGTTTCTTTCAAATCATACGGCATTTTATAGATGGAACGACTGCAGAGTTCCTTTAAAAACGCTTTATGCTGCTCGGAATCGGCGAAAGTATTTTGTGTGTAGTCAAACTCCACATTGTTGTTGGTAGCATCCGCGTAAAATACGGCACATACCTGCCATTTTCCCGTGGCATACATCGTATCCAGGGAAATCCACTGATGCTCTAGAAGGAAGCTTTCCTGGCGATATTCGGTAAGTTCTGAGAACATCTGACCATCCTCGGTTCTGTTACCGTAAACAACCAGGTTTGTGTTGACGGCAGTCGGGGAGGAGAAGTCCGCATGGGAGTCAAAATACGGGACACCGTAATCCGAAGCCTTCTTTTTGAAGGTGTGAGAAGCATAATAATCGGAGTTGCGGCTATCCATAACCGGGTAGCTGATGTTGGTGCCGCTGATTTTAAGCCAACCGCGCACATCTTCGTTTAAGTCATACAAAGCGTAAAAGCGATTCAGCATGCCATCCGGATACTTGGATGTGTCAATTTCGCCATCTTCGGAAACAGGCGTGTTGTAGGTCTTTTCCAGATTGTCGTAAATCTGTTCGTTATGCAGAGGCACGAATAAAAGCTTATAGGATAAAAGCGGTGCCACAATCAAAATGGCAATCAAGAGAAGCCATATGGCCGAAATGCGAATGAGGGCTGCTTTGCCCTCCGCTCTCCAGGGAAGAATCTTATCCGCCAAAGAGGTTTTCTTGACTTCCTGCGGCTCGATGATTTTTTCGGAAGACGGAATTTCCACCGGCTGAGATCCGGCCATCATTCCGGGAAGGGCTTCCAGATAGCGTCGGATAAGGTCCAGGGAAGCGGATGTGGCGGCCTGCCGTATTTCATCGCGGGATTGACCGGGCATGCTGAGTTCTTTAATCCAAACACGTTTGCCGTCCGTTAAAGCAATATACACCGTGCCCACATCTTTGCCGTCGCTGGTGCTGGGGCCGGCGACTCCGGTGATGGAAAGGCCCAGGCTGGAATCGGCAATGCGTCTGCAACCGACCGCCATGGATTTTGCCACTTCCGGACAAACAGCGCCTTGCTCTTTTAAAAGATCTTCCGGAACTCCGAGGAGCAGGTGCTTCATATCGTGCGAATAGGTGGTGAAACCACACTCGTAAACATCGGAAACACCGGACACACGTGTCAGACGTCCGGACAGCATTCCCGCCGTACAGGATTCGGCGAAAGAAATGGTCATGCGATGGTCTCTCAGAAGATTGACAACCTTTTCCTCCAGCGTGGAGTCAATTCCGCAAACGCAATAGGAGAGGTGGTCACAAATATATTCAATAATGGGTTCACACAGAGCTTCCGCCTCGTCGTTGTTGTAGGCGGTGGCCTGAAGAACAATGGAGACTTCACCGGCTTCGGAAACCAAGTCCACGGTGGGGTTTTCATTCATAAGGGGTTCGGCCAGACGGGACCCGATTTCGGCTTCGGTTAAGCCATAGGTATAAATAATGTGTTTAACATTTGCCATGTGAGGTTCTCCTTTCTTTAGTTTCCATAGAAGTGGTGTAAACGGGTGTTTTCAACAGCTTCCTGAACGAGTGCATCTATGTCCAGGTTTTCTTCTGCCCGTTCCAGCATATCTTTTTTCGGATGTGTCCGGGGATGTTTGGGGGTAAATACCGTGCAGCAGTCTTCATAGGGCTCTATAGAGGTGCTGAACGTATCGATTTTGCGGGAAATCCGTACGATTTCTTCCTTGTCCATACCAATCAAAGGCCGAAACACCGGAAGGGTGGAAACGGCTTCGGTACAGGCAATGGCGGGGATGGTCTGGCTGGCGACCTGTCCGACGCTTTCGCCGGTAATAAGGGCTTCACAGTTGCGGTCAATTGCCAGCTTACAGGCAACGCGCATCATAAAGCGCCGCATAACCAGGGTGAAAAGTTCTTCCGGACAGTGGTCGCGGATTTCTTCCTGAATATGAGTGAAGGGAACAATCAGCAAATCGATATGCCCTGCATACAAGGATACTTTTTCAATGAGAGTGACAACCTTTTGCTCGGCCCGTTCACTGGTATACGGTGGGGAGGCAAAATGAATACCAACCATGCGTATGCCGCGCTTGGCCATCATATAGGCTGCTACCGGGGAATCAATTCCGCCGGAAATCAAAAGACCGCATTTGCCGCCGGTTCCCACCGGCATGCCGCCTGCTCCGGGAATTTGATCCGCATGTATATAGGCACCGAAATCACGAATTTCCACAACAACGGTAACATCCGGATTATGGACATCAACTGTCAGATGAGGGAATGTGTTCAGTAAATATTCTCCTACATCGGCGCTGATTTCGGGCGATTTTTTCGGGAATGCCTTGTCGGCACGTTTGCTTTCGACTTTAAATGTTTTGGCTTCCGTAAGGACCTCGCGGAAATATTCTCCGGCCGATTTCATAATGACATCCATGTCCTTTTCTACCATTAAGGCACGGGAAAAGGCTGCCAGTCCGAAAACCTTCGATACCCGATCGCAGGCTTCATCCCAGTCTACATCCTCTTCGCGGGGCATAATGTAAATGGTGGATTGGGAACGTTTGATTTCAAACGAGCCGACCGGCTGTAAGGCAATTTTTAAATTTTTGGCAAGGGCTGCTTCAAAGACATGACGGTTCAGGCCTTTAAGAGCGAGCTCTCCGTTTTTTATCAGCAGTATTTCCTGCGACATGCTATCAGTCCTTTGCGTAAGCGGTGGGATCATTCGCTGGCTTCGGTAATCGGTTCTTCCTCGGCCGGCGGGTCAGTAGGTTCCGGCTCCTCGGCCGGTGGTTCGGTTGGTTCGGTATCTCCGCCCTCTTCGTCGGAAACGACCGGATCTTCTGCCGGCTCCTCTTCCGATTCAATGGATTCAACCGGCTCGGTCGGGTCGGTATCATCCTCCTCTTCCGGTCTGATATACGGTTCGTCTTCGTCGTCATCCTCGTCCTCATAGCGATGATAGGACTGATTGTTGTCGGAAGAACCGCCTCCGGAGGAACGCTTGCTGGTGGAGTTGCCGGTGGAAGCGTGCTTAGGCGTGGTGTAGTGACTGTTTCCGGAACCGGAACCGTTATCGCTGGAAGCGGTATACTGGTTGTCTCCGGTACTCACACCGGCGGAAATGGTTTTCACCATGTTTTTAACGGCAGCCAGTGCGTTGGCAGTGGACAAATAGTAGGAAGGCATTGTCAGCCCCTTGTTGGTATACCACTGCTGCGGCATCAGTTTGTCTTTGTTCGGGGTGATGGTGGACACGTCCACGTCTTTGCTTTCTCCGTCGCGAACACGACGGGCGACAACGACCGTACGGCCTTCCTTGCCCATTGTTGTCTGGTAGGTGTTACAGCAGGTGTACAAAACAAGCAGCTCATCGTCTGCGCGCACGTCAACCGCTGAATAGTTAAACCAGGAACGGAGACGGACCTGTGCCACATAATCAAGGAATTCCTGGTCATTATGGAGTTCCGGATCCAAAATGTTAAAGATGCCGGGTTCCTGTGTGTCAATGCTGACAACACCGAACACTTTATACGCAACCTTATCTTCATACAGGGAGCTGAAGTAGACAATCGGTGCGGAACGGGCGTAGCCCGGATCGGTGCTTAAAAGCTGGTTGAGACTGGCGAACATCTGACCGCTCTTCATGTTGTGACCGTAAATGATGGTGACCCGATGATCGGCGTCCGGCTTGGAGTAATCACAGCGGTAATCCATAAAGATGCAGCCGTTCTTATTCTCTTTCCGCTCAAAGTCGCGGGTCAGATAATAGTCGTTGTCGGTTGTTTGGGTGACAACGTAGTCAATTCCATGCCAGTAAGAACTGTCAGAAGGATATTCCACCCAGCCGATGGTGTCATTGTTGGCGTAATAGAGTTTCTTAAACTTATCCAGCATTCCTTTCGGATACCCAAGATAATTCTGCTCTTCTTCGGTCAAAAGCGGGTTCAGCATGCCGCTTAAGCTATTGGCCATCCGGGCGTTTCTCCAGGGAATGACGATAAAGTCATTGACGAGAACACAGCCGGAAACGACCAAAACAACAATGGCAATCCAGCAGATTACTTTTCGGAACAATTCAAAAGGAGAATCGCCTTTTTTCGGAATGATTCCATCTAAGAAACGCCAAATCCACGGTTTTTTCTTCTTCTTTGCCGGAATGGCGGCGGTACCGTCGACAGCCGGCATATCGGTCGGAACGACCTCCGTTTGGTTGGTGATAAGCTCTTCCCGAACAGGGCTTTCCATATTCGGAACTGCCGTTAAGTCCACAGCCGGTTCCTTTGGTAAAGGGGTGCTCGGAGTTGCCGGCTTACTCACAACTTCCGCCGCCACGGGCGGTTTGGTGTCCGATTTCACTTCCGGTTGTACTTCCGGTTGTACTTCCGGTTGTACGGGCGGCTTTACGGGTGCCGGTGTATTTGCGGGCTCTTTCGGAGCCTCCGGCACGGGTGCCGGTGCCGAATGAACCGGAACGCCGACTTCATTCAAAGAAGAAACAGCGGGGCCCGGTACGGACTTGGGGGGGTGCGGAGCGTATCCGAGTTCGGCCAAGATGTCGTCAACGGAAGGATTGGGGTTGTTGTTACGTAACGGATCCATGGGGTCACATCCTTTCTGAGCCTTCAGCTCATTTCACGGAAACGATGTCGGTTTTTGCCTTGCGAATGGCACGAACAAAAGCCAGAACATCATCAGTACTTGTTTGAGGGCAGAAACTGACTCTGAGTGAGGAATCAATTTCTGCGGGAGATAAATTCATGGCGGTAAGCACATGGCTTTTTTTGCCTTTTGAACAGGCGGAACCGCCGGAAACATACACGTTTTCCCCGGCCAGGAAGTGGACCAGAGTTTCACTTTTTCGTCCGAGAACGGACAGGTGAACCACATAGGGGACACCGGAGGAGGGAAGATGGAAAATCACATCTTCTTCGTCCTTCAGTTCCCGGAGCATCAGGTCCCTGAGAGCCAGATAGTGTGCCTCCTGTTCTTTAAATGACGGTAGAAGCCGAACGGCCGTGCCGAAAGCGGCAATGCCGGGGGTGTTTTCCGTACCGGAACGAATGCCTTTTTCCTGACCTCCACCCAAGGCAAAAGAAGATGCCAAATGGGTGCCTTTTTTTACGTATAAGGCACCGATGCCTTTCGGGGCACCCACTTTATGCCCGCTGCAGGAGAGCAGGTCTAAATCCCATTTTTTGGCAAAAACGGGTACCTTACCGAACCCCTGAACGGCGTCACAGTGCAAAAGCGCCAGAGGGGATTTTTTTCGAATGGGTTTTACCATGGTTTCCCAGGGGAACAGAGCGCCGGTTTCGTTGTTAACCAGCATACAGGAAACGAGAATGGTTTGCTCGTCGCAGGCGTCCAGCAGATCCTGTCCGGAAATGATACCGTCCGGTTGCGGCATAACGCGAATCACTTCAAAGCCGCAGCTTTCCAAGTAGGCACAGGTATTGAGAACCGACGGATGCTCCGTGGCACCGACGACGATTCGGTTGCCCCGTTTCCGACGGGCCATGGCGGCGCCGATGAGAGCCAAATTGTTGGATTCGGTTCCGCCGGAAGTGAATGTAACACACTCCGCATCCGCTCCCATTTTGGAAGCAACCGCTTCTCTGGCTGTACGGATTTCCTGTTCTGCCAAAAAGCCTAACGTGTGCAGAGAGGAAGGGTTGCCGAATTGCTTCGTCATCATTTCATGTGCTTTATCCGCGGCTTCCGGCAAAACACAGGTAGTCGCGCTGTTGTCCAGATATACAAGAGCCATGAAATCACTTCCTCCATTGCATAGATATACAGTATATAGTATATACCAATACTATGTTTTTTTCAATCAAAAAAGAGCCGTCTGCGGTTGCAGACGGCATATTTTCAGTACATTTACTGCGTATTGGATTACAAAAGCGGTTTTGCCAGGCAAATTCCGTCCCGGACGGCTTCAATTTTGACACGGAGAAGATGGTTTGGAGGAAAGATTCCTTCCACATGGACCGGGTCGTACCGGGTGGTATAACCTTCGGTATAATGGTTCGTCAGTCTCGTTTCCGTTAGGATTTCCGTGGTTTTTCCGATTAAGCGGGAAAGGATGGCTTCCTGGCTTTCCTTCCCGGCCTCAATCATCAGTCGACAGCGCCGGTTCTTTTCTTCCGTGGAGATTTGACCGGGGAAGTCGGCTGCTTTGGTTCCGGGCCGTTTGGAATAGGGGAACACATGAAGCTTGGAAAAGCCGATTTTTTTGACAAAGGCGAGAGAGGCTTCGAATTCTTCTTCGGTTTCTCCCGGAAATCCAACCATTACATCAGTCGTTAAGGTGCAGTCCGGGAATGCCTCGCGAAGAGAAGCGGATACAGCGGAAAACTCTTCTGCCGTGTAACGGCGACGCATACGCTGCAGGGTACTCGTGCAGCCGCTTTGGAGAGCCAAATGAAACTGAGGACACAGTTTCTTGGATGCCGTCAGCTTTTGAATGAGAGACAAAGTCATATCGTCCGGTTCCAGGGAGCCGAGACGTATGCGGGCAATACCGGGAATCTCTTCGGCCAAAAGCACGGCGTCTGCCAAATCCAGGTCATATTCTTTCCCGTAGGCGGTTAAATTGATTCCGGTTAATACGATTTCCGTATATCCGGTTTGTGCCAAGGCTTGCAGTTCCGCTTTCAGCGTTTCGGGATCTTTGGAACGAATGCGGCCCCGGGCAAAGGGGATAATACAGTAGGTGCAAAAGCAGTTACATCCGTCCTGGATTTTAACGAAAGCACGGGTGCGCTCGTCAAAATCCCGAATGCAAAGCGGTTCAAAGGATTTGTCATGAGGCGGAATGGAGCAAATACGCTCGCCGGTTTCTTCAAAGGTGCGAAGAAGCGGAAGAAGATCAAGACGTCTGGCATTTCCCATGACAATATCCGCCAGTTCCAAGGTCTCGGATTCGTCGGCGTAGGCCTGGGGATAGCATCCCGTTAAGATCAGAGATGCTTTCGGATGTTCCCGCCTGCATCGACGGAGAAACTGACGGAGTTTCCGATCACTTTCTCCGGTAACGGTACAGGAATTAATCAGGATATAGGCATCGCCGATATCCTCCATTCCGGGAGTAAACACGCGGACGGAATAGCCGGCATCTTGTAATATTTCGCGCATGGCTTCGGTCTCATATTGATTGACCTTACAGCCCTGAGTATACAGATAGACTTCCGTCATCGGCGGGTCTCCTTCCGAGATTACTTGCGGTTAAGCAGAGCGTAAAAAGCTCGATGGGTCATATGTAAATCCAGCTTGGAAATGACTTCAAAGGGAGCATGCATACAAAGAACCGGGACACCCAAATCCACGGTGTCTACATCCAGGTTCGCAACGTATTGGGCAATGGTTCCGCCACCGCCGCCGTCCACGCGTCCAAGCTCACCGATTTGCCAGGCAACCTGTTCCTGCTCCATAATCTGACGGAAGGTTCCCATCAGTTCGGCAGATGCATCGGAAGTGCCGGACTTGCCGCGGGCACCGGTGTATTTGGTCAGCACCACGCCACCGTTTAAGATGGAAGCGTTGCGATATTGTGAATTTTCCGGATAGAGCGGGTCATAGCCGGCGTTCACATCTGCCGACAGACACAGGGAGGCAGATAAAACCTTGCGGCCTTCGGCGCCGAATGTGGCGGCCAGATCGGCAATGAAGTTGGGCATATAGGAACCCTGCATGCCGGAAACCCCGGCAGAACCGGTTTCCTCTTTGTCGGTTAAAACAGTCACGGCCGTATAAGCAGGTTTTTTGAGGGCAAACAAGGCGGTAAGTGCCGGATAGGCACAAACGCGGTCATCGTGACCATAGCCGCCGACCATACTGCGGTCAAAGCCGATATCACAAGGCTTGCCGGCTGGAACGGCTTCCAGTTCCGCACAACGGAAATCGGCCTCGGTGATGCCGTATTTCTTGTTTAGAATCTGCATGATGTTCAGTTTGATATTGTCGGATTCTTCACTGTCATCAAAGGGACGGGAACCGACCAAAATATCCAGATTCTCACCGGTGATGACTTCAGAGGCTTTCTTTTGCATCTGGTCACCGCTCAGATGAATGAGCAGATCCGTGACAACAAATTTCGGGTCGTCGTCTCCGTCGCCGATATTGATGTCCACCACCGTGCCGTCTTTTTTCACGACAACACCGTACAGAGCCAGGGGAACCGTAGGCCACTGGTATTTTTTGACACCTCCGTAATAGTGGGTGTCCAAATAGGCGAAGCCTTCTTTTTCATACAGCGGATTGGGCTTCAGGTCCAGGCGGGGGGAGTCTATATGTGCGATGGCAAAGGAAACACCGTCGGTAATGGGACGGGTACCGATGACGGCCAGAATCACGGCCTTGTCACGGTTGACGCGATAGACTTTGTCACCCGCTTTGTATTTCTTGGCGGGGTCAAATTCTTTAAAGCCGTTTTCTTTTGCCATGGAAACGGCTTCTTTGACCGCCTGACGCTCGGTTTTGGCCTTGCCCAAAAAGGCTTTGTAGCCTTCGGCATAGGTATCGGCGTCTTTCAGTTCTTTTTTGCTGACAACGGCAGGCTTGACACTGCCGTCAAGCAGTTGTTTCTTTAAATCTTTTGCGGATTGTTTTGCCATAATGGTATTCTCCCTTAGGATGCTTTGGAAGTGGTCGAGGAGGATTCCATGTTCTTATACAGGAATCCGTAAATGCGTTCGTAGTTTTTGACTTCTTTGCAGAAATGGTTTACATCCGATTCCGGAATGTCGTCCAGCGTCTTTTTGTCGCCACTGGCGGTCGGCAAGTCGGCGAGCCATCCGTCAACGGTGGCTTCTCCGATATAGAAGGCGGCCAGGGCGGTGCGCTCGTCACCGTATTTCTTCATAAGAGAGGACAAAATATAGGTGCCGACTTTGATGTTCTTTTCCGGATCGGTGTATTTGTTTCCGTCCACATAGGCTTTGAAAGCATTGGCTTTCCAGGCTTCTTCGGTAATCTGCATAAGACCGTAGCGGGTCGGGTCGGATGAGCTGGTTTTTTCAGCATCAAATCCGCTGCGCAGTTTGATGACGGATAACAGGGTATACGGGGATACGTTGTACTTGTTGGCGGCCTCTACGATATAGGAATCGTAGTCAGAGGGCGGAAATGCTTTTTGCAGAATGAATTTGCCGCCGATGACAGCAAGTACCAAAACGATGACAATGATTAATAAACTTTTTACTTTACTTGATCCACGAGACATAACCATAACTCCTTTGCATTTGTTTTAAATGTATTTACCGACCCGTTATTCTCAAGGGAATACCGGGCATGGGTCCGATAATAAGATTCGGGATGTTGGGCGTGAATGCGGCTTAGTGCATCCTCGCGGCTGATGGCATCCCTTTGCATGATTCGTTTGCAGCGTACTTCTTCGTTTGCCAGTACCGCAACCGTTGCCGTGCAATCCGCATCCAGTCCGCTTTCAAACAAGAGCGGTGCATCTACCAGCACCACCTCGCCGGCGGCTGTATGAGTTTCAATTTCTTCCCGGCTTTTTTTCAAAATGTACGGGTGGGTGATGGCGGTCAGACGCTTTGTTTTTTCGGGAGAAACAAAAGCGATTTGTGCCAGCTTATGCCGATTGAGTCGGCCATCCGGTTCGAGTATATCCGATGAAAACTCCGAAACCAGTTCAAGGAGGCAGGGAGAATTCGGTCCGGTGACCTCTCGGGATATTTTGTCCGTGTCCACAACGTAGGCACCGAGAGACTGCCATAAAAGGCACAATTCACTTTTTCCGGAGCCGGTCGGTCCGGTGAGACCGATGACGGTTCGTTGGGGTGCTTTCAGGGAAACAACCTCAAAAGCCGCGGCACGAAGCAAACGGTTATAGACAGCCAACCCGACACCCTCCTGCGAGGGACAGGATGTATACAGGATGGAAGCGCCGACTTCATCCGCCTTCCGAAGTGCGTCAAATACATGTTTGGCCTGCTCGGAGGGGTTTCCCCGTTCTCCGTACAACATGTACGGAACCAGCAATCCTTCTTCTTCACCGGAAAAGCACAGAGCCCAAACACCCTCGCCCGCATGAGCGTTAATGTAGGCACGGACCTGCGCGGCGGTTCCGTCCAGTAAAATGACCTTTGCTTTCGGGGAATAATGCTTGTATTTCATACCGGGAGATGCCGCGGTGGCACCGTCCTTCAGTTTGTGGGTAACGGCATCGTTGATTTCAATGGGGCCTGCGACCGCCTCCAGCATATCGACGGTAATTCCGCCGGGACGCAGAAGCTGTACGGTCCCGTCTACCACACTGATAACCGTGGATTCGACTCCTACGGAGCAGGGACCTCCGTCCACAATGGCGGCAACGCGCCCATCCATGTCATTTTTGACATGCTGCATGGTGGTGGGGCTGGGACTGCCGGAAAGATTGGCGGAGGGAGCCGCCAAGGGAAGTCCGGACAGATTGATAATGTCTCGGGCGACCGGATGAACCGGAAACCGGACGGCGACCGTGTCCAGTCCACCGCTGACGACGGCCGGAACACGCTTGGAGCGCTTAAAAATCATGGTGAGGGGGCCCGGCCAATAAGCTTTGGCAAGCTTTTCGGCAATCGGAGGGATTTCGGCCACCAGGTCCTGCAGTTGTTCGGCTTCTCCGATATGAACAATCAGCGGATTGTCCTGGGGGCGTCCTTTGGCCTCGAAAATCGCACGAATGGCCTCTTCGTTATAGGCACTTGCTGCCAACCCGTAAACGGTTTCGGTGGGGATGCCTACCACGTGTCCCTGCTGCAAAAGCAGAGCGGCACGAGCCAAATCTTCCGGGCGGCTGCTTAGATATTCGGTTTGGTAGGTTTTGTTTTCCATTTACGATTCCGCCTCTGCCATTTTGTCCGCCTGTTCGGCGGCGGTTAATGCATCAATAATTTCATCCAAATCCCCGTCCATAATACGGTCAATTTTATACAGTGTCAGCCCGATACGGTGATCGGTAACACGCCCTTGGGGAAAGTTGTAGGTCCGAATGCGGTCGGAGCGGTCTCCGGAACCCACCTGGGCCTTTCGGTCGGCGGCGATGCTGTCTTGCTGTTTTTTATGTTCTATTTCATAGAGACGGGAATACAGCACCCGCATGGCCTTGTCTTTATTCTTATACTGACTTCTCTCATCCTGGCATTCGACAACCAATCCGGTCGGGATATGGGTGATGCGAATGGCAGAAGAAGTCTTGTTAACTTTCTGACCGCCGGCACCGCTGGAACGGTAGGTGTCAATGTGTAAGTCGGCCGGATTTAGTTGTACGTCCACTTCGTCAATTTCCGGCAGAACCGCTACCGTGGCTGCGGAGGTATGAATGCGACCGCCGCTTTCGGTTTCCGGAACTCTCTGGACACGATGCCCGCCGCTTTCGAATTTGAGACGACTGTAAGCCCCTTGCCCGGATACAATGAAGTTTACGGAATGATAGCCGCCGAGTTCGGTCTCATTGGCGGAGACCACTTCCAGCGTCCATCCTTTTGTTTCGGCATACATGGAATACATCCGAAAGAGAGATCCGGCAAATAAAGCGGATTCTTCGCCACCGGCACCGCTTCGGATTTCCATGATGACGTTTCGCTCGTCCAGCGGGTCTTTGGGCTGCATCAAGGCTTGCAGTTCGTGCTCCAGCTCTGTTAGCGTATCGTCGGCTGTTTTCAGTTCCTGGTTTAACAGTTCCCGAAGTCCCGTATCGTTTCCTGCATCGCGGAGCAGTTCCAGGGCTTCCTGTTTTTGATTTTGCGCCTGTTCCAAGCGGCTGCACAGGGTAATAATCGGTTCCAGCGTCTTGCTTTCCTGCATGAGCTTTTTGACTTCGTCGACCTGACTTAAAACGGATGGATCACAAAGACGCTTGGCGATTTCTTCATAGCGTTTTCTCGCCCCGGCTAATTGATCCAGCATACTTACTCTCCGTTTCTTTCAATAGACTTGATGTGACGCTCGATTTTTTGACGGGGGACCATCATTTCGTGACCGCAGCCTTCACAGCGCAGACGAAAGTCCATTCCGATACGCAATACTTCAAACCGATGACAACCGCAGGGGTGCGGTTTTTTCATGATAAGAATATCGTGCAATTGAACGTCCATTTTCTCGCCTCTTTTTAGCATCAAATTTACATTTAAGTATAGCATTATCGCCTTGTTCTGTCAACGATTCCGCCCTCTCTGAAAGGAACCTTTCAAACGAAAAAAGAGGCCTGTTTCAAACAGGCCTCAAAAGGTTTTGCATTAGGTCAAATCGTCGTTCCCTTTATTGAAGAAATTCATGATATCCAGGTATCCGTTATCTTCCTCACTGGAGCCGGTACCGTTGTCATTATTCTCATTAATAAAGGACGGGATGTCATCCTGCGGGGCAGCGGTGGCACCGTTCTGTTTGGAACCGTCAAAGCCGGTGGCGATAACGGTGATGGACAAAGCATCGTCCATGGTCTCGTCGAAAGCAGCACCCCAAATGACGGTAGCGTCCGGAGCGGCGGAGCTGGAAATGATGGTGGCAGCCTGCTCAACATCTTCCAAATCAATGTCAGGGGAAGCGGTGAAGTTAATCAAAACGCCGCTGGCATTGTCAATGGAGGTTTCGAGAAGCGGACTGGAGATGGCAGCGTTTGCAGCCTGTTCGGCTTTGTCTTTGCCGGAAGCATTACCGATACCCATGTGGGCAAGACCGGCATCACTCATGATGGCCGAGACATCGGCAAAGTCAAGGTTGACAAGACCCGGAACTTTGATGAGACGGGAGATGCTGTCAACACCCTGCATAAGCACCATATCGGCAATCTCAAAAGCATTGGCCAAGGTGATGCGGGTATCGAGGGCATATTTCAAGCGCTCGTTGGGGATAACCACCAAACTGTCGACACAGTCGCGGAGAGCGGCAATGCCGTCTTCGGCCTGGTCCATACGTTTTTTACCTTCAAAATTGAACGGTTTGGTAACAATACCAACAGTCAAAATTTTCAGTTCTTTGGCAATCTGGGCAACGACCGGAGCGGCGCCCGTACCGGTACCGCCACCCATGCCGGCGGTGATGAAGACCATATCCGCACCGTTAAGAGCCGATTTGATTTCTTCACGACTTTCTTCGGCGGCAGCACGTCCTTTGTTCGGATCGGAACCGGCACCCTGACCTTTGTTGGAATTGCCGATCTGAATGCGCTGTGTGGCCTGCGATTGATACAAAGCCTGACGGTCGGTGTTGATGGCAATGAATTCGACGCCTTTTACGCCGGATGTTGCCATGCGGTTTACGGCATTTCCGCCGCCTCCGCCGACGCCGATAACTTTAATCTGAACATTATCAACAAATTCATCTTCAAATTGAAAACCCATTTGAGTAACCTCCTATAAGTTCTGTGAATTGCCCTTCTTACCGACACCCTCCGATAAGACTAGATAGGGCACTTGTCATCCTATATTTTCGATACAATAATACCATATCTTGTATATAAAAAGCAACAAGGAAAAGCATGATTTTTTTGCTTTTCCTTGATTTTTTTCGCTTAATTGGACGGAGTGAAAACCGCTTGGCTGGTTAACTCCTTGTTAGAGTATGAGGACAGGTCCAAAGTGCCTCGCACCTGTGTTCCGTGCTTTTTCAAAATTGCGGGAAGCGTCTTGGCGATAACGGCCATTTCGTGGTCGATGTTGGTGGAATTTCCAAGATTAATGGTAATCTGGTTGTTCCAGTTTAGCATCAGAGCCGAGGCATTTGTCAAATCAATTTCCGAGATACTTTTGATTTTGTGCTTTTCCAGGGACTCGGCAATTAATTTGAATGTGTAGGTGTCCTTGTCGTTCATGGCCTGCTTTCCGAGTCCTTGTCCGCTGGGTTTCGCTCCCTTGATGTACGTGTAGCGCAGGGGGACATCGCTGACAACCTCCATTTTGTCAATGGCGTTGCCGTTGGTCCCGACCAAAATCCATCCGTCCTTGGAATACATGGCACCGGCGATACCGGTTTCTTCCACTTTGATAATCAGCTCGTTCATGTTATGACTGCTGATATGGACATCTTCGATATAGGGAAGACTGGCCTTGATGCAGTTTGCGGCATAGGTCTTGTTGGCTTTCCATATGCTTTCGCCGATATACAGGCCGCTGGCACTTTTTATGGCTTCCTCTGAGTAATGACTGTTTCCTTCTACGGTAATGGATTTCACCGCAAAGGTGCCTTCCACGATTTCGGTTTGTTGTTGTTTCCCGCTGGCGCGTTGGGCATTCAGACGGGACTGAAGGAAAATTGTTCCGACGGAAAGTCCGGCAAAGACAAGCGTCAAAACCAAAAGCCACAAGCACACGATCAAACGACGTGCGGCTTTTGACCTCGGTTTTTTATTCTGTTTTTTCTTCTTTGCAGCGGGCATAATCGGGTTCTCCTCCTGATTACGATTTGGCGGCGTCCTTTACGATTTTGACAATTCGCTCGGTGGCGTCGGTAATAGCCGTATGGACTGCATTGTCATGCATTTGGCTTAGACGCTCCGGATCGTCCAAAAGTTCCGATACGGTCTTCCAAAGAAGCTCGTCGGTAATATCTTTTTCTTCAATGCAAACGGCGGCACCCTGATTTACGAGTGCCAAGGCGTTGTAGTACTGATGATTTTCCGCCACGTTGGGAGACGGAATCAAAATGGCCGGTGTGCCGATGGCCAGCACCTCACTGGTTGTGATGGCACCGCAGCGGCAAATGACCAGGTCCGCTGCCGCCATACAGCGGGGCAGATCGTCAATGTACGGTCGAACGTCAATGCCGTCGGCATGCAGGGGAATCTGTTTTTCGGAGAGGGCTTCACAAACTTCTTCGTATTCGCCCTTTCCGGTGGAGTGAATATGCTGGTAGCGTCCTTCTTTGTGACTGGCTTCCAGCAGGTGAATGACCAGTTCGTTGATTTTGGCGGCGCCCAAACTGCCACCCACCGATAAGACCAAAGGCCGATTGTCAATGCCGAGCTCTTTGCGGGCCTGTGCTTTGTCTGTGTGCAGGACCTCCGGGCGGAGCGGGTTGCCGGTTACGACGGTATGGGTGCCGGCGGGAAGTCTTCCGGCGGCTTCTTCATTCGGAATACAAACGGTGTTCACCATCCTTGCCAAAGCTTTCACGGTCACACCGGGATAGGAGTTGGATTCATGAATGACAACCGGGTATCCTTTTTTTGCGGCCTTTCGAAGCATGGGTCCGCACACATATCCGCCGGTTCCGACGACGACATCCGGTTTGAATTTCTTTAAAATGGATCCGCAGGTAAAGCCGGCCGTAACGGCATAGTAAACGGTTCCCAGGTTGTGAAAAACCGCTTTCAGGGTTTTCTTTCTGGAAAAACCGCGTACGGTGATGCTGGTAAAGGGGTACCCGGCTTTGGGGACCAGTTCGGTTTCCATCCGGTCATCGGCACCGACAAACAAAAATTCAGTTGTGGGATCCTGAGCTTTCAGCTCCGCGGCAATTGCAAGGGCCGGATTGATATGTCCGGCGGTGCCGCCGCCTGCCAATAATACACGCATGGAATTTTTTCCTCTATTCTTCGATTTCGGGTTGCTTTTTCTTTTTCTTAAGATCGGCTTGTCGAGCGACGGATAAGAGAACACCGATCTCACCATATAGGATAACCAGGGCCGAGCCTCCGAAACTGAAGAAGGGGAGACTGATACCGGTATTCGGCATGGCATTGGCCACAACGGCGATGTTTAAAATAACCTGGAGAGCAATCTGAGAAGTGATTCCCAGTGCCAGTAAATATCCGAATTTATCCTTTGCATTGCGGGCAATTTTCAGGCCGCGGAACACAAAGACCGCAAATAAAACAATGACAAGCATGGCTCCGATAAAGCCCAGTTCCTCACAAATAACGGCAAAGATAAAGTCGTTGTGGCATTCCGGCAGGAACAGGTGTTTTTGACGGGAGTTGCCGAAGCCGAGACCCCAAAGTCCGCCGGAGCCGAGGGAGAACAGAGACTGGACGGTTTGCCAGGCGGTGTCGCGTCCCGAAACACCGGTTGTCGGGTCGACACCGGAGGTGAACACCTGAATGGGATGCAGCCACACGTCCATACGGTCACCTTCGTAACCGCCTCCCAGTTTACCGATAACGAGGACCAGACCGGCAAGGCCGCAAGCGGCCAAATAACAAATCTTGCCACCGCCGGCAAACATCAAAATGATACCGATACAGGCTACCAGGATGGTACAGGACATATGGGGTTCTTTCATAATGAGCAGGCAGGTGATTCCGAGCGGAATCAAAAGGAGAACCAGGTTGATAACCAGTTCTTCTTTGAGCTGGTTCTTGCCTTTGTCGCTCAAACGACCGCTTTCGCTCCATAGGCCGGATTCTTTGTTGCGTGTCAGGAAATTAGTCCAGAACGGCCGTCTGAGCACGCCGTAATTGGTTGACATGACATGCGCAAACAGCAAAATAATGGAGAATTTGGCAAGCTCGGAGGACTGGAAGGTGAATCCGCCCAGGTTAATCCAGCGGTGCACGTTGTCAACACCTTTGCAACGAAGAGCCCAAATTAAGAGGACAATACTGAAAAGCAAGACAGGGATGGCAAATACATGCAGCTTATGATAGTCCACGCAGGAGGCGATAATCATAAAGACAATGCCGATGACGGTGTACTTCATTTGGTTTTTGATATAGAAGTAACTGTCATAGTTACAGTCCTGCGAATAACTGGCCAAAATATGGCTGGAGGAAAACAGACTGATCAGACCGACAACCACCATGACGGCAAAGATTGCCAGTAATGTGGTATCTAAATTGTGAATATAAAACAAACCGGAAAACCAGCTTTTTTTGCGAAGACCGGTTTTGGGCTGTCCGTCCATATTCTATTCCTCCTTTCAAAATGCTTGAAATTACCAGCCGGATACGCTTAAGCAAATGGTAATGGCACCGGCGATAAGAGTTATCAATGTAAAAACGGTTACGATTTTGTTTTCCGACCATCCGCACAGCTCAAAATGGTGGTGGATGGGGGACATTTTAAAGAGTCGTTTTCCGTGTGTCAGTTTAAAGTAAGAAACCTGCAGCATGACCGACACCGTTTCAATGATGTAAATCAGGCCGAAGGGAATCAGCAGCAGAGGATGACCGATGCCGAAGGCAAAGGCACAAAGCGTACCGCCGATAAAGAGGGAACCGGTATCACCCATCATTACTTTGGCAGGGTGCAGGTTATAAACCAAGAACCCGGCAATGGCACCGACCAGAGCCGACAGAAAAACACTTTGACCGGCTTCGTGCATAAATCCGGCGCTGACTAAGAAGCACAGCCCGGCGACGAATGTAACCGACCCGCAAAGACCGTCGACACCATCGGTGAGGTTGGTGGCATTGTTGAAACCAACCAGAAAGAACATACAAATCGGAATAAACCAGAAACTCAGGGAGACTTCTCCCAAAAACGGGATAAAGAAACGGTCGGCATGGAAGAAGTAAAGTGTTCCGGCGTACAAGGCCGACAGCACGATTTGAAGCAAAAACTTCTGTTTGTCGGTCAGACCGAGATTCCGTTTTTTTACGACCTTAATATAGTCGTCGGTAAATCCGATCAAAGCGGAGCCCAGCGCCAAACCGCAGCCGGCGAAAAACCGAATACGGGTGTTTTGATCTGCGCCGGAGAGAATCGGAACTTTAAACAGCGTTTCTCCGGAAATCAGGACCAGAGCCGTGGCAAATACGGCAGCACCTATGAAGAACAGGCCGCCCATCGTGGGTGTGCCTTGTTTGTTTTTATGCCAGGAAGGGCCGATGTCCAATATGGTTTGGCCGAATTTTAATTTGTGCAGCAGCGGGATGGCCCAGCGCCCAAGGAGGACGGAGGCTACCAGTGCAAGCAGTGCCGTGATCACATCGATCAAGGCGATGGTCGACATGTTCAGCATTCTTTCATCTCCTGTTTGTTTTTGTATCCCAGTGCCTCGGCTACAACCTCACGCTCATCGATATGAAGCATGCCGTTATTGAGAACCTGACAGCTTTCGTGGCCTTTGCCGGCCAATAAAACGGTATCGCCGGGACGTGCCATTTGTACAGCTTTGCGGATTGCTTCGAATCGGTCCGCAATACAATACGTTTCGGTATTGTCCGGGATGCCTTCTTTTACACCTTGAATGATGAAGTCCTCGTCTTCCGTACGAGGGTTATCCGATGTAACAAAGAGAACATCGGCATAGCGTGCGGCAATGGCGCCCATTTCCGCGCGCTTCGTTATGTCGCGTTTGCCGGCTGCGCCGAATACGGCAATCAGACGATTTTGCACGGAAGGCTTGATGGCGGAAAATATTTTTTCAAGTCCATCCGGTGTGTGTGCATAGTCAATAATGACGGGAAATCCTTTTCCGGTCTTTACAAGCTCGGCACGGCCCCGAACACCTTCCAGGGATGATAGTGCTTTTTGCGCCAGGTCAAAGGGAACACCCAGTTCCAAAAGGCAACTGAGAACGCCGAGAGAGTTATAAACGGAAAATTCTCCCGGAATTCCGAGGGTGATTGGTCCACGAACGTCCGGACCGACAAATTCATAGGAAACACCGTCGGGTCGGCATACGGGTTGCTCAGCCCGATAGGTAGCTTTGGAATTTTTACAAGAGAATGTGTATACCCGGCAGGGAAGGTCTTGACTTATTTTATCAAACCAGGAATCGTCCGCGTTTAAGAAGGCCTTTTTGCAGTTTAGGAACAGTTTTTTCTTGGCCTCACAGTAGTCTTCCATGGTTTTGTGGTAATCCAGGTGGTCTTGTGTGAGATTGGTAAAAATACCGGCTTCAAACTGAATCCCGTCCACACGGCACTGTGCCAAAGCGTGGGAGGAAACTTCCATAACCACATGAGTACAGTGGGCGTCGGCCATCTGTCGGAACAAATGATGGAGTTCGTAAGCTTCCGGCGTTGTATGACAGGCGGGGATCGGCCGGTTGCCGATGAGCGACTGAATCGTTCCGATAAGGCCGACTTTATAGCCGCAAAGTTCCAAAGCCTGTTTCATCATATAGGAAGAAGAGGTTTTGCCGTTGGTACCGGTGATGCCGATGATTTTCATGTCGTCAGCCGGGTGGCCAAACCAGTTCGCGGACATTTTTGCCCACACCGAACGGGTGTCCTCGAGAATGATTTGGTTATCCATTCCAAGGTCCCGCTCGGCGATAATAAGGGCGGCACCGTTTTCCAGCGCCTTGGAGGCATACTTGTGTCCGTCAACATTTACGCCGTTAATACAGACAAATGCAAATCCCGGCTTAATTTTTCTGGTGTCACAGGCGATTCCTGTTATTTCCAGATCGTTTGAAGGCACAAAGATGCCGTTAAGCAATTGACTGAGCTTCATATGACGGTGGCCTCCTTTCATAGTTTTAAGCTTGTTAAGCGATAGCGTCGGTTGTTTCAAAGCGCAGGGTAACAACGCTTCCTTTCGGGAGTCTCGCTCCCGGTTGCCAGTTCTGGTTATAAGCCGTGGCGCCGCCGGTGGAAATGTTACCGGTAACGGAAATGTTGATACCTGCATTATCAGCGGCAACCTGTGCTTGTGACAGGGTCATGCCGTCAAAATTCGGGACAGTTGCGGTTGAACCCAAACTGTCATCGTCCGTGTACACATAAACGGTTCCGCTTTTCGGAATGGTGCTGCCGGCGGTCGGAACCTGGTCGAGAACGGTAGCGCCGTTTCCGAGGACCTGAATCTGCAAATCGGCATTACCGATGATGGTTGAGGCGGTTGAGATTTCCTTATCCATAACATTGGGTGTGGTTGTACTGAGGTTGGCCATTTCGGCTTCAGTGTAGATGGGCTCAACGCCGAGATACGGAAGGGATTCTTCCAAAATGCCTTGGCAAACAGGACCGGCCACGTGACTGCCGTATCGGTTGGAACTGTGCGGTTCATCAATGATTGTCAAACATGCAATCCGCGGATCGTCTGCAGGAGCAAAGGTTCCGAAGGAACCCCAAACCAGGTAACCTTCCTTACGGGATTCCGTCTTATCGGACGTACCGGATTTACCGGCAACGCGATATCCGGGGACATAAACGTTTTTGGAACCGCCGCCGTTGACGGCTGCTGCCAGCATTTCGGTTACTTTCTCACAGGTTTCACTGGAGACAACCTGGCGCTTGACAGTGGGTTCGGTTTTGGAAACGATGTTTCCGTTTTCGTCCAAAATTTCCGATACCAGATACGGCTGCAAAAGATAGCCGCCGTTGGCAACTGCGGAAATGGCCGTAATCATTTGAATGGGGGTGATTTTAAAGGTCTGACCCATGGAAGAGGTGGCAACGTCCAAGTCGGTCATATCAATACCGTGATACAATCCGCTGTTGCTGATGGCCTCGCTCAGGGTATCAATGCCAGTCGGTTCCGTAAAGCCGAAGCCGACGAAGTATTTGTAGAAGCGTTCTCCGCCGAGGGATAACCCAAGTGTAATGAAACCCGGGTTACAGGAGTTGGAAATAATATCGGCAAAGTGCTGTGTGCCATGCCCCGGAGGATGCCAGCAAACAATGGTCTGCCCGTTGACTTCTTTGTAGCCGGGGCAGTAGAAGGTGGTGGTGTCCGTATCGGCCACGCCTTCTTCCAGCGACATACAGGAAGTGAAAATTTTAAAAACGGAACCGGGTTCGTAAAACTCGGAAACAGCTTTGTTGCTCCACTGTTCCATGCGGGCAGCGGCCAATGCATCGCTGTATTTGTCACCCGACAATAAATCAAGTTTCTGTTTGACGGTCGGGTTGGTAATTTTCCAGGGGTCGGTTAAATCAAAGTCGCCTTTGACGGCCATGGCTAAAATGGCGCCGGTTTTGACGTCCATCACGATGGAAACGCCACGGTTGGCGACATCGTTTTCGCTGATGGACTGTGCCAGGTATTTTTCGGCGATGCGCTGAATGTTTTCGTCGATGGTTAATACGAGACTGTTGCCGTCTTCGGCATCAATGGTTTTTTCACAGGCGAGGGAAACGGCCATTTCGTCACCGGCGGAGTTTTTGATGGAAACGACGCGCCCGGCAACGCCGGTCAGGGTTTCGTCATATTTGGCTTCCAGACCGTATAGGCCGTAGTGGTCGGTTCCCGTAAATCCGATAACCGTAGAGGCTAAGGAACCATAGGGATAGGTCCGTTTATAGTCGCTGATGATACGGAAAATACCGGTACCGCTCAGATCGTTCTTTTTGGCCCAGTCCTGAAATTTTTCCACCTGCGGATTTTCCAGGTTGCCGATTACTTTTTGGTATTCGGACTCGAAGAAGCCGGTGTCCTCATACACGCTGTCATAGTCCAGTTTGAACATTTCGGACAAACCTTTGGCGATGGTCTTTCTGGCGCTTTCCACCTGGTCGTCCGGCAGGCCGGCGATGGCTTTGGCAGACATGATAATGGTCCATACCTGCTGCGATTCCGCCAGCACGTTTTTATTACAGTCATAAATGGTGCCGCGATGAGCAGCCACAATGCTGTCATCCAGTTGCTGATTGACCGCCATATTGGCATAAGTTTCGCCTTTGATCAGCATATTATAGCCAAGCACGAAGATAACATATACCAAGACAATGACAACCGCAACATAGACAAGAATGGTTCGCACGTACATTGTTTTGGACGGTTTTACGGATTTCTGCACTGTATCCTTTGCCATATGACGACCTCCTTCTAAAAAAGTTAACGAGAGTTAAGATGGGATTTCTCAACTCTCGCACAAAAACCGATTCATTTAGAAAAGTGCTTGAATGTCGCACCACAGGTTGGACAGAAAGTTGTTTGAACCCGAAACGACTTCGGTCTTATCTCCGCCTTCGACGGTAATGTATGTGTACTGGGATGCTTCAACTTTTTGCAAGCCGTGTTTTTCGGCGTACGCTTCAATTTTGTCGGGAGAAGCGATATTGCACAATTGACTGTTTAAACCAATCTGTTCGCTCTTAAGTTTGTCAAGCTGTGTGGTCAGGGAAGAGATTTCCGTATCCATATCCGAAATGCGGATGTGGTAGATAACCACTGTGGCCAGAAGGGCTAACACAACGGCGGCGCAAATTACGATTTCCACCGTTTTAAGAGCGGTCTGCTGGGCCTGACGGCGCTTTTGAGCTTTTGTAACCTTTTTGGTGTTTTTCACCTGTGAAATTTTCGGTTGTTTCCGCTCGAACAGTTCCAGGCTGTATGCGGTGCTCACATTGTCCGTCATGCGATTGGCCTCCTTTAGTCATAAAGTTCGTGATTTTTCTCAATGCAGCGAAGTTTTGCGCTGCGGCTTCTCGGGTTCTGCTTCAGTTCTTCTTCCGTTGCCGTGACGGGCTTTCGAAGAACCAGGGTTCCGGGCGGTGTGCGATGACAAACGCAAACCGGAAACTGCGGGGGACAGATGCAACCTTCTTTGAAAGAAGCGAAGGTTTCTTTTACCAGGCGGTCTTCTAGAGAATGAAAGGTGATGACTGCCAGGCGCCCGCCGGGCTTTAAACAATTAAAGGCGGTCTTCAGTGCCCCCGGTAAGATATCCAGTTCCCCGTTGACAGCAATGCGTAAAGCTTGGAAGGTGCGTCGTGAAGGGTGTTTGTCACGTCGCGCTGCAGCGGGGATACTGGACACGATGATGTCGGTCAGTTGGGTTGTTGTTTCAATTCGTTCGCTTTCCCGTCTGCGAACGATGGTATTGGCAATGGGACGGGCAAATTTTTCTTCGCCGAAGTCCCTGAGTATTTTGGTTAATTCATCTGCCGAAAGTGTGTTGACCAAATCGGCAGCGGTAGGGCCGGACTGACTCATGCGCATGTCCAGCGGTGCGTCTCCGTGATACGAGAATCCGCGTTCGATGGTGTCCAGCTGGTGAGAAGAAACTCCAAGGTCCAGCAGGATTCCGTCAACCCCGTCAATGCCCTGTTCTGCCAGAACGGCGTCCATACGGGAAAAGTTGGATTGGATGACGGTGGCCGGAAGGCCTGCAAGCCGTTTGCCGGCTTCCTTGATGGCGTCCGGATCCTGATCCAGGGCGTACAGGTGACCGTTTTCAAGGCGGGAAGCAATTTCAAAGGAATGCCCGCCTCCACCGGCTGTTCCGTCTAAATACAAACCATCCGGCTTGATTTGAAGGGCGTCTAAAACCGGTTCCAGTAAAACCGGAATGTGATAGGTGGTTTCCATTGCTATTTAAAACCCGAGTTTGAGAAGCTTGGCTTCCATCTCTTCGTCGGTCATGGCCAAGTCGACCTTCTCGTAATTGGCCGGGTTCCAGAGTTTTGCGTGGCGTCCCGAACCGACGAATAAAGCTTCTTTATCAATCTGGGCATATTCAATCAAACGAGGCTCCAGGGAAATACGTCCCTGAGCGTCAACCGAAACTTCCTGCGCTCGGGAGTTAATGGCCAGAATCAAGTCGCGGGATTCCGTTTCGGGAAGTTCTTCCAGTTTATCTTGCAACCGATCCCATTCTTCGTTGGGGTACAGGCGGATGCAATGGTCGAGGATGGCTGCCGCAATAAACGAGTCACCCAGGTGAGAACGGAACTTGGACGGGATGATGATACGGTTTTTCTGGTCAAAGGTGTGTTTGTATTGACCGACCAAACGACAACGACTCATATTCGGTAGCCTCCTTCTTGTAAATTTCATGGTGGAAAACTCAGTGGAAATTGTGGAAAAATCTCCTTTTTACACTTTTTTGCTCCTTTTTCCCCCACAATGTAGTATTATTATACCATATTACCGCCCAAATGCAACATTTTTTTGCAAAAAAAACGAGTTTTTTTCAACTTTTTTTGATCCGGCGTAAGTGCCTGCGCCGCAACGGATTGAGCCTTGTTTTCTTCCCGGAAAAAGTCACCGAAAACAAGGGAAAAGCAAAAAATAATCCGCCTCCTTCCGGCTGGAAGAAGGTGGATTGAAAATCAGGTGGGAAAATAGATGTTGCAAAAGCCAGATACCTTTGCTATAATTTTACAAAGCTTTATAAAGAAAAAGAAAGGCGGAGACGCTGGCTATGGCAGAAGTGGATGGATTCCGTTCCGCTTGCGGTGGATTCAACAAGCAGGACGTAATGGAGTATCTGGACAAGATGCATGCGGACTATGCAGCACGTGAAGAGCAGCTGAAGGCGGAATATGCCGAACGGGAGAATCAGCTTCGGGAAGGCTTAACCTCTGCCAATGAGATGCTGGTGGATTTATCCAAACAGTTGGAAGCGGCAAAGGCCGGCCAGACAACCGTGCCCTCGGAGAGTTCCGAAGAGAAACCGGAGGGAGACGGAATCAATCGCCAGGAACTGCTTTGGATGTTGGAAACGGTAAAAGCGGACAACAGCGCCCAGCTGGCCGTCAGCACCCGTAAGAACCAGCAGAATCTGCAGGATCTCGCCAAGATTGTGACGGTTTTGGAAAACGCTTTGAATCAGGTGAAAAAGCAGATCATGGAAACCAAGCAGTCCATTGAAGTGGAAAACCGAGAGGCGGAAGCCAAAATGAAAAAACGGGTGGAGGCGATTGAGAGCAAGCTGGGGGTTGTTCCCAGTCTGTCCGATCCGGTTGCCGCCGCCAAAACGGAAGAACCGAAGACAAACCTGGAAAAGTTTGTGGACGGATATTTCGGACAGTAAACGTAAATGGAACTCTTGCGTAAGAGTTTTGCAATATTAAGTAAAGGAGAAAAGTTACATGCCGGAACTGAAATACGAGATCGTCAAAGAGTGTGGTGTCCTCTCCCAGACTCCGTCTGGTTGGACCAAAGAGCTGAATCTTATCAGCTGGAACGAGCGCGCACCGAAGTATGATATTCGTGAGTGGGCTCCCGATCGCGCAAAAATGGGCAAAGGCTGCACCATTTCTGTTGACGAGATGATCCTTCTTCGTGACCTTATCAACGGATTGGATCTGTAATTCCAGCCGTTAACACGAATAACGAACGACGAACGAAACACAGGGCGCCATCCACTTGGATGGCGCCCTGTGTTGTTGTTTCTATTTGTTTTTTCAGCCGTCAATGTATTTGCAGGCGGCCAGTGCGGCAACGGCACCGTCGGCGGCTGCCGTTGTGATTTGACGAATGCTCTTGGATCGGCAATCGCCGGCCACGAAAAGACCGTTTGTTTTGGTCACACAAGCCTCGTCGCTGTCGAAGTAACCGTAACTGTTCAAGTCGGCAAAGTCCTTAAAGGCATCGTTTTTTGGGATTAAACCGATGGCGATAAAGAGGCCGTCAATTTCTAGGGTTCGTGTTTCGCCTTTGGTGTTTTCGATTACGAGTCCCGTAAGAGAGTTCTCACCGAGTAGTTCTTTGGAAACGGAATTGAAAATGCATTCCACATTTTCTTTTTGCTTGAGAAGCTGAATCAGACGCTCCTCTCCGGTGAATGCCGGCAGATTCTGTACCACGATAACCTTCTTGCAGTTTTCCGTCAAAAGCAGGGCTTCCTGCAGTGCGGAGTTTCCGCCGCCGATGACGGCAACGGTTTTATCACGATAGAAGGCACCGTCACAAACCGCACAGAAAGAGATTCCGTGCCCGACAAACTTGGTTTCTCCGGGGAGACCCAGCATACGATGTTCGACGCCGGTGGCCAGAATAACGGCTTTGGCCTCATATTCTTTGGACTCGGTGATAACAGCCCAGCCGTTTTCGGCAGGGCGGATACCGGTAACCTTGGCCATTTCCATATCGGCACCCTGTTCCAGGACCTGGTCAACAAGCTGGTCGGCAAATTCCATACCGCTCATCTGCAGGAATCCCGGATAGTTTTCAATTTTAGGGGAATAGGTAACCTGTCCGCCAAAAGTGCTTTTTTCGATTAAAAGAACCGATTTGTTGGCACGTCTGGCGTACAAAGCGGCGGTCAGGCCCGCAGGACCTGCGCCGACAATGACGATATCATACATGGGGAATCTCCTTAATTAGAGGCTGTCGATATAGGCGACGATTTCCGGAAGGTCCGAATAACGGGCAAATCCGTTTGCGTCGGGGAGAATCAAAGTAGGAGCCGTTTGCACGCCGAACTGATCGCACAAATCCGTGTGATCATAGGCCAGAATGTTTTCGTATTCAAGACCGATCTCTTCCAGTCTCTTTTTCACGATTTTGCATTTCGGGCAGGTGGCGGTGGTGAACAAAAGCGGTTTGTCGAGGGAAACGGCGGGGGCTTCTTCACAGGCACAGGGGGCTTCTTCCGCAGGTGCATGTTCCAAGACACCGGTATGGGTCAAAGTGGAGCGGCCCAGGTCATAGGTCTTACGGTCTTTGTATTCCTGTGCTTTACCGTCATTCCAGTTCTGGACCGGACGATAGTAACCGGTAATACGGCTATAGACTTCAGTTTTGCCTCCGCATTCCGGACAGGTGAAGTGTTCACCGGACAAATAGCCGTGGTCTTTACAAATGGAATAGGTCGGGGACATGGTGTAGTACGGCAGACGATAGTTTTCGGCAATCTTACGCACCAGGTTTGCGGCCGCTTTCCAATCCGGCAGTTTTTCGCCGAGAAAGGCGTGGAAAACCGTACCGGAGGTGTAGAGGGTCTGCAGCTCGTCCTGAATGTCCAAAGCACTGAAAATGTCTTCAGTATAGCCGACCGGCAGGTGAGAAGAGTTGGTATAATAGGCGGTGCCGTTTTCATTGGCGGTGAGAATGTCCGGGAAGCGTTTCTTATCGTGTTTAGCCAAACGATAAGAAGTGGATTCGGCCGGAGTTGCCTCCAAGTTGTAGAGATCGCCGTATTTCTCCTGATAATCGGAGAGACGCTCACGCATATGGTTCAGCACTTCAATGGTGAAGTCCTGTGCTTCTTTATGGGTCATATCCTTGCCAAGCCATTTGGCGTTGAGGCAAGCTTCGTTCATGCCGACAAGACCGATGGTGGAGAAGTGGTTGTTGAAGGTTCCGAGATACCGTTTGGTATACGGATACAAACCATTGTCCAAAAGTTTGGTAATAACTTCTCTCTTAATCTTGAGGGAACGGGCGGAGATATCCATCAAATGGTCGAGACGGGCAAAGAAGTCCGCTTTGTCAGAGGACAAATAACCGATACGGGGCATATTGATGGTAACAACACCGACGGAACCGGTGCTTTCGCCGCTGCCGAAGAAACCACCGGACTTTTTACGCAGTTCGCGGAGGTCCAAACGGAGACGGCAGCACATAGAACGTACATCACTGGGTTCCATATCGCTGTTGATATAGTTTGAGAAGTAAGGGGTGCCGTATTTGGCAGTCATTTCAAAGAGCAGTTTGTTGTTCTCGGTTTCGCTCCAGTCGAAATCACGGGTGATGGAATAGGTCGGAATCGGATACTGGAATCCACGACCGTTGGCGTCGCCTTCGATCATGATTTCGATAAAGGCCTTGTTGACCATATCCATTTCGGCTTTACAGTCTTTGTATTTGAAGTCCAGCTCTTTGCCGCCGACAATACAGTTCTGTTCAGCCAAATCGTTCGGGACGGTCCAGTCGAGGGTGATATTGGTAAACGGAGACTGGGTACCCCAACGGCTCGGGGTGTTAACACCGTAAATAAAGGACTGGATGCACTGTTTAACCTCTTTGTAGCTCAGATTGTCAACCTTGACAAACGGGGCCAAATAGGTATCGAAAGAGGAGAACGCCTGAGCACCGGCCCATTCGTTCTGCATGATGCCAAGGAAGTTTACCATCTGGTTGCAGAGGGTAGACAGGTGACCGGCCGGGGAAGAAGTAATCTTGCCCGGAACGCCGCCGAGACCTTCCTGAATGAGCTGCTTCAAGGACCAACCGGCGCAGTAACCGGTCAGCATGGAAAGGTCATGCAGGTGGATGTGGGCGTTGCGGTGAGCGTTGGCGATTTCATCGTCATACACCTCACTCAGCCAGTAGTTGGCGGTGATGGCACCGGAGTTGGAGAGAATCAAACCGCCGACGGAATAGGTAACGGTCGAGTTCTCTTTTACACGCCAGTCATTAATCTTGACATAGTTATCCACAATGGCTTTGTAGTCCAAAATGGTTTCGTTCATGTTGCGGACTTTTTGACGCTGACGACGGTAAATAATGTAAGCTTTGGCTACATCATCATAACCGGCCTGGGCCAAAACGGCTTCTACGCTATCTTGAACGTCTTCGACGCTGATCAGGTTTTCTTTGATCTTCGGTTCAAAGGCGGCAGTTACTTTTAAAGCGAGAAAATCAATGATGTCAGGATTGTATTGCTTTTCACAGGCATCAAAAGCGCTGGTGATGGCGTCGCTGATTTTACGAATCTGAAAATCAACTACTTTTCCATCTCTTTTTTTGAGTTGATACATAAAAATAACCCCCTATATCTTGTAATCACTTACAGTAATCTACCACAAGATATAGGGGTTGTCAATTCATTTTTGAGCAAAAAAACACAAAATTTTGTGAATACTTTTCACATCAAACACCGCGCAAATTTGCACCCGGAATAGTCTCTCTTACTGCCGCAATAAGTTCGCGCATTTCGTCCGGAGAGTACCCGCTGACATTGCTTCCGATGAGTTCACCGGAGTCGACAAAGGACTGCAAAAAGTAGTTGACATCTTTCGGAATCCAATGAGAAATTTTGACCAAATCTTCCTTGGTGTGAAACTCACGAACAACGGTAGTTCGGAATTCAAAGGGCGTGTCATGGGAAGTCAAAAGGGCGATACTTTCCTCAATTTTGGAAAGATCCAGACCCGGCACGTCGGTGGTTTCGGCGTATTTTTCGGGACAGTTTTTAATGTCCATCGCCACATAATCGACCAGTTTTTCCTCCAGGATGGTTCGTAAAATATGGGGGAAAGTGCCATTGGTGTCCAGCTTGACCGCGTATCCCATTTCTTTGATTTTTTTGATGAAGTCAAGGATTCCGGGCTGCATCAACGGTTCTCCGCCGGTGATGGCAACCCCGTCCAAAAGGCCGATACGACCTTTTAAAAAGGTAAAGAAGTCATCCTCTTCCAGATACGGCTTGGCTCCCATATCAAGAACCAGTGAGGCATTATGACAGAACGGGCAGCGCAGGTTGCAGCCGTCGGTAAAGACCGTACAGGCAACCCGTCCCGGAAAATCCAAAAGTGTTAATTTTTGATATCCGCCAAGACGCATGATGTTATCTCCTAAATAAGTACTATATACTAATACTATATAAATCGAGGGCAAAAAGCAAGAAAAAAAGACATTCCAAACGGAATGTCTTTTCTCAAAAATCTTAGTCAGCGACGTACGGCAGCAAAGCGATCTGACGGGCGCGTTTGATGGCGACGGTCAAAGCTCTCTGATGACGGGCGCAGGTACCGGTGACACGACGCGGCAAAATCTTTCCGCGTTCGGAAAGATAGCGGCGAAGGACGGCCGGATCTTTGTAGTCGATATAGTCAACTTTATCGACACAGAAAGCGCAGACTTTGCGACGACCTTTGCGGACGTTGCGAATCGGGGTGCGCTCAGCTTTTTCAGCATTCTCAGGCATTGGTTTAGCCTCCTTTTTCAAATTTGGGAAGAGATTCTAGGAATCTCAGAAGGGAACAAATTCATCTTCATCGGCATCCGAGACAATTTCGAAGTCGGAACCGGAACCGGCAGTGAAGGCCGTCGGGGGCTCCTGATAGCTCGGAATCTGGGACTCGCCACCATAGGTGCCGCCACCGTTGGACTTGGATTCGCAGAAATAGACATTGTCTGCGACAACTTCGTAGGAAGTCCGGTTGGTACCGTCTTTGTCGGTGTAACGATGGGACTGGAGAGAACCGCTCAGGGCCACTCTCTGACCTTTGTGGAAGTACTTGGTGATGAATTCTGCGGTCTGACGCCATGCGACAATGTTGATAAAGTCGGTCTGACGTTCCTGACCTTGTGAAACGAATCGGCGATCAACAGCAAGTGTGAAACTGGTCACGGAAACCTGGTTGTTTGTATGACGAAGTTCAGGATCTGCTGTTAAGCGACCTACTAAGCATACGACGTTCATAGCTTACTCCTTGTTACTTACTGTTCGTCTTTGCGGATGACCATATCGCGAAGAACACCTTCAGTGATCTTGGCAATACGCTCGAGTTCTGCCGGGAATTCCGGGCCGCTAACAAAATTGTAGAGCACGTAATAACCCTCAGCCTCGTCGTTGATCGGATAGGCAAGACGACGGGTCTTCCATTCGACAACTTCGCCGAGTTCCGCATTGGCAGCAATCATATCCTGAAATTTGACTTTGACTGCTTCAATGCCTTCTTCTCCCAAAGTGGTGGAGAAAATGAAAACGGCCTCGTAAGAAGCTTTGATAGTTGGCATTGTATGACACCTCCTTATGGTCTATTGGCCCTGCCTCTGTGTGCAGAGCAAGGATTTGCTTTTAACATAAGCATCGATTATTATAGCAATGAAGAATCCATTCGTCAAGTTTTATTTTCTTTCTTTACAAAGCTTTGCAAGTTATATATACTTAGTAAGATAATGTGAACTGCATATGCAGAGAATGAGGAGTTTAGAAAGATGCTTCAATTTGAAGAATTGCGACTGAAACTTGAGGGCATCAAGCCGGATCTGGAGGATTTGGCCAATGCCATCGAACTGAATCAACTGAAAAGAGAATCAGCCGAGCTGGAGCAACGTGCCGCCGCGGATGGCTTTTGGGACAATATGGAAAATGCTCAAAAGGTAACCCAGCGTGCCGCTCTGGTAAACGGCCGAATTGAAAAGTATACCAATCTCGAGAATGAGTATCATGATACACTGACATTGATTGAACTGGCAGACGAGTCCGAGGATTTGTCTCTCTTTGATGAATGCAGCGAGTCGATTGATAACATTTTTGCAGAGCTGGAAAGACAGCGTCTCAGTACTTTACTGACCGGAGAGTACGATCATTCCAATGCGATTGTGACCATTCATGCCGGCGAAGGCGGAACCGAGGCTCAGGACTGGGCGGAAATGCTCTATCGTATGTATACGCACTGGGTTGAGGCCCACGATTTCAAGTACACCATTTTGGACTACCTGGATGGTGATGAGGCGGGACTGAAGAGCGCTTCCATTATGATTGAAGGCGAAAATGCCTACGGCTATTTGAAGAGTGAAAACGGTGTTCATCGTTTGGTTCGCGTATCTCCGTTTGATGCGGCCGGTCGTCGGCATACATCTTTTGCCTCGGTTGAGGTTATGCCGGAGATTGATGATTCCGTCGAAGTGGATATTCGTCCGGAGGATATTAAAATGGACGTGTACCGTTCCAGCGGTGCCGGTGGCCAGAAGGTTAACAAAACCTCGTCCGCCGTTCGGTTAACCCATATTCCGACCGGTATCGTGGTTGCCTGTCAAACTGAGCGCAGCCAGTATCAGAATAAGGATACGGCTATGTGTATGCTGCGTTCAAAGCTCGTGGAAATCAAAGAGCGTGAGCACTTGGATAAGATTGAGGACATCAAAGGCGTTCAGGCGCAAATCGCCTGGGGCAGTCAGATTCGTTCCTATGTATTTATGCCGTACACCATGGTTAAGGACCGTCGTACCGGCTATGAAACCGGAAACGTCGACGGGGTTATGGACGGCGACCTGGACGGCTTTATCAATGCCTATTTGAAGGCGGCCGCTTCCGGCTCTCTTTCGAATGCCACCGACGGAGACGACTAAGATGGTTTTTGTGACACGACCGGACTTCTCGGTCGTGTCATTTTTGCAAAAAAGTTTGTTTTCGCACTTGACAAACTGTTCTCATATTGTATAATTGTAAAGCTTGATATTGCGGAATTGTGTAAGGGTAGCACTGCAGTCTCTGAATCTGCCTGTCAAGGTTCGAATCCTTGTTCCGCAGCCAAAAAGGTCCGGTAAATCATTGATTTTCCGGACCTTTGTTTTTTGCAACGGAGGCCGTCATGGCCGTCACTTCCCGGCCTCTGTAACAACCGATACGTCGCGGTGTGCTGTTTTTGGCACAATCATCGATTGTCGGAGGATGGATATGTATGGTATGATACAAACGAGGTGAGGCTTAATGATGATGTCGCCGGATTTTTATTATGAATCCGAAGTCCAAGGAAAAGCAGCAAACATCATTTGGGGAGAAATACACCGTCTTCAAAGAGATAAAGCAAGGTTTAAAAGGATTGTGGAACGACCGGGCTGGGAACTGACCAGACTTCCCGATGAAAAGACGATGCTTGGTTTTACAAGAGAGTATTTACGAATGGCCGTGAAGGCATTGGAAGAAGCCGGAGAATGTTATCATCCGACGGAAGAGGAGATTTCTGACGCTGCCTTTAATGACGATATGCCGCTGATTACGGAAATGACTCTCGTGACAAACCGATACGGAAACGGATATGCGGAGCGAAAGATTTTGATAAACGGTGACAGCATCTCTTTGCTGGTTCGGCTTTCTCCCGAAGCGGAGTATGCGGAAAGTACCTATTCAGTTTCCAGGAACCGACTGTTTGAGGAATTGCAAAGAATTCACATCGGTGAGTGGAAACCGGAATACAAAGATTTGTCGGGCAAAGTGAACCTTACCTGGAGCCTGGAGATTTCCTATGACGATTCGCTTCCAGGCAAAAAGTTTTCCGGATGCGGAGCGGCTCCCTTTAGTTTTGACGAGCTTTGTTATTTGATGACAGATCCATACATATAATATGTATAGAAGACGGAACTTGGCAGAATAAACAAAGAAAGATTTCTTTTGTTGTGCATTCCTACAAAAGTAACAAAAAGCCACAAATTTTGTACAAAAAGTGTTGACAAGGTTCTGGAACAGGTGTATAGTAGAGCCAGAAAGAAAGAAGAGACAGAAATAAGAAAACTACAAAGAAGGGAATGAGTCCGGTGAACATGTAAGTTTACCAGAATAATCAGAAAGGAAAGAACTTCCGATGTGGTAAGTAAGTTTGAAAGTTACACCTGCTAATTTTAGAAAGAAAGGATTGAGTCCCGTGAACATGTAATGTTCGCACATATCCCGAAACGAAACTTAAGGAAAAGGTGATTATGATGAAATTCCTGATGAAAGTTTGGTCCAAAAAATAAAGGATAGGGGATAGTCCAATGTACTGTGTAACGAGGCAACTCGACAATTAACAATTTCAGCCCATTCCTTCGGGAATGGGCTTTTTCATTTGTAAAAAGAAAAGCACCCGTCTCACAAGACAGGTGCTTCTTTTGGTGATCCATCGGGGATTCGAACCCCGGACACCCTGATTAAAAGTCAGGTGCTCTGCCAACTGAGCTAATGAATCATTTTTGAGCGCTCAATCATTATATACAACGCCTTTTGCCTTGTCAAGTTTTTTTCTTTAAAAACGTAGGAAAAGTTGAAAAATCAAGCAGTTGCAAGGCGTCAGAGTAATGACGGCTTGACAGTTTGCCGGAAATGGGGTATAAAATGAAAGAAAAGGAGGCGTGTGTAGTGAAAAGAACGATCGCCTATATCTTAAGCTGCGTTTGTTTATGCCTGATGCTGACAGCTTGCGGCGGAAGCAAACTGGCGGGAACCTGGTCACAGACGAAAGACCAGTCCACCACCTCGATGGTATTTCGGGATGATTTAACCGGAACGCTTTTCAAAGACGGTCAGCCGCAATACAATTTCATTTATGAAATCAAAGGCAAACTGGTAACCATCACGACGCGTTCGGAAACGGATAATGTTATTAATGAATATTTATATAAAGTAAAGAACGATACGTTAACGTTGGAAAAACCAAACGGTGAGCAGATTCAGCTGACAAGAGATACCGAAAGCGAATAAGGTATAGCGGGGAGATAAACTCCCCGCTTTTTGTTTTTTTATGGATAGAAAAAGGAGCTTGCCCCAAGGGACAAGCTCCTTGCATGTTCCAAAGATTAGAACCAGTTGCAAATGGCAATCAAACCGGAGAACACGATGGAAACCATGGACACCAATTTGATCAAGATGTTGATGGACGGGCCGGAAGTATCTTTGAACGGGTCACCGATGGTATCGCCGACAACAGCAGATTTATGCTGATCGGAACCTTTACCACCATGAGCACCGGTCTCGATGTACTTCTTGGCGTTATCCCAAGCACCACCGGAGTTGGCCATGAAGATAGCCATAATGAAACCGGAAACGGTGCAGCCGCAGAGCATGCCGAGCACGCCGAGACCACCAAGGGTGCAGCCGACGATGATCGGAGAAACGATACCGACAACAGCCGGGAGAATCATTTCTTTAAGGGAAGCTTTGGAGCAGAGGTCGACGCAGGTAGCGTAATCCGGCTCGGCTTCGCCTTCCATGATGCCTTTGATCTCTTTGAACTGACGACGAACTTCCACAACGATGCTCTGGGCAGCGCGGGAAACAGAGCTCATGGTCAGAGCGGAGAACAAGAACGGCAAGCAGGCGCCGATGAACAAACCGACGAGAACTTTCGGATCGAGAAGGTTGATGGAGAAGTCACCCTGGAAGAGTTCGTTTCCGGATTCAACCAATTTCTCTTTGAAGTTGGCAATGAGGGCCAAAGCGGTCATACCGGCAGAACCGATAGCAAAACCTTTACCGGTAGCGGCAGTGGTGTTGCCGAGGGAGTCGAGGGCGTCAGTACGCTCACGGACTTCCGGTTCCAAACCGGACATTTCAGCGATACCGCCGGCGTTATCGGCAACTGGGCCATAGGCGTCAGTTGCAAGGGTGATACCCAAGGTGGACAACATACCGACAGCGGCCAAAGAAATACCATACAAACCGAGGTCAGCGGAGTTAGCGCCGCCGGCGCAGAAGAAGGCGACCAAGATGGCCACACCGACAATCAAAATCGGGAGAACGGTGGAAAGCATACCAGTGCCCAAACCGCTGATGATCAAGGTAGCGGTACCGGTCTCGGAAGAAGCGGCAATCTTCTGGGTGGGTTTGTAAGTGTCAGAAGTGAAGTACTCGGTGGTAAGACCGATGAGCACGCCGGAAGCAAGACCGGCGAGGATGGCCCAGTACAAACCGAGCGGGAGATCCATAGCAATGATCAAAACGAGAGCCACAACGGCGGAAGCGATTGCGGCAAAGTTGGTGCCGCGACGGAGAGCGCCCAGAAGGTTTCTCTGGCTGGCGCCTTCTTTAGTCTGAACAAAGAAGGTACCGATGAGGGAGCAAACAACGCCGACAGCGGCCATTAACAGAGGAAGTGCAACGGAAGCGTTGGCAGTGAAGGCTTCGCCGGAAGCGGCAGCGTTAGCGGCCACAACGCCCAAGGCGCAGGTGGAAACCATAGAACCAACATAGCTTTCATAGAGGTCAGCGCCCATACCGGCAACGTCACCGACGTTATCACCGACGTTATCAGCGATAGCGGCCGGGTTACGCGGGTCATCTTCCGGGATACCAACTTCAACTTTACCGACCAGGTCAGCACCGACGTCAGCAGCTTTGGTGAAGATACCACCGCCGACACGGGCGAACAAAGCCATGGAAGAAGCACCCATACCGAAGGTAACCATAGCAGCGGTGATTTCGCTCAGGTTGCAGTGGAAGCACAGATCCATGATGGCATACCAGAGGGAGATGTCCAAAAGGCCAAGTCCGACAACGGTGAAGCCCATAACGGAACCGGCGGAGAAAGCAACGCGAAGTCCACGGTTGAGGCCCTGCTGGCAAGCAGCAGCGGTACGGTCGTTAGCACGAGTGGCAATGGTCATGCCGATGAAGCCAGAAAGACCGGAGAAGAAACCACCAGTCAAGAAGGCGAACGGAACAAACCAGGTGAGTTTGCCCAAAACGGCCATGACGCACAGCACGACAAACATGCAGGCGAAGAAGATAAGGACGGTACGATACTGGCGCTTTAAGAAAGCGGAAGCACCGGTACGGATAGCCTGAGAGATTTTCTTCATGCGATCGGTACCTTCATCGGATTTCAAGACTTTTTTAGCCTGAATACCGGCGAAGACCAATGCAATAATGGAAGCAATCAAACTGGCAACGTACAAATGATCATAAATGAATTGCATTGTAATTTCCTCCTATTAAATTTTTATTACAAAATGCTGAAAATAGTATATATATTAAAGGGGGAATTTTCAACCCACATTTTATAGAATCAAACCGAAAACGGGCGGTTTTTTGTCACAAATTGTTCACATTTTGAAATTCCGGTCCGATTTGGCGACAAAAGTACATAATTGACAGACGGCTCTTGCTTTGTTAAACTTGAGAAAACGAGCGAAAGGAGGACGGAATATGGCTTACGCGAAATTATGTGATGAGAGCAATAAACTTTTGAATGTCATATCCTATACGCCTCCTATGCCTGTTTCCAAACTCCTTGCGGCGCAAGGCGTTTCGGTTTCCATGCCCTGTGGGGGAGCTCGTCGGTGCGGTAATTGCCGCGTTAGGGTTTCGGGACAGGTCAGTCCTGTCAGCCCGGAAGAAGAGGCGCTTCTTCGGAACAAAAAAACGGAGCCGGATACACGGCTTGCCTGTTTTGCAGAGGCTCTCGGCGATGTGACGATCTGCTTGCCGAAAGCGGCCGTTTCCGTTCTTCAAACGGATGCCCTGCCGACTGTCCCAACAGACGGAAAAGAAGGATTCGGTGTAGCAATCGATATTGGTACAACGACACTGGTTGCCTATCTCGTCAGCCTTAAATCCGGTGAAATCATTAGAACACTCGGAAAACCGAATCCCCAGTGTGTGTTCGGCGCGGATGTGATTTCGCGGCTGGAACGATATGAAAAAGAGGACGGACAAATTGTTCGGACTTGCTTATTGGATGAATTGGACAATTTGATAAAAACCCTGTTGTCTGATGAAAATATAGAGGATTCCCTTCTGAAAGAAATGACGGTCGTGGGAAATACGGCCATGCTGACGATTTTGTGCGGTTATTCTGCCGCATCTCTTCTCAAACCGCCTTTTACGGCTCCGAAGGGATTCGGAACGACCCAAACTGGAGCGGAATGGAGATTTCCGTTTGCCGTTTCCGTCCCCGTTTATGTAGGACCTTGCGTTTCCGGCTATGTCGGAGCGGACGCAGTGGCGGCACTGCTTGCCGCCGATATGTCTTCCGATTGTCTTTTGGCGGATATCGGAACAAACGGGGAACTGCTTCTCCGTACCAAGAACTGCTTGTATGCCTGTTCGGCTGCGGCGGGACCAGCTCTGGAGGGAGCCGGAATCTCCTGTGGTATGCCGGCGGGTGAAGGTGCCGTCAGCCGGGTGTATTTGCGGCAGGGAAGACTGGACTATACCGTTATCGGCGACGGTGAGCCTCGTGGAATTTGCGGGTCCGGGTTGCTGGATCTTCTGTCCGTTTGCGGAAAACTCGGGGTGATTTCCGGTTCCGGTCAAATTCAATTGACCGGGCATGTGCTTACGGATTACGTCCAAATGATTCAGGATGTGCCGGCGATTGTACTGAGTGACCGTGTCACTTTGACGCAAGAGGATGTTTATGCGATTCAGCTTTCCAAAAGTGCGATCGCTTCGGGAATCCGCATTTTACTGCGGGAAGCGGGGCTGTCGCTTGAAAAGATCAACACCATTTACCTTGCAGGCGGATTTGGCAGCAGTTTGTCTCCGCAAAGTGCCGAAACCGTCGGATTGATTCCGCCCGGGTGTGCCGCCAAAACGGTGGTCCTCGGAAATGCAGCGGGAAAGGGAGCCGTCAATTTGCTTCTTTCGGAAACCTGTCGCAAACAGGCGGCCGAGTTATCTTCCCAAATTTGCGTGAAAAACTTGAATGAAAATCCGGATTTTGAAGGATTGTTTCTTTCCGGATTGCGATTTGATTTGTTTAGGGAGTGAAACCATTGAAAAATTCCTTTTTTGCCATGTTGTCCCGTATGAAATATGTTCTTCGCTGGTCGCGTATGGGAAATACACGTCAGGAAAACATCCAGGAACATACGGCGGACGTGGCCTATATTGCTCACGCGCTGGCGGAAATTACGAACCGGCGACTGGGCGGGACGGTGGATGTCAGTAAATGCGTGATGCTGGCACTGTATCACGATGTGCCGGAAATCATCACGGGAGATTTGCCGACCCCGGTAAAATATCATAACGAAGAATTCAGGCAGGCATATAAGGAAGTGGAGGAAGAAGCGGCCAAGCGGATGCTCGGGCAGCTTCCCGAAGATTTGCGCGGAGCGTATGAACCGTATTTGCTCCCCGAGGACTGTATGGAAAAACGGCTTTGTAAAGCCGCAGATAAGTTTTCCGCTTTGATTAAATGCCTGGAAGAAGAAAAGTCCGGCAACAGGGAATTTCGCAGAGCAAAGGAAGCGACCATTAAAGCTCTTCATGATATGAAAATCCCGGCAGTGGAGGTGTTCCTTGAAGAATACCTGCCGGCCTATGAACTGACTTTGGATGAGCAGGAAATGTAACCTGCAGACCATAGTGAAATAGAAAGAAGGTTGTAATATGCAATGGCAATGTGCAAATTGTAAGATTCCGGTAGAAGATGAAGTGACCGCTTGCCCCCGCTGCGGAGCAACGAGCGGAACGGGAGAGCCTTCCCGTGCCGTGTCCATCTTGAAGAAAACCATCGGATCGGCTCCGTTTTTGATTGCGGCCGTGTGTCTGACACTGGTTTTTCTGCTTGGCGTCGTTTTGGATGTTATCGACTACGGCCAGGTGACAAAACAGGACGTTTCGGAAATCATATCGGTCATTCATACCGAGTTTCCGCAAGTTGTAAATGATGAGACGGCATCGGATCTTGAGCAGCTTGCAGCCGAGGAAAAGTCGGATACAAGTTCGTCTTTTGATGTGACACTGCTGCTTCTCATTATCGGATTGTGGCTTTTGATCGGGCAGCAGTCCATGAAAAAGATTCGGGTAAATACGGCAGGCATTATTCTTATTCGCGTTGCCTGTATTCTTTGCCTGGTTGCTTTCGGAATTTTGTTTGTGTGCGTGGCCGGTGGCGGTGCGCTGCTTTGGGTTAAATGGAACCCGGCCGTGAAATGGCTCAGCACAACAGGCGCGGCCCAGATTGGTATAAAGGGCGACCTGGTTTCCTCTCTTTTATCACAGGGGATTGTAAAGACATGCGTATTTGCCGGACTCGGTGCACTGGCACTGATTCTCATTATCGGTATTTTGTTCTATTGCTTCAGCCTGCGCGGTCTTCACAACTGCGCCTTGGTGTGCAAAAACGGAAAATCCGTCGGTCGTGGAATTCCGGCTTTTGTTCCGGTGATTCTTTTACTGGTGTTTGCCGGCTATCTGTTCTCGGCGGTGCTGTCTCTTCTGACATGGGACATGACCGGCGCGAAGGATTTGCTTTTGGCAATCGGATGCCTTATGCTGGCAGTGGTTTGCTTCCAATATACCGGACGGGTGAAGAAACTGGTTGCGTTTGAGGCGCAGGAAGAGCTTCCGTTTATCCCGTACGAGGACGAGCCGGTGGACGGAGTTCCGGTTGAGGCGGAACCGACGACAATGGCCGAGGAAGAACCCGTGGTTTTTGAACAGGAGCCCGAACCGTCTCCTTATATCGCCCCGGACGTGGAAGAGGAACAAACGGAAGAGAAAACGGAAGAACCGCAGGAAATAGATCAGCCCATTCCGACAAGAGAGGATTTCGATATAGAACCCGGAGAGGAAGCGGCTCAGCCGGAATCGGAAGCGGTTCCGACCCGCACCTGCCCACGCTGTGGCGCTGAAGTGGCGGAGAACGCCTTCTTCTGTACCCAGTGCGGAATGAAACTCTAAGAAAAAGACACCAAACTGTCAATCAGTTTGGTGTCTTGCTTTTTTGTGTTTGTGTTAGGCTTTCGGTACGACGAAATTGAAATACTTCGGCACGATTTCAAAACGGGTGTCTTCACCTTTTTCAATTTCACCGTCGGCATTCACACAGGCGCCGCCATCGCAGTGCACGTCCATGGCCGTGCCGACAAAATGCTCGCAAATGTCTAAATCCATATGCTCTCCGCGTTTGTATTTGCCGAGAAGGGTGATGGCTTTCAAACGGGGAACCGATTTAATTAAGATGAAGTCAAGCAGACCGTCTTCGGTGGAGGCCATGGGGGCTCCATGGTAACCGCCGCCGTAATACTGCCCGTTGGCAGCCAAAGCAAACAGATAGCGTCCGGACCGTTTGACCAGTCCTTTGGTGGTTTCCATAGCCACATCCAGGACGGAGCCGATGGGCCGGAGAAGAACTTTGAGAACGGCCAGATCATAGGCGAGCGGGCCGGAAATGAGCGGCATCTTTTTGAAGTCCGTCATATGATAGCAGACATCGGCATCCATGCCGATGGAGCAGAGGTTCAGGGAGACTTTGTTGTTGCAGCGAATTCCGTCTACTTTTTTTGCGGTTCCCGCAACCAGTTTGCGAAGGTTCAAAAAGTTTTCGGCGCCGCCGTAGGATTTAACGTAATCGTTACCGGAGCCACAGGGGATGACGGTCAATTCCGCATCCGGATACGCTTCCACTCCGCTGGCAACTTCCAACAAGGTGCCATCACCGCCGACTGCGTACAGGCGGGTGTCGCCTTTTGCCGCTTCCTCGGCTGCGATTTTGGTGGCGTCTCCTTGGCAGGATGTGGTTCGAATGACATATTCTTCCTGCAGTTCGGAAAATACTTCTTTGATCGTGGAGATGAAAGACAGAGCCGGGCTTTTTTTGCCTGCGGCGGGGTTGATGATAAATACGTGACGCATAGAAAATCCTACCTTTCTCCGAAATACATGAACAGATTGCATTTGAGCATTCCGTTGTACAGTTTGCGTTTCTTTGTGGCCTTACGACCGAAGAGGTTTTCAAATTCCTCATGGGGACTGATGATGGCATAGGACCAACCGGTTTTCGGGACGAAAACCGACCCCATGGTTTTGATTATCTGCTCGGCGGCTTTTTGATCCAGCAATCGTGCACCGTATGGCGGATTGCAAAGAACCACGCCGCTGTCTCCTTCAGGAACAAAGTCGGCAATGTCCTGCCGGGAAACGGTAAGGCCCGTATCAACATGGGCTTTTGCAGCATTTTCTTTTGTCAGTGCCAGAGCATCGGCGTCAATATCCGCGCCCTTCAGGTGGACGATTTTGTCGTCAAGCTCAAAGGACCGCGCCCGTTCCCGTTCTTCTGTCCAAACGGATGATTCGATTTGCTGCCATTCTTCCGCGGCAAATCGACGACGGATGCCCGGGGCAATTTTCTTTGCGGAGAGAGCCGCTTCAATCAAAAGGGTTCCCGAACCGCAACAGGGATCGCAGATGCAAGCGGCGTTGCGGGCCCTTGCCAAATCGGCGATGGCCGCAGCCAAAGTTTCTTTCATGGGTGCCTCTACGGCATTTGCACGGTATCCCCGCTTATGAAGTCCGGCTCCGCTGGTGTCCAGCAAAACCGTAACGAAATCTTTGTGGATGGTAAACTGAATTTGATGTTTGGAGCCGCTTTCGGAAAACCAACTGATGTGATAGGCAGAGGAGAGTCTGTCAACAACGGCTTTTTTGATGATGGATTGGCAATCCGGAACGCTGTGAAGCTGGGAGTCCAGAGACCAGCCTTTGACCGGAAAAGCGTCATCCTTGTCAATGTAAGATTCCCAGGGAAGATTTTTTGTTCCTTGAAACAAATCCTCAAATGTCAGTGCACGGAAACTTCCGACTACGATTTGAACCCGTTCCGCAAACCGGGAACCGATATTGACACGGGCCATTGTATGGGCATCACCGGAAAAGAGAACCCGTCCGTTTTCGACACGAACATTGTCTATGCCGAGCCGTTTCAGTTCATCTCCCAGTATGCCTTCGATGCCGAATAGGCAAGGTGCACAAAACTCCATAAGTTTCTCCTGATACATAGCAAAAAATTCAAAAATTATAATACAGTATTTTAGGCGGATGTGCAAGAAAAACGAAAAAGAAAACACGATTTCTATACTTTTTCAGTTGCAAAGCGTGTATGTATCGTGTAAAATGAGCAAGTACATCCGCCCGTGGCGAAGCTGGATATCGCAGTGGATTCCGATTCCAAAGGCCGGGGGTTCGAATCCCTCCGGGCGGGCCATCAAAAACGACGAGTTTCTATAGAAGCTTGTCGTTTTTTCTTTTTGTGATGAGTTTTGCTTGTGAAGGATGAGACATATATGAAAAGCGGTCAAATGAGTGAAACCGAAATATAACCTATTGACGATTGCAAAAAAATAGGTTACAATGCGGTTGGAATTTTTGATGGGGTGGTGGTGAAAGTATGAGCAGTATTGCTGAACAGATTGCGAATCTTGAGAAGGAACTTGAAAAGTGTCCCGGCGGATATATTTCCCGGAAGATTATCAACGGGCGGGAACGCTTCTACTTGCAATGGATAGAGGATGGGAAAATCAAGAGTAAATATATTAAGGCGGACGAACTTGACAAAGTTCGCGCTTTTGTTGATCACCGTCACGATATTCTGAAAAGACTGAGAGAACTGAAAGCCACCCCGGAAGGCATAAAAATCGATAATCTCAAGCGCAAGACGGTTCGGAATATGAAGACTATTACCGGAACGCTGATGTCAGAAGATGTCCCGGTAGCGACTGTTAAAAACGGTATCATTACCGATTTGGATGAAACGCTTGTTCCTTTGTATCTGAAAAGGACAAAGGATGTGGAGGGGTGGCTGGCTTCCCGTGCAATCGATACCCACAGAACCAATTCCCGCCTTTTGAAGAAGGCTCTCCGTTTGCACACAACCGATGATGTGAGTACTGCGCTTGCGGTCAACGCTGCCACGGTGACGGACCGCTATTGGTTTAGGCCGGAGGGGTCAACGGCGACCTATGAGGACATACGATTCAAGGAAAACTATTTTGCCGATTTGGCTTTGCGTGGTGACCCCGACAGCTTTTCGCGAAAGCCGTCAAGAACTCCCGAACTTACGAATACAGGAAGTTTTGAGAAGTGCTGGAAACTGATAGACGGCAAGTGGTGGATGTACAAAAGCGGGAACAGGGACGAATTGTTTTCTGAACTGTTCATTTGCAAACTGGGGGAAAAGCTCGGGCTGCCGATGGCACACTATGAACTGGATGGAGAGTATATTCGGTCTGTGGATTTTACAGATGGTGCATCTGTATATTTTGAGCCGATGCGTTCTCTTGTAGATGATAATGAAGATTATGAAAAATGCTTTGCCGTTTTGTATGATATTTCCCCGGAAATTGCACGGCAATACCTTGTGTTGATATGGCTTGATTCGATTTGTTACAACATGGACAGACATACCGAGAATTTCGGTTTGCTGCGGGATGCAAAAACCGGAACCATTCTTTCGCTTGCACCGAATTACGATAACAATATTGCGCTGATTGCAAAGGGATATCCGAAGGATGTTAGCCGAGCGCGTGACGGGCTCATCCGCTTTTTCCGTGAACTGCTTGCAAGTTGCGAGACGGCAAGAGAAATGATCAGGCAAACCGTCTTGCCGGAAATCACAGATGCCGTCATTGATGAGTGTCTGAACGAAATACCGATAGAGGTTGACCGGGACTTCATGCATTCCTTTGTTATGAACGGGCAGACGGTTCTCCGAAAGATTATCGACGAGGGCGAAGGACTCTCCGGAGATAGTGATGACTTGGGAGGACTGATGTTGTAGACGGATTGTTCTCAAAAGGTTCAGTACACCATTCGAATTTTTCCGGAACATGAATACAGTACAACAAGAGCAGCTGATTTTGTTTTCAAAATCAGCTGCTTTTCTCTTGACAAATCCCCAATACTGTATATAATGCATATATACAGTATTGACAGATGAGGTGATCGGGTGACGATATTAATTGATAACAAAAGCGGTTCGCCAATATATGATCAGATTTACTCCCAAATAAAAAGCCAGATTATCAGCGGCTCTTTGGCGGAGGACGAGATGTTGCCGTCCATTCGAAATTTGGCTAAGGATTTACGCATCAGTTTCATCACCACAAAGAGAGCATATGAAGAACTGGAAAAAGACGGGTTTATTTATACGGTCCCGGGAAAAGGCTGTTTTGTGGCACCGAAAAACGTGGAACTGCTGCGAGAGGAAAATCTCAGAAAAATCGAAGCGAATATTGATGAGATTGTCAAACTGGCGAAGTCCTGTAATCTTACCAAAGAAGACCTTGTGAAAATGGTCGAGTTTGGACTGGAGGAAACAAAATGAACGCACTGGAAATACAAAACTTAAGAAAAGCATACGACGGCTTTTTGCTTGATGATATCAGTCTGACGTTGCCAAGCGGATGTATTATGGGCCTTATCGGTGAAAACGGAGCAGGCAAAAGTACCACCATTAAACTGATTCTGGACATGATTCACAAAGACGGGGGAAGTATCCGGATTTTTGAGAAGGATACGGAAGAGTCCATAATGCTTCTCAAAGAAGACATTGGCGTTGTTTTGGATGATGTGGGAATGCCCGAATGTTTAAATGCGAAACAAATCGGGAAAATCATGAAAAATACATTTCAAAACTGGGATGAAGAACAGTACAGCCGGCTTCTTTCCAAATTCAGTTTGCCGACCGATAAAGAGTTTAAGGATTTTTCCCGCGGTATGAAAATGAAACTCGGGATTGCCGTTGCCATGTCCCATGACAGCAAATTGCTTTTGCTTGATGAAGCCACATCCGGACTGGATCCCGTTGCACGAGACGAAGTGGTGGAGATGCTGAGTGAGTTCACGCGAGATGAAAATCATTCGATTTTGATTTCCTCGCATATTGTAAGTGATTTGGAGAAACTTTGTGATTATATCGCTTTTCTTCATAAGGGAAAACTCCTGTTGTGCGAGGAAAAGGACGAATTACTGGCCAGGTACGGTATTGTTCGCTGTACAGGCGAACAGGTTGAGAACATTCCCCGAGAGGCAATTTTGTATAAAAAAGAAAACCCGTATGGTGTGGAAATCATGGTGGAGCGGAGTACCGTTCCCAAAGAAATTCAGATTTTCCCCATTAGTATTGAGGAGTTGTTTGTGTTGATGGTGAAAGGGGGAGACAATCTATGAAAGGGCTCTTGCTGAAAGATTTCTATATGATGAAGAAATATTGCCGATCCTATTTTTTGATTGCGGTGATATTCCTCGTTGTTTCTCTGCTTGGAAACGGTAACCTGTTTTTTGTTTTCTATCCTTGCCTTCTCTGCGGGATGATTCCCGTCAGTTTGCTGGCTTATGATGAAAGAAGCCATTTCATGCAGTACAGTGCCACCCTTCCGTATACGAAGGCACAAATTGTATCCTCCAAGTACGTATTAGGTCTTCTTGTCCAAGCAGCGGTGTTGGTTGTAACTGCCGTGGCCCAGGCGGTTAAAATGAGCCTGAAAGGAAATTTTGAGATTGTGGATTTCCTGATTATGGTTCTTTCTCTGTTTGTTGTTTCAACTTTGGCGTCTTCCATCGCCTTGCCGTTCATTTTTAAGCTCGGCGTGGAAAAGGGGCGTCTGGCCTATTATGTCATGATTGGATTTGTGTGTGCTGTCAGTGTTATTTTTTCGCAAATGTTTAAGGGATCTTTGCAGGTATCTGTGTCGGCCGGCATTATTTTCGGTGCTTTGGCAATTGTCGGAGCCGTTTTGTATGTCGTGTCGTGGCTCCTGTCCATTTCTTTTTTCAAGAAGCGAGAAATCTGATATTTAGACAGAAAAAACAGGGTGCAGTCTTTTTGGGACTGCACCCTGTTTGTGTTTGAGATTAGAGCTGCGGACCGGCAGCAACCAAGGCTTTTCCGGCTTCGTTGCCTTCGTATTTTACGAAGTTCTTCACGAAACGGCCGGCCAAATCTTTGGCTTTCTCTTCCCACTCGGAGGCGTCGGCATAGGTGTCGCGAGGATCCAAAATGCCGGTGTCCACGCCGTTGAGCTGGGTCGGGACTTCCAAGTTGAAGTACGGGATGGTTTTGGTCGGGGCATTCAAAATGTCGCCGTCCAGGATTGCATCGATGATGCCGCGGGTATCTTTAATGGAGATACGTTTGCCGGTGCCGTTCCAACCGGTGTTGACGAGGTAGGCTTTGGCGCCGCTGGCTTCCATACGTTTGACGAGCTCTTCGGCATACTTGGTCGGATGCAATTCGAGGAATGCCTGACCAAAGCAGGAAGAGAAGGTCGGGGTCGGCTCGGTGATACCGCGCTCGGTACCGGCCAATTTGGCGGTGAAACCGGAGAGGAAGTAGTATTTGGTCTGTTCCGGAGTCAACACGGAGACCGGCGGCAAAACGCCGAAAGCGTCAGCGGACAAGAAGATAACATTCTTGGCAGCCGGAGCAGCGGAGACCGGGCGGACAATCTTTTCGATGTGGTCGATCGGATAGGAAACACGAGTGTTTTCGGTAACGGACTTGTCAGCAAAATCGATTTTGCCGTCGGCATCAACGGTAACGTTCTCGAGAAGAGCGTTGCGTTTGATGGCATTGTAAATGTCCGGTTCGGATTCTTTGTCGAGGTTGATAACCTTGGCATAGCAACCGCCTTCAAAGTTGAAGACGCCGTTGTCGTCCCAGCCGTGCTCGTCGTCGCCGATGAGGAGACGTTTCGGGTCGGTGGACAAGGTGGTTTTGCCGGTGCCGGAAAGACCGAAGAAGATGGCGGTGTTTTCACCGTTCATATCGGTGTTGGCAGAGCAGTGCATGGAAGCAATGCCTTTGAGCGGCAGGTAGTAGTTCATCATGGAGAACATACCCTTCTTCATTTCGCCGCCGTACCAGGTGTTCAGGATAACCTGCTCACGGCTGCTGATGTTGAAGACAACAGCGGTCTCGGAGTTAAGGCCGAGTTCTTTGTAGTTTTCAACCTTGGCTTTGGAAGCGGTGTACACCACGAAGTCCGGCTCGAAGGAAGCGAGTTCCTCGGCGGAGGGCTTGATGAACATGTTGGTAACGAAGTGAGCCTGCCATGCCACTTCCATAATGAAGCGGATGGACATACGAGTGTCTTTGTTGGCACCGCAGAAGGCATCAACAACGTACAGCTTTTTGCCGGAGAGTTCGTTAAGAGCAATCTCTTTCACGGCTTTCCAGGCTTCCTCGCTGGCCGGATGGTTGTCGTTTTTGTATTCATCGGTGGTCCACCAAACGGTGTCTTTGGAGTTTTCGTCCATAACGATGAATTTGTCCTTGGGGGAACGGCCGGTGTAAACGCCGGTCATAACGTTAACGGCACCGAGCTCGGTAACTTTACCTTCGTCGAAGCCTGTCAAGGACGGGTCGGTTTCGTCGCGGAATAAATCTTCGTAAGAGGGATTGTGAATAATCTCTTTCACGTCGCTGATTCCATAACAGGTTAAATCTAACATATGAAACTTCCTTTCACAGTAATTTGTATTTGGATTACATTTTCCACCGGTTATTACACCATATATATGGAAAAAACACAAGAATATTTTACTGAAATTGGCAAAAGTCTGTCCTTTTTCTACAATGACGACAAGAAAAAATCCATCACCGGTTGGCGATGGATTCATAGGTTTTTTTGAGTCCCAATTTCCAGCAAAGAGCAAAGCCAATCAACGCTCCGGCAACCGCCTGGAGGATTTGGAACGGAAGCTTGGCCACGGCTTCCACATAGGTGCTGTATACATAGACTTTTCCGAAGAAATACCCAAGGACCATAATGACGGCACCGATTCCGGTCCCGATTGCGGAAGCACCGACGGGGCTTTTCTTCATCACATAGTGGGAAAAAACGGAAATGACAATGGACTGTATGCTTCGAACAACGAAGGAGACCAGCATGGCTCTCGGGTAGAAAAAGAAGTCACCCAGAAAGGCGCCGACACCGCCGGCAACAAAGGCATATACGGGGGACAGGATGATGGAAGCGGCCACGATAATAATGTCATTTAAATAGATATGGCCTCCCGGTACGGGGAGAGAAAAGGAACTGAGGACTATGTTGATGGCCATAAGCATGGCCGCCATACACAAATCCACGGTTTGCTTTCGAATTGTTTGCATAAAAACACACCAACCTCTTGCATAATTGCAGCACATACTTTACAATGAAACTGAACATATGAAAATAACCAAAACGAAAGGAAATTATATAACCAGATGAGGTACAGTATCGATAAAACGAAACGGGAGCCGGCCTATGTACAGCTTTACCGTTTTTTACGGGAGGATATCGTTTCCGGTGTGTATGGATTCGGTACAAAGCTTCCGTCAAAACGGATTGTGGCAGAAGAGGTTTCGGTGAGTATCATCACCGTGGAGCATGCCTACGAGTTGCTGTGTGAGGAGGGGTATGCCGAAGCACGACAGCGAAGCGGTTATTTTGTTGTTTTCCGTGACCAGGACGGATTTGCTTCTCCCGTCGGACAACCGATGGCTTTTAAACCGGACATGGATGTGCCGGCGGGGAACGGAACGTTTCCGTATTCGGTTCTTGCAAAAGCCATGCGCAGCGTTCTCAGCGAACAGGGAGAGAGAATCCTGACAAGATCTCCGCATAACGGGTGTGAAGTCCTTCGCTCGGCCATCCAAAAATATCTGTCAAGAAGCCGCGGTATAACGGCGGAAGTCGGTCAAATTGTGATTGGTTCCGGTTCGGAATATTTGTACAGTCTGCTTGTGGAACTTTTGGGGCGCAACCGGAAATATGCGGCGGAGGACCCGTCTTACCAGAAAATCGAGCAGGTGTACAGGGCATCCGGTGTAAAACCGGAAATGCTACCGCTGGGTACGGACGGAATTGACAGCGCGGCCCTACAGAATACCCATGCGACCGTGCTGCACATTTCCCCGTATCGCAGTTTTCCGAGCGGTGTTTCCGCATCCGCATCCAAACGGCACGAGTATGTTCGCTGGGCTGCCAAGAGGGAAAGGTATGTGATTGAGGATGATTTCGAGTCGGAATTTTCGGTATCGACCAAACCGGAGGAAACCATCTTCTCTTTGTCTGAAAAGGACAATGTTATCTATATGAATACCTTTTCTAAAACCATTTCTCCGTCGCTTCGTGTCGGGTATATGGTCCTGCCGAAGCATTTGGTGCCGGTCTTTGAGGATAAACTCGGATTTTATTCCTGTACGGTTCCGACCTATATCCAGTATGTGCTTGCGAAACTTTTGGATGAAGGAGATTTTGAGAGACATATTAACCGGGTGAGACGTCAAAAACGGAAAGAACTTGAATGAGAAAAAAAGAGAAAATCCGTCTTGCAACCGAGGAATGAAAAATGTATAATAAACAACAGTGATTTTTTACTAAATTGGAAGGAGAAATCGAATCATGAATTATTCTCGTGAAGTAGAAAACATGTGTGTGGTTCAAAAAGGCCCGCATCATGGTCCTGCTCCGATTCCGGAAGAGGGAAAATGGATCCAGGCAAAAGAGATTACAGACATCTCCGCATACACTCACGGCGTGGGCTGGTGTGCTCCGCAGCAGGGTGCCTGCAAACTGTCTTTGAACGTGAAAAACGGCATTATTGAGGAAGCTTTGGTGGAAACCATCGGCTGCTCCGGCATGACACACTCTGCCGCTATGGCCGCCGAGATTCTTCCCGGCAAAACTTTGCTCGAAGCCTTGAATACAGACTTGGTTTGCGATGCCATTAACACCGCAATGCGTGAACTGTTCCTGCAGATTGTTTACGGTCGTAGCCAGTCCGCTTTCTCCGATGACGGTTTGGTCATCGGCGCCGGTATGGAAGACCTCGGTAAAGGCTTCCGTTCCATGGTCGGTACCATGTACGGCACCAAACAAAAGGGTGTCCGTTATTTGGAAATGACCGAAGGCTATTGCACCAGAATGGCTCTCGACGAAAACGACGAGGTTATCGGTTATGAATTTGTTTCCTTGGGCAAAATGACCGACTTCATCAAAAAAGGTATGGAGCCGAATGAAGCCTACGAGAAATCCCTCGGCCATTACGGTCGTTTCAACGCAGAAGACGGCGCGGTCAAATACATTGACCCGCGTAAAGAATAAGGAGGGGTGGAGAAATGGCACAGTTTGAAGGTTATGAGAGACGCGAGGCCAAAATCCTCGGCGTGTTGAAAGAGTATGGTATTTCTTCCATCGATGAGTGCAAAGAGATTTGTGACAAATACGGTATTGACCCGTATACCACCGTTCAGGAGACCCAGCCGATTTGCTTCGAAAATGCAAAATGGGCTTACACGGTCGGTTCCGCCATTGCTTTGAAAGAAGCAGAGCGTACCGGTGACAAATCCGCTGCCACTGCCGCCGCCAACATCGGTATCGGCTTGCAGTCTTTCTGCATCCCGGGTTCCGTTGCCGAAAACCGTAAAGTCGGTCTCGGTCATGGTAATCTCGGCAAAATGCTTCTTTCCGAAGAGACGGAATGCTTTGCGTTCCTGGCCGGCCACGAATCCTTTGCCGCCGCTGAAGGTGCTATCAAAATCGCCTTGAACGCCAACAAAGTTCGTGTGAAACCGCTTCGTGTTATTTTGAATGGTTTGGGCAAAGATGCCGCTTACATTATCAGCCGTATCAATGGTTTTACCTTTGTGGAAACCGAATTTGATCCGTACACCGAAGAAGTGAAAGTTGTCAGCAAAAAGCCGTTTTCCAACGGTCCGCGCGCCAAAGTCAACTGCTACGGTGCCGATAACGTTCCGGAAGGCGTTGCCATTATGAAACTGGAGAATGTCGGTGTTTCCATCACCGGTAACTCCACCAACCCGACCCGTTTCCAGCATCCGGTTGCCGGTACCTACAAGAAATGGGCTATCGAGAACGGTGTGAAATACTTCTCCGTCGCTTCCGGTGGCGGTACCGGTCGTACCCTTCACCCGGATAACATGGCTGCCGGTCCGTCCTCTTACGGTATGACAGACACCATGGGCCGTATGCATTCCGACGCACAGTTTGCCGGTTCTTCTTCCGTCCCGGCCCACGTCGAAATGATGGGTCTTATCGGTATGGGTAACAACCCGATGGTCGGTGCTACCGTTGCGTGCGCCGTTTCCGTCGAGGAAGCTCTCAAATGAGAATAATGGATTTGGCCGACTCTCACCTATGTGGGGGTCGGCTTTTTTTGTTGACATTCCATACGTTTGTGGGTATGATGATAACGCAAACGGGGAAACAGGTGAAAATCCTGTACGAGCCCGTCGCCGTGAGGCATTTTGTCGGTATGATCTGACGGAAATCCGCCATTTCCGGAAACGCCATTGGGGAAACCCGAGAAGGTGATCCTACCTTGTGCCGAGTCGAAATATCCGTTTGCTGTATTCTCATTTTTGCCGCGAGTGCCGGATGCGTAATGAGAAAATTTCAACAAAATAGGAGAATCATAATGATGAACAACAAACTTGAAAAACGGTTGTTGTCTGTGGTTCTGTGTTTGGTGCTGCTGGCGGCTACGGCACTGGTATTCACAGGATGTCAGACACAAAAAGCGGGGCCCGTTCCGACGGAAAGTGACCTGGAACAAACGAGTGAATCTTTTGAAGAAAACTCACTGCCCGAACAGCATTTTTTCACCCTGGAAGTGGTAACACCAGATGGGAAAATACAGACATTTCACGTGCAGTCAACGGAAGAAACGGTCGGGGATGCCCTCGTAAAAGAGGGGATGATTGCCGGCGACAAAAGTGAGTACGGGCTGTATGTGAAAACGGTTTGCGGAACGACGTTGGACTTTGACAAAGACAAGATGTATTGGGCATTTTATGTGGATGGATCCTATGCGTCGAGCGGCGTGGATACCACCCCGATTGAAGACGGAAAAACCTATAAACTGGCGGCGGAAAAATGAAGAAGCTGACGGTTCGGGAAATTGCCGTTTTCGGAATGTTCGGGGCTCTTATGTATGTGTCCAAACTTCTTATGGATGCCCTTCCGAACATTCACCTGATCGGAATGTTTGTTGTCACCCTGACGGTGGTATACCGAAAGCGGGCGCTTTACCCGATTTATGTGTTTGTTTTCTTGACGGGCTTGCTGGGTGGTTTTTCCACCTGGTGGCTGCCGTATCTGTATATTTGGACAGTCTTATGGGGTGCTGTAATGTTACTGCCGCAAAGGATTCCCGAAAAAGCGAAGCCTTTTGTCTATATGGTGGTATGCTCCCTGCACGGATTCCTGTACGGGACGCTTTACGCACCGGTTCAGGCGCTGGTATTCGGACTGGATTTCAAGGAAATGATTGCCTGGATTGTGGCCGGATTTTCTTTCGATTGTCTTCATGGTATCGGAAACTTTGTGGCGGGAATTTTAATCTATCCGCTTTCAAAAGTGTTGCTCAAAATGGAAAATTCGTTTCAGTGAGCGAGAGAGTCGTGGTGTCACGACTCTCTTTTTTTCGTCAATCTCACGGTGATTTCACCAAACTTTTGTACAAAATGTACGCGAAATGTTGCATAAAATTCTCGTTTCTTGTGAAAAGTCACAAAAAAACGGGTGTTTTTTTGTGCGAAACTGTTGACTTTGGCCTTATATTTATATATAATCAAAGACGAAAATTTTATGGTTAAATCCGATACTCCCGTTTGCTGTCGGAAATGTCGGGGATAACCTTAGAAAATGAAAAACCAGAAAGGGGCTTTTTCAAATGAAAAATTGGGCAAGAATTCTTTGCGCCGTGTGCGCACTCGTTTTGATTGTTGTTGCCTGTGGCGCGTGCGACGGCGACAAACCCAACAACGAGAATTCCAAACCGTCCGGTGGCGACAACGGCGGTAAGACGGTTACTTTGGCGACTCCTCATGTCGTGGAGCAAACGCCGGGTGCGTCTGACGAAACCGACTTACTTCTCAAACGTGTGGAAGAAGTCAAAGAAAAGTACAACATTGATTTCAAATTCAACGATCAGATCGACCAGGGTGACTACTGGGATTGCATGGTTGCTAAAGCCATGGCCGGTGAAATCTTCGGCGACATCATGTTGATTTATCCGTACTTCCTCGACGAGTGGGTTGCCGGTAACGTCGTTACCGATATCGCTCCCATCGCCAAGAAAGTCGGTGTTGACTGGAACGACGGAAGCTGGGACACTCAGGTTCTTCAGACTTCCACCTTCGGTGACAAGATTTATTCTTTCTGCCGTGAGCAGACCACTTTGACTGCCGGTCTTGTTTACAACACCCGTTTGTTTAAACAGGCTGACCTCGAAGATCCGAACGAATTGGTTAAGAAAGATCAGTGGAACTTCGACAAACTCGAAGAATATGCCCGCAAACTTACCGTGAAAGATTCCAACGGTAACGTGACTCAGTATGGTATTTCCACCACGACTTGCGAACTCTTCATGGGTTGTTACATCCTTGCCAACGGCGGTACCGCTGTTGAGTACGATAAAGACACCCTGCTTCCGAAACTGACCATGGACAGCGCCAAATCCTTGGAGGCTTTGAACGTGTTCAACAACATGCTGAACACCGACAAGACCGTCGAATGCTTGGCTTGCTTGACCAACTGGCAGGAAGCTGCCGATGCCTTCTGCAACGGAACCACCGGTATGCTCGTTTGCGAAGAGTGGGTTATCGAATATCTCCGCGACGTTATGACCGAAGCCGGCAACGGTGAAGATTATGCTTTGACATACTTCCCGAAAGGCCCGAACGGCACCGATTATGTCGATGCTTCCTTCGGTGGTATGACCGAGTACTTCATTTACAACTCCGGTGACGAAGAAGCCGAAGAGCTCGCCTTCCGTGTCTACTGCGATTTGTATGCTCCGAACGAAGACCTCACCCAGGAAGAACAGGTTGCCGCTACTGCCGAAAGCCTCTTCTCCGATGAGACTTCCGTTAAAGTGTATGAGGATATCATCCTTAACAACAAAGCCTGTTCTTTGAACATGCACAAACTTGGTTTGAATGTGCGTTCTTCCTTCAGACAGATCTTTGCTGATTTGATTGACAACTACGGAACTCCGCAGTCCATCATCAACAGCTACAAGACCGAAATCGAAAGTGCTATGGATGAAAGCACCTACGTAATTCAGGTCAAAAAGCAAAAGGGTTTGGCATAAACTGACCCAGTAAAACAATAACTCTTCATTTCCGCCGTAGGGTTCTACGGCGGAAATGACCGCGTTATAACGACGATATGATTTCGTCAAATATTCCGCTTTTTGCGGAGATATGGAGCCGGCTTGGTACAGCAACGATAGACTAAAGCTTGCTTCCAGGCGTCTCTCGTTGAAAAGGGGAGAGAGGCTCAAATTACCACAGATGGGAGGAAATCAGTTTGCACAAACCTTGTAAAAAAGCGATATGCTGTTTACTCGCAATTCTGATTTTATCATTGAACGTCGTGCCTGCTATGGCCGACGAAGCGGATAAGGCGAATGCTCCGACTTTGGTCGGCTCGGCAATCGCACCGCAAACAGCAACTGCAGCAGCGCCAACGGTGCAGGCTGCCGGCACCACCGCTTTGGATGCCGGGTCTATTGCTTTGATGGAGGCACAGACCTATAAGGAGTTCCTGGCGGCACAAGGTGCCAAAGATGAAAACGATGCTCTTGCAAAAGGCGGTTCCGTGAAGGAACTTCCGGTTGCAGTGAAAACTGCCACAGGTGATTGCACCGTTGACGGAGAAAATGTAAAAATCTCCGAAGAAGGATTTGCGAAATTCCAAATCCCCGCCGTGAAAGACGGTTTGTACCAGGTACAGATTGAATATGATGTGGCGGAAGACCGTACCCGTGACGTAGAGTGTGCCGTTTTGGTTGACGGAAAACTTCCTTTTGAAGAAACCCGCGCCTTGACACTTCCGCGTTTGTGGAGAAACGAACTGAAAGAAATCGAAAAGGATGCCAATAATAACGACATCACTCCGGCACAGGTCAGCATGACCTATGACGAACGCGGCTGGCTCAAAAAGAGTTTGAACGATGCTTCCGGTTTCTATTCCAATCCGCTTCTCTTTGATTTTAAGGGTGCAAAGGAATTGACACTCGTTTGCCTGCGTGAATCGCTCACCATTCACAGCATCACATTGGTCAGCCCCGAGGAGATTCCGTCTTATGCGGAATATGCCGAAAACTATAAGGGCGTGCCGGATGCTACGGAAGATTTGCCGGTTATGCAGGGCGAACAGTGCGATTACAAGAATGACGCCACTTTAACTCCGCAGGAAGATCGTATCTCGGTCGCTACCTACCCGCGTGAAGGTTCCAAGATTCGCCTGAACTACATCGGCGGCAAGAACTGGTCTACCGCAGGTCAGGAAATCACCTGGAAGTTTGAAGTGAAGGAAGCCGGCAAATATGCCATTCGTTTCCGTTCCCGTCAATTGTATTCCAATGACTTGTACTCCGCCCGTATCGTGAAGGTTGACGGCAAAATCCCGTTTAAAGAGGCTGCCGACATTCATTTCACTTATGATTCCGACTGGATTATTTACACCATCAATGTCAATGAAGAAGAGTGTAAATTCTATTTCGGTTCCGGTCAGCACGAACTTTCCCTGTGCGTGACCCTCGGTGACTTCGGTCCGATTTTGGAACGTCTGGAAACCAGCGTTGCGGAACTGAACAGTATCTATCGTGAGCTCATCATGGTTATGAGTTCCACTCCGGATACCGACCGTGACTACAACCTGGAAACCTTGATTCCGGAAGTTTTGGAAAACATGAGCACCCAGTCTGAAGTTCTTTACGGCATTGCCGATGACATCGAAAAGGTTTCCGGTTCTTCCGGTAGTTCCTTGTCTTCGATTCGTAAAGCTGCTTTGCAGATGAAGGAGTTCAACGAAGAGCCGAACACCATTGCGACTCAGCTCAAATATTTTAAAGATAACATTGCTTCTCTGTCCGAAGTGATGACCGGTGCACAGAGCCGTCCGATTGATATCGATTATATCTCCATCGCCGCTCCGTCCTCCGCTCTTCCGAAGGCAGAAGGAAACTTCTTTAAATCTTTGATTTACAAAACACAGTTATTTATCAGTTCCTTTGTAGAGGACTACAACAGTCTTGCCGGCACCAGTGATGGTGTGAAAACACAGCTCACGGTTTGGACGACCCTCGGTCGTGACCAGGCCTCCATCATCAACGAGCTGATTCGTTCCAGCTATACGCAGGATTCCGACAAGAATAAAGACGGACAGACCGTCGGTGTCGAACTTCAGGTTGTACCGGTCGATGCTTTGATGCCGTCCGTTGCCGCAGGAAACGGTCCTGACGTTATCTTTAACGCCACCTCCAAACTTCCTGTTGAGTATGCCATGCGTGGTGCTTCCGCCAACTTGCGCAAGGAAGTCCCGCAGGATGAATTGGAAGAAGTGCTTGCCCGCTTCACCAATTCCGAACAGGCCATTTATCCGTTTGAATATGATAACGGTGATGGCTCCGGTACCGGCCTCTATGCCTTGCCGGATCAGTTCTTGTACACCGTTATGTTCTACAGAACTGACGTTCTCAAACAGCTTAATATCGAAGCCCCGACTATCGATAAACCGTGGACATGGGATAAGATCATTGATATCCTTCCGACTCTTCAGAGTAACAACATGTCCATCTTGATGGAAACCGGTGATAAGACCGGTGCCGATGTGGAACAGTATGGTATTAACACCTATGCCATCTTCCTGTATCAGCATGGCGGTTCCTTCTATTCCAAAGACTTTACGGCTTCTGCTCTGAGTGAGGAAAATGCCGTTGAAGCTTTTGAAATCTGGACAAACCTGTACACCAGTTACGGCCTGCCGACCAACTTTGATATGCTCAGCCGTTTCCGTACCGGTGAATCTCCGATTTTGTTGTCCGACTTCCCGTTCTACAACAACTTGTCTGTTTCGGCTCCTGAGCTGAAAGGCCTGTGGTCTATGGCTTTGGTTCCGGGTACGGTCCAAGAAGACGGTACCGTGAATCAGTCAACCAAGGGCGGCGGTACGGCCGTCATCATGATGGATGCTGCCGAAGATAAGTTGGCTGCTTGGGACTTCATGAAGTGGTGGACTTCCACCGAGACCCAGTCTTCTTATGCACAGAAACTGGAAAGCTTGCTCGGTACAGCCGCCCGTTATGCAACGGCCAACAAAGAAGCTTTCAACTCCCTGGCCTGGTCCAAGAGTGAATTGGAAGTTCTCAATGCCGAGTCCGTACACTCTATGACGATTCCGGAAACTCCGGGTAGTTACTACACGCCGCGTCACATCAACAATGCGTTCCGTGCCGTGTGTATCAAAGAGGATGCCGATGACGCCCGTGAGGCTGTTTTGAAGTATGCTCAGATTATTACCGATGAGATCAGCACCAAACGTGAAGAGTTTGGTTTGACTCAGCCGAAAAAAGAGGTGAATGAAGAAGAATGAAAACGAATTCCTTGAAAGGCGAGTATTTCCGTCAGCAATGGAAAAAGGATAGAGTTGCTTATGCATTCTTACTGCCGTATGCCATCTTCTTCATTACCTTTACCATTTTGCCGGTTGTCATCTCTATTATATATGGTTTTACCTATTATAATATCTTCCAGCCCACCAAGTGGATCTGGTTTGACAACTATATTCGTCTTATGACCACTGACAGCGTATTCCCGATCGCGCTTCAGAATACGCTCAAATTTGCCGTCATCACGGGACCCGGTGGATACATCTTGTCCTACTTGGTGGCATGGATGATTAACGAAATCAACTCGAAAGTGCGTATGCTCTTCATCTTGATTTGTTATTCTCCGACCATTGCCGGATCGATTTACGTTGTTTTCAGCGTGTTGTTCTCCGGTGACGCTTATGGTTATATCAACAGCGTCTTGACCGAGTTCGGTATTATCGAGAAGCCGATTGAATGGTTGACCGACCCGAACTACATTTCCACCGTTATCATTATCTGCGTACTATGGGGTAGTATGGGCGCCGGCTTCTTGTCGTTCGTCGCAGGCTTCCGTACCGTAGATCCGCAGTATTATGAAGCGGCTGCCATCGACGGTTTGCGCAACCGTTGGCAGGAACTCTGGTATGTAACACTCCCGATGATGAAACCGCAACTCTTGTTCGGTGCCACCATGAGTATTACCAGCTGTTTCTCCATTCACCAGCAGACAATCGCCTTGGCAGGTTATCCGTCCACTGAGGACGCAGTTACAACCATTGTTAACCTAATGGTTGACTATGGTTACCAGCGATTTGATTTGGGTTATGCATCGGCAATGGCCACCGTGCTGTTCCTTATGATGCTTGTCTCTCGCTGGCTCATAAATAAATTGATTGCGAGGACGGGAACATGACAGATACAAAGAAAAAGAAAACCAATCCCGTCTTGAGTGCTATCGGTAGTTTCTTCAAGACCGTGGGCGGCGCAATTAAAACCGTATTTATTCGTATTCGCAGATTCCTGCGTCACGTCTTTGCCGTTAAGTCCATGCGTTCCTTGGGCGGTGATATCTTCGTTGTCATCTTCCTGGTGCTCTTCTCGGCAATTATGGCCGTTCCGATGATTTATGTCATTTGTAACGCCTTTAAACCGTATGATGAATTGTTCTTATATCCGCCGCGTTTCTTCGTGCATAACCCCACATTCGCGAACTTTAAGAACTTGTCCATCGTTATGAGCAACTCCTATGTTCCGTTTACCAGATATTTCTTTAATACCATCTTTATTACGGTAGCCGGTACAGGACTCCACGTTATTTTTGCTTCCATGGCCGCTTATTCTTTGGAGAAAATCCATTTCAAAGGTCAGGATATCTTCTTTAACGCCGTTGTCGTGGCTTTGCTCTTTACTCCGAACGTTACTTCCATCCCGAACTTCATCATCATGAGTCGTTTGCACTTGGTGGATACCTACTGGGCCCTCATTATGCCGGCCATAGGTTCCTCCATGGGTCTGTTCCTTATGAAACAGTTCATGTCCAGCATTCATGATGCTATGTTGGAAGCCGCTCGTATTGACGGTGCCGGAGAACTGAAAATCTTCTTCAAAATCGTCATGCCGAACGTTAAACCCGCTTGGCTCACTTTGATTATCTTCTCTGCTACTGATTTGTGGAACAACACAGGTGGTGTTCTGATCCGTACAGAGCAAATTAAGCCGTTGGCTTTCGCGTTGCAACAGATCTCGCAGGGCGGTCTTGCCCGTGCCGGTGTTGCCGGAGCCATCAGCGTATTGCTTATGAGTGTTCCGATCATCCTGTTTGTAGTAACACAAAGTCAGATCTTGGATACCATGGCATCCTCCGGTATTAAAGAGTAATGCCGTATCCGAAAAAGTCAGAAGAAGGGAGTTAAAGGATTATGAGAAAATCGTTACTCAGTGTGGTATTGATCCTCTGCATGCTGCTGACATTCTGTCCTGCAGTCTTTGCAGCCGGTGAGACATCCGCACCCGAAGTATCAACTTCGGCCGACGCCGAGCTCGGCGCCGAAGATGTCGAGAACGAAGTGGTTGCCAACCAGGAATCCGTTTCCAAACCGACATCCGCCTTTACATCCTTTACCTATGATTGCTGGGGCAATACCGTACAGTGCCCGGATCCTTATACGCTGGTTCGCCGTGTTGACGGCGTAGCGATGGGCCTCGGGGACATCAAAAAGGTTATTGACGTCTATGCAGATAGTGAAGGATTTGTCTACCTGAGCACCAACGGTGACGAGGAAGACGATAACACCGTTATTAAAATGGATACGCAGCTGAATGTCATCGCCCAGTGGAAGGGCTATTATGACAAAGGCAAATTTGTCCATTTCGTAAAACCCGCCGGTATTTTTGTTACCAATGAGGGAGAGGTATACATTTGCGACAGCAGTACGCTGGATGTATATCACTTCACGGTGAAAGACGACAAACTGAACCTGGTGATGACCATTGACGCACCGAGTCGTGAGGACAGTGCCGTTATCGATGAAGACTTCATCGAACGTTACATCCCCGCCAAATTGGTCGTAGACCATACCGACCGTGTGTACGTGGTTGCCACCAACGTCAACGAGGGTATCGTCACCTTTACCAAAGAAGGTAAATTTGACGGTTTCCTGGCTGCCGGTAAGGTTACCGTTGACCCGTTCACCAAATTCATGAAGAAATACATTTATACCGAAGCACAGAAGGCCAGAGTGACCACCTTCGTTCCGATCGAGTACAACAACATCGATTTGGATAAAGAAGGATTCATCTTCTCCACCTTGGCCGCCACGAACGAATCCACCGTTCTTTCCGAAATCAAGAGCAAAAAGGGAACAGAAGCCGGTGCACTGGTTCGTCGTCTGAATATGATGGGAACCGACATTTTGAAACGTGATGGTTACACCCCGCCGGTCGGCGATACGGATGTAGACAAAACGATTGATAATAAGGATGCCACTTATCAGGGCATTTCCCAGATTACAGACGTTTCCACCAGCAATTACGGTACCTATGCCATTTTGGATAACAACCGTAATCATATCTTCGTTTACAACAATGAAGGTTATATGCTGTATGCTTTCAGTGGCCCGGATGCAACCGCCGGTGGTATGACCACGCCGATTGCCCTTGCCCAGTGCGACAACTACATGTATGTCCTCGACAGCAACAGCCGTTCCATTTTCCTGTTCCAGCGCACGGATTTCTCGAACTCGGTTATCGAAGCAATTGCTTTGGAAAAATCCGGTAAGTATTCCGATGCTTCCAAGATTTGGAGCAAGGTGCTGGACTACGATGCAGTGTATGACCTCGCGTATCTCGGACTTGGTAAGACCGCTTACTGGAACCGTGACTACCAGGGCGCCAGCGAGTTGTTCAAACTTTGTAACAACCAGAGCTGGTACTCGAAAGCATGGGCAGAGATTCGTAAGGATGTTTTGGCGCAGTGGTTTATGCCGGTCGTCGTTGTCATCCTTGCCATTGTGGTCTTAAGCTTCGTTTTGAAAATCGTAAAGAAGAGAAAAAATAAAGCCAAGAAGGGAGATGCCGGATAATGAAAAAAGACAGTAAATTCTTAGCGGGCCTGAAATATTCCGGCAACATCATTTCCCACCCGATCCAAGGTGTCTACGAAATGCGTTTCGAAGGCCAGGGCGATTTGAGTGCTTGCATTTTCCTGATGGTTTTATTTACCGCTTCCATTATTTGTAAGCAGGTATATACCGGCTTCATTTTCAATGGCATCAACTCGCGTGAGTACAGTGTACTTCGTGAGATTGCAAACGTTTTGTTCCCGTTCTTCCTGTGGTGTATCGCCAACTGGTCGGTCACCGCTTTGATGGACGGTGAAGGACGTTTTAAGGACATTTACATGTCCCTCTGTTATGCAACGGTTCCGTTTATAGTGACAAACTTCCTGTACATCCCGATGAGCTACTGGTTCACGGCTGATGAATCCGGCTTCTTGTCCATCGTCAACGGTATCGGTGAAGTGTTATTTATTCTGTACGCATTCGTCGGAAACTTAACCATTCACCAGTTCTCGCTGAGCAAGGCTATATTCACGGTTATCATCACGGTCTTCGGTATGGTCTTCATCATGTTCCTCATGGTGTTGTTTGCAAGTATGTTTGACTCACTGTACAGTTATATCAGCGGTATTGTTACCGAAATTCAACTAAGGGTGTGATCAGGTGAAAAGAATGAACATGAAACATTTCCTCGTTTGTTTGCTGATTGCCTGCATGCTCCTTGGTCTTACCGGATGCGCAGGGCAGAGCACATTGTTTACCGAACTTACGGACGATGCTGTCAATGCCTGGCATACTTCTGATAAGAATATGGAACAAACCGCAGACATGCTTGGTCTTCAAAAGATGGAACAGATTGCCACCGACGGCGGCATGACGTTGTATCTGAACAAGCAAACGACGGAAATCGCCGTCAAGACAAAAGACGGCACCGTATGGTACTCCAACCCCCAGGATCGTCTGGGCTACAACAAAAACCGTTTGGCCACCTATTCTTCTCAGCTTTTAGTAACACAGATTGACTCTTCTGAGACAACCAGTGTCGTTAACAACTTTGAGGAAAGCGTCCAGTACGGACAGTTCGACATTAAAAAGAACAAAAACGGTGTGGATATTACCTATTTGTTTGGTAAGAAGGTAGAAACCCCGTTGTACCCGATGGCCATGACCATCGACAAGTTTGAAGAAATACTGAATCAGCTTGATAAATCTGAGCAGTATAAATTCAAAAAGTATTATGGTTTGATTGATATGACCAATTTGACAGATCAACAGACCATTACCGCCATTTCCGAAAAATATTTGAACGCTGCCGACCTCGGTCAGATCCGCGTGCTCAAAAACTCGCCGTCTCAGATTGAGCGAAACAACGTTGTGAAATATTTGGAGGAATGCGGTTTTACCGCAGAGGATCGTGATGAGCAGGAGAAAGCCGTCGGTTTTGTCGGCAACGAAAACACCACTGCCTACTATGTCATCACCATGTCCTATGTTTTGGAAAACGGTCGTCTGAATGTCAGTATCCCGGCGGATAAGATTGAAGCTTCGGATAACATCACCATTCAGGGAATCACCGTTCTCCCGCACTGGAATACCGACAAAGGTGTGAAATCCACCAATGTCTTGATTCCGGACGGCTCCGGCGCCATCGTCAACATGGGTGTCACCGCTGCTTCCGGCACATCCCAGTACAAAGAAAGATTCTACGGCACGGATTATGCTTTGAACCAGAAGAACGGCGTTTCCAATAAGAATTCGCTGTATTTCCCGATTTACGGCATTATGAACAAAGACGCTGCCATGTACGGTGTTGCCACCGGAGCAGATGCTTCTGCTTACATGACCGTTGAACCGTGCAGCAATGTAAATACCGCACCCGGTTATGCCGGCTTCTATTTCCAGATGGTGGATACCGAAGAAGTGTTGATGAGCAATGACTCAACCAACACCGTTACCACCTACGCCAACGAGGCGGTTCTGGATGAGATCAAAGTCGACTACACCTTCCTTGAGAAAGGAAAGAAAGACTGGGTCGCCATTGCACAGGATTATAAAGGCCGTCTCGAAAAAGAGAACGCCTTGTCCACCGGCGGTGCCACGGATAAAGTTCCGGTCAATGTGAACCTGCTCGCTTCCGTTGATGATATTAAGACGGTTTTGGGTGTTCCCACCGAGTACATTGTTCCGCTGACCACCGCAAAACAGGCGGAAGAAATTGCTTCAGGTCTTAAAGAACTTTTGCCGGACAACAGCCTTATCATGGAATACGACGCCTGGACAAAGGGTGGCGTGAAATCCATGGTTCAGGATAAAGTCCGTGTGGAGAGCAAAGTCGGTAAGGTCGGCGATATACAGTCCTTGATTGATAAGACCAAGGAACTCGGCATTGACTTCTATCCGATGGTGGATACGCAGTATGTGTATCGTAACAAGGCTTTTGATGCCTTCACCACAACCGGTGGTGCTTCCCGCGGTATCATGCGTGAAGCTTCCTATAAAGCCGACTTTAACATTTCCAACTTTATGGCGGATGCCGATGGCTTCTACGGCTATTTGATTTCGCCCAATAAGCAGATTAAGTTCCTGGATAGCTTCCTTGAGAGCTATCACGGAAAACTCAGCACCGAGAACATGGGTCTCACATTCCTGGCATCTGACTTGTCCAGCGATTACAACCGTGATGATTTCATCACCCGTAACCGTGCCAAGAATATGGCTGTGGATCAGTTGGCCAAGGCCACGAAGGACTATAAACTTCTTTCCAAGGGTGCTAATGCTTATGCACTGAGTGCTGTGGATATCTCCACAGATGTTGCACTTAACTGCAACGCCAACCCGCTTATTTCCTATAGCGTTCCGTTTACCCAGATGCTCCTTTCCGGAACCATGGTGTACACGGCCGATATGTGGAATACGGAAGCCGATTCGACGTACTACACTTTGAAGTGCATCGAAACCGGCAGCGCACCGAGCTTTACTGCGATTTATGCAGACAACAGTTTGTTAAAATATACGAATTATGACCAGTACTACTCCGTAAATTACGAGAGTATCAAGGGCCGCATTCAGGAAGTTTCCGGTACGATTACCGATGCTTTGTCGGATGTCTATGGCCACAAGATGACCGGTTATGAGCGTATGACTGATTTGGTCGTGAAAGTTACCTATGATAACGGAAAATTCGTTATTGTCAACTATGGTAACGAGGCATATACCACTCCGAACGGATCGGTCGAGGCAGGCAGCTATATTAAAGGCTAATGTCCGACAATTCCTTCGGAAGAGCACTTGCTCAAAAAAATCGCAAGCAAAGAAAGGTATGGTTCAGAAATGAAACTTAAAGAAGGTCAACGAGTCTTAAAGCCCAATGGCGGCAAACTTATGACTCGTCGTAACAACACAGGTTGGGTTTTCATTGCTCCGTTCTTGCTTGGTTTCTTACTGTTTTATGGTATTCCGCTGGTCCAGTCTTTGATTTACAGTTTCAACGACATTAAGATCACCGGATACGGCTACACGCTGGAAGCCAGAGGATGGGAAAACTATAAATACGTCCTGTTAGTTGATACAAACTATTTAAATCGACTGATTGAGGCCGTTAAGGGGATGTTCCTGGACACCGTTATCGTGGTTCCGTTCTCCTTCTTCTCCGCCATCATTCTCAGTCGTGAATTCAAAGGCCGTGGCCTTGCCCGTGCCATCTTCTTCCTCCCGGTTGTTATGTCCACCGGTGTCTTGGCATCCATGGACTCCAACTCGGTTATGGATATGATGATGTCCCGTAGCGCCACCGCCGCCGCCAACTCCATGTCGGGTGCGTTTTCGTCCTCCGACTTCGTGAATACGCTTCTCGAAGGCAGTATGCCGGAAAGCGTTATCACGTTTATGACCAATTTGAGCGGGCAATTGTATGATGTTATCATCAAGTCCGGTTTGCAGATTATCATGTTTATGAGTGGTATCAATACCATTTCTCCCTCCATCTACGAATCCTCCAGCATCGAGGGTGCTACCGGATGGGAGAACTTCTGGAAAATTACTTTCCCGATGTGCGGACCGTATTTGCTCCTCAACTGCATTTATACGATCATCGATTCCTTTACCAACGTTTCCAACCCGCTTATCTATCGTGTAAAGAATGAGATGGCAGGCCTTAAAAACTTTGGAACCGCTACCGCCGCTGTGTGGGTGTACTTCATTATCATCGCCATCGTGCTTGGTATCGCGTTCAGTTTAATGTCGAAGAGGGTGTTCTACAATGATTGATAATACAGCTACAAAACGCCCCTTCTTAGGTGGATCGTATAAACGTAAACAGATGGCTGCAGCCATTGCAGGATTCATCTTCCGTTTGGCCTTTGTTGTGGGCGCCTGCTTCCTTATTTTGCAGCCGCTCCTCACGAAGATCTCCGTTTCCTTCATGAGCGTTAAAGACGTTTATGACCAGACGGTTAAGGTCATTCCGAAGGAATTCACTTTAACCAACTACTCCGACGCTTTGGTTATCTCCCGTTTCTGGGCGAACCTGGCTCGTACAATTGCTTTGTGTCTTGTCGTAGCTCTTACGCAGACTTTCTCTTGTACACTGGTTGGTTATGGTTTCGCACGCTTTAAGTTTAAAGGTGCAAACCTGTTGTTCGTGCTCGTTATCATTTGTATGGTCGTGCCGACACAGGTCGTCTTGATTCCGCAGTTTTTGAACTTCAAAATGGTTCATATGACCGGTGGCTATTGGCCGTTCTTCTTCCTGGGAATAACGGCAACCGGTGCTCGATGCGGTTTGTATATTTATTTGGTCCGTCAGTTCTTCCGCGGCATTCCGAAGGAAGTTGACGAGGCAGCTGCCATTGACGGCGCCGGCCCGTTCAAAACATTCTTCCTGATTATGCTTCGCAGTGCTGTGCCGATCATGGTGACCATCTTCCTGTTCTCCTTTGTGTGGCAGTGGGGCGACAACACCTATACAAACCTGTTCTACAGCGGAAATACTCTCGCAAAAATGCTGAACAGTATTGCTTATGCATTTGACCAGAAACAGGCTGCCGGTACGGTTTCCGTCGTTTCCGCAGCTGACCAGTATGCATATGAGAATATCGTTACGGCGACAACGACACTAATGTGTATCATTCCTTTGTTGATTCTCTATATGTTTACGCAGAGATTCTTCGTACAGTCTATCGAGCGCACCGGTATCGTTGGTTAAGATTTAATTGGATGAAAGCGCTCCTTTAATCCAGGAGCGCTTTCTATTGCGAAAAGAGGAAAGTTTATGAAAAACGTTTTTCAAAGTGTTCAGCAGTATTCCGATATGTATCATGATATGCGAGCCGGAAAGTATGATGCTTTTGCTATCCCGGGCTCCTGTTATTTCGTTGACAAACGCAATATTCTTTCTCTTCCGCGTGATGACGGAGAGAATCGCTATGTATATGGAAACAACGGTTTCAACTTCTGGGCATACACTTCCGGCTATATGCATTGTAATGACGGTGCATTCAGTCCGATTCTGCATGCCGAAGAAGGTGCCGAACCGCGGTGCGCGTGGTTTGTCGGTGTGGAAACCGAGAAGGGACTTAAACAATTCCCGATTATGGCTGCGCCGAAAGTGAATGATGATGTGTATCGATACACCATTTTCAACTCTTCCTGTGTGACCTATATTGCTGAGGCCTGTGAAATGCGTTTTGCAGTTCGTGTGTTTACCACGGCAGACCGCAAAATGGTTTATACGATTTCGTCGGAGAACCTTTCCGATGTGAAGAAAAAATTCTATGTGTTCGGATACATTTGCCCTCATTTTGAATATACTCAGGGTGAATCCGGCGAAACTCGCTGGTTTAAGAAAATCCGGGTGGGGGAAAGCAACGGCCAAAGCTTGCCGCCGTTTGAGGTGGAAATCAAGGTTATGGTCAGCCGTACGGTCCAGGTTAGCAACTTTGCCGTTTTGTCCCGTTCCTGTGAGGTGAACAACGGTCAAATGCTGTCCCATCAGGAGAATACATCCCGCTTTAACGTGGTGGGCGGTGTTCACGGCAGCTTGCATTCCGCCTATACGGAGTTTAAGGGGACATGGGACAATCCGAAAGAGGTTACCGTCTTTAACGATGTGGCTGTTTGTGCGGATTCCATTTGGTATGAACTGGAACCGAAAGGAACGGCCCGTACCGATATGCAGTGGACCTACACGATTCGCTGCCAGGATGAGGGTCCGCTCAAAGAACTTTTGAAAAATACCATCAGCGCCGAACAGGCGGATACGATGCTTTCTGTCATTGACGACCAGGAAATCGGCAAGCATGAAGATTTCAAAATGAATTTTGAAAATCTGCAGATGGAAAATCTGACAGAGGGGAAACTGAATCGTTTCTTTGAGCATCTGAAAAAGCAAATCGAATTCTGTGCCATGCTGAAGGGGTATGCACAGATTGGTGCCGGCTCCTTAATCGGTATTCGTGACGTCATGCAGGCAATTGAAGCTTATTTGGTTTGGCGTCCGGCGGATTGCCGTGCAAAGATTTTGGAGGCACTTGAATTTACCGATCCTTCCGGTCGTTGCCCGCGGCAGTATTCACTCCCGGCCTACGAAGGGGATGTCCCGCGTATGGATGTCCGTCCGTTTATCGACCAGGGTGTGTGGGTCATTTCCACAATTGTTACCTATTTAAAATATACAGATGATTATTCCATTTTGGATGAGGTCGTCGGCTATTATGATATTTTGAATAAGAATCCGGGTGCTCCGCTTACCGGTTTCGATCTTGTCAGAAAGAGCACGGAGGAAGATACGGTTCTGGATCATATGCATCGTATCATGGAATATTTGCTTCGACAGATTGATGAAAAAACCGGTTGTGTCCGTGTTTTGTACGGTGACTGGAACGATGCTTTGGACGGTCTTGGTGTCAGCCAGGATCCGGACAAAGAATACGGCAGCGGTGTTTCTGTTATGGCCTGCTCGCAGGTTTGGCAGAACTTAAATGAAATGATTGAACTGCTCGGACGTCTGAAGGGAAATAAGTACGAGGGCGACATTGCCCGTTATCGCGACCTGGCCGACAAGATGGAGGAAGGTTTGTATACGTACGGTGTTCAGAAAAATGCCGAGGGAGTGCAACGAGTCATTCACGGCTGGGGAGACAAGATGACGTATCGTGTGGGTAGCTTCTGTGACCCGGATGGTCTGGACCGTCTCAGCTCCACCTCCATGGCATTCTGGGTTCTGTCCGGACTACTGGATGCCCGCAAAGACGATACACTTCGTGAACAACTTCACAAGGATATCGTTTCCATGGATACCAAGTACGGCCTTTTAACATTCAGCCATCCGTTTGATGTGGATGTTAAGGGTGTCGGAAGAATTAACAAGCTTCCTGCCGGTACGGCGGAAAACGGTGCCGTGTATGTGCATGCATCCTTATTCGCCATTATGGCACTGTTCCGGATGGGATTTGCCGAGGATGCCTGGAAGGAATTGGAGAAAGCCCTTCCCGTATCGCATAAAAACACATCACTGAGTCCTTTTGTTATGCCGAACTCCTATGGCTATAACAAAGAACTGAATATTGACGGTGAATCTATGAACGACTGGCAAACAGGAAGTTCCAACGTAACCGTGAAAGTATTTGTCCGTGATGTCCTTGGCGTTCGTCCGGAATACGACGGAGTCTGGATTCAGCCGGCTGCCAAAGGTCCTTATGACAAATTAACCGGCCAAGTATTGGTGTGTGGGAAGCATTTGAACGTAAAATGTACATATACAGATGTAAAGGAAACAACCTTCACACTGAATGGTAAAGTCCTCGAAAAAGAATGGTGCGAACCCTTAAAGGCTTGGCGCACATGGCTTCCCAAAAATTGCATTGAGGACAATATGACAATTGAAGTTGTGATTCCGGAATAAGAATCGCAGCAAGGAGGTTCCAGAATGGAAAATAGTTCGACAGCAACCATGTGTCTGCCGGGGATGGTCGGAACGGAAAAAGCGAAGATCGGAACCTGGTGGTGGGCTCTGCATGGTATTTTTGAAAAGAGTCATGACATCACTCCGGAGAGGGCACTGGATTTGCTGGTGCAAAATCATGTGTCGGAAATTTATCTGGATGTCAGTGGTATGTATCCGGACGGGGAAAAGGACTTTGATCCCCTGGCGGCTTCGTTTAGCTGTGTCCGTCATTTTATCCGTTTGTGCAATACTCTCGGCATTCGGGTTTCCGCTTTGACCGGTGCTTCCAGAGACCGTTGTAAGACCTGGATTGACCCGACACGCGGCTATCCGGAAATTCAGTCTTTCTTAAACAAAATCGAATTCTTTAATGCTTTGGCGGAGCCGGATGAGCGTTTTACGGCTGTGCATGTAGACGTAGAACCCCACAGCATTCAGGGATTCCAGGAGAATCGTTCTCTCTATTTTTCCCAGTATGCTTTGTTAATGGAGTATATTTGCAGGCGTGCGCATCAGGCCGGTCTTCAATCCGAGACGGATATTTGTGCGGATTTCCGTGAGACGGATGTTGTCCGCGTAAACGGAGAAGAGAAAAAACTTTTGGATGCAGCCTTTGACAGCTGCGATACCATTGTGGTTATGGCGTATCGACATTCCGCCGAACGGCAGATGGAGTTCGGAACTAGCCGGTATATTCCGTATGCGGAAAAATACAACACACGGCTGATGGTCGGCTGTGAGACCCTGCCGCCCTGCGACGACTTGTCCATTGACGATATTCCGCCCAGCATTACCTATTCAACGGTAGGGTGGAAGACGATGGTTGAGGAACAGGAAAAGCTTCAAAACATCATGCAAAAGACCACAACCGCCGATTTCGGAATCTCGGTTCACCACGTTCACTCGTGGGAAAAACTGGTTTCCGGTGACGGCTATGTGAACTACCCACCACTTAGTTAACACTTGAAGTGGGGGCTTCTGGGAGCCATTTGGCTCCGTTTAAGAAGTTTGGTATTTAAGTTTCCACCTGATTTCAGGCCACCCTTATTCTTACAGGCGTGTCCACGTCGCCTCTAT
>JAZUDZ010000016.1:0-32231 GCA_045639905.1 Acutalibacteraceae bacterium
CATCAACACCAACTATATCTGCTCCTCCGTTTGGGGGAACATTTGGGATTATAGCACCCCAAAATGACAGTGTCAAGAAAAATTTAAAAAAATTTCCATTTTTTCTGAAAAATCATTTTTTTGTTGGGATTGTTTCGAAACAATCGAAATAATCATGGAACGTTGTTGTGGTCGTCGGCGGGTGTTCTATGAGGTCGAATCCCAGTTCAAAAAGGGTGGATGCATCCGTGAACCGATAGGTTTCCTGGTCGTAATTGTAAACGACTTCTCCGTCCACGGTTTCCGCGTACGTGCCAACGTTGAGTAAAATGGCATAAAGGAGAGTTCCGTTCTTTTCCGCACAGGCCGCCAAACAATAGCCGGCCTCATCGGTGGTGCCGGTCTTCATTCCGTTTGCATACTGATAGTAGCAGGAACTGTCCTTAGAAAGAAGCAGGTTTCCATTTCGCCAATCACCCAGGTCACTGGAGGATTTTTTGAAGCTGGCCTTAACATCCGGAATAGAATAGGCATATTGTGCAATTTTCAGCAAATCCTTTGCCGTGGTATAGTGGTTTGCGTTGTGATAACCGTCCGGCGTGACAAAGTTTGTATTGGTACAACCGAGTTCTTTGGCTTTTTCGTTCATATATCCAACGAAAATATTCAGGGCTTCCAAATCGGTCATTTCCGGATTTTCTTCGTGGATTTTTGCAGTGTTAGCTGCTAAACAATAGGCAGCGTCGGCGCCGGATGGAAGAAGCAAAGCGTCCAGCAGAGCACTTCGGGAATATGTTTTTTCGTTTTCCAGATAAGCGGTGCTGGCATCCCACGCAACATAGGTTTGTTCAGATCCTAGTGTGAATGTAGAATCCGCTTTCGTGTATTCACATGCAATGGCGGCAGTTAAAAGTTTTGTGATGCTGGCGGGGAAAACCGTTTCATTTGCATTAAGTTCATATAAGACATTGTCATGGGTGGCATCGTAGAGAATGCACGCACCCGGAGTATGAAGAGTGGGGGTTACCGTTTCAGCATTTAGAGTCGGCTTTGTCGTCGTTGTTGTGACAGGCGTTTGCGAGGCGTTTCTTCGAAATTCGGCGACACGAACGAGTCCGACAGTCCAGTTGATGGTTGCGATAATGGCAGATGCAACTGCGGCAAACAGAAGGAGAAGGATCAGGATGGCAATCATATTTTTTCGTCTTTTTCTGCGAATTCGTCTGCGACGTTCTGCAGTGGCCATTTTCATTTCTCCTTTCTAAAATAAGTATGCTTGTATTATACCGAATACGTAGGGGAAATACAAGAAAGAAAAACAAGAATCCCTTGTTGACTTTATAAGGTGGTTTGCTATAATGCTATTGTGTATTTTATTTTAGAGAAATCGGTGATTGAAATGAAAAACCGCGTTTGGAACAATCCGATTTGGCTTGCACTTTTGCTGACAGCTGTTTCGGTTTTTGCACAAATAAAAATACTCCCGATGTTTTGGGCAGACGGGGAAAGGCTGAAAGCTATGTACGGCCTTTCGATTGTCTGGGTGGTAGCTTTCTTTGTTATGCTGATTTGGTGTGCACTCATTAAGGAAAAAGGATGTGTGCCCCGTAGTGGAGAGACATCCATCGTTGTCGGTGCTGCCAGTCTTTTGTCAGGGCTTGGCTTGATGGTTTCCGAAGGACAGGAAATGAAGGCCTGGCTGGTTGACGGAACGATTACCGAGTACAACAAACAGTTTTTGGGAGTACAGCCGGAATGGCTGCTGACATTGAAAATTGTTTTTGGCGTACTGGGTGGATTTGCACTGGTTTTGCTGGGGGCTTGCTGGCTGTTCGGGAAGTCTTCCAATCAGGGAATCATTCATTTCAGTATGTTATTTCCTGCTTTGTGGATGGTTGCCCGTCTTATGTGTTTCAACCAGTCTTTTGTGTCTTCTTTGAGAAACCCGTATACATTCCTTACATCAATGGTCTTGGTTTCGGAGGCTATGTTTTTGTTTATGCTGGCACGCGCCCATTTCGGCCGCAGCAAAACGAAAATCGGTGTCTTTGCTGCAGGCTGTGTTTTTATTGGCGGAATGATGGGCGTCGGTTACTATGCTGCTCAGTGGGTTTTGATGCGTCAAAATGAAGCTTTTGCCGCTATGCAAACCAACATGATAGGGTTCGAAGATCTGCTGATTGGTATTTTTGCACTCATTGTACTTGCGTATGTGTTTTCCGCCAAAGGCGTCGAGTGCAGAGAAAACGCTCTGGACCTGGTTCGTCAAAAAATACAACAGGAAAAGGCCGCAGAGGCCGCCTTTGTAAAGACGCCGGATGTTGCTTCTGCAGAACCTGTTCCGAACGAAAATGCAGAGCAGGAACTGATAAATCCCGATTTTGCCGAGGAAGTTTCGAAACAGGAAACAGAAGTTCCGGAAACAGCAATATTTGAGGATTTTTCCGAGTCGGAAGAATGATGTATACATAATGTCCGTTTATTTTCCCTTTTTGGTTGTCATACTTGCAAACAAAAAAGTGGAGGATTATAATAAACACAAATATTTTAGGAGGTATTTTACTATGTCCGTTAAAGTAGCAATCAATGGTTTCGGTCGTATCGGTCGTTTGGCTTTCCGTCAGATGTTCGAGGCCGAAGGTTATGAGGTAGTCGCCATCAACGATTTGACCAGCCCTGCAATGTTGGCTCATCTGTTGAAATACGATACCGCCCAGGGTTCTTTCCTTGGTTATTATGGTGAAGGCAAACACACTGTCGAAGCCGGCGAAGACAACATCGTTGTTGACGGCAAAAAAATCACCATTTACAAAGAAGCCGACGCCAACAACTGCCCGTGGGGCCAGCTTGGCATCGATGTCGTTCTCGAGTGCACCGGTTTCTACACCTCTAAAGAGAAAGCACAGGCTCACATCAATGCCGGTGCCAAGAAAGTCGTTATTTCCGCTCCGGCCGGTAACGATCTTCCGACCATCGTTTACAACGTTAACCACAAAACTTTGACCAAAGAAGACAACATCATCTCTGCCGCTTCCTGCACCACCAACTGCTTGGCTCCGATGACCAAAGCTTTGAATGACAATTTCCCGATCGTCTCCGGTATTATGTGCACTGTTCACGCTTACACCGGTGATCAGATGATCCTTGATGGCCCGCAGCGCAAAGGCGACCTTCGCCGCAGCCGTGCCGGTGCCTGCAATATTGTTCCGAACTCCACCGGTGCTGCCAAAGCCATCGGTTTGGTTATTCCGGAACTCAACGGCAAACTGATCGGTGCTGCTCAGCGTATTCCGACCCCGACCGGTTCCACCACTCTTCTTTATGCTGTTGTTAAAGGCAAGGACATCACTGTCGAAGCCGTTAACGCTGCCATGAAAGCTCAAGCCACCGAGTCTTTCGGCTACAACGAGGATCAGATTGTTTCTTCCGATATCATCGGTATGCGCTTCGGTTCTTTGTTTGATGCCACTCAGACAATGGTCTCCAAGATTGATGACGACACCTATCAGGTCCAGGTTGTTTCTTGGTATGACAACGAGAACAGCTACACCAGCCAGATGGTCCGTACCATCAAATACTTCGCTGAACTGTAATTTTACAGAACAGAATAGTAAACAGGTCTTCAGGGCGGGGTGAAATCCCCCACCGGCGGTTATAGTCCGCGAGCCGGAAACGGCTGATTCGGTGAAATTCCGAAACCGACGGTACAGTCCGGATGGAAGAAGAAACCGAAATGACATTTGGTCGCCCTCTAAGCAGTATGTTTAGAGGGCGATTCTTTTTTTTGAAGGAGGGAGAAAACCATGCGAGAAAGTCATAAGAAAACCGTACACCTGGTGCTGTTGGCACTCATGACGACATTCGCATTTGTTAGTGTTCTCCTTGTCCGTATTCCCATTGTATTGTTTCTGAAGTATGAGCCGAAAGATGTTGTTATTTTGCTGACATCCCTATTGCTAGGACCGATAGAAGGACTGATTGTTTCCGTAACGACCTCTTTTTTGGAAATGATCACCATCAGCGAAACCGGCTGGTGGGGCTTCTTTATGAATATACTGTCTTCCCTGGCATTTGTGTTACCTCCCGCGCTTCTCAACTTAAAAAAGACCGGTGTGGGGAGCCGCTTGGCAGGAGTCGGAATGGGAGTTATGTGTACAACGGCTGTGATGCTTTTGTGGAACTACATTGTTTCACCTTTGTACATGGGAGTAGGCCGTCAGGAGATTGTTCCTCTTCTTGTTACTGCATTTCTGCCGTTTAACCTGATTAAGGGGACTATTAATGCTTCTTTGACAATGATTCTTTTCTCTCCGATTGAAAAAGCGTTGAACAAGGCGCGACTGGTTCCGGACCGTGAGAGATTATCCCATGCGGAAACAGCTTTACTGTACGGGATTGGAGTCGTTCTTTTGGTCATTTCCGTTGCTTGTATTTTTGTTTTTTGCAGATGATATTTCTTTTAGAGCACAGTTGAATCTGTGCTCTTGTTTTTTTGTTCAGCCTGTACAAAAACGTGCTTGAAAAACAAGCTTTTTCGTGAATATTTGATTGACGTGTAAAGATTTTTATTTTATAATAATTATGTATCTTTGTGCCCATCGCACAGGACTCGCAAAAGTATTGTTTAAGGAGCATTTTCTATGAAGTTCATGTCTCGCGTAGCGAAAAAAACAGTCGCTTTACTGGTTACCATTTTAGTGGTTTTGACCAGCTTCGGCGGTTTGACGGTCGGAGCCGTCATACCCGTGCCGTCTTTGGCCCCTGCCGGGGAAAATCTTTTGACGGACGGTGATTTTGAAAATCCGGAATCCGCATGGTGGACCATGAGTGACGGTGTCAGCATATCCGCTGATGCCGCCTGTACCGGTTCCTATGGATTGAAAATTCTCAGTGCCGACTACGATACCAATGCCAAATTTGATTTTGCTCAAATTGCACTGGCACCGAACAGCACGTATGAGGTTACGGCGGATGTTAATACCAATGGATTGAATCCGTCTTTTGGTTTTGTTTCTTCCGGCGGTAGTGTATCCGTGACAACGGGGAAGATTTCTTCTGCGGCCGGATGGCAACGCGACGTGACGCTGCTTACCATCAAAACGGATGTTGAATATGTCTATGGTAAAGTGGTTGTATCCATGTACCGCGGCGGTGACGGAACAAAAGCTGCTTATGTTGATAATATGGAGATGCTGGCAAACGGCAATGAATGGTGTCCGACCCCAACCGGGGCCATGACCATCGGCACCGGCATTTCAGACGATTTTAACGGAAACGAAATCGACCAGGATACATGGCTCATTTCTAATACTGCTTGGGGCGGTGCCAATGGTGGATTGAACTCTGCCAACGTGTATCTCAAAACTGTGGAAGGAAAGACTTGTTGTGTTCTCGAATCCCACGGTGACCAGTACGAAGGAAATGTTCAGGGTGTTGGCGGTATGACCAAGCGTGTCGGCGCCGGCATTGTTACCCGCGACTATTATGCTTCTGCCCGTTATACCGTTAAGTGTAAAATTGAACCGCAGCTGGGTGTTTGCTCCGCTTTCTGGTCTTTTAGTTACATTGGCTATCAATATGCCGACGCAGCTCCGAATGGGCAGAATGATATCGGAGATGGCTTGTGGAATTATAACTTGAAGCACGGCATCGAAGAAAACGGTGTCCGAAATTCCGAGATTGACTGGGAAACCCCGTCCCCGATGGATGACGGCGGTGCAAACGACGTTGTGTCGCACAAAAACCTTCGTACCAACTGCTGGGGTGGCAAACGACCCGGTGAAGGCGGAAACTATTCCGGCCGTTCACACCAGCAGAATGATGCAGCCATGAGTATTGCCGACAATGAATGGCATGAGCTTGTTTACGAGTGGTTTGCTTTGGACAACCCTTATACAAAAGATGTTGAGGATGACCCGGCCGTTATTTGGTATATTGACGGTATTCGTGTTGATTCGTTTGATATCTATAATAAGGAATATCAAAATATTGATAATAAGTGGCATACAGACAAGGATATGGGTCCGTTTATGAGCGAAGCCTTCCCACTTGGCGTTGAGGTTCCTCGTTATGGTACTCGTTTCTGGCTGGCTACCTGGTTCCCGGTTAAAGAAGGAAAACTTTACTGTGTTGGTAAGAGTGCTTATACCGGATGGGCCGGAACTCCTGACTACGATACAACCTATACCTATTTGGATTATGTTGGTATTATGCCGTACACATACGGAGGCGAGTCGTATGCCGGTGGAGACGGATTGACGACAAACGGAGCCAAATATCATGTTGAACCACAATATTTGGGTGATGACGGAATTGACAAGGGCGACGAGTATAATGTTCTTGAAAGTGTGCCGAACAAGCAAATTGCGCTCCCGAGTGAATACCCGAACTATGCGGAAAACCACGGCTTGCTGCCGGCTCCTGACCCGAATACCAGTGAAAACAATGGCAATGTGACCGTCACATGGGACTCGGTTGCTGGTGCTGAAACCTATGACATTAAGGTGGATGGGGCTCTTTACGGAGGAGCAACAAGTCCTTATTCCATCGAAGGGCTGACCATTGGAAACCATACTGTTTCCCTTCGTTCCCGCAGTGGGGCGTCAGCCGGGCTTTGGAGCCGTGAGGCTTTGATTTCGGTTGGTGTTCCGAAAAACGTGGCCGTCGAACAGGTCAAGGATCCGAATACAGGTAAACTTACGCATTCCTTGAATGTCACTTGGGACCCGGTTCCGGGTGCGGTTGATTATTATTTGGAAATTGATAACCAGCCGTTTAAAGTGAACGGTGCATTCCAGTCTTTTGAAATTGGCGAAGAGGATAATCCCTATTTATCCGGTTTTGAAAATGGCTCTCATCATGCCATTCGTGTGAAAGCAATTGGTGTTGGCAGTGAGAGTAACTGGAGTGATCAGATTTATCAAACAATTGAATCGGCCGGTGTGGCTCCGCCGACTTTAGTTTTGAAACAGGACGGTGCTAACGAGCATACCTTTGATGTAATCGTTTCCCGCGTTGATAACGCAACGGCCTACAAAGTGCTTGACAGAAACGGGACTGAAATTAATGTCCCAATCAATGAGTATCACTACCCGATTTTGACCGTGAAAGATGCGCCATCCGGTATTTATACCTATCGTGCAAGCGCTTATGTGAACGGACAATGGACGGAGTGGGGACGTCAGGAGTTCCTGGTTATTTGTCCGGAAGAATTGTTGGCTACACCGGTTGTCCGTGCTTCTTCGCCGGACGATAATACGGTTGTGGTCACATGGGATTCCGTCCCGGGGGCAACCTATTATGAAATTGAAGTTGATGGTGATGAAGAAAATGCAATTAAATTAACTTCAAGTCCCTATACACATGCTTCACTGATAAAAAACAGTACGCACCGTTATCGTGTGCGCGCCCTTTCAGACACGAATGAAAGTGACTGGAGCGGATATGCTTACGCACAGGCCGGATATTCGTCCGGCGGCGGTGGCGGCGGTGAAGTTATTCACACCGGTGACGGTACCATTGTGAACGGTACATTTGAGACAAACCCCGGTGCTGAATGGACAATGACCTCCAATGTGGAATGGGATTCGGATAACGAGAATGTTATCATGAATCGTACGGAATCTGACTCCCGTATTTCTCAGACAGTTTACGGTTTTGAGCCCAATACGGAGTATACATTAACGGCAAAGGTGACCGGTGATACGGACATTGCCAAATTGATTGTGAAGAACTATAACGGTAAAGGCGGACAAGTAACATCCAAAAACGGTGAGTTTACATTAACCTTTACAACCGGCTCGGATATTACCGATCAAACCGGTATTGATGTGATGGTTGAGATTTATCGTCAGAACGGGTCCACGCAGTCCGTTGTTTTGGACGATATGGTCCTTACAAAAGGAACAACATATTCTACTGAGGAAGATGCCTCCGGAAACTTGATTGTTAACGGATATTTTGATTCCAAACTTGGCTGGGATAACAGCGGACAAGTCGTTATAGAAAACGGTGTTATGAAGCATCAAGATGCCGGCACCTATACTTCAACATCAATCGCTTCCTTCTCGGAGGATATTAAACCCAACACGACCTATACGATTTCAGCCGATTTGTCCGGTACAGCAACCACCAACATGATTATTGAAGGGCTTACCGACCGGTATTCACAGCTTACCGTTTCTTCTTTCCCGTATACATTTACTACGGGAAGCGATATGACATATTTTGCCGTTAAGCTGCAAACAGAACGGTATCAGGGGTCCGGTAGTTACAGCATTATTGACAATGTCATTATGGTGGAAGGGAATACAATTCCTGAGCCTGGAGATACTACGACGAAAAAGTCAACAACGACTACCACAACGACCACTTCTACCACGAAAAAGTCGACGACGACCACCACAACAAGCACAACAAAACTGTCGACAACAACGACCACAAAGCCGACCACATCAACAACTGCCACTCAGGAATCTCAGGAGTCCGGTGACAGTAGTACCGTGGATGTGACGCTGAATCTCCTTCACAAAGGTAAGTATTCAGAAAACGACCGGATGGTTTCCGAAACGTGGAGCTGCAATTCTTCTGATCAAAATGTTTATATTGGGGTCAGCTTCTCCGCGTATAACAACGACGGTTTGACAATGGACGATATTGTTCCCGCCTACCTGAACATTAATGCTCCTGCAGAAGGAGTCATAAAGGGTTCTATAGAGGACCACAATACTCCTTATGAGGTAATTTACCGCGTTGATGTTTCAGATGGCAAGAATATCGTTATTGACGGTGAAACGAAGAAAGAACTGAACCTTGGTAATGTTGTTTATTATGGAACCACAAACCCCTTGCAGGGAGATGTTCCGGTTTCGACAACATCAACCACGAAGCCGACTACGACAACGACAACCACAACTACGGTCACTCCGACCACTATGCCGACACACGCCGACATGCCGGGTGACAACCTGATTGTCAATGGTGATTTCAGCATCAGCAATGTCGGAGCAGCTGGCTTTGGTTGGATTCCGGAAGGTCCTGCCTCAATTGTGAACGGTATGCTGCACACAAACGATGTGAATTTGCAAACAACTGACTGGGTTGCTTCTTTCACAAAGGATATCAAACCGAATACGGAATATACCATCACCGCCGATGTTAGTTCTGATGCCGCTGTATATATTCGTATCAGAGGTCTTGAAGGGAAAGACAGTGTGACTGATATTCCGGTTGATTCTTTGCCGTCCACCTTCAAAACAGGTGACAGTGTCGAAAACTTTGGTGTTTCGATTCATATTGAAAAAGATATGAATGCCGGCAAGACCTATGCAAACATTGATAACGTTGCTATGGTCGAGGGCGATGGTAAGAACCTGCCGACAACCACAACTACGACAACGACCACTACTACAACGTCGACCACGACAACTACCACAACCACGACCACAAAGCCGACGACAACGACTACCACAACCACGACGAAGCCGACCACAACGACGACGTCGACCACAACTAGTACGACAACGACTTCGACGACTACCAGTACGACAACGTCAACCACCACTACAACCAGTACTACGACGTCGACCACTACCACGACCACGACGAAGCCGACGACTACGACTACCACAACCACGACCACCACAACAGCGGAGCCGACAACCACAACAACCACGGCCGCTCCGACCACAATGCCGACACATGCCGACATGCCGGGTGACAACCTGATTGTTAACGGTGATTTTGAAATTTCCGATATGAATGATCCGGGATTCGGTTGGACACCGGAAGGCCCTGCCTTCATTACGGATGGTATACTTCACACGGACGATGTTGACAGTGTAACCACCAACTGGAAAGCTTCATTCGCCCAGGAAATCAAGCCGAACACGGAATATACAATCACTGCCGATATCAGTTCGGATGCGGATGTTTATATCCGTATTAAAGGACTGGAAGGCAAAGACAGTGTAATGGATGTTCACGCTGACAGCCTGCCGTATACCTTCAAGACTGGTGATAGCGTTGATGGCTTTGGTGTTGCAGTCTACATTGAGAAGTGGAAAAACGAGTTCAAGAAATACGCAAACATTGATAACGTGACAATGGTCGAGGGCGACGGTGAGAACTTGCCGACAACCACAACCACGACAACGACCACTACTACAACGTCGACCACGACAACTACCACAACCACGAAGCCGACGACTACGACGACTTCGACCACAACCAGTACGACAACGCCTTCGACGACTACCAGTACAACAACGTCGACCACTACTACGGCCACAACTACGGAGCCAACAACCACCACAACAGTAGAGCCGACTACCACAACAACTACGGTTGCTCCGACGACAACTGTGGTCGCAGAAGAGTCTGAAGAATCTTCTGAAGAGGAATCCAAAGATACAACCACTACGGAAGCTACAACCACGACAAAGCCGACGGTTGCTCCTCTTGAAGGTGAGAACCTGATTATCAATAACAGCTTTGATATCAGCAATGCCGATGACCCGAACTTTGGATGGGTCGTCATAACCGGACCGGTTGCCGTTTCCGAAGGCAAACTGCAGATTACGGACGTAGTCAATTCCACAACTGATATAAAGGCATCTTTCTCCAAGCAGATTCAGCCGAACAGTAAATACGCAATTTCTGCCAATGTCGATACAGATGCTAATCTGGTTATACGTGTCGAAGGATTGGAAGGACGTTGGAGCGTCACGGATATTCCGCTTGGCGAACTGCCGGCCACCTTCACGACTCCGGAAGATTTAACCTACTTCGGTGTCGGCCTCTATTTGGAGCGCTACCAAGATCCTGCCGGTACTTACTGCTTCGTGGACGATGTTACTATGGTAAAACTCGAAGAAGACACTCCGACCACAACTGCTTCCACAACAGCTGCGGAGTCTTCGGAAGAATCTTCCGAGGTCGAAACAACTACAACAGCATCTGAAATTGTTACTACAACAGAAGAGGTTGTTCCGACGACTACGGTTGCTTCAGAAGAATCTGAGGAATCGTCTGAGCCTTATGAATCCGAAGAGAGTTTTGATGTGACTACGACAACAACGGAAACCACGGTAACAACCACAACCGTTCCTGCAGAAAGTGAGCCGGAATCTCAGGATTCTGACGATTCGCAAGTATCTGTTGACACAACAACCACAGCTGTTACAAGTATTCTGTACGGGGATGCAAACGATGATGGAAATGTTGACATGAAAGACGTTTTAATCATTCGTAAGTTCTTAGCCGGAATGAATGTAAAGATTAATATGCTGAATGCGGATGCCAACGCAGATGGTTCTGTTGATATGAAAGATGTTCTGGCAATTCGTAAATTCTTGGCCGGTATTTATTCAACACTCGGACCAAATATGCACTAAACCTAAAAAGGAGACCGAGTTACATCGGTCTCCTGATGTTTTTTGAAAGGGGGAGGCGTTTTGTGAAAAAAGCACATTGTATAAAATGGATAAGCGTGTTGCTGTCTGTTTCTGTTTTACTGATGGGATTTTTGCTTTTCGGTTTACAAAAGCCTACAGCAAAAGAACGCCTTCGTCCCGGAAGATTTGAGACAAAGCTTGTACAGGCACCCAAAGAAGACCAGCAAAACGGCATTTCCTATTTTTTGGATACGGATTTGGACGCATCTTCGTATTTGCTTCGTGAGGGAAAACCGGCAATTGTGAAAGGAACCCTGCCAACGTCCTATAATGCCTACGATAAAGGCGTGGTAACAAGTGCCAAAAATCAAAATGATACCGGTTGCTGTTGGGCATTTTCCATTGCCAGCTGTGCGGAAACCGATTGTATTCAAAATGAAGGATGGAAACCGGAAAGTGCCGATTTTTCCGAATGGGGTCTGGCCTACTTTTTGTTTCATCCCGTCAACGATCCCTTGGGTCTTTTGCTTAATGACGGCATTCGCATTGTTTCCAATAGCAGTTATCTCACTATTGGCGGAAATTTCTTTATGGGGTCTATGGAACTGGCCAATCGCAAAGGCATTCTGAACGAAAGCGTTGCTCCCTGGGAAACGGTTATAGCGGACCGTAATGCGAAGCCGGATGACGATATGGCATATTCAGATGCTGCGATTCTTGAAAATTCGTATATTCTCCCCATTAACACACAAAATGATCGAGAGGCAGTAAAACAGGCAATTATCGATTATGGCAGTGTGGGTGTTCCGCTTTATTTTGATACGTATTATATGAACACACAAACGTATGCCTATTACGGAGCCAGCAGTGATCAAAACCATGCTGTGACCATTATTGGATGGGACGATAATTACAGCCGTATGAACTTCAGGTCATCATATCGGCCTATGCGTGACGGCGCGTGGCTCGTGATGAATTCCTGGGGACCAAAGTGGGGATTAAACGGTTGCTACTGGGTTTCGTATGACGATCCGTCTGTTCGTGCAACCTATGGGCATGCTTTTGATATGGTTCCGACAGACACGTATGATTGCACCTATCAATACGACGGTGCGGATGATACACAATTTTTGCTGAGCGAGGATGTTCACTCGGCAAAGGTCGCTTGTGTTTATGAAAGTCAGCATGATGAAACAATTGAAGCGGTCAGTACTTTTTACATGAACGATGCCGGTGGGACCTTTACGGCCCAGGTGTATTTGAATCCAACCAGTAAGGATAACCCGCAAACCGGAACGCTAAAGGCTACGGAGACCGGAACATTTCCATGTGACGGTTATTATACGACACATTTGAAAAATCCCGTTTCCGTCAAAAAAGGAGAAAAATTCTCTGTTGTATATACCATTACGATTCCTTCTACGGATAATGGCGGTGTTATTTTCATGGGGGCTTATGACGAGTCCTATTATCCTTTTGAAGTCATCAATGACTGTGAGTACGGACAAGGCTATTCGTTTGATAATGACGGCTGGGTAGATTGGGCTGGTATTGAAGGAGGAGCCAGCCCGCGTGTCCATGCCATGACCAAACTGGTTCGGTCTCCGGCTCCGGCGACGCCGACGGCACCCACCATTCAAACAGTTACGGATACAACCATTATGGTTGTCGGTGAGTCCCTCGACATGGAATACAGTCTTAACGGGAGAACATGGCAAACCTCCGAAACATTCACGGGCTTAATACCGAAAACCGAATATACGGTATATCGGCGATATGCTCTCACCGACGATCATTTACAAAGTGAATCCAGCGCCCCGACCATCGTCACGACCTGTCAGTCACTTGGAGAATGTGAAGTCAAGGTGACGTCCCGTTTAAGATTTACCGGAGCGGCATTAAAGCCGACGGTAACGATAAAAGACCCAGACGGAGCTAATCTGACCGAAGGAACAGACTTCACGGTAACCTATCAAAATAATACGGCGGTCGGTGAAGCCACCGTTCTAGTGGAGGGAAACGGGAATTACTACGGTACTCTCCAAAAAACATTTTCCATTTATCAGGTTTCCATAGAAGATGTGGACGTGTATGAAATTCCGAGCCAGGCATATACCGGTTTTCCTTTGACACCATCCGTTAAATTAACATACGGCAATGAACTTCTCCTGGAAGGAAAAGATTATACGGTTTCCTATGAGAAAAACATATACGGGCCAAAAGCCAGTGTGATTATTTCGGGAATCGGAGGATTTTACGGCAAAAGAATATTGCTGTTCACAATTGACGGAGCGCCGGAAGTGGACTGCATTTTCGGTGATGTCAATGACGATCAGGTTGTTGATATGAAGGATGTTCTTTTACTTCGTAAATATTTGGCGAGTATGGCAAGCACCATTAATTTCCGTAATTCCGATGTAAACGAAGACTCCTTCGTTGATATGAAGGACGTGTTGATGATTCGCAAGTATCTGGCCGAAATCATTCAGAGCCTGCCATATGAAAACTAAAAAAAGACACGATATTTTCCAAATGGAAGATATCGTGTCTTAAACTTTTTCAAAGGGATTGTCGGTTAACTGATAAATTGGAAACAGCAAAACGCTGCATAGATGACAAGAAGCGTAATTCCTTGCCATCGGCTGAGTTTCCCTTTTATCAAAGCAGGAACAATCATAATTCCCATAACGGTAAACATTACCGGAATGTCAACAAGCAGGGAGGCATTGAAGCCGGCGATGGTTTTGGAGCAGGGAATATCAAAGGGAGATAATGTGATGGAAAGTCCGCTGACCAGCACAAGATTGAACAGGTTTGCTCCGATAATATTTCCTAGAGAAAGAGCACCGTGTTTTTTAATGAGAGAAGTAATGGCAGTAACAAGTTCCGGCAGGGATGTGCCGAGTGCCACAAATGTCAATGCAATAACCGATTCCGGAACACCAAGCCCTTCGGCGATGATTGTACCGTAATGAACAAGCCAGTTGGCTCCGACGGCAATCAATGCGGCCCCTAAAATCAAAAGGAAAATATATTTACCGATTTTTTGGTTTCCTGATGACGGCTCCTCCGAATTCGTATTTTTCGGAAGCTGCTTGGTCTGAATGGTAACCAACACAATATACACAATAAAAAGGCAAAGAAGGACAATGCCGGCTATACGGCTGAATGTGCCGGATAAATAGGAGATAAGCGCATAGAAAACGGAGGCGACAAAAAAGAAAGTAACCGGGAGTCCCAGGGTTTTTCGATTACAAACAGAAGGAGCAATTGCAATTGTTAAAGCTGCAATCAGTGCGGTGTTGCAAATAATGGAACCAATAGCATTGCCGTAAGCAATTTCGCCATGGCCGGAAACAGCCGAGGTGGCGGATACCATGACCTCCGGAAGAGTAGTGCCGATGGATACAACGGTTGCACCGATAATCAGCTCGGGAATATGAAATTTTCGTGAGATGCCACAGGCACCGTCCACAAACCAGTCTCCTCCTTTAATGAGGAGAACCAGCCCCAATATAAACATAATGACAGCGATAACCATACTTTATACCTCACAATATGTTGCTGAGAAGAATTTCAAGGCCGATGCCGATGAGAATAATACCACCGAGAATGGAGGCTTTTCCGGCAAGTCGTGTCCCGAACTTTCGTCCGATTTGAAGACCGGCCAAACAAATAACGAATGTAACAAGGCCGATGATGAGGGAGGCCGTAAGTGCTTTAGTAAAATGATATTCGGAGATTGTAAAACCAACGGAAAGGGCGTCAATGGAAGTGGCAACACCCTGCAACAGTAAAAGGCCGAAGCCGGTTCCCGCAGTGTCGCTCTCTGTTTTGTTTTGAATTCCTTCGATTAACATTTTTCCGCCGATAAACAAGAGCAGCAAAAAACCGATCCATGGGATGAATTTCTGAAAGGCGTTAAAGAGACTGGCAATAAAACAGACACAAAACCATCCAATCAGCGGCATGGCCGTTTGGAAAACACCAAAAGTACCGGCAATGGTACAAAGTCGTGACCGCGCCATGTCAGGCTCACTCAACCCGTCTGCCAGAGATACGGAAAAAGCATCCATGGCCAGCCCTATCCCCAATAAAATGCTGTTAAAGAAAAATAAAAAATCCATAACAATACTCCAAAAAAAAACTCGAGCACAAGCTGTGCTCGAGTTTCTAGTAAACAGAATATAACTCACACACAGAAAGTCTGTTGTATGAGTCTCGCAATTGAATGCAAACCAGGTTTTTCAACCGAGATTGTTGGCTTGCAACATCCAAAGGATGCTTGCTACTCCCTCAAAACGAATACAGTATATCAACTGAGAAGAGAACTGTCAAGAAATCCTTATTCTTCCGGCTTTTCAAATCTTTCACAGCAAGGATCTTCTTTGACAACCGGTTCCGGTTTGCGTACGGCACCTTGAATGGCATCACCGAGGCCGGTCATTTCGCTCCACAAAATGTCACGGCTGCAGTCCATGGCGGTTTCGGCAGGAACAACAATTTTGGTGGCCTGACCGTCGGACATTTTCATCATGGCGTCATAGCGTTTAAGTTCCAGAACGGCGGGGTTCGGATTGGCTTTCATCAGCTCACGAATACCGGCAGCTTCTGCCTGTTTTGCAAGAAGGATGGCTTTAGCTTCACCTTCGGCGCGGGCGATGCGGGCATCACGTTCACCTTCGGCCTCTAAAATCATAGCCTGCTTATCGCCTTCGGCACGGGTGATGGCAGCTGCTTTGTGGCCTTCGGCTTGCAGCAAGGTTTCACGTCTGTCGCGCTCAGCCTTCATCTGTTTCTCCATGGCGGCCTGGATTTCTTTCGGAGGAATGATGTTTTTCAGTTCCACACGGGAAACTTTAATACCCCACTGGTCCGTGGCTTCATCGAGAATGGTGGTCATGTTTCCGTTGATGGTGTCACGGGATGTTAAGGTGCCGTCAAGTTCCAGCTCACCGACAATATTACGAAGAGTGGTGGCGGTTAAATTCTCCAAAGCACTAATCGGGTTGACCGCACCATAGGTGTAAAGTCTTGCATCAAAAACACGGAAATAAACAACCGTGTCAATTTGCATGGTAACGTTATCCTTGGTGATAACCGGCTGCGGAGGAGAGTCCAAAACCTGCTCTTTTAATGTGATTTTTTTGACAATGCGTTCAATAAAGGGAATTTTTAAATGTAAACCGGCTCCCCAGGTATTGTGATATTTACCGAGAAGTTCCGTAACCATTTCCGACCCTTGCGGAACGATTTTAAAGTTTGCAAAGATTAAAACGAGTACAATTGCAGCTAAAATATACGGCCACATAAAATGCACCTTCCTTTTTTTGTTTTTGAGATGTATCTCATAAAAAAATTGTAGCATAAGGAAAAGAAAAAGGCAACAAATAATAGCGTTTCAAATGAGCCCTTTTTGGAACATAGGACACAGTGACAATGGGGAAAATATTGACAAAAAGTGTGCGGTATGGTAGAGTATGGGCATGTTATTTATTATGAAAAGAGGAATTGGTTATGGCTAAAATCAAATGGGAACATACCGGATGGACAACTATTCGTGAAGCTGACGCCAAAAAACATGTTTTAGGCGTTGCTTGCAAAACAGTCCGCGGTGTTGTGGAAGAAGTTCGTATTCGTCACAACGACGGCGAAGAAAAAGTTGCCAAGGTTACATTGAACGGCGAAAATGCTCTTCCGATGGATATGGCGGAATTTGAAAAGCATTTCACGAAAGACGAATTGGAATTGAAATGATGATGACACGGTGGTGTCTGAAAAGGCACTACCGTGATTTTCTTTGACGATTTTCGTTAGACGGCTAACAAAAAACAGAGTTTTGTATTGGAAAGAGAGGCTAAAGAAATGAACAAAACTGCAAAGAAAAAAGGATATGTTTTAATTATGATTTTGTATCTTGCCGGCATTTTTATGGGTGCCATTGATACGGGAATTGTAACCCCGGCAAGAACGATTATCCAGAGTGAGCTGGGTGTTTCGGCACAAACCGGCATATGGATGATAACGATTTATACGCTGGCTTATGCTGCCAGCGTCCCGATTATGGGGAAAATGGCTGACAAGTTCGGCAGAAAATACATCTATATGGTTTGTATTACCCTGTTTGGACTTGGGTCATTGTTTTGTGGACTGTCCGCTTCCTTTGGTGGATTTCCGCTTTTGATTGCAGCACGTATTGTTCAGGCAATAGGCGGCGGAGGCATTGTTCCTATTGCAACCGCGGAGTTTGGAACAACTTTCCCTGAAGAAAAACGCGGACTGGCACTTGGACTTGTCGGTGGTGTGTATGGAATTGCCAATGTGTTCGGTGCATCAGCGGGAAGTGCCATTTTGGATTTGTTCGGTTCAACGAACTGGGAATTCATTTTCTATATAAATGTGCCGATTTCCCTTTTTATTGTTATTTGCGGGTTGTTCGTTTTGCAGAATAATCGAGATGAAGAAAACCATAAAAAGACAGATCTTTTTGGCATTTTTACGTTAACCGTGATGGTGTTGTCACTTCTGTACGGAATAAAGAATCTGGATTTCTTCCACTTTGGTGAAACCATTGTTCATACAAATGTGTATCCGTTTTTAATTGTATTTGTTCTCTGTATTCCATTGTTTATTTTTGCGGAAAAGAAGGCAGAAGATCCGGTTCTCAATCTGGAGTATTTTACAAACTCCAATTTGCTGATTACAATGATTTTATCGTTGATAAGCGGTTTTTTGATGATGGGCGTTATTTTTGTTCCACAGTTTTCCGAAAACTGTTTAAAACTCTCCACCGGCAGTGGCGGGTACTTGGTTATTGTTTTAGGTTTGTTTTCCGGACTTGGAGCTCCTGTGTCAGGTAAACTCATTGATAAATTCGGTCCAAAGCTGATTTTGGGGATTGGTTTTATTTGTTCGGCTGCCGGAGCATTGTTTATGATGCTGATTACGACAAAATATCCTTCCTTGTTTACGGTGCTGATTGGTTTGGCCTTGGCCGGCCTTGGTATGGGTTTCACCATGGGAACGCCACTGAATTATATGATGCTTGCAGACACCGATGAAAAACAATCGAATTCTGCACTGGCAGCTCTTTCTTTGGTTCGATCCATCGGCACGGCAATCGCTCCGGCGATTATGGTTGGCTTTATTGCCAATGCGGGAATGAATGTTTCCGGAAATTTAATGCAGATGATGCCGAAAGAAATCTCTCTTCCGGATATGCCATATGTGGAGGAAATTGATGCTCAAATGGAAGCTATGCGGTCCAATCCGCAGTTTGCCGATATGCTAAAGGATATGCCGTCGTTATCGTCCATGAAGAAAATGGAGATGAACATGGGTGACGGAAACATGGAACTGCCGGAGGGAACTCTGGAAATGCTTCAAAACAGTGACGTAACAACGATTGTGGATACGGCAAAACAGTTCTCAAAAGATATGTTCAGTCAAATGACTCCCGGTATTATTCAAAAAATTACCGAAGGCATGACGAAAGGAATTGAGGGCATCAATTCCGGAGTTGATGCCATGAAGAAAGTGCAAGAACAAATGGGCTCGAAAATGCCGGGTGGAATGCCTGCTGATATGGGGGATTCGGGACAGAAAATGCCTAATTTATCGGAGCAGATTTCGCAAATGGAAACACTTTCTTCGCATATGCAGGAACTGAAGAAATCGATTCCCGGAGCTTTTGAGACTGCTTTGAAAACCTATACAGATGACATTGAAAAGAATCGTGAGGAAATTGAGGAAGTTTTCCAGAAGACGCTAAACGAGGGGTTCTCCGATATTTACCTGCTTTCGGTCATTACCGCTTCCGTTGCTTTTCTCATTCTGTTGTTTTACAAAAAAGAAAAAAACAAATAAAAAGTGCCATGTCATTGAATGAAACATGGCAGGAAAAAAAGAGCATTCCGAAAGGAATGCTCTTACTTTATATGGTCGAGGCGACAAGATTCGAACTTGCGGCCTCTGCGTCCCGAACGCAGCGCTCTACCAAACTGAGCCACGCCTCGATACCATACTGTTTTACACAGCTTTCATATTATACTTTACCGCTATAGCTTTGTCAAATGATTTTTTTAGAAAAAAATGAAATCTGATGAATTTGAAAAAAGTTTGTTTATTATAGGGGGCACGTGGTATAATGTGTCGAAAGTGGGTAAGAAGGGTAGGTGAATCTATATGAGTCGCGAGCAACTGGTGTCCTATTTTCAGCGCCTGGTTGCGCTGGAAACGGATGCATATGTTCACACCACCTATCAGGAACGGTATCAGCATGATATTATGTGGTCAAAGCCGGATGCCCCGGTTTTGCTTCTCGAAAAGGAAGAGACTTCTATAGAGGATCCTCGGTATTCTTTCACGGGAGAATCGACGAGGACCATTGCCCTTAAAAAGATGGCCATCGGTGCCGCTGTTTTGGCGCCGACCTGTATCGGACTGAAATATCTTTGCGAAAATGTTTGGCATTTTTATGTTTTTATGCCGTTTTTGCTGTTTGTTACGGCCATTCTTTCCGCCGTTTGTGCGGTTTCGTTTTTTGTCACACGTTTGATTCAAAAGAAAAAACTGGTTCGCGACTATACGCTCCGCGTTCAGGAATATATTCAGGAAGAACAACGGGCCAAGCGGGCGAAAGAGTGGAATGAGGAAAAAAGAGCCAAACACGAAGAGTCCATGAAAGAGTATCGGGTTATAGAACAGGAATACGATCAGCATTATGCACCGTATTTTGAGAGGCTGGAAAAGCTGACGGAACAAATCGAAAATCTTCGAAAACACGCCTATGAACAGACACATATGCTTTCCCAGTGTCAAAATCTGATTGCCGTTTGTTCTTTCCTTGATTATTTTGAAAGCGGGAGAGCCGAAACCGTACAGCAGGCACAGGATTTGTATATTTCAGAGTTGTCTCACGGGACGCTAACGGACCGGTTCCCTCGGGAGGATCGCGATTTACTTAATCTGCAAAGCACACAAAAGCGGGCTTTTGATCAGCTGAGCTTGTGTAACCGAAAACTGAGTACGCTTTTGCTGGATGTTCATAATGATGCACTTGTCAGTGGTTACCTGGAGAAAACGGAACAACGTTTCTCTGTGAAATAGAAAAACCGGTAAGGATGTGTTTGATTTGAAAAAGAAGACAGGCGGCATATTGTCGCACATTTTCATAGACGGATTTTCTGGCATGGCAAACGGATTGTTTGCCACGCTGATTGTCGGTACGATTTTGGCATTGGTTGCGGACCTGGTTGGGGACATTCCGGGGGCTTTCTGCTCCACGGTTTCCTTCTATGTTCGTATTATGGCCAATGTGGCTAAAATGGCAATGGGTGCCGGTATCGGTATCGGCGTTGCCAAAAAATACGGAGCTTCGGATTTAGTGACCGTTTCGGCTGCCGTGACCGGTTTTGTGGGTGCTTTTGCTTCCCAGCTTTTGGCAGGCAGTGTTTTCGATGGTGTGGTGACCACGGTTAAGATTCCGGGAGAACCTTTAGGGGCATTCGTGGCAGCTTTTGTAGCTATCGAAGTCGGCATGTTGGTTTCCGGAAAAACAAAGGTGGATATTTTGGTAACGCCGCTGGTCAGTATTATTTCCGGTACGGTTGCCGGTTTGCTGGTCGGTGCTCCGATTTCCACATTGATGACATGGATCGGAAAAGTGGTTTGCGCTTTTACGGAGGAACAACCGTTTATGATGGGAATTGTGGTTTCCGTCGTGATGGGTATGGTGTTGACGCTCCCGATCAGTTCGGCGGCTCTTGGCATTATGCTGGGACTGAATGGCATTACGGCCGGTGCGGCAGCGATTGGCTGCAGCGCACAAATGGTTGGTTTTGCTGTTTCCAGTTATCGCGAAAATAAGATGGGCGGACTGATTGCCCAGGGAGTCGGAACTTCCATGCTTCAGGTCCCGAATATCTTCCGGCGTCCTCTCATTTGGGTTCCGCCTACGTTAACGGCTGCGATTCTCGGACCGATTTCCACCTGCGTCTTGCATTTGGTCAATAATGCCAGCGGGTCGGGTATGGGCACTTCCGGTTTGGTTGGTCCGATTATGGGCTATCAGGAAATGACAGCTGCGGGAATTGCCCCCTGGCTTGCCGTTTGTGAAATTCTTTTGATGTATATTGTGGCACCTGCCATTATCAGTTTGGGAATTTCCGAAGGTATGCGAAAAATCGGCTGGATTCATTCCGGCGATATGAAACTGTAATGTACAAAAGCACGCCGATCGGCGTGCTTTTTCCGAGAGAAAGGAGGGCGTATATGACCGAAACCGAAGAAAGAGCGCTTGAAAAAGTGGCACTTGTTATGATTGATACGGGAGACTATGATACGGAAGCGGCTTTTGCGGAACTTCGGGAACTGGCGAAAACGGCCGGTGCGGAAGTGGTTGCAGAGCTTTGCCAAAAACGAGAGACACCGTCAGCGGCAACGTATGTGGGATCCGGATGCGCCCATGAACTAAAAGAGCTTTGCGAAGCACAGGATGCGGAACTTATCATTGTTGATACCGAGCTTTCCGCCACACAGCAGAGAAACCTGGAAGATATCACCGAAATTCCGGTCATTGACCGAACGACCCTCATTTTGGATATTTTTGCCGCACGGGCAAAGTCGGCGGAAGGACGCATTCAGGTGGAACTTGCACAGCTGCAATATCGTCTCCCGAGACTGGCCGGGCAGGGAACGGCGCTTTCTAGACTGGGAGGCGGTATCGGAACCAGGGGGCCCGGTGAAACAAAGCTGGAAAGCGATCGCCGTCACATCCGCAAACGAATCGGCTCCTTAAAGGACCAGCTGAAAACCATTGAACGTCGGAGAGAGGGTCTTCGAAATCGAAGAAAGAAAACCGGAACCGTAACGGTGGCATTGGTTGGGTATACCAATGCCGGGAAATCCACTTTGCTGAACCGCTTGACAGATGCCAATGTATTGGCTGAAGATAAACTGTTTGCAACATTGGACCCTGTTTCCCGCAGCTTGCGTCTTCCGGATGGCCGGGAGGTGCTGCTGATTGATACGGTTGGATTCGTCAGACGATTGCCGCATCATTTGGTGAATGCATTCCGCTCCACATTGGAAGAGGCAGTGGATGCCGATGTGATATTGAATGTTTGCGATTGTTCCAGCAGTGAAGCAGAGGAACACTTACGGGTTACAAAAGATCTTCTATCGGATCTCGGATGTGAGGAAACACCGATGATTGCCGTTATGAACAAAATGGATTGTGCTGAGGAAAGAGACCTTCACGCTGACGGTCCGAAAGTGTATGTCAGTGCGAAAACGGGAGAGGGAATGGAGGAACTTCTGCAAAAAATTACGGAAATGTTGCCTCCAACAAGAAAACGGGTTACGCTGCTTCTTCCGTACACAGAAGGATCTCTTGCCGGAAAATGCCGAAAAGACGGCGTTGTTGAATCGGAAACTTATGAAGAAACGGGACTTCGTATGATAGTCACGCTTGGTCCGGAACTTCTGGATGAGGCACGTCCTTATATTATTGAAATCTAAAAAAACGACTCGGTCGAGATCATACATCTCGCCGAGTCGTTTTATTTACGAATTATTCTTCGTCGTCCACCTTATATTCGGCAACGACTTTTTGTGCGATTGCATCCGGAGCCTGCTCATAGCGCTGGAACTCCATGGTGAAGTAACCGCGGCCCTGTGTCAGGGAGCGGAGCATAACGGCATAATCACCGGTTTCGGCCATCGGAACTTCGGCTTCCACACAGGTGAGACCTTCTTCGGCAGGATTCATACCGAGAACACGGCCACGGCGTTTCGTGGCGTCACCCATAATATCACCGGTGTAGTCAGCCGGGACATAGACTTTAAGAAGTCCAATGGGTTCCAGGAGAACCGGAGAAGCCTGGTCAATACCGGCTTTGTAGGCCAAGGAGGCAGCGGTTTTGAATGCCATTTCGGAAGAGTCAACCGGATGGTAGGAACCGTCAACCAAGGTGGCTTTAACACCGACGAGCGGGAAACCGGCCAAGCGACCGCGTTTGGCGCTGTCCATTAAGCCTTTTTCGACAGCCGGGAAGAAGTTCTTCGGAACAGAACCGCCGAAAACGGTTTCTTCAAAAATCAGGCCGTCGCAATCCCAAGGCTCAAATTCAATCCAAACATCACCGAACTGACCGTGCCCGCCGGACTGTTTCTTGTGACGTCCCTGAACCTTAACTTTCTTGCGAATGGTTTCACGATACGGAACGCGAGCGGTGGCAAATTCGACGTCGACCTGGAACTTGGATTTCAGTTTGGATTTGATAACATCCAACTGTTGCTCACCAAGACCGGACAAAACGGATTCGTGTGTTTCGGTATTCAGACCAAACTGGATGGTCGGATCTTCTTCCATCAAACGGGTAAGACCGGCGGCAATCTTTTCTTCTTCGCCTTTCTTAACGGCTTTGACGCTGACAGAGAGGCACGGATCGTCAAAGACGATACCGTTTAAGGTAATGTTGACGCCCGGGGCGCACAAAGTATCACCGGTTTTGGTGCCGGCCAACTTGGCAACACCACCGATGTCGCCGGCAGGAATATAGGCGGCATCTTCTTGTTTCTTGCCGCGGATGTAGTACACTTTACCGATTTTCTCGTTTTCGCCGGTACGCATATTTACGAGCGTGCTGTCACCGCTGACTTTACCGCGGATGACTTTGAAATACGAGAGCTTTCCGACAAACGGGTCGGCGATGGTTTTGAAGACAATGGCAACCGTCGGAGCAGATTCGTCCACTTCCAACTCGACATTGTTTCCGGAAGCATCCTGTCCGATTTCGCCGGCAACGGTCTCTGCCCACGGGGCCAATTCGTCCAATCCGTCAAACAAGGTGGCAATACCCTCAAGTGTAACGGCAGAACCGCAATAGACCGGAGCAATGATACCTTTACGAACACCGGCAGACAATCCTTTGGTGATTTCTTCGTGAGTAAAGGCTTCACCCTCCAAATACTTCGTCAGCATTTCATCGGAAGTTTCGGCAACGGCTTCGTTAATGGATGTCATATAATCATCCATATCCGGAAGATTCGGCATTGCCACTTCAGTCGGTTTACCTTTGTCATAGGTGTAGGCTTTTTGGTTAATCAAATCGACATAGCAAGACACTTTGCCGTTCTCCACATAAGGAACGACAACCGGGCAGGCATAAGTGCCGAATTTTTCTCTCAGCTGTGCATATGCCGTAAAGAAATCAGCATTTTCCATGTCCATCTGGTTGACAAAGAAAATACGGGCAATTCCTTTTTTCTTGGCAGCCTGGTAACCTTTTTCGGCACCGACGGCCACACCGCTTTTGGCGGATACAACAATCAAAGCACAACCGGCGGCACGAATTCCTTCGCGCAAACCACCGGCAAAGTCAAACAGTCCGGGTGTGTCCAAAAGATTGATTTTGATGTTTTTCCATTCGACGGGGAGGATGGCGGTTGAGACGGACGCCTGACGTTTGATTTCTTCAGGGTCAAAGTCGCAAATCGTGTTTCCGCCGGCGATGGTACCCAAACGGTCGGCCTTTCCGGTGAGATAGAAAGCCGCTTCAGCAAGGGAGGTCTTTCCGACACCGGCATGTCCAACGAGGGCAATGTTTCGTATGTCTTTTGCAGTATATGTTTTCACAATGAAAACCCCTTTCCTTTTCGTGCTTATATACACTTTGAACAAAAATCAAAGAGAGTCCTATGAAATTTTTAGCACTTTTGTCCATTATATCATTTTTTTGGTGGTTTTCAATATAAAATTATCAAAACAAAAAATAAAACCCGGTTCATCATCAGATGAACCGGGAAAATACAAGTTACACTTTTCGAATCAGGGCGAATAAGCCGGTAACAAGGGTGGCTACCAAAACGGCCAAAACCAAAAGGAATACAGAGGGAGCGGTTTGGGCAGAAAAAACATAAATCGTGGTGAGAATCAGCATCACAACACTGAGAATACAGGAAATGACGCTCAGCTGCGGGAATACAGAGGCAAGATGTTTGCTTTTTGCCAAAGGAACCACTTTCCCGCATAGAGAGGCATCACCGGCCACAAATCCGATTGGCTGGTTTTCCGTGTCTTCTTCCGCATTCTTTAATACGTTATCAAACGAACGGCGTGCATTGCTCCCCAAGATTTCTATGTAATACGGATCCAAACGGAAGGTACTGCATACGGATTCTTCCGTAATATTGGGATCGCAGGTCTCAACGAGAATTGTCATATTTTCACGGGCAAGTAAATGCAAAGCATCCGAAACCTCGTCATTTTCGGTATAGGAAATGATGAACATGGCAGACAAACTGCCGGCTACGGAAAGATAAACGAGTTGACGGCTGTCGCGAATGTAGCGGTTTTCGTAATCGCGGGAAGGAACATCGACACCGTGATTTTGCAGGAGTTTACGGTTTCCCACCAAAATTCGTTTTCCATCAACCCAACCGGACAGTCCCATTCCCTGTTCGGTAATGAGGTTCTCGACATTTTTCAAAAGGGCGTCCCGATTTTCCAGAATTCGATTAAACACGTGGGAAAGCGGTCCACCGGAGGCGATAACGACGGAAGCGGTATCCAAGATGGCGTCGTCAATGCGCGTTCCTTTAAATGTTCGAATGCCGTGAAGAATCATATTTTCTTCTGGGAACAAGTCAATAGCCGGTAAAATGACGGCGTCTGTCGGACCGAATTTTTCTATGGCCGATTCGCCGACCAGCATACCGCCATTGATTTGACAGCTACGGGATACTTTCCAAAGGATTCCCTGGCGAATGGCCGTAAGAAAAGACGGAACGCTCAGGATGATTCCGATGCAGAGAAGCTGCAAAGCGATCCACATTTTTCCGGCAGCCAGTCCGAAGAACAGGGCGGCAGCCGCCAAAACGCCCCAGGAAATCAGCAACCATTTCTTAAGGTTTGTGATTTCCGGTTTGCGGGAATAGGAAGCTCCGAGAAAATGATGCAAAAAGTCAACCGGACGGAAATAGGCCAAGTCCGGAATTCCCGAAGCGACGGCAGCAGCACCGATTTCATCCGATACTTTGTCATCTTCGATAATTTCCGCAATATATCGAGAATCATCGGAAGACACAAAGGAGAAATTATGTGCAATCCGTTTGGCTCGGAAAAAGTCGGCCAGCACACAGAAAAGCAAATTAAGGCCCGCCAGGGCCGGCAGCAGTCCGAATCCGGAAGTGTCCAGACAGAAAAACTGCAAAAGGGTTTCCAAAACGGCAATCAAACAAGTGAAGGACGTACCGAGTTCCAAACTGATTTGTCGGTTCTTCAGATCATCCCATGCATTGCGGAACATCCGAAAGTTGAATCCCATCATAACGAGCAGGATGGTAACGGACGTGATAAGGAAAATTAAAATGTCGGATAAGATTCCAAGCTGGAAGCAACCGGATTCGAGTAACAGAACCAGTTCCAGCACACCGGTAATCAGAAGGGCGACGTTGGTTTTTCCTTTGCGGTATTTCAGTTCTCCGTCAATGGCATCCCGGTCTTCTTTTGAACAGTAATCTTCCACATATTCTTCTTCAAATTCCTCTTCCGGTTCAATCACTTCTTCCGGAGGGGTTTCGTTTTCTTCGTCCAGGTAAAGTGAATGAATGACACGAAATGTTTTGACTTTGCTGGCACGATTTCGATGGAATTCTTCTACGAGTGCACGGTCACCTTCCGGTGAAGTTCCTTCGTCCGGTTCTTCAGCCGGTTCTTCGGGTTTCACAAAATCGTCCCACTGCATTTGATTGTTTTCGTCTTCTTTATCGGGAACGACTTTCACATCTTCGGATTCGTTTTTTTTCGCAGGCTTGGATTTTTTCGGGGTAGAAGAAAAAATCTTCACATCTTCGGTAGGTTCTGTTTCCTGCGTAAGCTGCGCACGATCTATTTCGATGGTGGCCGGCTCGGTACGGATTTCCGTTGTCGGTTCTTCGGCAGGTTCTGAATTCAAAGCTTTCTTTGAAGAATCCGATTTGTTGTTAAACATAAGGCCACCTCCTTATTTTTGATGTCGGCTTCGGACCACTTCGTACATGAAAATACCGCAGGCCACGGAAGCGTTAAGCGAGTTGATTTTGCCAAACATGGGGAGAGAAACAATTCCGTCACAGCGTTCTCTGACCAGTCTGGACAGGCCATGCCCTTCTGCACCGATGACAAGTGCAATCGGCCCCGACAGGTTGGCTTTCATACGGTCTTCTCCATCCATGTCCAGTCCGTACACCCATACGCCGCGTTCTTTGATGCGGTTTAAGGTTTCGGCAATGTTGGATACTCTGGCCACCGGCATATATTCAACCGCACCGGCTGAAGCTTTGGACACGGCATAGGTAAGGCCGACACTGTGCCGTTTCGGAATAATAATCCCATGAGCCCCTACGCATTCGGCTGTTCGAAGAATGGCCCCAAGATTGTGCGGATCTTCCAGTTCGTCACAAACGATAAAGAAAGGATCTTCCTTGCGTTCTTCCGCCAGGCGGAACAGGTCTTCCAGCTCTGCATAGGCTTTGCAGGCGGCAATGGCAACAATGCCCTGATGATTGGAACCGCCGAGGCTTTCCAGTTTTCGACTGTCCACCTCTTTGACGGGAATCTGTTTGTCTCGTGCTTTTGCGAGAAGCGGAACAATACTGCCGTTTCTTTCACCTTTTGCGACTAAAATACGGTCAATGTTTCGTCCCGACCGGAGAGCTTCTCCAACCGCATTTCGACCGGATAGAATGTCGGTATCTTGTTTTTGCAATTCGGGCTGGGTCATGTGAATCTCTCCTTTGCACAGTTTGAATTATTTTACCATATCGGTGTATAAAAAACAATCATTTTGGTGATTCAAAAAAGTTGACAATAGATAAGGATAAGAATATAATAAAGAACGTGAAAAAAGGCACAAATCGTGCTGAGTAAAGATAGGGGATACCAAAGTGGCTAAAAGGGTAATTGAAATCAGTACAGAAGGTCTTGAGAAATTAAAGGCGGAACTGTATGAACTGAAAAACGTAAAACGTAAAGAAATTCAAGATAAAATCGAAACCGCCCGCGGATATGGTGACTTGTCTGAAAACAGTGAGTATGACGAAGCCAAAAACGAGCAGGCTCAGGTGGAAGGCCGCATTTCCGAATTGGAGGAAATGATTAAATACGCTCATGTTATCGATGACAGCGAGGTTACCACGGAACGTGTTTTCATTGGATCTCGTGTTACCGTTGAACGTGATGACGGCAAAAAAGCGGAATACCGTATTGTCGGTCCGACAGAGGCGGATCCGTTTAACGGTGCTATTTCCGACGAGAGTCCTGTCGGAAAAGCTTTGAAAGACAAGAAAAAGGGTGAAAAAGTCGAAGTTGAACTGCCGACCGGAAAAATCGTCACCTATAAAATCTTGAAAATTTCTAAATAAGATCGTGTCTTATGACGACGGTAACCTGGTATTTGGTTGCCGTCGTTTCTAAAATGCAGGAGGAATTCATCATGAGTAATCAACCGAACAACGGTGCCGTTCAGGAACAGGATATCAACCAGCTTTTAAAGGTGCGCCGTGAAAAATTGGCGGCATTGCAAGAGGCGGGAAAAGATCCGTTTGTGATAACAAAATTTGATCAAACCCATCATTCTGTCGAAGCGAAAGCCATCTATGAGGAATTGGAAGCTAAGTTGACCGAAGGCATGGAAGAACCGAATACCGAAGGACTGGAAGAGGCAGAGGCCCGCCCGATTCGTAAAGCTTTTTATGAAAAGAAACGGGAGATTCTGGATGCACAGGCCATTCATGTCAGTATCGCCGGTCGTATGATGAGCAAGCGCGTTATGGGAAAAGCTTCCTTCTGCAACGTACAGGATAAATTGGGTAGTTTGCAGGTGTATGTTTCCCGCGATGCTCTCGGAGAAGAATCCTACGGTGATTTCAAGAAATATGATGTTGGTGATATTATCGGTGTTACCGGCTTTGTGTTCCGTACACAGATGGGTGAAATTTCCGTTCATGCGGAAACCGTGACGCTTTTAAGCAAATCGCTTCAGATTTTACCGGAGAAGTATCATGGTCTGACCAATACCGATATTCGTTATCGTCAGAGATATGTTGATTTGATTATGAATGAGGAAACGCGCGATACCTTTATCAAGCGCTCCAAGATCATCAGTTCGATTCGTCGGTATTTGGACGGACAGGGATTTATGGAAGTGGAAACTCCCATGCTCGTTTCCAACGCCGGTGGTGCAGCGGCTCGTCCGTTTGAAACCCACTTTAACGCTCTTGACGAGGATCTCCGTTTGCGTATTTCCCTTGAATTGTATTTAAAACGACTGATTGTCGGAGGACTCGAGCGCGTCTATGAAATCGGTCGTGTTTTCCGTAACGAAGGATTGGACACACGTCATAATCCGGAGTTTACTTTGATGGAGCTTTATCAGGCATATACCGATTATTACGGAATGATGGATTTGACGGAGAATATGTTCCGTCATGTGGCGCAGGAAGTTCTGGGAACGACCACGTTTAAGTACGGTGAACTGGAATTGGATTTCGGTAAGCCGTTTGAAAGAATGACCATGATTGAGGCCGTTAAAAAGTATTCCGGCGTGGATTTCGATGAAATTCCGGATACCGAAGCTGCAAAGAAAATTGCAGATGAAAAACATGTGGAGTACGAGGATCACCATAAGAAAGGCGATATCCTGAACCTGTTCTTTGAGGAATTTGTCGAAGAACATTTGCTTCAGCCGACCTTTATTATGGACCATCCGATCGAGATCTCTCCGCTTACCAAGAAAAAACCGGATAAAGAGGGGTATGTGGAACGTTTCGAGCTCTTTATTAACGGCTGGGAGATGTGCAATGCCTATTCTGAACTGAATGACCCGATTGATCAGAGAGAACGGTTTAAGGCACAGGATGCTTTGGCCGACTTGGGCGATGAGGAAGCCAACCATACGGATGAAGATTTCTTAAACGCCCTGGAAATCGGTATGGCTCCGACAGGCGGTATCGGGTACGGCATCGACCGCTTAACCATGCTTTTGACGGACAGCCCGGCTATTCGTGACGTGCTTTTGTTCCCGACAATGAAGTCCCTGGACTAACGGGAGCTTATGGAACATTATAAGCAGTTGTAAAGCGTTATGGTTCTCACAAGTTGACTTAAGGTTTCTTTGTCAGCGGAGAATGACAATGTAATAAGATATAAAGACTTATATAAAATGAGGGACTTTACCGACTTGTCCGTAAAGTCCCTCTTGCCATATCCGTAATTGCTCCGAATTTGATGTAATCAGTTATTTTAAGTTAATTTAAGCATTGTAGAATACAATGTTACATTGCAAAAGGAGGTATCTCAAAATGCGTATACTACTTGCCGAAGACGAGAAAGCGTTATCCAAGGCGCTTGTAAAAATATTTGAAAAAAACAATTATTCACTGGATGCTGTTTATAACGGTGAAGATGCCTTGATGTACATTGAATCCGGCGACTACGATGCCGCTGTGCTGGATATTATGATGCCGAAAATGGACGGCATAACCGTTCTGAAAAAGGCTCGTTCATCCGGCAGCCGGCTTCCTATTCTGATGCTGACGGCAAAATCGGAAATTGATGACCGTGTACTCGGGCTTGACAGCGGAGCGAATGACTATCTGCCCAAACCGTTTGACACGAAGGAGCTTCTTGCCCGTATTCGCTGTATAACAAGGGGAAAAGAAGAAACCGATACAAAGCTTCGTATGGGAAACATATCACTTGATCGAGCCACCTTTGAATTGGCGTCCCCAACGGATAGTTTTCGGCTTGCCAACAAAGAATTTCAAATGATGGAAATGTTCCTATCAAATCCACATCAGATCTTCTCATCAGAACGCATTATGGAAAAAATATGGGGTTATGACAGCGAAGCAGAAATCAACGTGGTGTGGGTATATATATCTTATCTTCGCAAAAAACTGACGGCTCTCGGGGCTGACATTCAGATAAAAGCATCCCGAAACGCCGGTTATTCTTTGGAGGATGCAGATGATTAAGCGACTCAAAAAGAAATTTATTATTTTAGCAACAGCATCTATGTTGATTCTGATGACAGTACTCGTCGGAATCATGAATATCGTCAATTATTCTTCTGTTGTAACGGAAGCAAATGCAGTTCTTGATGTCCTTTCCCAGCCGAATGCTCCTTTCGGCAATCATTCGGAGCTGCCCGACAAACCGCCGCAGGATATAGGGGATTTTATCCCGCACGGAATGTCTCCCGAAGTGCCTTATGAGTCACGGTATTTTACCGCAATGGTAACAAAAGACGGTAATATAGAAGAAACCGATTTTTCAAAAATAATATCGGTGGATAAGGAATCAGTGGACGGATTTATTCAAAAAGCCGTTGCAAATAAATCGGAGCGGGGATTTATCGGGCAGTTTCGGTACGCAAAACAAGTGGATGACCGTATGACACGGATCATTTTTCTCGACTGCGGCAGAAAACTTGATTCGTTCCGCACTTTTATGTGGATAAGTATGGCGGTAGGTTTACTCGGCTGCATGATCGTCTTTATCATATTTCTTTTCGCCGCAGGTCGAATCGTCCGTCCGATTGCCGAAAGTTATGAAAAGCAGAAACGCTTTATTACTGATGCCGGTCACGAAATCAAAACACCGCTGACAATTATCGGAGCAAATCTCGACTTACTCGAATCGGATTTGGGCGAAAACGAGAGCTTGTCCGATATACGCACACAAACAAAACGGCTCGGCGTTTTGACCGGCGATCTTGTCTATCTTTCCAAGATGGAAGAATCGGAAAACACGATCAAGAAGATTGAATTTCCGGTTTCCGATCTCATTACGGAAGCAGCACAGCAATTCGGGGC
>JAZUDZ010000017.1:0-8184 GCA_045639905.1 Acutalibacteraceae bacterium
CCTGTTGGCATAGTCTGTTTATATGGTAGGGTGGGACACACCCAAACCTATACGCTTGGGGAGACCATGTAAGACCTCTCATGATGAAGGCTACGGTCAGCGAACCAAGAATCCCCCACCTTTAGGTGTGGGGAGTGTCAAGGGAAGGCTATATCCGTTATTATTATTATTATTGTAGCCCATATGGGCTTCGACTTTGTTGAAAAATACGGTATCTTTGTTATGCCGCTTTTCTTTGTGGCTTCCGGATATACGGTGTCTCCGGACAAATATTCTTTCGGGGAGTATACAAAAAAACGATTTCAAAGAATTTTGATTCCGTTTTGGACGGCAACGGCCGTTTACTACGGTCCGTATGGTGTTTTGAGCGTTCTTCTGACGTTTGTCGGCGGGGCCGGATCGGTTTTGTTCATTTTGATGCTGTGTCAGCTGCTGGAAAAGAGTCCGCTTCGGGTTGTGAAAAAGGTGCTGGCCGACATCGGCAACCAATCTATGGATATCTATTTGTGGCATTTTTTGATTGTGTTTGTTTTAGATGCTGTGGCCGTCGCGGTTTTCGGGGCCAAACTTTCCCCGGATATCTACTATATGGAATTGTTCACGTCCGGACACGTACTGTACAGAATTTTTAAGATTTTGGTCGTCTTCGGTGTTTTGACCTATGGCTTGCCGGCTATCAAAAAGAGAATCCAAAAGAAATGAAAAAAGAGCTATGTGAGACCTTGTCTCACATAGCTCTTTTCTTTTGAGATTGAATAGGAAACAGTATTACTGCTCCCAGTTGTGCCAGACGTTCTGGACGTCATCGTTGTCTTCCAGGGCATCGATGAGTTTTTCCATTTTCACACGAGCTTCTTCGTCGTCAATGGCGTTATACACATCCGGAACCATGGCCACTTCGGCGGATTCAAAGGTGTAACCCATTTTTTCGAGTTCTTCCACAACGGCCGTAAAGTCATCGGGCTCGGTTTCGATTTCGAAAGCACCTTCACCGGCGGAGAAGTCGGAAGCGCCGGCCATTAAGGCGTCTTCCATCACTTTATCTTCATCCAAATCCTCGGAGTCGATAATAATGATACCCTTTTTGTTAAACATAAAGGACACGCAGCCGGTTTGACCCAGGTTGCCGCCGAACTTGTCAAAGAAATGACGCACATCGGCAGCGGTACGGTTACGGTTATCGGTTAAGGTCTCAACGATAACGGCAATGCCGCAGGGGCCGTAGCCTTCATAGCGAAGGGCTTCATATGTGTCGGCGCTGCCTTCACCGGCCGCTTTTTTGATGATACGGTCAATGTTGTCATTCGGCACGTTGTTGGCTTTGGCTTTGGCAATGCATTCACGCAAACGGGAGTTGGCAGCGGGATCGGCACTGCCGCCTTCTTTTACGGCGATGGCAAGCTCACGGCCGATTTTGGTGAAAATCTTGGCCTTGGCGCCGTCGGTTTTCTCTTTTTTACGTTTGATGTTGTTCCACTTGGAATGTCCGGACATAGTAAAATCTCCTCTGTACTTAATTTGCTTTTGTGGTGGGGGAAACGGTGGTCGGGGCTACCGTGGGGGCAGCGGTTGTGCTGCCGGCCGTGGTGGTGCCGTTCTTGTCTTTGCTGATATACTGAGCGCTGACATAGGCATAGGATTCCGAATAGTTCCCATCCATGGACTTCCACTCGATTTTGTAGAAGTCGCCTTCTTTTCCGATGATGGTAACCTCATCACCGGCATCCAATCCGCCGATGGCGGAATAATCCAGGTTCGGGGTGCGACGCACGTTCAGAGAGTCCGTGGCGTAAGCTTTAAACGGATATTCTCCGGTGACTCCGGTAGCGGTTGTGGTAGAACCGGCAGGAGTGACGGGAGCGGCGGGATTTGCGGTTGTTGCGGCAGCGGTTGTGGTGACAACCGGTTGCGGCGGAGCCGGTTTTTCCGGCTTTGCGAAGCAGCCGCTGAGACTGACGCAAAGAAGCAAAAGGGCCGTGCATACGAGTATCGTTTTTCTCATAACAAATCGCTCCAATCTTTTTCGCTATATGTTAATATACCACATTTCCTCTTGTTTGAAAAGGAAAAAATGGGGGGGAGCGAGCAAAGAAAAAAGGAACGAAACCAAATGATTTCGTTCCCTTTTGTTTTCTTATTTCGCAAAATCCACAGCGCGGCTTTCGCGGATGATATTGACCTTGATCTGACCCGGATATTCCATATCGCCTTCGATTTTCTGGGCGATATCGTGGGCAAGCAAGACCATCTGATCGTCGTTGACGGCTTCCGGTTTCACGATGATGCGAATCTCGCGGCCGGCCTGAATGGCAAAGGAGCTTTCAACGCCCTTGAAACCGTTGGCAATTTCCTCCAGCTTCTCAAGACGTTTAATGTAGCTCTCGATGTTTTCACGACGGGCACCCGGACGGGCGGCGGACAAGGCGTCGGCAGCCTGAACGATGCAGGCAACCACCGTGGTGGCTTCCACGTCTCCGTGGTGGGCCTGGATGGCATGAATGACGGCCGGGCTTTCCTTGTATTTCTTGGCAATGTCCACACCGATTTCAATGTGGGAGCCTTCAATCTCATGGTCAACGGCTTTACCGATGTCATGCAGTAAACCTGCACGGCGGGCCACAACCGGATCAATTCCCATTTCGCTGGCAATCATGCCGGACAGGAAAGCAACCTCCAGGGAATGCTGCAGGACGTTCTGACCGTAACTGGTACGATAACGGAGACGACCGAGCAAGCGGGTGATTTCCGGGCTGATACCGTGGAGACCGGTTTTCAGGATGGCGCGTTCGCCTTCCTGTTTGATGGTGGCTTCCACATCGCGGCGGGCTTTTTCCACCATTTCCTCAATACGGGCGGGGTGAATACGACCGTCGGTAATGAGTCGCTCCAGTGCCAGACGGGCCACCTCGCGGCGAACCGGGTCGAAGCAGGAGAGGGTAATGGCTTCCGGTGTGTCATCGATAATGAGGTCACAACCGGTCAAGGTTTCAATGGAACGGATATTCCGTCCTTCACGGCCGATGATACGGCCTTTCATTTCATCGTTCGGCAGCGGGACAACCGAAACGGTAGCTTCGGTGACCTGATCGGCTGCAACACGCTGAATGGCTTGTGCAACGAGACGACGGGCTTTTTCGTCGGCTTCGTCTTTCAGCTGCTCTTCGAAATACTGAAGTTTTACAGCTTTTTCGTGAGTCAGTTCCGCTTCCAAATCCTGAAGCAAAACGGCTTTGGCCTGCTCTGCCGTGTAACCGGAAATGCGTTCCAGCATTTCAAACTGGCTCTTTTTGAGGTTGGCAGCATCTTCTGCCAAGGCGTCGGCTTCTTTTTTCTTCTGAGCAATGGCTTCTTCCTTTTTCTCGCAATTCTCAATCTTGCGGTCCAAGGTTTCTTCCTTTTGCTGCAAACGACGTTCCTGACGCTGAACATCGCTGCGACGTTCTTTCAGTTCACGTTCGGATTCATTGCGCAAACGGCGAATCTCTTCGTTTGCTTCAATGAGGGCGGTTTTCTTGCTGTTTTCAGCTTCGGCAACGGCATCTTTCTTGATGCGCTCTGCTTCGTTTTCCGCAGAACCGATCAAAGCCTCGGCAGTCTTACGACGTTTCTCCTGGCCGGCTTTGAATGCCAAAATCCAAGCAACAACACCGCCGACAATCAAACCGGCTACGGCGCCGATGATTGCCCAAGTAATGTTGTCCATAGGTTCCTCCTAGATACGAATAAGGAGTGCCCTAAACCATGTTCAATTGTCAGACCGAAGGTCTGTATACTTTCGTGGATGGATCTGGTAATAAAAATACAATCTATACTCGAAAGACGCGACATTAAAAAGGTTTAACGCGCTCCGTAATAAAATTAACAATATATGTGAAAGCAAAAATGCCCACTTATATGCCAATATCATTATATAGCCCCGATAGTCAAATAGTCAAGAAAAAAGTCCCTACCTATAAAAAAAGATAGGGACTGTCTTGTTAAACTTCCGACTGCGGCAAAGCGTATTTCTTCTCGTAGCCGTTGATTTTTTCCATAAAGTCATCACTGTCAAAGCCGAAGATGCGCTTGGCAGCATGCAGATTCAGTTGATTTTCGGCCATGTCTATGATGCAGTTGGCAATGTTGGAGCAGTGGTCACCGATCCGTTCGAGGTCAGTTAATAAGTCGGACCAGATAAAGCCGAGTTCCATATTGCTCTTGCCTTGCTGGAGACGTTTGATGTGCAAGGTACGTAAATCATCTTTGAGGCCGTTGACAACCTGTTCCAGGGCCAGAATTTCCGAAGAGATTTCAATGTCGTCTTTCGTTAAAGCTTCCAGCGTCATTTCAACCATATCGTTTACCGCCTGGCAGTAGATCTGAATCGCCTCGCTGCCTTCTTTGGAAAACGGGAGTTTCTTTTCGTGCATTTCTTTTGCCGATTGTACCAGGTTTACGGTGTGGTCGGAAATGCGTTCGATGTCACCGATGATTTTGAGAAGCTTGCCGGATTCGGCACTGTCGTGTTCACCGATACGGCGGATACTCAGTTCCGTCAGGTATGTGCCCAAAATATCCTCGAAGTGGTCGGCACGTTTTTCGGCGTCCACAACCTCCATTTCGAGGTTTTCCGAATAACCGGACAGGCAGCGAAGAGCCTTTTTAAAAGCCTCGACGGTTTCCGTGGCCATGGTAATGGTGACATCACGGCTTTGCTGAACAGCCAGGGAAGGCGTGTCGAGAAAACGGGGATCCAAAAGAACGTATTCATCGTCTTCACCCTTTTTGTCGGGGACCAGGAATTTCACAATCTTTTCAAGCAGCCCCGCCATCGGCCAAAGAACAAAGGTGGATAAGAGCTTAAAGATGGTGTTAACCGTGGCAATGCCGACCAGGGATGCGGATTGTGTTAAAATGGCGGGGGCAAAGATGGCCCGTACTACACAATAGACAATCAGCCAAATACCCGTACCGATTATATTAAAGGATAAATGCGCCAAAGCCGCACGCTGGGCATTTTTGTTGGTGCCGATGGAGGACAGCATGGCGGTAATACATGTACCGATGGCGTCACCCATGACAATCGGAATGGCAATCCCGTACGTTACGGCACCGGTGGCAGCCAAAGCCTGCAAAATACCGACGGAAGCGGAAGAGGACTGGATGATGCAGGTCAGCACCATACCGAGAAGAACACCCAAAATGGGGTTCTGGAAGATCAAAAACAGAGACTGGAATTTTGCATCCGATTGCAGACCGGCAACGGAACCGGACATGATGGTCATACCATACATCAAGGTGGCGAAACCAAGCAAAATGGAACCGATATCCCGTTTTTTCGGTTTTTTGTTGAACATATACAGGTAAATACCGATAACGGCCAGCACCGGAACAAAAGAGGATGGCTTCAGAAGATTCATGAAGAAATTGTCACCGCTGATGCCGGTCAAGCTTAAAATCCAGGCAGTGACGGTGGTGCCGATGTTGGCACCCATGATGACGTTTATGGCCTGGCTTAGGTTCATAAGATTGGAGTTAACAAAGCCAACAACCATAACGGTACTGGCAGACGAGCTTTGAATAACAGCCGTAATGCCGATACCGGTCAGGAGACCTATCACACGATTGGTGGTAAGTTTTCCTAAAATATTGCGCAGACCGTTTCCCGCAAAACGTTCCAGCGCACCGCCCATATAGGACATGCCGAATAGGAAGAGACAGAGACCGCCGAGTAAAGTAAGGCCGTCAAAAATTGTCATGGAATACACCCCTCATTTCTATAAAATCCTTAACTTCCCACAAATAGCATATTATAGGGATTTTGTGAAGAATGTCAACAAAAAAACGAAAGATGTCGGTGTTTTTCACAAGATGTTTTTTTTGCGTTTTTTTGGTTGACAGTGCTCTTGCATTTGTGATAAGATGTTTTGAAAGAAAGAGAGGACGTGAGGATGATGACGCTGATGCAAGGAAGTTCGATTCTTCAGTGTGTTAGTGTTTCTATCTTTAAGGATACTCTTTTTTATTGACGGGTAAACAGCCCGTTATTTTTTTGCAATTTTTTTGAAAGGGTGTTGTAAAAATGAAACTCGCGTACGGTATTAAAGACAAGCCGAAGTTCGGTCAGTTGATCGTCTTCGCACTCCAGCAGCTGTTGGCCATCATGGCAGCTACCATTGCTGTTCCGGCCATTATCGGAAATGGTATGAGCGCATCCGCCGCCTTGTTCGGCGCCGGTGTCGGTACCATTGTCTATCTGCTGTTCACCAAATTCTCAAGCCCGGTGTTCCTTGGATCTTCCTTTGCTTTCCTTGGTTCCATGGGTGCCGCCTTTGCAGGTGGTGTTTCCGCACAGCTCGGCTTTGCCGGATTGATTCTCGGTGCCATCCTGGCCGGTCTGGTTTATGTGGTTATTGCCATTGTTGTGAAACTGGTCGGTGTTAAATGGATCTCCAAACTGATGCCCGCCGTGGTTATCGGCCCGACGGTTGCCATCATCGGATTGTCCTTGGCCGGCAACGCCATCGGCGACCTTCAGAAATGCTACAATGAGAAAGCCAATATTTACCTTTGCATTGTGATTGGTCTTGTTACCTTGTTCGGCACCATGATTGCTTCTGTGTACGGCAAGAAAATGGCTAAAATGATTCCGTTTATTATCGGTATTTGCTGTGGCTATGCCGTGGCTGCCGTTGCTACCGTTATCGGTAACGCTACCGGCAATGAAGCTCTCAAAATTGTCAACTTCTCCTTGTTCAACGACATGCAGTGGCTCCCGACCTTCACCTTTATGGAAGCTATTAAAGGTGTGAAGGAAATGAGCGCTTCCTATGTGGCCACCATCGCGGTTGCTTACATTCCGGTTGCTTTCGTTGTTTTTGCCGAGCACATTGCTGACCACAAAAACATTTCTTCCATTATCGAAAAAGATCTTCTTGAAGATCCGGGTCTCCATCGCACCCTTCTCGGTGACGGTATCGGCTCCATGGTCGGTGCCTTCTTCGGCGGCTGTCCGAACACCACATACGGTGAGTCCATCGGCTGCGTGGCCATTTCCGGCAACGCTTCCGTCGTGACCATCTTTGCTACCGCCATTATGGCTATGATTGCTTCCTTCATTGCTCCGTTCTCCACCTTCCTGGCCACCATTCCGAACTGTGTCATGGGCGGTGTTTGCATCGCTTTGTACGGCTTCATCGCCGTCTCTGGTCTTAAAATGATTCAGGATGTGGATTTGAACGACAACCGCAACTTGTTTGTTGTTTCCGTGATTTTGATTGCCGGTATCGGCGGTTTGGCGGTTTCCTTCGGCAAGGTCACCTTGACCGAGGTTGCCTGCGCCTTGATTCTCGGTATCATCACCAACGTCATCCTCGGCAACAAGGGAAAAGAGGAATAAGAACATGTCTACTTTACACATTGTTGATCATCCGCTGATTCAGCATAAGCTGACCATCATGCGTGATAAAGAAACGGGTTCCAAAGATTTCCGTCAGCTTCTTCGCGAAATCGCCATGCTGATGGGTTACGAGCTGACTCGTGACCTCAAGCTGGAAGATGTGGATATCGAAACCCCGATTTGCAAAATGACCGGCAAACAGCTCGCCGGCAAAAAACTGGCCATCGTTCCGATTCTCCGTGCCGGTCTCGGCATGGTTGAAGGACTGCAGGAACTGGTTCCGGCCGCCCGTGTGGGTCACATCGGTTTGTATCGTGATCCTCAAACACACGAGCCGGTCACCTATTACTGCAAGCTTCCGCCGGATATTTCCAAGCGTACGGTTATTGTTGTGGATCCCATGCTTGCCACCGGTGGTTCTTCCTCCGATGCTTTGACCAAGATCAAACAGACCGGTGCGACCGACATTCGTCTGATGTGTTTGGTCGGCGCTCCCGAAGGCGTGGAAAAAATTCAGAAAGACCATCCGGACGTGCCGATTTATTTGGCCGCTCTTGATGAGAAACTGAATGAAAAAGCTTACATTGTTCCGGGTCTCGGTGATGCCGGTGACCGTATTTTCGGTACCATCTGATTTAGAAGGAAAGGCTGCACGGTTGTGCAGCCTTTTTTCAGTATGACGGGCATACCAATGCTCTGTGGTGAAAGTCCACCGAGGCGTAGTTACCGACGAACTCAAAAGCGACTTGCAAGTTTCACACTGTGAGGTGTGGGAGAGAAGAAGCAATAGCGAAATCGTAGCCTGA
>JAZUDZ010000018.1:0-3625 GCA_045639905.1 Acutalibacteraceae bacterium
GCACCATGCTCCATATTCCCCGATGCAATTAGTGTTAGTGTTCCGTATGAACTTGCTACACCGTTGCCACCATAACCAATAACCCGCCAGGTGTCCGAATTGCTGTCATAGTGAACTGTAGCCGCGCTTGAAGTATTTACATTATCCGAAAGTGCAGCTGCACCAAGCTGGATATCCTTCCCGGTTTCCGCAGCAAAAACTGTCACTGACAATTGTGGAATCGTCGTTATGCATGTCGCAACTGTCAGCACTGCACTTAATACAAGCGCTATCCCCTTCTTGATCTTACCTCTCATCTCCGTTATACTCCCGTTAGTTTATTGCATTACTGCATATCTTTTACTGAATTCTCATACAGTCATCCGCCCATTATTCTTGGACGCATTATCACAAAAAATACTATACAATGTCAAGCGTATTTTTTCAAGACGCCGACAGCTAAAATTTCCCGTAACCACGCACATTTTGGAACGTTCGCTCTCATTGATTCAGACCTCTCGCCCGTTTCCTCGCCGCTTCTCTCTGATCATCCGATAACCCTCCGGAAACTCGGTAACTAACGTATCAAGTTTTCTCATCCTCGATAATGTCTCGAATCTGAGTTGTTGATTTTTGACTTTCATCGTGCATATACTTTTTTCCTCTCTTTTTGTTTTTCTCAGTCCACAACGAAAAAAAGACACTCTCCTAAGAATTGTTTCTTAGAAAAGTGTCTTTTCAACATTCCTATATTCCAAAAAGTAAATCAAATGTAGCAATTTTGTAGTATTTTTGTAGTAATTACTCTTTCCCGTATGCTTTTCAACTGAACTTTAACCTCTTCAATCTCGTTCTCTATTTCAGTTTACCGTTCTACGCTTTATTTTCTCAAGATTGCCATTATCCATTCAGGATTCGGAGCACTCATTCCTTTATCAAATGCCATCTCTTCCATTATTCCCTGAACCGCTGTCCAGAAACAGGTAGCCAGCAGTTTGGGATCCCCGTCCTTGAAACAGCCGGCTTTCTGACCTTGTTCAATCAGTTTCGCGCTATTGGAAATCATATCCACCGACAGAACTATTTTTCGTACATCTTCCGGCATCCCAACACGTCTGGCTTGTCCCATCAAAACAAACATCTGAAACACCCAGGGCTGTTTATTGGCATACTCAAACAACATATTTAGAAAACCTTCGAAATACTTATCGGGATTATCGGCTTCGGCTTGTGATACGGATTTGGTGCTGTCTGCTCCCATTTTAACCAATTCAAGAAGCAAATCCTCTTTCGATTCAAAATAATGAAACAAAAGTCCCGTACTCATTGAAGCGGCCTCGGCTATATCTGTAATTTTGGTATCATAATACCCTTTTGTTACAAAAAGATTTAACGCTGTAAACAGTATTTGCTTTTTTCTTTCTTCTTTTTGCTCTTTTCTGGTCATATTGTCACCTATATATCTATGCTTCTCTTTTGCTTTTTCAGTATTCTTTGTATGGTAAATTTACCGCTTGCAACCGCCACAGGCAAACCACCCGGTGAGTTCGTCCACTGCCCGGCAATGTACATATTTTTAATACCTTTTACAGTCCCCTTCATCTTAATTTGCTTTCCTCGGGGCGTGGTAACAAAGCTCATATAACTTCCGTGGTACGCATTGCAGTATCGCGCGTATGTCAGAGGCGTCCATGCGTCAAGGAATTCAACCGCTCCGGCCAGTTTCGGGAAGTGAGTCTCTATACGCCGTGTTACAGACTCAACCAATTCCTTTTTGAGCATATCATATTCTTCCCTCGAAAGCGATTCCCAATATTCAAAATCATCATCCGTCTGTGTTATGCAAGTCTGAATAACGCATCTGTCGCCTTTAATATAAATTGGATCGTAACCATAGGTTTTTACATACATTCGATCATAATATCCGCTACCAACCTTAAGAGGTTCCATATCAATAAACACCGTTTCACCATAGCCAAATGAAGCCGGGACACTGAAAGCAATCTGGAATCCGCTGGTTGCCGGATATTCCGTCGGATTATCATACGCTTTTTCTAATTCTTTAGGAAGGTACCTTTCAGGTAACAGTTTGCCGAATAAGACTTTGGTATCAATTGCGGGAATTATATAGTCCGCATCAATCTTAGTGCCATCATCGAGTCTTATTGCAACAGCCTTTTTATTTTCAATTATAATAGACTGTACTTCAGAATTATAATTTATTTTCCCTCCAAGTTCCTTGAATTTCTTCTCCATTCTAAGCGACATATTCAGAGACCCTCCCAATGGGATGTCGCCATTACCGTCAACTATAGTTGCATAAGAAACAAGAAACGAATATGCACAATACGATTTCGGAAGATAGTCGCACATAAGTTTCTGCAATAACGGATTCTTAAATCTTTTACTGTATTCTTCAAGTGATATCTTTCCAAATTCTTTCATTACCTTGGGAAAATCCGCCATATTCTTTCCCATTTGGATATAATCACCGATACCCCACATCTCCATTGGTTTCTTTGCAGGAAACAGGCACTGTTTGGAATACTCGACATATTGGATAAATTTGGTGATTTCGTCTTTATCTTCCGGCGCCAACTGTATAAGTTCCTTATGTGTCCTGTCAAGATCACTCCACAAGGTTGCTTTCTGTCCCTTATATGTTGAAGAATAAAAAGATTCCAGCTTCGCATATTCGACAAAATCACCCAATGCACCTACCTTGTTCCACACTTCATAAAGTTCAGTATCTTTTCTCGTTCCGGTAAGCCAATGAATGCAATTGTCTATATGATACCCCTTGCGGTTCCAACCGGTACATTCCCCTCCCGGAAGAGCATTTTTCTCATATATAGAGACTTCAAATCCTGACAGCAAGCCATAAACCCCGGCTGACAATCCTGAAATACCACCACCGATAATTATAATCTTATTCATAATAATATGCACCTCGTTTGTTAATTTTACGCCTATTGAATTTGCGTTCATTGAATTTATAATCAATTTAACTCAATTTTATTTTTTTGTCAACAGCAAATAGAACAAAAAAACTGAAACCTCAACGGTTTCAGTTTTTACTTTCAATTCTCATTTCACTTCAAGTTGAACGATGCACCATTTTGGTGGGGCATTCAGGAAATGCTTCGCTGTTTTTTTATCAACCACACTCCTAATGCAAATACACAGCCTCCGAGGATTATAAAAAAAGACCAGCAGACATTCCAGTAAGCAGAAGTAGTGTCAAACATCAGCTGTAATAATCGACTCCAGAATTTTAGTCCGGTTGCAATTGCAAATAAGTCAAACAACACGTATCCACCACCGAAAATATAAATCCATCTCCACCAATAGTTATTTTTTCTATTCTTTATGAATGTAATAATCCCAAGAACACATAAAATTGCAAGTATTCCCATAATCATAAAATACGGCAACCCTTTGCTATTTAGAATTCCCATCCAAAATGAAGCATACGATTCTCTATCTATCAATGCCCATATTCTATGTATGTGAAACAATCCAAAAAATATAAAGAACCAAGGTTCCCACAAATATATCTTCTTCATATCACTTATTCCCCAAAGAAACTATGTATTTTCTCACAAACATCTAGCATCGTCGAATCCGAAGGTAAATGTTTGCACTT
>JAZUDZ010000019.1:0-5593 GCA_045639905.1 Acutalibacteraceae bacterium
GATATTGCGTGTCCGCTCCACCTGCAATGCTTTCTTGAAATCGTCCATCACCGCGTTTTTCCCAGTAGAAAGAAAAGCGAGTATGTCCGACTCCTTTTTCACCATCTACTGTAGCTCGAATATATGATTTCACATCATCCAACGACGAATATTCAGTAATGCGAAACGGTTGTGTCCAGCAATGGGATGTTAAGCTCCAGTTTTTGCTGGTGTCAAACCATTCGGTGCCAGATTTGCTCGTGACATATTGCTTCCCGTAAGAGCAAAGTTCAGAAAGCTGGCTGTCCGACCACGAGTATGTCTTTTGAGTAGTCGTTGCTTTTGTCTTTGCTTTATCGAGATAATCGCCGTGAATATACCCAACATCGTCTGCTGTTGAGAGATCGATTTTGCCGTGAGTCATTGCCACTTGACCATCCCAACTGTAAACCTTATAGTATCCTGTGTCAGTTGTTGCCGATGCAATAACCCAGTCACCGCCATTCGAGCCCCAAACGGTTGAAGCTCCAGACAAAGGCTTTGACCGAATCCATGCCGCTTGTTTAATATACATCCAGCAGCATTCGATGGATGTTTCTTGCCAACCCGATTTTTGAGTTGTGGCTGCTGGTTTTTTCTTAGCGGTAGTTGCAACGGCCTTTTTGGTGGTTGCTTTTGTAGTTTGCTCAGTCGTAGTCAACTTCTTAGCCGCTGTCGATTTTTCTGTAATTGCCTTTTTTGAAGCAGTCGGTGAAGTTGATTGTTTTGACAAAACTGCAGAAGCATTTCCACTGTTTTTCTTTGAGGCAGTTGATACAACCTTGGATGCGCTATTATCATTTTGGGACATCGTTGTTGAACTACTTTTTGAAAGAGCAATGGTTGTTGGCGTGTCAGTCTCTTCAGCCAAACCAGCCGCCATCGTTACCTCTGATTTCTCTGTCTGTGAGGATACAATCTCATTGTTTGATGCCGGATCAACGTTATCGGATTGACATCCGGAAAATATTACCATCAATAAAGCAAGCAGCATCACAATACTAAATAAACTCTTCGTTTTCATGTAATTTCCTCCTATACTCTTTTCATCACAATAACCCATTTATTTCAAATTATCAAATGTACGATTTTCTTCTTTTCAATAAGTTACAGATAGTTTAAGTTAAAAGGGATAGTGTGAAAGGGGAAACTAACGCGAATCGCGCTGGTTTTTTCGCTGAAGATATTGATGGTAGTGTTTCAAAGCTTCTTTAACATATTCGTTCATCTTAGCGTCTGAAACTCCGTGAGGAACGTACTTTCGAACATCCTCAAGTCGTACCGAAATTTTCTGCTTTTGGTTGGGCTTTTCCTCACACATTATGTTTTCAATTTCTTCTTGCGTTAAAGAATTGCGACGGGACAATTCCCTCAACCGAATTGCCTGATAATGAGAAGGTGTTGCATCTGTGAACTCAATGGCATCAAAAAGTAATCGCTGTTCCCGCTTAGACAAGTAGGAAAGCTCAACCGCCGGGCGAAGAGCAATTCTATCATCATCCACCATTTCAAGAAGCTCTGGAATTAGCTCAGTCAGACGAATATAGCGTGAAATTTGACGAGCGCTATCGGTTGAGTTTTCAGCAATAACATCACGAGAACTCGTTTGAGAGCACTTCTGGCCCAGTGGGCCAGAAGTTGTTTCTGTACGTTGTCCTTGATGTTTAACTGCCTCCAAACGCATCTTGTATGAAAACGCTTTTTCACTTGGCAATATCACAGAACGATCAAGATTCGAATCCACCATACAAATAATGGCTTCATCATCAGACAAATCTCGAACATCAACAGGAATCTCTTCTATTCCCGCAAGTTCACATGCTTTCTTTCGACGATGGCCCGATACAATTTCGTACCGGCCATCCTCTTTTTTGCGAACAATAATCGGAGTAATCACCCCAATTTCTCGCACGCTTTGTACCAAATCGTTCATGTCTCCGTCAATCCTTACCTGAAACGGATGATTGGGGAAGTCATCGATTTGGTCAATAGGAATAGTGTTGTTCATAATTCTCCTTACCTTTCGTTGTTTTCCATAAGGAGTGCAGTATTTGTTCTCAACATCCCCTGCTAAGGGAAACTATCAAGCGATCGGTTGCTACCGATCTCATAGGAATCTCACCTCTGCCGGGTTCTCCGCCAGCTCCGTAGAGAAGTATCATTATCCTCAAATCGATCCTGGCCCGGCGAGGAGCAACCTCACCATTACAACACTGGATTCTCGCAAATGCGTACATGTTGTGTGGCTCTCGTATTTGATTAACGTACTCGATAGTTTGATATTCAGTTGTGTGGGCTTTATCCCACCGAGAAAATTTACCCCTCTACTTATATGCCGTTTTTTGGGCATTTTATAACCCAAAATCTCAATAAATGTCTAAAAAGATACCATACATGTCTAAAAGTGACGAAAGTTGGTGAAATATCACAATTATTTGCACTTTTTTTCTTCGTCAAAGAACAAATCTTCAAGGGCAAATTGATTGACATATTTAATGAGCACAAGTACAATATAAATGTGCTGAATGAAGGGAGAAATCCACATGGAAAAACAGGAACTCGTTGTTGTATCCTCAAATGCTGCCACGAGGTTTTTATCTTTGGCTCAAAAGCATAAGCTGTTGTCTTGCAATAACAATTTTGTTGAATCCGATGACAACGCTCAGATTATCAAATCCATTTTAAGTACACTCACCTACGACAAAGAATACGAGCTTGATATGTATTGCTTTGAACTTGTTTCTAAAGTTTTTGATGCCGGTCTTTGCGCTGGTGCTTCAAAGGTCATTTCAACTAATGAAGATAAACAAGACATATCAAAAATAGCTGATTTTATTTTGAAGCAATATATCAAAACCAGCTCTCAAGACTATATCGCTTTTACTGAAAACATCTCAAAAGAACTTTCAGCCATAATGGAACCCTATTGGGAAAAAGATAATAGCAATTCTATCATTATTTCTATATTAGAAGAGCTATTTTCGATAGGGTTCGCAGCCGCAAAAACAGCCATATAATAAAAACAGCCATATAATATAATCAAACTCGGTGATAAATATGACAAGAGAACAATTTCATACGCTTCATAGCGAAATAATAGAATACTTCCAGAGTATAGAGTATGATTTGAAGCGCATTTATTCCGGCATGTCCTCTGAAGATTTTGGAGATGAAATGGACATGCTTGAAAAATCAAATTTAGGAAATACAATCCGAAAACTAAAAAAATTGGATTATAGTGACGATGATCCTTGGCTGACTGAAGCCGATTATGACCAACTGGATCAAATACGTGAATTAAGAAATTACTGGTGTCACCAATGTTATATTGATTTTGCTTATATCCAAGATCCTTGGCAACGTGAAAACAAATTTCAACGTATAGCCAACAGACTACAAAATGAACACAATAGAGTATTCAAACTCCACAGAAAACTCGAAGACTTATATTTTGACTGGTTCGTAGATTGATTCTCCCCACGAAATAACCAAAGCATATACTGAAGTAAAATTTACATATCCCTCAACATTAGAAAAGGAGAACGGAATAACCGTTCTCCTTTTTTCAGTCTCTTTCTACAAGTTCTGATTTATCACTTTATTTTTCATCTTCAAATTCATCAGCCGTAAGAAGAACCGCTGGCGTGTCTTCCGTTTTCGGAACCAGCTTCTTGATAAGATTGAAGTATTCACGGAAGAATTCACTTGGGCAGAAAAAACACGCTTTTTCTCTGTGTTTATCCTCAAAGGTTACTATTATTTCAGTCGGCCCAATATCCGTTGCAAATAGTTCATTGTCATAATAAAGGTAATAAGGTGTCCTATTTGCTATCTCCTGAAAAACCAGTTTGAAGATAGGACTTGTGGTTGTATATTTCCATTTTCTAAAACCATTGGTTGCCGACTCTGCCATCTCATCAGGCCTATACTCATAGCTAATAGAGCAATCCGTCAGTGTAACCTTGTCCTCATAAGCCTCATCAACATTACAATAACCAGAGCCACCTTTAATTACAATCCTTGTTATTTTCATTGAAGATACCCTCCCCAATTCTGATTTGGTTGCCTAATCATTATACAAAACAAATGTTAACAAATCTACCATTTGCGGAGATAAACTTATATACTTTGTGCTCTGGTGTCCCCCGGGTGTCCCCCGCAGTCCTCAAACCATTGATGTTAAGCGATTTGATACCGGTCTCCAAAACCGCGTGTCGAGCGTTCGAGTCGTTCTACCCCTGCCATTCAAAAAACCGCTTAAAACCTTGATTTTCAAGGCTTTAGGCGGCTTTTCTTTTTTCAAAAATCTTTCTAAAAATACCGTAAATTATCGTAAATTATCGAGTAATGGGTGCCCCTCAGGTGCCCCCATGTGCCCCCATAGGTGCCCCCATTTGAGATAATAAAAAAGGCCTCCCTTGCCTACACCTGAATAACCTGCAACTATCATTTTGTCACCTTCTGCTTTATTTCATATTATTTTTCTTCCTCAAGCAAGCTTTCAGGCTCCTTTTTTATTCTTCGCCAAGTTTTTAGTTCTTCTGCGGTCAAGTCTTTTTCAATAACAATAGGTAGCTCTTGTTGTTGGACTTTCCACCACAAAGTATCGGTTATACTACACTTTCCACAAGTGCGAGGTCCCAATAATCCGAATGGACCAATTTGTGGCGGGTAGTCCCAACCGGCATCAAAAGCTTCTTGAGCCGCGCAGTAAAGTTTTGTGCCACACACCTCACAATAATGCCAAAACGGTCGTGAATTCATGCTTTCAGGCAAATCTGCCTTGGCTTTTATTTTTTCATTCTCTTTGCGCAATTTTTCAGTTTCTTCAAGGATTTCTTTTCGAGCCGGTTCAACAATTTCAGGTTTAGGCTCATCCATCCTTAATTTGATAACATCATCAACAACCTCGTAAATGGAATCAAATCCTTCGATTGGATTTGGGAATTCTATTTGTTCGGCTTCAGTTTTTAGCCGCTGGAAAGAGTGTGCCAATCTTCTTTCCGTAACATATGTTTCCCAAACCGAGTCACTGGGTCGCATTACATAAATTTCAATCGTAATATCCTTAAATGTTTTTCTGATAACATCTATGTATCCAATTCTGCGTTTTGCTTTGTATAAAGTCTGTTCGACAACTACGTTTTTGCCATTTTGTAAGGTATCAATAATATCTACCAATAGATTTTCATTTGCTTTGTATAAACACTTGAATTCTTGTCCAAACGGGATGTGTCTACCGAAACCAGCCTCTTTATAGGCGGCTTGTTGATAGTCGTACACATTAAGTATCATTGAATTTTCTTTGTTGGAAAAATTATTCTGAATAAAGGTTGTCTTGCCAGATGCCGTAGCACCTATAACAAAAGTAACTGTTCTTTTCATAAAATCGCTCCTTTTACTTGCTTGTTATCTCCTTTATAAAGTCATCTATATAATCAAGGATATCTCCAGATGTTTTCGGAACAAACTCAACATCCTTTGTTCCGCCATTATGAAGTACGTTTTGTGAGCACCATGTCATAAGTCTTAACGCTTTTTCAAGTTCGGTGCCATTGCCGGCAACATCTTCAAT
>JAZUDZ010000020.1:0-54424 GCA_045639905.1 Acutalibacteraceae bacterium
TCGTCAGGCTACGATTTCGCTATTGCTTCTTCTCTCCCACACCTCACAGTGTGAAACTTGCAAGTCGCTTTTGAGTTCGTCGGTAACTACGCCTCGGTGGACTTTCACCACAGAGCATTGGTATGCCCGTCATACTGAAAAAGACGCCAAGCAATTGCTTGGCGTCTTTTCTATTTACCATGATTATCGGCTCGGAACCTTTTTCAGATTTGCAAATTTCGGCAAACCATCTTCCTTCACCATTTTGGTCTCGCCCTGAATCAACGGAAGAGCATACTGGACGTATTTCTCGTTGAGACCGTCTTGAGTTTTATTAAGCCAATCAAGCGGAACCTTTTTCTCGGTGTTGGCAACAGTAGTTAAATTGAACAATTTAATATTGCAAACATAATTACCGTTTGCATCATAGGAACGTTCAAAACCTACCATTTTGTCAGTCACACCGGCGAGAGCGTTTTCAACGGCAGCTTTACCGGAGGCAAAAGACTCGTCAATATCTGTTTGAGAAGCACAGTGAGCAGCACATCTCTGGAGCAGGCTCAACTCGATACCACGAACCTTGGCACCGGTCTCTCTCTGAACCATAGAAGCCAAGTATGAGGCCAGTCCGCCCATTTGAGCATGGCCAAAGCTATCTTTAGCCTGTGCACCGGATGTTGCATATTCAGCAATATAGGTGCCTTCAGCATCGTGAATACCTTCAGAAACAGCAACAATGCATTTGCCGTTACGGTCGTAGATTTCTCTAACCTTCTCAAGGAATTTATTCATATCAAAGTCAACTTCCGGAACATAAATCAAATCCGGGCCCTGTCCCTTATAGTTGGCCAAAGCAGCAGCAGCGGTCAACCAACCGGCATTACGCCCCATGATTTCAACAATCGTAATCATACCAGTGTCATAAACACGAGCGTCGCGATAAATTTCCATCATAGAAGTAGCAATGTATTTAGCGGCAGAAGCATAACCCGGGCAATGGTCAGTACCATCAAGGTCGTTATCAATGGTCTTCGGAATACCCATAACGCGGCATTCATAACCATTTTGAAGCATAAACTTGGAAATCTTATTGCAGGTATCCATAGAATCGTTACCGCCATTGTAGAAGAAGTAACGAACATTGTATTTCTGGAAGATTTCAAGAATGCGCTTGTAATCGGTATCATCCTCATCAGGATCCTTCAGTTTGTAACGGCAAGAGCCCAAAGCAGAAGAAGGAGTGAACTGCAAAAGTTCTAATTCTTCCGGGTCCTCTTTACCCATATCAATTAAATTGTCATTCAGAACACCTTTAATACCGTTCAAAGCACCGTAAACGGCAGTGATGTCCTCGCTCTCAAGAGCAGTTTTGATTGCACCGTAAGCACTGGCGTTAATGACGGATGTCGGTCCGCCGGACTGGCCAATGATACATGCACCTTTCAAAGAAGCCATAAAACTAACCACCTTTTGAATAAAATTTCATCCTTTTGACTTTATCACAAAACGCCTAAAATTGCAAGATTTTTGGTTTATGTTTTTCCGTATTATTGACTAACTTACAAAAAAACATTAGAATGCATTCATACACATTTTAGGAGGAAATGGATATGGCTCAGATTTCAGAATTTAGTGCATTACGTTTTACCCAATCAGCCGGAGACATTAAGGATTTAACTTGTCCCCCGTATGACATTATCAGTGACGAACAGAGAAAAGCATACTTAACCCAAAACCCCAACAATATCATTCGTTTGGAACTTCCCCGTGAAGGAAGCAATCCCTATGAAGAAGCAAAAAAACAGCTTGCTTCCTGGCTTTCCGAAAAAACACTTGGCAAAGACAGCAAAGAAGCTCTCTATATCTATGAAGAAGAGTTTTCCGTTGCAGAGCAGACCTATAAACTGCGCGGTTTCATTTGTCACGTCCACCTGGAAGAGTTTTCTAAGAAAGTCGTTCTTCCGCATGAAGAAACACTGTCCAAGGCGAAACAAGATCGTTTTGATTTAATGTGTGCCACGGAATGTAATTTCAGCCAGGTTTATTCCCTCTATGACGATGCTGATCAATCGGTTGCCGCTCTTTTAGACACCCTTACCAGCAAAGAGCCGAATCAAATGTTCAAAAGCGAAGATGGAATCACCCATCGTTTGTGGATTGCGGAAAAATCCGACACAACCGAAAAAATCTGCAATCTTTTTGCCGACAAGCAGTTATTTATTGCTGACGGACACCATCGTTACGAAACCGCACTTCGGTATTATAACTACCGTAAGGATAATCAAATGGAAATCGGAGACAGCGATTCTATGATGATGTTCCTTTGTGATTTGCAAAACACCGGTTTGGTTGTCTTCCCGACTCACCGTGTTATCACGAACACCAGTAACTTTAACAGTGAAGACTTTTTGAGTTTCGCATCCGAAGACTTTGACATCGTGCAACTCCCCTCTTTTGAAGACAGCAAAATCGAGTTGGAAGCTGCCTATATGTGCAATGAAAAAGCATTCGGCTATTATGACGGAAACAGCACATATCTTCTGACGTTAAAAGATACAGCCGTTATGGAACAAGCTATTCCCGGAGCATCAAAAGCACTTCGAGAGTTAGATGTTTCCGTTCTCCATAAACTTCTCCTTGAAAAATACTTTGGCATTACAAAGGAAGTTATGGCGGCAGGCGGTCGTCTCACGTATACACGTTCCGATGAAGAGGCAAAGGAACTCACTGACAAAGATGCCGATTGCTGCTTCATTCTCAATCCGACCCGCGTCAGCGAAATTCGCGATGTTGCCTTGGCCGGCGAAAAAATGCCGCAAAAATCCACCTATTTCTATCCGAAACTGATTACCGGTATGGTTATGAACAAACTGATTTAAAGGGTAATATTAGGGCCGACGAAGAAATTTCTTCGTCGGCCTTTTTTCTTAATGTATCATTCTGTTCTAAGAGCAACAACCGGATCTTTCTTTGCCGCACTTCTGGAAGGAATAATGCCCGCTACCAATGTAAGCAGCATACTGATAACAACTAAAATAACAGCAACCACTGGCGGCAAATAGGCACTTAAATTGTTAATATCCGTTAGTTTATGTAAAATCAAATTGATGGGGATACATAACAAATATGTAATCAAGACACCCAAAGCGCCGGACGTGAAACCAATAATAACCGTTTCGGCGTTAAACATACGCGATACATTCTTCTTGGATGCACCAATAGCGCGTAAAATACCAATTTCCTTCGTGCGTTCCTGAACTGAAATCAATGTAATAACACCTATCATAATGGAAGATACTATCAAAGAAACCGAAACAAAAGCAATCAAAACATATGTGATAGCATCAATAATGGTGGTAATCGAAGACATCAGCAAACCGATATAATCCGTATACTCGATTTCAGACATTTCATCAACGGTCTCATTATATTTTGTAATGGCTTCCTCAATGTCGTCTTTTGCCGCAAAAGTAGAGGCGTAAATGTTAATGGCGGCCGGATTGTCCAGGTTCACACATCCGAGCGTAGTCAAATTATCTTCGTAGCTTGTCTCTGCAAATTCAATGACTTCGTCATAGAAATATGCAAGATCTTCCTCGGAATAATTCTTTATGGCTTCGTCGAGTGCTTTAACCTTGTTTTCCTGTGACAAAAGCGCCAACTGAGCGCCAACCTGAGCCGCATATTGCTGCTTGACTTGTTCTTCAATCGCCTGAATGAATAAGTCTTTCAGTTCTTCGTCTTTCATCCCTGCAATATAATTTTTAATTGTGCTTTCATCCATGTTCATTTGCGTACCGAGATTCTGAAGCATCACCTGCTCCATATCGGCACGTGTCATGTTGCCAACAGTGGCATCTACCGTCTGCTGAATCATCTCTTTTGACGGCAGACACATGATTTTCTCATATATTCCGGCTTTTCCGGCATCTTTCAACCCATTCACATAAGCTGTAAAGTCTTTTGCCTTTTCGGATTGATTTTTCTCATCGCCGTTTCCTTTAAACAGCAAGCCGGAAAAAATATCCGTGGAAGGATCATCCTTCTGTGCTTTTACGGCATCAGAGTTGTTTGTATGATTGATGACATACTCAGTAAGGTCTTTCGTATAAGCAATGGAACCGGTAATCATCGTTGACACCGCATCCTCATTCGGACGAATAATACCGCTAACCTTAATATCCATTCCCTTTTCGTCATATAAATATTTAAGACCGGCAGATGTATCGCGTAAATCGGAATAGGTGTTCGTATTTTCATCGTAACTATAACAATCCGAATTCAGAATAATCTTAAAATTCATATTGCAAATATCTTCGTAAGACCAATGCTCATCGTTATACTCAAAATCTTTTTTATCGATGGTTGCCTTCATCATTTCGTCGATATATTCTTTGGATTCCAAGCCAAGGGCATATAACGCCATATCGTCCAGTTCATTGTTCTCGTCCAAAACCAAAACCACTTCATTGTACGCTGTCGGCCAAGAACCATAAACAACATCATACTGTTTTTTCAAAATCGGACTGATGGCACTGCCATCCTGTCCGGAAAGCATTTCCTGCCACATTCTGGATGCGCTGTTCATCATGGAAGAAGATGATCCCATTGACATTGTATCTCTGGCATCCAGCAGCGAAGACATATCCATACCAAAGAACTCCGTAATCAAATCTCCCATCAATTCCTGGCTATCTGACCGGATAATCTCCCCATCCACACTCTTCGTATAAACAAGTAGATCCAAATCATATGTATATTGCAAGCCTGTCACGGCATCATGCAAACCGCTTTCACCGTTCTCGTCTTTGCATTCTTTTTCAATATATTTTTTGAACGAAGCTAAATCATTTTCTTTTTCTTCCATCGTATTGATAGAATTCATAAGATTATGCAGCATCGCCTTTTGATAGACGGCATCTTTCTCGTGTTTTTCAATAGAGGCAGCTTTCCCAACGAAGGTTTCCAAAAGCGTACCTATATTCACATGCTTTGCCTCCAGCGTTAACGGATAAGAAGACAAAGTATCTTCCTGCACGGCATCGATATAATTGGTCGTCCCCTGTGAGACAGCATAGATTAACGCAATTCCGATAATACCAATACTTCCGGCAAAGGATGTTAAAGCCGTACGACCTTTTTTTGTAAAAAGGTTCTTCAGCGACAATCCGAAAGACGTCGCAAATGACATAGAGGATTTCTTTTCCTTTTTCGGAGAGGTTTTTTGTACGTTTACCGCAATTTCATCATCGGCAACCGGATTGGAATCGTCCGTAATCAAACCATCCAGCATTTTCACGATTCGAGTAGAATACGTTTCCGCCAAATCCGGATTATGCGTAACCATAATAACCAAACGCTCTTTGGAAATCTCTTTTAGAATCTCCATAACCTGAACGCTTGTCTCCGTATCCAATGCGCCGGTCGGCTCGTCTGCCAAAATAATATCCGGGTCATTCACGATTGCACGAGCAATTGCCACACGTTGCATCTGTCCACCAGACATCTCTGCAGGATGTTTTTTCAGCTGAGATCCAAGTCCTACCCTCTCAAGCGCTTCTTTCGCCCGCTGACGACGTTCCTTTTTTGAAACACCAGCCAAAGTCAATGCCAATTCAACGTTTTGAAGAACGGTTTGGTGCGGAATAAGATTATAGCTTTGGAACACAAAACCAATCGAATGATTTCGATATGTATCCCAGTCACGGCCGGAAAACTCTTTTGTTGATTTTCCGTTAATAAACAAATCGCCGCTAGTATACTGATCCAATCCACCAATAATATTTAAAAGCGTTGTTTTACCGCAGCCGGAAGGCCCCAGGATTGAAACAAACTCACTTTTCCGAAAGTTTAAGGTAAGGCCTTTTAATGCGTGTACCTCTTCTCCTCCGGTCGGATATACTTTTGTAATCTCTTTAAGCTGAAGCATATCATTAACATCCTTTCAAAAAAAGCGGGACCCCCATAAGAGATCCCGCGTAAATGGTGCGGGTAACAGGACTTGAACCTGCACAGCCTTGCGACCATTAGAACCTGAATCTAACGCGTCTGCCAATTCCGCCATACCCGCATATCGCAACAGATGTTATTATATCGCCCGACTTTATAAAAGTCAATACATTTTTATTGTATCCGGCAACATTACACCCGTTGCATTACGAATTACAGACCAAGAAAATGAGCCATTGTATCTACCAGTTCACGTGATCCTTCAACCGAGTCATTGGTTTCACAGAACACACGTAAAAGCGGCTCCGTTCCAGAAAAACGTGCGATAATCCACTCGTCATCCTTGAAGTAAACTTTGCAGCCGTCACTATAGCTGACTCTTTCAATTTCCCTACCGAAATCAGGTAGTTTTTTCTGAGTAAACAAAATATCCATCATTTCTTCCTTGCGAGAAGGATCAAAACTGAAGTTATCTTCGGTAATAAAGCTTTCTCCGTATTGATGATGAATTTCTTCGATAAACTCCGACAAGGTTTTTCCGGTGACGGCCAACATCTCAAGCAATAACGATGCAGCATAAATACCGTCTTTTCCGCGAATATGACCACGGACCGTCAAACCACCGGACGACTCACCGCCGATAAGAGCATCTTTTTCCTGCATTTTAGAAGAAATCCATTTAAATCCTACGGGAACCTCATAGCAGACTTCTCCAAAGCTTTCGGCAATACGGTCCAGAACATGTGTCGTCGCAATATTACGAACCACGGGGCCTTTCCATCCCTTGTACTTGAGCAAATAATAATACAAAATAGCCAGAATCATATTCGGATGAACGTAATTACCTTTATCGTCAATAATACCCAGTCGGTCCGCATCACCGTCTGTAGCGATACCAATATCTCGTTTGTGCTGTACGACAAAGTTTGTCAAATCAAACAAGGTCCCCTCATTCGGAGCCGGCAAACGCCCACCAAACAAAGTATCATGCGCCGTGTGTATGGTGTCGCAGTCACAGCGGCATGTATACAGTACCGTTTCCATAGCTCTTCTTGATACACCAAACATCGGGTCTAAAACCACTCTCAAATGACGATTTCGAATTGCATTGGTGTTCACACTGCGCAAAATAGAATCAACGTATAAGTTCTGGGAATCAATCTCTTCAACGAGTCCTCGTTCTTTAGCCACATCGTAGTCCACAACATTCAAGTTGTCAGGATCTAAAGTTTCAATACGTCTTTCAATATCTTCCGTAACTGACTCAACCGCATCTCTGCCACCTTCAGTAAAGACTTTGATACCGTTGTAAATTGCCGGATTGTGGCTTGCCGTAACGGCAACACCATAAGAAAGATTTTGATTTAGAACCGTAAACATTACAAGAGGAGTCGGAGCCTCCTTGTCAAGAACACGGCAGAAAATTCCTTCTCCGGCCATAACTTCGGCGATCCAATGAGCAGCTTGCAATGATAAAAATCGTCTGTCATATCCGACAACAAATCCATTTGCCGTAACATTTTCCTCTTTCATTTTCTGAGCAATAGCGGCCGATACCAACTGAATGTTCTTCTTGGTAAAATCGTCCGCAATGATAGCTCTCCAGCCACCTGTTCCAAATTTAATCACGTTCATTTTCCCCCTCGTCAAGCTAGTTCTTTTTTGCCCGTATACAACTCATAATAACGTCCCTGTTGCTCAAGCAAATCGTCATGATCTCCCCGTTCAATAATAACGCCATCTTCAAGCACCATAATGGCATCCGCATTGCGAACAGTAGAAAGACGATGCGCAATAACAAACGTGGTACGATTTTGCATCAACTTGTCCATTCCCTGCTCAATCAATCGCTCTGTACGAGTATCGACGGAGCTGGTTGCTTCATCCAAAACCAAAATCGGAGCATCGGAAATGGCGGCACGTGCGATATTCAAAAGCTGTCGTTGCCCTTGAGACAAGTTGGCACCATCCCCATTTAAAACCGTGTCATATCCGTTTTCCAATTTCATAATGAAGCTGTGTGCACTGGCGAGTTTCGCCGCATTCTCAACATCTTCATCGGTGGCGTCCGGTCTGCCGTAACGAATATTCTCCCGTACAGTCCCCGTAAACAAGTGAGTATCTTGAAGAACCATAGCGATACTTTTCCGCAGTTCGGACAGTGCATACTCTTTTATATCATGATCGTCAATGAGTATTTCACCGGAATCAATGTCGTAAAACCGATTCATCAGGTTTGTAACCGTTGTTTTACCGGCACCGGTAGAACCAACAAAAGCAATCTTTTGTCCGGGTCTGGCATACAAGCTGATGTTCTTTAAAATCGTTCGTGTCGGATAATAACCGAACGTAACGTTTTTCATTTCGATGTGACCCTTGATGTGAGATCGGTCTAAACAATTCACAACGTCTTCCGGCTCCGGCTGTTCGTCCATAACATTAAACACACGTTCCGCACCGGCTAAGGCAGCCATAATCGTACTGGTTTGCTGTGAAAGCATATCAATCGGACGTGCAAACTGTCTGGAATAGTTTACAAAAACGGCCAAGCCACCCACATCGCATCGACCGAACAAACACAAGATACCACCGACACCGGCCGTAACCGCATAACTAATCTGGCTGGTATTGCCCATAACAGGGCCCATAATACCGCCAAAGAACTGTGCTTTAAATTGCTTATTGCGCATGTCTTCGTTCAGCAAAGCAAATTCTTCTTCACAAATATCTTCGTGATTAAACACCTTGATTACTTTTTGACCGGAAACCGATTCCTCAATATATCCGTTAATTGCACCAAGAGCTGCTTGCTGTTCTTTATAGTATTTGCCGGATAATTTTCCGATTGTTGCGGCAATCTTAATGAAAAGCGGAATGAAGCAAACTGTGACAAGTGTCAACCAAATATTCGTTGTAACCATCATGATAAATGTACCAATCAACATAATGGTGCCCGAAATCAAACTGACAACCGTGTTATTCAGCATCATGTCGATGTTGTCCACATCGTTAGTAAAACGGCTCATCAACTCACCGTTGCTGTCACTATCGAAAAACCGAATCGGCAATTTTTCCATTTTGGTAAACAAGTCATTGCGAAGTTTTTCGATTGCATTAAGAGTAACCGAAAGCATCAACCGAGATTGCACATAACTGGAAATAACACCAATCACATACACCCCCGCAACAAGCACCAGAATAGCTGCCAAGTATTCAACAGGTTTTGTGAAAGTGATTTTTCCGATTGTCAAAACAGCATCTTTTGTCACAAGACTATTGATAATCGGACGCAAAATATAGGAACTAACCAAAGAGGACACCGTACTGACAAGCATACATACGATAACCAAAAACAACCGAAAACGATAAGGCCAAATGTAACCAAGTAATCTTCTGATTGTTTTCTTTGCGTCTTTGGGCTTTCCACCACTAATTCCCCGAGGACCACCACGTTTCGGCATTCCCCTATGCTTCGGTGCGGATTGACGGGCCTCTGCGTTGTACTGCTCTTGCAGCTTCTCAAGCGTTCTTGCTGCCATCGCCAGCCGCCTCCTTTCGATCTACCTGGGAATAGTAGATTTCCTGGTATTCTTTATTATTTGCAAGAAGTTCATCATGTGAACCGATTCCGGTAATCCGGCCATCGTCCATAACCACGATTTTATCTGCATCTTTTACGGACCCTATGCGCTGGGCAATAATAATTTTTGTTGTGCCCTTCAATTCGTTGGCAAATGCCTCTCGAATCATTGCCTCCGTAGCTGTATCTACGGCACTGGTAGAGTCGTCTAAAATCAAAATCTTCGGTTTTTTCAAAAGCGCTCTTGCTATACACAAGCGTTGTTTCTGTCCTCCGGAAACATTCGTGCCGCCTTGGCCAAGCATCGTCTCATATTTATCGGGAAAATCCTGAACAAACTTATCTGCCTGCGCATATCGGGCCGCAATCTGAATTTCTTCATCCGTAGCATCCTCATCACCCCAACGAAGGTTGTCGGCAATGCTACCGGAGAACAAAATATTCTTTTGCAGCACCATGCTGACATCGTCACGCAAAGATTTTAAAGAATAAGCTTTAACGTTCTTTCCATCAACCAATACTTCACCGGAATCCACATCATAAAGTCGCGGAATCATCGACACGAGTGTACTCTTGCCGCAACCGGTTGAACCGATAATGCCAACCGTTTCACCGGCACTGATTTGAAGATTGATAGAATCCAGCACTTTTTCCACACTGTTCTTATAATAACGATACGAAACATTTCTAAACTCGATTTCGCCACGGGATATCGGGCTGTCAGAAGCATCAGCTGCATCAACAATATCCACTTTTTCGTCAAGAACTTCCAAAATACGTTTTCCGGAAGCCAAAGCGCGGGAAAAGATGATAAACAGTACCGTTACCATCATCAAAGAAGAAAGAATCTGCGCAATATAAGTAGCAAACGCCGTCAAATCACCTGTACTCATCTCTCCGTTCAGCATCATATTCCCGCCGAACCAGAACACAGCAATGGACGTTGCATTCATAATTAACGTTACAACCGGCATAAGCCAAATCATAACCTTAAAAGCATTGCCACCGGCCTCTTTCAAATTTCGGTTGGCATCAGCAAATTTTTCGCACTCATAATCTTCACGCACAAAAGACTTTACCACACGAACGTTTGTAAGACTTTCACTGACAGTGGAGTTTAATGAGTCAATCTTCGTTTGCATCTTGGAAAAGTACGGGAACCCTTTAAAAACCAAAAAGCCAACAGAGACTAACATAAGCGGAACAGCCACTGCCAACACGATTGATAATCGGCGATTCAGTGAAATTGCCATAATCAAAGCACCAATCATCATTCCCGGAGCGCGAATGAACATTCTCAAAACCATATTAATAAAGTTTTGAAGTTGCGTAATATCATTTGTCAAACGCGTTACCAGCGAACCGGTGCTAAACTTGTCAATATTGGCAAAAGAAAATCCTTGAATTTTCTTATACACATCTTTTCGTAAATCGGCGGCAAAATTAACAGAAGCTTTTCCGCCAAAGTAGGAACCGCCCACACCGCCAATCATCATAAGAATAGCGGTGATAATCATACCGGCTGCAATAGCGGCAATAAATGCATTGCTGCCGCATGCCTGATACAACCACTCGACAATCCCCGGAACTTGTTTTACTTTTTCCGGCTGCACGCCGTAATCTATAATGTAAGAGAGTAAACGAGGCATCACAACTTCCCCGAGCACTTCAACAACCATACAAAGAGGGCCTAAAATAAAATAGACTAGATATGGCTTGATGTATTTAGACCATCTGTTCACAAACCTTCGACCTCATTTTCTTCTATTTCTTTCCAAGCTTTATCCATATTTACGACAAGTCGATCATAGAAACTACTAAGCATTTCCAATTCGCCGTCAGTAAACCCATCATAAAGCTTATTATCAAAATACCGTTTTCCTGCTTGGCATTTTTCAAATACTTCATTTCCTTTCGTTGTAAGGAAAAGGTGAATGGCTCGATGATCTTCATCATCCGAGACACGATAAATCAAATCGGCATTTTCCATTCTTTTGGATGAAATCGCAACAGATGCCGGTGCAATATTAAGGCCCTTAGCAATTTCCTTCGGAGAAACGCCGGGATGCGCTCCTACGAACATTAAAAACACAGGTTGTCCTGTATACAGCCCGCATTTTTGAAAAAACTTTCTGGAAATTTCCCGATGAGCAACAGAGAACTTTCGCATGTACAAGTCCAGCTTTTCCGACATTTTCACAATGAATCTCCCCTTTTTATTTATTTCTAACAAAAACTGAACGCCCATCTAGTGGCTCATCACCAAAATATAGGCGTCAGTTAAGGTAATTTATACTTAATCTTCTTTTTTCTCAGAGTCTTGTTTCTTTTTCCGTCTGTACTTAATATCGCCTTTATGGAACAGGCTGTTATGTTCAACTTTGTAAATCGGCTCACCCGTCTCCAAATCAATAGAACTCAAATTATAATAATCCAGCGTGTTATCCGGAAGACCTACACGCTCTAAATGACTGTTTCCCGCCGCTTTTACAAGCGTGTATACAACCGCAAATAGCGGGACAGAACAAATAATTCCGACAAACCCGAAAGTTCCGCCAATCAAAAGCGAAACTAACACCCAGAAGCTATTAAGCCCTGTGGTATTTCCAAGCAAAAGCGGACCGATAACATTTCCATCCAGTTGCTGAATAACAACAATCAACACAATAAAGATAAAACACTTAATCGGACTCACAAGTAAAATCAGCAACGCACTGGGAATGGCTCCCACAAAGGGACCGAAAAACGGAATAATATTGGTTATTCCGACAATCACACTAATCAAGACAGGATACGGCAATCTTAAGACCAACATACAGACATAAGTCAAAACACCGATGATTAACGAATCAACCAAGCGAGCAGAAATGTAATTTCCGAACATATCATATGTCAGCGAAGCGGTCTTCAGCAAGTTGTTTGCCGTTTTTTTCTTAAAGATACAATATGTTAGTTTCTTCAGTTGAGCAAGAAAATGCTCTTTTTTCGCCAGCAAGTATACGGTCATGACCAGACCGACAATGAGCGAGAACAACACACGGAACACACTGATAACACCAGCAGAAATGCCGGTCAGCAAGGTGTCGAAGTTGGCCGCTCCTGTTTTCTTGAGCATGTCAATAATGGAATTGTAAAGAGAATTAATCACAACCACCAGGTCGTGCCACAAACCGGTTTCTTTATTATGAGTAAACGAGTTGATTTTCGTTATAAGAGTATCAACATACCCCGGGAAGCTCTCAACCAAAGACTGAATACTGCTATAGGTTTGGGGAATAATCAAATAAAGCAAAAAGGCAACCAAAAGAACTCCAAACAAAACGGATCCGGTTACACTAAAAGCTCTGGCAAATCTTTTCGCTTTTTGCTCATTTTTCTTATGCAACTTCCTTCCCAACTTAATAAAGAAATTGTCTTCCAAAAAGTTGCAAATCGGCGCCAAAAGAAAAGAAAACACAAAAGCATACAAGACGGGACTTAAAGCTGTGAAAATATCCGAAATTTTTTTGAACACAGTGTTCCAGTCTTTTACCATCCAATAAAAAATCATACTGCAAGCAACCACAACGAATGCTGTAATTCCCCAGTATAAATATTTACGGTCCCAACGAAATTTCACTGCTCTCATCTCCTCTATATATATTTGAAACCTTATAATATCAAATTATTAGTTTTTTTTCAACAAAAAAAGCCGACAAAAACTGTCGACTTTAAAATTTTTTATTCTGATGAAGATTGCAAAACTTTCGTAATAGCTCCAACATACACACGATGGTAGTCGCCATCGGTATAAAACCGGTGTATCTCCTCGTCAAGGAAATTCTCGGCATCCATATCCTGCCAATACATTTTCTGGCAAATCAGCACCAAATCGGCTTCTTCGAAATAAGGCGTTCCTTCATCAAAGTTCGTGTGTAAATCCATTTCTTTGATTTTGTCGCCATCACGACCGGAATGTGTTCCGCAATATTGCAAAACATCCTTTTTCTCATTTGAAAAGAAACATAAAGAATAGCAGTCTTCACTCTCTATAAACTCAAATGTATATCGAGACGGACGTACAAAAACAAATGACACATCCTTGCCCCAGAGAACACCGACACCACCCCAGCTGGCTGTCATGGTATTTAAAGCATCTTCCCGACCGGCGGAAATCAACATCCAGTCATTCCCGATTCGGTCAAACACATTTTCTTTCCAATCCTTCGGGCTAATCTCCTGAAACAATTTCATAATAAACTCCTTTACAGATGCAAAAGACTGACAGCAATATTGAAATAAATGAGAAGCGATAAAGCGTCAACAATTGTCGTAATAAACGGGCTGGCCATCACAGCCGGGTCAAGTCCAACTTTTTTGGCAAAAATCGGAAGCGTACAACCAACCATCTTGGCAAAAAATACCGTCGCCACCATTGTCAAACAAACAACAGCCGCAACCCCGACGGCACTGGCAAACGAATCTCCCAAACTGCCAAGCATCATATAGTCCACCAACATCATCTTGCCAAAATTCACAACGGCCAAAACCATTCCGCAAAGGAGAGCCACACGAATTTCTTTCCAAATGACTTTCCATGTGTCTTCCCATTCGATTTCTCCGAGTGACAATCCACGAATAATCGTAACGGAAGCTTGACTGCCGGAGTTGCCGCCCGTATCCATCAACATCGGAATAAAGGCTGTCAAAGCAACGGAAGCAGCCAACTTTTCTTCAAAGCTGCTGATAATCATCCCGGTAAATGTTGCGGAGATCATCAACAACAAAAGCCACGGAATTCTCTTCTTCCATGTTTCAAAAACACCTGTTTTCATATACGGCTTATCCGTTGGCGTAATAGCGGCCATCTTTTCGATATCTTCCGTGGTTTCTTCTTCCATAACGTCCATAGCGTCATCGAACGTTATAATGCCAACCAAACGTTTTTCCTTGTCAACAACCGGCAGAGCCAACACGTCGTACTTGCTGAATGTCTGTGCAACAACTTCTTTATCTTCCAAGGTGTCCACATAAATGACATTCGTTTCCATAATATCGCTAATAAGTTTATCCTGAGACTCCAGAAGCAGATCCTTGACTGTGACGAGACCAAGCAACTTGCGGTTAGAATCCATAACATAGCAGGTATAGATGGTTTCTTTATTAACGCCGATTTTACGGATATGGTTAAATGCTTGGCGAACCGTCATCCCCGAATCCAAATCCACCAATTCCGTTGTCATCAAGCTACCCGCACTATCACTGGGATAACGAAGAATTTGATTGATGGTTTTACGCATATTCGGGTCAGTATATTTCAAAATACGTCGCACCACGTTGGCCGGCATTTCTTCAATCATGTCAACAGCGTCGTCAACATACAATTTACTCATAACCTCGCTGATTTCCTTGTCGGAAAATGCGCGAATCAAATCCTCCTGAATATCACCATCGACCTCAACAAAGGCCTCAGCTGCCAACTCTTTTGGTAAGAGACGGAAAAATATAAGCAAATCGTCTGTCGGGAGTTCTTCCATAATGGAACCGATGTCAGCAGGGTTCATATCCATTACCATACTTCGCAGTTTCGAATAACTATGCTGATTCAGCAATGATTCGACAACTTCTACAATATCCATTTCTTCCATGAATATACCCTCCTGTCGTTCGTTTTTGACAACAAAAAAATCTTGTCACCCGGAAGGTGGCAAGATAATAATTGCGCATTTTGTCTCCCATCGAAAAAATGGGAGTTCCACCGTTCCAAGCTTTGACTTCGCAGGGCGCGATATTTCTATCGTTGAAATTGCGTTAGGGTATGCCTTGTTCTTCGACAGACCCTGCTGGCCCTCTCATAGTGTCTCCACTATTTTGCGGCAGCAATCCATATCCCTGTGGTAGCCTCACCTACCGGACTTTTTAATTGTCTAGTATAGAATATGCACTTTCTAATGTTTTGTCAATACTTTTCTATTTGTGTAATTAAAAAATGTTTAAATCCCGCCTTTTCAAAGGCAAAGCCTGGTGCTATAATAGTGAAAACCAATTAAAATGAGGAATTTCTATGAAATACATTGTCTTACTTTGTGACGGGATGGCAGACTATCCGGTCCCGGAACTTCAAAACAAAACACCTATGGAGGCGGCATATAAACCGTCTATGGATACATTATCGGCTGTTTCGGAACTTGGTATGATGACAACCGTCCCCGAAGGAATGCCGGCCGGCAGTGATGTCGCTAACCTTTCGGTTATTGGCTACAACCCGGCCGACTGTTATACCGGACGTTCTCCTCTGGAAGCTGCAAACATCGGCGTTGATATGTCCGACACCGATATTGCTCTACGTTGCAATTTGGTAACACTTTCAGAAGATGCCGAGTATGCCGACAAAACCATGGTCGACTACTGTGCCGGCGATATTTCCACAGCTGAGGCGGACATCCTGATAAAATCTCTCCAGGATGCATTCGGAGGCGGAGAATTCGATTTTTATACAGGCACACAATATCGCCACTGCCTCATTTGGCATAACGGAAAAACCAAACTCGGGAAAATCACACCGCCTCACGACATTAGCGGCAAAGTGGTCGGAGAATATCTACCGCTTGATCCGGCAGCTGCTCCCCTTCTCAAAATCATGAGAGAAAGTTATGACTTGTTAGTCCATCATCCCGTTAACGAAGAACGTCGTAAAAAGGGCTTGAATCCGGCTACTTCCGCATGGTTCTGGGGAAATGGAAGCCGTCCGTCCTTGGAGAATTTTGAGCAAAAATACGGACTAAAAGGCGCCATGGTATCAGCCGTGGACCTGCTGAAAGGAATCGGACGTTTGGCAGGCATGCAGGTTTGTTTGGTTGATGGTGCCACCGGCTATGTAGATACCAACTTCTCTGGAAAAAAAGATGCGGCCGTTAGTGCTCTCAAGAACGGGTGCGACTATGCCTATATTCATTTGGAAGCACCGGATGAATGCGGACACCGCGGGGAAATCCAAAACAAAGTCTTATCCATAGAGAAAATAGACGAATTGATTTTGACTCCTCTCCTGGAGGAAATGAAAGACATCGACGATATAACACTACTCGTATGTCCTGACCACCCAACCCCTCTTTCCATTCGTACACATGTAGCGGATCCGATTCCGTACATGCTGTATCGCAGTAACCGCCCCGTCAAGAGCGGTCAAACCGTATTTACAGAGAAAACCGCAGCCGCAACAGACAATACCATGCCGCAGGCACACAAACTTCTCTCCCATATGCTGAACGATTAACCCAAATATAGAAAGCCGTAACTGTCAAACACAGTTACGGCTTTTTTTGATAATAGTTTTGAATGACACATTCTGCCATTTTCATTCCATCAGCTGCCGAGGACACAATCCCTCCGGCATATCCGGCTCCCTCTCCGCAAGGGTATATTCCAACAATGTTGGATTGACCGGAATCATCCCTGACCATTCTCACCGGCGACGAGGTTCGGCTTTCCACACCCGTCAGTACCGCTTCATCAAATAAAAAGCCATGCAGTCCGCGGTCCATCATAGGGATTCCTTTCTTCAAGGAATCTGTAATAAAAGAAGGCAAGCAAGTCCGTAAATCTCCGGGTGTCACACCACGTTCATAAGACGGACGTACAGACCCAAATGAAACAGTAGGACGGTCATGCAGGAAATCACCGAGCATTTGTGCCGGAGCACGATACTGTCCTTTTCCTGACGAAAAGGCTGCTTTTTCCAGCTTTCGCTGAAATTCAAATCCGGAAAGCGGATGAGATGACTCAAAATCTTCCGGCGAAACTCCAACCAAAACAGCGCTGTTTGAATTATCCGCCATTCGTGCGAATTCACTCATTCCATTTGTCACAACCATATCTGTTTCGGATGCAGCCGGAACTACAACACCCCCAGGGCACATACAAAAAGTGTAAACACCACGCGTGTCTTTCGGATGAACAGCCAGCTTATAATCTGCCGTTCCAAGTCTCGGATGACCGGCATAAGTTCCGTAGCTCATCGTATCTATCCATTCACGGGAATGCTCGATACGAACACCTACCGCAAAAGGTTTTGCCTGCATAACAAGCCCTTTATCAAACAGCATTTTAGCCGTATCTCGGGCACTATGTCCGATACACAAAAGAAGGTTTCGACACGGCAACGTATCTTTCTTTCCTTTGTGCGTTACGGTTATGGATGAAATCATTCCGTTTTGAACCAAGATATCATCCAGTCGGGTTTCAAACAGAAATACGCATCCCGCATCCTCTAAATACTTTCGAATACCGGAGACCATCGTATACAAACGATCCGTTCCGGCATGCGGTTTGGCTTGCCAAAGAATATCTTCGGCATCCCCAAAACGGGCGAGCGTTTCCAAAACAAATCGACACCGTGGATTTTTCTGAATACCCGTGTTCAGTTTACCGTCGGAAAACGTTCCTGCCCCGCCTTCACCGAATTGAATATTGGATTCCGTATCCAGTTCACCGGTTTCAACAAAGTGACGGACATCCTTCTTCCGTTCATCCACTTTTTTGCCGCGTTCGATCACAATTGGTTTCAGCCCGGCTTCTGCCAAAACCAATGCCGCAAACAAACCGGCAGGTCCACTTCCTACTACTACAGGACTTTCCGCTACATTTGCGTCGGCAACCGGTGAAACATATTTTTCCTGTGTAAAGGTTTTTGCCTTTGCAGATTTTGACTTGCAAACAATGGCATTTTCATCCCCTCGAACGGTAACATCCAAAGAAAACAAGAACTTAACCGTTCCTTTCCGTGCATCAACGGACCGCTTCGCAATTCGACATGTTTCTATTGTATCCGCTGAGACTTTCAGTTCAGCCGCAGCTTTCTTTCGTAAGGAATCGTCCGAATACGTCAGTGATTCCACAATATTGGTTAAACGAATCATTTCTGTATTCCCCTTCCGATGGAGGAAGCGGCCAGACAAGCAGAAGCCCATGCCCAGTGCAAATTGTATCCGCCACAATCTCCGTCCACATCCAGCACCTCACCGATTGCAAACACCTGAGAACATTTTTTTGATTGTAAGGAATACGGGTCAAAAGAATCCACACAAAGGCCGCCGGCGGTCACCTGAGCACCTTTGAAGCCTTGTGTTCCTTTCACGGTAAATGACCATTCTTTGATTGTAGATGCAATCTTTTTCAGTTCGTGCGGACTCAAAGACGACACAGAACGGCTCAGCGGCAACACACCGGACACACGTAAAATCGTCTGGCCGATTCTACGCTGAAACATTCCCGTCAAGTAATCTTCCAGCAGATAATCTCCGAAACGGGATTGTCTCTGTGACAGTTCTTCCCATACGGTATCTTCTTGTTTCAGGGGAAGCAAGTCTATTGTAAGCGTTAATTCTCCTTGCTTTTTCAGTTCCCACTCACCCACCGGACGGGAAATCTGCATAATTGCCGGTCCGGACAAACCATATTCCGTAAATAATACTTCTCCGTACTGTTGTGCAAGAGTTTCAGAACTGTCCTTAACAGTGCAGAGTGCATCTATGCGAAGTCCTTTAACCGCTTTTACAAATTGAGAGTCGGTTTGAATTTGAACAATAGACGGAAACAGTTTTGTTCTCGTGTGTCCCATATCCGAAAGAAGCGCGTAGCCATCCATAGAACCGCCAACCGATGGAGAAGCGCAGCCACCCGTAGCCAGCACAACATATTGGCACGTGTATTCAAGGTCTTGTGTCTTTACAATCATTTGGCCCTGTTTACCTTGAACGGAAACAGCCGTTTGGTCCGTGGCCACCTGGACATTTCTTGCATGCATCTCAAGTCGCAAACAATCCAAAACAGCGGCAGCACTTTGGCAAAACGGGTAAATTCTCCCGTTTTCCCGTATTTCACAAGGCACTCCGACAGACTCAAAAAACATCATGGCCTGCTTAGGAGGAAAAGCGGCCAAAGCAACGTCCGGGAAACCGGCTACAGAACTATGATAATGCCCGTCATAAATTCCTTCATTGGAAAGATTGCATGTGCCATTCCCCGTGGCCAGCAGTTTGCGCCCTACACGCGACTGCTTTTCCAGAACAAGAACGGAACACTGTGGATTTTGTCGTTTTAGCATAATGGCACATGTCATACCGGCAGCGCCTCCGCCAATAACGATAACATCATATTTTTCAGGCATTTTCCTCGCCTCCTATCTGGATGTATTTTACCATTCTCTATGACTTGATTCAAGCAAAATCGTTGCTTATACAAGGACTTTATGATAAAATAAAGTATCTATGTAAGAGGGGTGATTGAATGTCAAAACGCGTACTGATTGCCATGAGCGGTGGCGTTGACAGTTCTGTCGCCGCCTATCTTTTGAAAGAACAAGGTTATGATCTATGTGGCATCACCCTATTGCTAAACGGTCAGGGTTCAATCGAAACAAATCCGGAGATTCAATCGGCTAAAGAAATTGCCGGCAAACTCGGATTTCCTCACATTGCACTTGATTGGAGACAGTTGTTTCGAGAAGAAATCATTCTTCCTTTTGCAAAATCTTATGAAAATGCAAAAACCCCCAACCCATGTGTACTCTGCAACAACAGAATCAAATTCGGGAAACTGATGGAAGAAACCCTTGCCAGAGGTTTTGACTTTTTGGCCACCGGTCACTACGCCCGTGTTCAAGAAGATCCGATTTCCCATAAAACCACTTTATTTAGCGGGAAGTGTACATCCAAGGACCAGAGTTATTTCTTGTATACACTCAATGAATCCACACTCTCTCATGTCCTTTTCCCCCTCGGAAGTATGGATAAGGAATCCGTTCGAAAAATTGCGGAAGAACAAGGCTTTGAAACCGCTCACAAGAAAGACAGCCAAGACATCTGCTTTATTCCGAACGGGGACTATGTTTCATTTCTAACAAATGAACTGCACTGTCAACTGACCCCAGGATACTATGTTAACAAAAACGGAGACGTTTTGGGAAAACACGCTGACCAACGATGCTACACTATCGGACAGCGAAAAGGTTTAGGAATCGCAATGGGTCACCCGGTGTATGTCCTTTCAAAAAATGCAGACACAAACGAAGTAGTCCTAGGAGAAAACGAAGATCTCTTTCAAACAACATTACTGGCAGAAGACGTTCACTGGATTCTCCCCCAAACTTCTTTCCCGATTACATGCAAAGCAAAGATTCGTTACGCTCACAAACCGTCAACCGCTATTATCACGGAACTTGACAGTAAACATGTATCCGTTCAGTTTATTGAACCGCAACGCGCAATGGCTCCCGGCCAATCCGTTGTATTCTACCAAGAGGACCAGGTCCTTGGCGGTGGCATTATTCAAAGCAGCAAGGAGGCTTTTCTATGATATGGCATTCACAACCGCTTTCGGTTGTTTTAAAAGAACTGAATACGAATGACAAACTTGGGCTTACAACCGAACAGGTTCAAGAAGCAAGAAAAAAATATGGAAAAAATACCGTTGTTGAAAAGCCAATAAAAAGTTTTTGGAAAATACTGAAAGAACATCTTTTCAGTCCGCTGCTTGTCATCTCTGTTTTGGTATCTCTTTTGACGCTCGGCATTGATCTGTATTCCATTCATCGAGGAATCTTAACAAACTGGATTATTCCCGTCATTATGATTGGACTGGTCGTCCTTTGCGCCTTCGTTCAATCTCTATACGAAAAGCATGCGGAAAAGACTATTTTTGCTGTCAGACAACTCTTATCCTCCACGGCAAAAGTCATCCGCGACGGAGAAACAAAGCAAATCAGCGCAATAGACCTTGTCCCCGGCGACATCGTTTACATTGAGGAAGGAGACCTGGTCCCTGCAGATTTGCGCTTGCTACGTGCCTCTATTCTGAAACTTGACGAATCCTGTCTCACCGGCGAAATTCTCCCCACATTAAAAAAGGCGGAGGTGGAAATTCCAAATATCACCCCGCTTTCCAAACGCGAAAATATGGCATATTCCGGTTGTACGGTGGAACACGGAAAAGCTTATGGTGTTGTCGTTGACATTGGACAGAACACCGAAATCGGAAAAATATCCACTATGAACCAAAAAAAACACCTTCCGTTTTCATCACTGCTGAACACAATTCCCGAGTCAACGCAGCGACTGATTCTCATCGGCATTTTGGCTTGTATTGCCATCTTTGTCATCGGACTACTATATCGATTGAACTGGCTGGATATGCTTCTCACCGTCAGTGCTTTGGCCGCGAGTTCCATTCCTTTGGGACTGGTTGCCACTACGACAATCACACTGGCGAAAGGCGTCAAAAGAATGTCCAGACGGAAAACCATTGTCCGCAATCCTCAAGCTATTGAGACACTGGGAAAAACAACCGTCATTTGTACCGACAAAACCGGTACAATGACACAGGGAAAAATGACCTTGGAACGTTGTTTTGTTGATGGACAAATCTATTACTTTGATGATATCCCGAACCGTTCCGTATCTTCTTTGGTTCAAATGGCAACACTTTGTTCGGAAGCCAGTTTGAAAATTGAAGACGGAAAGGAAATAGGCACGGGACACCCCTCGGAGCTGACCGTTCTTTCCTACGCGGCACACCACAAAATGGAAAAAGATCATTTGCTTGGTATGTATCCGAAAGTCGGTGAAATCCCCTATGATTCCGAAAGAAAGAGAATGACCACCATCCATATGATGGAAAATCAGAAGATGGTCATTGTCAAAGGATCACTGCGCGAGATTCTTCCGCTTTGTACGGAGAATGTCGCCACGGAACAAATTATGGCCGCCAACAAAAAGATGGGTAAAGACGCCCTTCGAATTATGGCAATTGCCTACAAGTACATTGATGATATTCCGGCGCACATCACACCGAGAAATTTGGAATATGATTTAACCTTCGGTGGTTTGATTGGAATGATTGATCCTCCTCGAAAAGAGGTCGTAGCCGCTATCAAGCAATGTCAAGAAGCCGGAATTGATACGGTTATGATAACCGGTGACCACATCAACACGGCCGTTGCTATCGGAAAACGATTGAACCTGATTCAAGACGAAACGGAAGCGATTTCCGGCGAGGAAGTCGCAAAAATGCCCGACATCGAGCTAATTGATAAAATCCGTCGTTTCCGGGTTTATGCCGGACTTGCGTCCGAAGATAAACTACGAGTTCTAAAAGCCTGGCAAGCTGTCGGCGCCACCGTAACCATAACAGGAGAATCCGTTGCAGACGCTCCGGTTTTAAAAGCAGCAGATGTAGGTTGCGTACGCGGAACCTTTGGAACCGACGTTGCGAAAAACGCTTCCGATATGGTTTTTGCCGACGAGTCTTTCACCACCATCTTTTCCGCTGTACGGCATGGGCGCGGTGTATATGCCAATATGCGTAAAGTCATCAAATATATCTTGACCTGTGGCATGAGTCAAATCCTGCTGGTTTTGATTGGTCTCTTGCTCTCTAAGAACAATCCCCTGTTCCCCATTCATTTGCTGTTTCTCAGCGCCATCATTTCCTGCCTTCCCACCATCGCTTTAATGCAAGAGCCCGCCGAAAAATCCGTTATGAATAAAAAGCCTCGATCAAACAAGGAAGGTTTGTTCTCTCACGCATTGTCAATTCAATCTTTCGGACATGCGATTCTTATTCTTGCCGTTTCTCTCGGTGCTTACTTATACGGATGCGGAAAAGGAATAGACGGACTTCCCGAAACGCTGGCCTTTTTGACTCTTGGATTCTCTCAAATATTGCAGGCCTTCACCATTCGAACCGAGCACATTCTTATCGGCAGCCGAATCTACAGAAATCCGTTCCTGTTTGTTTCCTCGGTCCTGTCCGTTGTACTTCTTGTGCTGGTATGTGCGTTACCTGTTTTGCAGCCTTATTTTGCAACCGTCACCTTGACAAGTGGCCAATGGGCATTGGCGGCAGGTCTTTCGGTAATTCCCTTCTTCCTTATGGAAGTTATTAAAATCGCGCGTTTTGCTATTCAGTACTTCTCTAAAAATTGATAACAAGCCAAAAAGAAAGCACCCAGTAATGGGTGCTTTTTCTTACATATGAATACCTGTCACGACACGGTCAAGTCCGGCGGCATCTTGATAAATCTTAACATCCGCAAGACCTGCATTTTTAAATAAAGTGCTGACATCTTCACCTTGGTCTTCCCCGATTTCAACAGCCATCATTCCTTCCGGTGCCAATTTCGGTACCCAGTGCTCCGCAAGAGAACGATAGAAAATCAAACCATCATTTGAACCGTCCAATGCCATTCTGGGTTCATGCTTAACTTCTCTTTGAAGCGTAATCAATTCGTCCGAACGAATGTATGGAGGGTTACAAACAATTAAGTCTGCCTTTCCCGCCAGTATATCGGAATCCTTTAAAATATCAGCTTGAACCATATCCACATTACATTCCGGATGGGATGCCACATTATATCGTAAATAATAGCAAGCTGCCTCCGACAACTCTACACATGTTACATGAGATTCTTTGTGGAGGGTTGCTATTCCCAAGCCAACACATCCGGATCCGGCACACAAATCCCATACTTGCGGGAAATCCAGTGGCCTTTGACGTAGATATTTGGCGCCAATTTCACATAGCAGTTCCGTTTCAGGTCTTGGAATCAGTACACCTTCACCAACACGCAGTGTCAAAGTCAAGAAGTCCCAATTCTTTAAAATATACTGAAGAGGTCTTCCGGCCATTCTTTGAGCCGTAGCCTGCTCCACTTCAAAACGAATTTCCTCCGGAACATATTCCTGCCAATAACGAGAGCGTTCCGCGAACGGCAATCCCCCGATATCTTCCAAAATGCAACCGGCATCAAACCGGGCATCGGAACAACCGGAGTTTTGCAAACTCGTTAATATTTGTCTGTAGAGTTCTCGGTATGTCATAATTTACCACTTATCCTCGTCAGCATTTTCCGGAATAACATCTTTAAATGCGGCAATTGCGCACTCAATCATATCGTCAGTCGGCTCCTTTGTGGTTATGTGCTGAACCCACATACCGGGTGCCGAAATAATTCTCGTAAATGTGTTGTCTCTACGCCCTGCAAGTTTTATAGCCTCGTATCCGATTCCCATAACAAACGGGAGCATAAGAAGCTTAATTCCCGCACGCAGGAAGGAGTTGATATTTGTCGGAATAATCATCGAAAAGAAAATTCCAATCAGGAGCATCAGAATCATAAACGAAGTACCGCAGCGAGGGTGGAAACGGGATTCTTTCCGTACATTCTCAACGGTAAGCTCTTTTCCGTGCTCATAACAGAATATTGTTTTATGCTCAGATCCATGATACATGTATACACGTCGAATATCCTTCATAAGAGCCGTAGATGCAATATACAAAATAAAGATAGTGATGCGCAAAATGCCTTCAAAAACAGACTGTAAAATCGGCTTGTCAAAGAACGGCACGGCGGCCTTCAAGGTGTTATACAGAAAAATGGGAAGCCAAATAAACAAAAACAATCCCAGTGCCAATCCCAGCACCGTACTCACCACGGTAAGAACCGAATAGAAAATGGCATCACTGGCTTTTTGCTTACGTTCTTTTTCGGCCTGTTCCGCTGCCAATTCCTCTTCCGTCTTTTCAGGCTCAACATAATCCTCGCCATATTTTTTGATCAGTTTCGCCTTACGCTTGGCCTCTTGTTTTTCTTCTCTCTTCCGCTTTTCCTCTTCTTCTTCCTCTCCGATTCCGGACATGTCCACGGATTTCATCAGTGCTTTGTAGCCGGAAATCAAGGAGTCCACAAACATAAAAATGCCACGGACGAAAGGAGTTCTCCAAACAAACGATTTGTGCGTGTCGGGATTATCCCAACTATCCATCACAATCTCACCGGATGTGTGTCTTACAGCCATAGAAGTCTTTTGGGGACCTCTCATCATAACACCTTCGATTAAGGCTTGTCCCCCAATCGATGTTCGTTTTACTTCTTTTTCAGTATTGCTCATTTCTATTTAAGAGTCCTTTCTATCAATTTCTTGCGTTTTCGGGAGGGAAATCAAAACAGTCGTTCCCTTTCCTTCTTCACTCTCTATTTCCAAAACGCCGTGATGAGCGTCAACAATCTCTTTGACAACAGCCAGTCCGATGCCGGAACCGGGAATTCCTCCGCTCTTACTGGCACGGAAAAAGCGATCGGTAATATGACCTAAATCCTCCCGGGAAATACCGATACCGGTATCACTGACAACCACCTGTACCATATTCCCCATATCGGCAACTTCCACACGAACGCTTCCGCCCTCCGGAGAATACTTAATTGCATTGTCCACAACGTTTACAAGAACCTGACGAATACGGAACTTATCCGCAAAAAGAACCAGTGTGCTCTTCGGGAATTCCACATATTCCAAATCGATATTCAGTTTCTTGGCTCTCTCTTTGTAGAGCATAATGGTATCTTCCAGTTCCGCCAGCAAGTCCATTTTTTCGGGACGAATGGAAAATCTTCCGTTTTGCATACGCGAAAAGTCCAGCAAATCTTCCACAATGCGGGCCAAACGGTCCGATTCGCTCGAAATGGTTGTTAATCCCTGACGAATCATTTCTTCATTATCAAGACCTACATAGTTTAGGGTTTCACTCCATCCTTTAATGGATGTCAGCGGAGTGCGCAGTTCGTGAGAAACCGAGGAAATAAATTCATTTTGAACCTGTTCAGCGTTGGAAAGCTCCTCGGCCATATAGTTTATGGTATCAGCCAAATCACCGATTTCATCATTGTATCGTTTGGCAATACGGTCATCATAACGGCCAAGGGCAATATTTCTGGCTGAACGTCCAATTTCTTTCACCGGGTTAATAATCGTACTGACAAAGTACGAATTCGATAAAATCACGAAAAAGATAACGATTAATACAATTACCAAAACAATGACAAGAATCGACTGGATTTGCTGATATGCCAGTCGGAAGGAAGACACAAAACGCAAAGCATAGGCATTCCCGTCATAAGTGGGGATTTTCACCGTAACGGCAACAACGCGCTCACCCGACGAGATTTTTCCCTTCCACGTGGTCATTTCAGTAGCATCCTGCAAATCTTCCCACTCCGGAATCCGATCTCTGTCGTCGCCAAATCCCTGAGACGTCAACAGTACATGTCCGTCTGTGTCAACCAGGTCAACCTCGGCTTCTTCCTTATGTTCAAAGTTCAGCACATACTCTTTTAAAGCCGTTTCCATATCAAATGTTTCATCTTTAAAGTAGCGGGAAAATGTATTGGATGCTACATTTGCATAGTCTGTCAAAGAGGCTTCCATATCGTGATAATAGTAGTTTGAAATGAAGAAACAAAAAATCAATACAATGATGACCAAAAACAATACAACCATTCCAAGGCCATTCAACAGCCATCGTTTGGTAATACCCTTAATACCGGATTTCACGATTGTTGCCCCCTTTCCTAACGTTTTCTAAGTGTTGGTTACGGAACCCAGTAGAATCCCTCACCACGCTTATTGCAAATATGCATCGGCTGTGACGGATCCTCTTCAATTTTTACACGAAGACGTCTAAGCGCAACGTCTACCAGTTTCTTTCCCCCGTCGGTATCCTCATAATTCGGCCCCCAAACCTTGTTCAGGAGTTCCGTACGGCTGAATACCTTGTCGGGATTCTCAAAAAATGTCTGTAAAATCAAAAACTCAAGTTGTGTTAAATCGTATACTTTATCATTATTGCGAAGCTTAATGGCATGAGAATCCAGCACAAAAGTACCGGAAGACAAATCACCATTGTGACGGCTGCGAATCATAGAAACACGTCTGTAAACACTTTCCACACGTGCTAAAAAGACATCCAGTTGAAATGGTTTTGTAATATAATCGTCTGCACCGTCTTTCAGCCCTTCGACCTTTTCGGAGTCTTGAGAGCGGGCCGTCAGCATAATGATGCCGACCTCTTTGTCCATTTCACGGATCTGTTTGCAAACCTCAAACCCGTTTATGCCGGGAAGCATCACATCGAGAAGCATAATGTCTACGTCTTTGCCGGAATTCGTTAATTCCTCGTAGGCATGTATGGCATCTTCTCCCGTTGGAGCCTCCACAACCTCATAGCCGTTATATTTCAAACTGATAACCACAAAGGAACGAATAGATTCTTCATCTTCACAAACAATCACACGTTTCATTCCTCTTCAGCCTCCTTATAAATCAATAAACCGATACAAAATTTCGTTCTCGTCAATCTTATGTTCGGCCAGTGTGTTCAAATAAACATGATAAGAGCCGTTTTTTCTGTCTACAACGGCCGAATCAATTGCGCCGGATGTTTCTTCCTCTGCAATTTCTTCGGGACAGATTTTCACCATTACTTCCGTGTTTCCTCGTTTATCCTTATCACAAAGGACAAATGTCTTAGTTGCCGGCGTATAATAGGCCGTAACGGAAGAAAGCCAATCCTCATCCACACGGAACATATATTGCCCTTCCGGAACCGCAACAGCATAAAATTTGGACTGAACGGTATTGGATGCATAATCCCAGGAACACCATTCCGTAAGCCAAACCTGATCGTCCGGCGTATCCATCAAATCATTACGCGGTATTTTTTCGGAACGAGCCCATTCCATGTTACCATCCGCATCCACATCGGCCGATGCGAGACCGGAAGACCGGGCCGTTAGGGTTGTCATATTGGTTGTGTCATCGTAGAAAGGATTAATTAGTTTTTCTCCGTTCCAATAAATCAGCTCGGAAATGACACCGGAATCCTCCTTAGATCCATCAAACCAAATACCTTTTTTATTTCCGTCAACGGAAATCCCTTTAAAGTTGGAAATACTTTTGATATAACCGTCAATATGAACCGTTCCCACTTCTTCCGCCTGATTATCGATTACAGAAATCAAACGGACACTGCTAACGTTGTCCGATCCACCAATTCGGAACAGAAGCAAATCCTCTGCCTCTTCGGAACGCATTTTTTCAAATCGCAAATCCGTATACAAGTACGAACCGATTTCGGTCATGGTAAGCTGAGACATTTTGAACAAACACAAATGACTTTCGTGGGTAGCACTCATTGTCCAGCCCACAAGCAGTTCTTGCGTACCATCTCCATCCATGTCGCGGAATACCACTTCCCGAACGGCAGAATATTCACTGCCCCAATCGGATATTGACACCCAATCAGAATCGATTTTACGCAAATAATTCAAATGAATCTTGTTTTGTTCATTTGCCAAAGCATAAAACACAATCGCTTCATTTCTTTTTGTATCGCCATTGATATCCCCAAAAATAAAAGAAGTACTGAATTCACCTTCTGTGGGATATTTCAGCTTATACTGATTTGCTTTTTCAGCCCCGTATGTATCACCGATATAGTTTCTGAGTGCCGATTGAATTGCACGTTCATCACCGGTTCCCATTGGCGGCACAATTAGGGAACTGTCCGAATTAATGGTCAATGTACAACCGCTGAAAAGAAAACAAATCAGCAGACAAATTGTAAGCAAAATTATCCGTATCGACTTCAAAACAGCCCCTCCTTTTTCACATACATATACAGCATATATTATATATTTATAAGTTAAGAAAGTCAACGATTCCGACCTTGAAACCACACACTCTCTCGCATAAATTTACGAAAAATTCACATTTATATTCCAAAAAGTATTTACCGATTGAAAACGACGGCCATTTTTGCGCTTTTCCCTTGTTTTTAAGCCCTAAAAATGCTATTATTTTAGAAATGTTACATTTCGTTAGGAGGCTTTTTACATGAGTAAACCGACATTTTACATTACAACTGCCATTGCCTATGCATCGCGCAAACCGCATATCGGAAATGCGTATGATCCCGTTTTGGCAGATACCATTGCGAGGTATAAACGAATGTGCGGTTACGATGTTCATTTTTTGACCGGTTCCGACGAACACGGCCAGAAAATTCAGACAGCCGCCGAGGAAAGCGGGATTTCTCCGAAAGAATACGTTGACGGTGTTGCCGAACAGATTAAATCTGTTTGGGATTGCCTCAACCTTACCTATGACCGCTTCATCCGTACCACAGACGAAGATCACGAAAAATCCGTTCAGCGGATTTTTGATAAACTCTATGAACAAGGCGACATTTACAAAAGTGAATACGAAGGAAAATACTGTGTCCCCTGTGAATCCTTCTTCACTCCGTCCCAACTTGTGGACGGCAAATGCCCGGACTGCGGACGCGATGTTCAGGACGCCAAAGAAGAAGCGTATTTTCTGCGTTTAAGCAAATACCAAGACAAACTTTTGGAGTATTATAATCAAACTCCTGACTTCTTCCAGCCGGATTCCCGTCGTCACGAAATGATTAACAACTTCTTAAAGCCGGGTCTTCAGGATTTGTGTGTAACGCGTTCCACCTTTACATGGGGTGTTCCGGTCAGCTTTGATCCGAAACACGTTATCTATGTATGGATTGATGCGCTTTCCAACTATATCACCGGAATCGGCTACAACCCGGATGGTTCCGGAGAATTGTTTAACAAATACTGGCCGGCTGATGTTCATGTCATCGGCAAAGATATTGTTCGATTCCATACCATTTACTGGCCCATTGTTTTGATGGCGCTTGGTCTGCCTCTTCCGAAACAAGTACTGGGACATCCGTGGCTTTTGTTCGGTGAAGAGAAAATGAGCAAGTCCAAAGGAAATATTATTTATGCCGACGATATGGTAAAGCGCTTTGGCGCGGACGCCGTTCGCTATTTTATGCTTTCTGAAATTCCTTTTGCTCAAGATGGCAATATCACATACGAAGCTTTTATCGAGCTCTACAACACGGATTTGGCTAATACACTCGGCAATCTCGTCAACCGCAGCATCGCAATGGCGAATAAATACTTTGGCGGCAAGGTTTCCAAAGGTGCCTTCAACGAAAGTGATGCCGATTTGGAAAAAACCGTTTCCGCTTGCGTTGAGAAATATACCAAAGCCATGGATTCTTATCACATGGCCGACGCCGCTTCTGCCATCATGGATCTTTCCAGACGGTGCAACAAATATATCGACGAGAACGCTCCGTGGGTACTGGCGAAAAACGAGGAAGATAAACCTCGTTTGGAGGCTGTATTATATCATTTGCTTGACTGCATCCGTGTTTTGGGTATTCTCTTGCAACCAATGACTCCGGACACTTCCTCCTCCATTTTCAAGCAATTAAATGTGGCCGACAATGTTACCGCTTGGGAGCAGGCATCCTTTGGTCTTGTTGACACCTTCTGTGTAAACCAGCCGGAGCCCTTATTTGCCCGTTTGGATGCTGAAAAGGTTTTGGCAGAAGTTATGGAAGAACGTGAAAAAGCTTTGGCTGCCGCAAATGTCCCGGGTATCACTTTCCTGGACGAAATCACTATCGATGATTTTGCCAAAGTGGATTTGCGTGTTGCAAAAATCACCGCTTGTGAACCCGTAAAGAAAGCCAAAAAACTCCTGAAACTTACATTAAATGACGGAAGCGGAAAAGACAGAACCGTGTGTTCCGGCATCGCACAGTGGTATACACCGGAAGACTTGATTGGCAAATCCATTGTTGTTGTTGCTAACTTAAAGCCCGCCGTTCTTTGTGGTGTTGAAAGCCAAGGAATGATTTTGGCTGCTGATGCCGGCGATGATGTGAAAGTCTTATTTGTTGACGACAGCATTCCGTCTGGTTCCCAGGTGCGTTGACATGGCAATTCTTGATACACACGCACACTATCAGGATGAAGCATTTAACGAGGACAGAGACGAACTTCTGTCCTCGTTTCCATCTAAGGGAATCTGTGCGGTTTTAAATGCGGCAACCAACATGTCCTCGGCTAGAGAAACCATTGCCCTCTCCGAAAAATATCCGTTTTGTTATGCTGCCGTTGGATTACACCCTTCCGATATTCTTCCGGATATCAACCAGTATTCAGAAGACGAAATACTGTCTACATTTAAACATCAATATCTGAACAATTCAAAAGTTGTAGCCATCGGAGAAATCGGGCTTGAATATCATTATGATGATGTTCCAAAGGAATTGCAAAGATATTGGTTTGAAAAACAATTAGAATTGGCTGTTACACTGGATGCACCGGTTATTGTTCATGATCGTGAAGCTCACGAAGATACACTTCGTTTACTTCAAAAATACAAACCGAAAGGTGTCGTTCATTGCTTTTCAGGAAGCGTTGAAATGCTAAAAGAAGTATTAAAAATCGGCATGTCGATCGGCCTTGGCGGTGCTGTCACATTTAAAAATGCACGCAAGCCTGTCGAAGCCGCCGCATTCGTTCCGGCTGACCGATTGGTTTTGGAAACCGACGCCCCTTATATGTCCCCCGTTCCCTTTCGAGGAACACGGTGCCACTCCGGCATGATTCAAAACACGGCGGAAGTGATTGCTGCTGTTCGGGGTGTTTCTGTTGAAGCTCTTTTGGAACGAACTAATGAAAACGCATATAAACTGTTTCCCAAATTGCATAATTAAGTAAAAATGTCCAGCACCATAAGATGCTGGACATTTTTCCATCTTCGCACATTATTTCTAACACAAGAGCAAAAAAAACACTATTTCGGTTAAATAATGTGACTTTAAACAGACGTAAGCCGTTCCGAATCCAAAAAGGACTCTGTGTTTTCTTCTGATACATTGGATAAATCGGATTGTGCAATAGAAACCGAACAACCACATACCTCACAAAAACGACTGTCAGAAGCAATCCATGAATTGCATTTTGAGCAACGAACATCACCAGAGTGGTCCGTTAAGTCCATTTCAGCCTTTCGTCTTTCCTCATTTGCCAATTTTTCCGCTTCCCGATTCTCTTTCAATTCAATAATATGTTTCTCCAAATCAAGTAAAGACTTCATTTCCTTGACAAACTCTTCAGAATAATCTTCTTTATGATTTTCAAAATATTTCTTTCCAAGATCTCGATACAGTTTTTCCATTCTCAAATCGTCTGCATATTCTTTTGACTTGCTGCCAACTGTACTTATTGCCGATTTACCATTTTGAGCCAATTTATCTAAAAAAGAACTCATATTAATATCCTCCAAAATTATAAAATAGATGAGCCTTGAATGCCCGCAATGATGACCATGATTGCACCGGCAATAAAACCAAGCACACCTAATAAAGCACCTTTCTCTCTGTTAAGTATAGCCTGCGCCACACCAATAGAAGAAATAACAGATACAATAAGTCCTGCCAAAGATTCTGCAGACACAAAAGCCGAGAAGAACGAAACCACACTTATAAAAGGAGCTACCACGCAAAAAACATTCCACTTATTATGCATTTCCGCCCTTTGGTTTTGCTTAATAGTCTTTGCGGCTTGCTTTTCCCCGCAAAACTTACAAAATGTTGAATTGTCTGGCAACTCTTTTCCACAATTTTTACAAAACATAGAATTCCTCCTACTTGATTTTGACCCCAACCGAACAGCTAGGATTTTATACTTATTTCTCTCTCGGCTTGGGTGTCGGATTAGACTGATTCAGATAAACATACTCAATCCAAGGGCCTTTACTGCCATCTGCATTGAACCATTGGATACTCAGTTGATTTCCGTTTTTGTCAAAAGTAGAATCGTACGGATAGACCCAATCACCGAAAATGATATTGTTATCGGCATCATAGAAACGTGTGCTCGTTAGGCAGCCGTTTTCATCGTAAGTGTTCACAGTCTTATTAAGGATGTTTCCATCCGCATCAAAATGCGTTACAGTCAACGAATTTCCGTTTTCATCATAGGTAGCATCCCAGGAATCTTCCCAGTTAATACTTTCGTCATTATTGTAGTGTCGTTCTTGTATACGGTTATTATCTTCATCATAGACTGCATCCCAGGAAAACGACCATTCTATGTTGTCTTCTTCGTACCAGCGATAACTCGTTGCATTACCTTTCTGATCATAGGAAAACTCTTCTGTTGCTAAAAGAACATCCCCTTCATAGTGAAAACTATGTATCAAATTGTTTCTTTCATCATAAGTATGTACATGTCGAGTATCTATGTAACTCTCACCGAGGTAGTTGATTTCTTCAATCAAGTTATTCTTTTCGTCATATATAAATTCTATCCACCCATCTAGGTCACCATCAGAATTATATGAAAAAATACCTGTTTGATTTCCGTTTGCATCGTAAGTATATTCTCGATGGCTGTCAATGTTGCCATCAAAATAAATATACTCACTTGTCAGATTTTCATTTTCATCATACGAATATTCGGTCCAAGCACATGGACTTCCATCTGTGTTGCATAATGTTTTTGTCAAAACATTTCCATTTTCATCATAAGTATATTTATACCATTCGTAACATTCGACTACAGCACCGTCAACATTATAATAACATTGACTCATCACGTTTTCGCTCGCATCGCGTACATACTCAATCCAATAGCTTACACCACCATCAGGTGCGTAGTATGTTTCTTTCAATAGATATCCATTTTCATCATAAGTATACTCAGCTTCTACATAAGAACTGCCATCCTCATTATGTTCTATTTGTTTTGAAACCAGCGCATTTACAGGATAACAAACTTCATTTTCACCGCCACCAATAACAGGAATAAGCTTTGCTACAAATTTACGGACAGTCAACACATCCTTCATATCGACCGACCCATCGCTATTCGTATCGGCAGCAACGCAGTCGATATTAACAGCGAACCCTGCCACATATTTGCGAATAACCAATACATCTTTCATATCAATCTCATTATCGCCATTCGCATCACCAAGCTTTCCACTTTCGTTTGATTCTTCTTCAGTTGGTTCAGTTTGTGGAACCGTAGTTGTGGTTGGCACAATCTCAGTAGCTGTAGTTGTAGTAAATCCATCCTCACCAACCGCAGCCGTCTGTTCAGTCACCATCGTTGTATTTGTCGCGATGGTTGTTGTGCTTGCAGCACTAGTTGTCACCGAAGTTGTCATACTCGTGGTACTGTCTGAGATAATAGACGTAGTTGTTGGTGAAATTTTAGTCATAGTCGTAGTTGTAGTTGTTGTTGTGGGCGTGGTTGTGGTCGTGGTTGTAGTCGTGGTTGTAGTCGTGGTTGTTACAGGCGCACTCAATTTAAGATCAGACATCTCACAAAGAGCTCCATTGGGATAACCGATAAACACCTCACCCACGTCTGTCCACTCACCATCCCAAGACAGTTGAATATTATCAACATAAAAATAGATTCCGTCATCAAAGGTGTACTCATCTGCGAAAGCGATGCCGTCAAGGAACCCTCCACTAACATCATATAAATTTAAAGACCAACTAGTTGTTTTGAGTTCATTTGTCCCCGCAAAAAAACTTCCGGTCTCGGGGGAGGGATAGTATTCTTCCTCCCCATTAAAAAGAAAGAACGGGTACATATAGGAATCTATACTCATAGGAACACTGAGTGCATAATCCGCACTTATTATGAGTTCAGAACCAGCATTTTTCCAGCCACTTTGTGCCGACAAAATGTCATTAATTCCGTCAGGGCATATATACGGATGTAAACCACCAGGGCCCCAATGTGTGATTTCGTTTAATTCATAACGCAAGCAGTGGTTGCCAGAATCTTCCGGCCATTCTACAACTTCACCGACATAGTCTCCATTCTTTCCTTTTAAAATTGAAGTGGAATTTTCATCTTCAAAAGTAAATTTATAGATTTGAACATTCCCCTCACCCGTCGAGGCCGACGAACCAATAATGCTGATTGCCACAATCAAAAATACCAAGACAATTAGAATAGATAGATGCTTTTTCATTGATATTCCTCCAAAAAGAAAAAAGGTGCGCAACCGAAGCTACGCACCGAAAAACGCAAGCCCCGATTTTGCACCACACAAAAATCAGAAGTCAGCGGCCAACGCACGCGAAACTGAAGCTCACATTTTTACCAATGGCAAAAAAACGTGCGCATCCGCCGAAAATATATGATTTTTGTGTGGTGTTTTTAGCATAGCATAATCCCGGTTTGATGTAAAGTACTTTTACCTTTTCATTCACACATTCGATTTTAAGAATTGTATTCTATATACTGTATTTACACAGCCTCTTGCTGCCGCTGTTTCACGCCAAATAAAAAGCCCCCGATTTTGCACCATCAACCACGGCTCCACACAAATAATCGTTTAATCATTGAAAAATCGGTCAGTAAGAGACAACGCACATCCTTATCGGATGTGCGTTCTGTATTTGAAAAGTAATCTCATTTCTAATCATGTTTTTTCAAAACCAAATTTTAATAAAAACTTTTTTCTAACATATATAGATTGTACTCAGCACAAATCCATCACTCACTATTAAAAGCAAAGGGGCCAATTATATGAATTTCCAAAAAGAAAAAGGTGCAACAACTTCTCTAAGCAAAGAAATAGAACTATCCGAACTTGTTTCGTTCCATAACTGTCCATACAAGGTAAACAATGACATTGAAATGAACATACTCAAAAAGAGCATTGCTGAATTCGGTGTACTGGTTCCGGTTTTGGCAAGGCCAAATCCATATGACAAGGGATATGAACTAATTTCCGGACATCGTCGATGTGTGGCTTGTCAGTCATTAGGAATTAATAAAATACCCGCCATTGTCTTCGGCAATCTTACCGAAGAAGAAAGTATCATTATGATGGTAGATTCAAATCTTCAACGCGAACACATTTTGCCCTCTGAAAAAGCATTTGCATACAAAATGAAAATGGAAGCAATTTCCCACCGAGGAAAAACATATGGACAAACAGGCCACAAGTCCCGTGAAAAGATTGCCGAAAACGAAAGTGGACGCACCGTACAGCGCTACATCCGTTTAACATACTTAATCCCCGAGTTACTCAACTGGATGGACAAAGATAAAATGGCGTTTTCCGTTGGTGTGGAATTATCCTTTTTGGATAAGTATTGGCAGCAGATGGTTCTTGATGTTTGTGAAGAGAATGACTGCACACCATCCTACTCGCAAAGCTGGCATCTTCATCAGCATGCAAAGAAAGACACGCTGAACCGAAAAATCATAGAACAGATTCTTTCCACGGAAAAACCAAATCAAAGAGAAACTCTTAAAATTCCCATGGATAGACTCCTCAATTTTTTACCCGAAAGCTTATCAACAAACGAACAAGTAGAATATATTCTCAGAGCCATTCAGTTTTATAAAGCACAACATCATTCTCATAAATAGATACGACCGGCCCCGAAGGACCGGTCATTTTGTGTGTTTGTATATCCGTTTCAAATCATCAACCGGCAAACCCGATTTTAAATGATGGTGTGGTTTTGGATGCGTTTGAAACGCTCGTGACAGTATCAAAATCTCTCAAATCTTCAACCGCCAAAGTGCGAACATCTTGGGTAGAAATGTCGCCGGTTGATTTGTTCATCAGCCGATTGGCTTGAGCAAAGCAAGCTTTTTCAAAGATATTTCTGGCAAAACGACCATTGCCAAACTCTGGTTTCTGTCTAGCGTCTTCCATTACGAGACGAATTTTATTCTTAGCTTCGTCTGTGAAAGAAAATCCCTTGCGAGAGGCTTGCATGCAGGTGATTTCGCACAACTCATCTGCAGAATAATCGTCAAACTGAATATGACGAGCAACACGGGAACGAAGTCCGGGATTTCGAGAAATGAATTCGTTCATTGGTTCCGGATATCCCGCAAAAATCACAATCACATCGTCCCGATGATTTTCCATTTCTTGGACAATGGCATCAATGGCTTCGTCGCCGAAACTATGATTTGTTTCGTCAACCAAAGAATACGCTTCATCAATGAAGAGGACACCGCCGGATGCTTCTTGAAACTTTTTCGCCACTGTAGGTGCGGTCCACCCGACAAATTTGCCAACCAAATCACCACGGCCAACTTCTAAGAAAGTTCCTGTTCTCAGAATCCCCTCGTCTTTTAAGATTTGTGACAGCAAGCGCGCCACTGTAGTTTTTGCCGTTCCGGGATTTCCGGTAAAAACCATATGCATAGAGGGGCAGATGTCCACTATTCCGTTTTTTTCATAAAGCTTTTGGGCTTTAAAGAAATTGATGGTTTCATCAACCATGTTTTTCACAGCATCAAGCCCAATCATAGACTGAAGCTCTTCTCGGGCAGATGAAACCACTTTGTCGGGTTCCGCCTCGAGAACTTCGCAGTACTGAGGATAGGATTTCTTGACCAGTTTTTCATTTTGCCAACCGGCAAAGATTCCCTCTGCCTCCGGTTTGCTGTACTGCACATCGTCATTTAAACGGTTATAAAGATCATGGTCGGTAGCTATTCTATTGCTTTTTGCCATTTTTTCAAAAACCGGTTTTAACTGAGATTTCGTCAGACTACCCTCTTGCAGTCTGAGAAAACTACGTGTATCCACTGATTGAAGAACGGCATTGCGAACACTGACGTTATCTTTTGCAAACCCCAGTATAATTTGCACATTTTGCATGTTCTGATTGACAAGCTTCGCAATATCGGCGGCTTTTTTGGAGCCAATTTCCGGACCGAAAAGTTGTATGACAAGAACACCGCTTTCTGCGGCGGAAAAAGCTTGCTTAAAAATATCAAACCGGCGAACGGCATCCACATTCACAAAGGTTACACGCCCACTTTCGATTCGATCCGCGTCATACAGTTCTTCCGCCAAACGCAAAACAACAGCCCGATGAAACTCCTCATCGTCACTGTTTATGATATAGGAAACAGGATGTCCGTTGCACTCTTTATCCAAGGCACCCATGCGAATACGAGCTACTTCTTCGCTGAACTTTGTGCAAAAATCCAAATCCCAGCTTTTACCGGAATCATAGAATACCGGTACCATTTCTTCATGCAAGGCCGAGCTTTTAACAAGTTCGTCAATACCCATTTCTTCCAGAAAGGTGTCGTTCGGTCTACCATTACCATGAAGAAAAGCATCAAAAAACGATTGAAGCGTGACTTCTTCTTGGTTGAAGCATTGCCCGGAAGCACCCATGATTTCAAAAAGTTTATCGCGCATAGTCTGACAGTCAAAATAGCCGTCCGTAGCCAGCAAGAAATCCAATTTCTCCGTACTGATACTTTTAAGAGCTGCCATCACATGTCCTTGATAGCTTTGGTTAAATTCTTCTATGGCATCGCGGATCTTTTGCTCTGAGTCGCTTCTGAAAAAACGGCTTGGTTTTTCATCGCTGGTCTGTTCAGTTTCATCCAAACGATATGTGTATTCAATAAATTGCATTTACAGTCCCCCATTCAATAATGTTTCATGTTTTCATTCGAACAAAATAATCAGTAATTAATCACCCGCTTTCTTTCGTGTCTCGATTATACCATAATTAATACCATAATCCATGGCCATAATTTGTCACATCAAACACAAATTAACCTATTGACTTTTGTAATTTTTTTGCTTGCCAAGTGTATAATAGGGTTATCCATATTTTGAAATTATTTCCCATATTTCCTGTTTTTACTACCAAGCACCTTATATGCAACAAATACTCCCCGTCACTTTTCCTGAAAGTGACGGGGAGTATCCTCATACTATGTGATATATTATTTTAGTTCATTAACAAGGATATCTTTCCGAAGTCGAAGCACATCCTTCATATCAACAAATCCATCATCATTGGCATCACCTAATGCTATTTCTTCTAAAGATGATGCCACCATTTTTTGGGACACATCATCATAATAGAAGCTCTTTGAGGGATTGGTTACCTTACGGAACAACCGGCAACAAGGTTGCCGGTTGTTAAATCTTAGACAGTCTCCTCGTCCTTCATCAGTTCGAGGAACTTATCGCCGTCCACCTTTTCATTTTCAATCAGGTATTCGGCAACAATCTTCAGTTTATCCATATGCTCAGAAATCTTGCGTTTGGCATTTTCCATAGCCTCGGAAATAAACCGCTCGACTTCTTCGTCAATTTGGTTGGCCGTCTCTTCGGAATAATTGCGAGTATGTCCGAGATCACGTCCAAGGAATACACCAGCCGACTCGGACTCACCAAACATAATCGGACCAAGTTTATCGCTCATACCGTACTTGGTAACCATATTTCTGGCGAGTTCACTGGCACGCTCAATATCATTCGAAGCACCTGTACAAATATCTTCAAGTGCCAAAGCTTCCGCCGCGCGTCCGCCAAGAAGCACTTGTAAGCTCTCAAGCAGGTTGGTTTTTGAAACATGAGCATGATCTTCTTGCGGAAGATTCATTGTATATCCCGCAGCCATACCGCGCGGAACAATGGAAATTTGATGAACGGGATCCTGCGTCGGAGAAAAATAGCTGACAACGGCGTGCCCGGCCTCATGGTAGGCCGTGATTCTCTTGTCTTTGTCGCTGATTTTATGACTGCGTTTTTCCGTGCCGACAACCACCTTAATGGTAGCTTCTTCAATTTCCTCTTCCGTAATGGATTTACGGTCTTTACGAGCCGCAAGCAAAGCAGCTTCATTAAGAAGATTTTCCAAATCAGCTCCGGTAAAGCCGGACGTGGATTTGGCAATAACCGATAAGTCTACATCGGGACCAAGCGGTTTTCCTTTAGCATGAACCTTTAGAATTTCTTCTCTTCCCTTTTGGTCGGGATAGTTGACAACAACCTGTCTGTCAAAACGTCCCGGACGTGTCAAAGCCGGGTCCAAAATGTCAGGACGGTTTGTTGCGGCAATGATAATAACACCTTCATTGACACCAAATCCATCCATTTCAACTAGCATTTGGTTCAAAGTCTGTTCACGTTCATCGTGGCCACCGCCAAGACCAGCACCACGCTGACGACCCACGGCATCAATTTCGTCAATAAAGATAATACAAGGTGCATTCTTTTTCGCATTTTCAAACAAGTCACGCACACGAGATGCACCGACACCGACGTACATTTCCACAAAGTCGGAACCGGAAATCGAAAAGAAAGGAACACCGGCTTCACCGGCAACGGCGCGAGCCAATAAAGTTTTACCTGTTCCAGGAGGGCCTACTAACAAAACGCCCTTCGGCACACGGGCTCCCAAAGACTCATATTTTTTCGGAGATTTCAGGAATTCAACAATCTCTTCGAGTTCTTCTTTTTCTTCGTCAGCACCGGCAACATCAGCAAATGTAACCTTACGTCTGTCATCTCCGGGTTTACGAACACGGGCTTTTCCGAAATTCATGATTTTCCCGTCTCCGCCCATGGCACCCATAGAACGACGCATCATAAACCACAAGAAGCCGATAAACAACAAAGTCGTAAGCAAAGTCGGAAGAATACTGACAAGCCACGAAGTTTGTTTTTGCGGAAGAATATCGTATTTGCTAATATCGTTATCCGGGTTATCGTCACGATTGTTTTGATCAACCAGGTCGTACAAGACCGAGTCCACAAATAGATTCAGGTTCGGGACTTTATACAAAATCGTATCTTTCTCGTCCACTACCTCATCTTTATTCACATCCGTACGATAGGCGGATTTGAGCAAAATGTTCAGCTTATTATCATTCAAATTGAGTGTAAAGCTTTCAACTTTACCACTCTCAAAATAATTTACAATTTCAGAATAGACGGTATCCTGTTTTGTGTTTTGCCCCCCGGACAACATAAGCCACAAAATCGCAATAAAAGCAATAGAAATACCAATCAGCACAAGCCAATTGCGACCACTTTTATTCGGAGTGGGGGTTTGGTTTGTATTTGGATCCAAAACGATCCCTCCTTTACTTATTTCTGATAAACAGAAGGTTTTAAAACGCCAATGTACGGAAGATTTCTGTAAATTTCCGCATAGTCAAGACCGTATCCGACAATAAACTCGTCCGGTACCTGGCTCCCGATATATTCCGGAACCGTATCGCATTTACGACGTTCCGGTTTGTCAAGCAAAGTGCATAGTTTTAAACTGGCAGGATTACGACCGCTGAGAATCCGTTTGACTTCCGTCAAGGTGACACCGGAGTCAAAAATATCCTCAACCAGCAAAACATCTTTATCGTCAATCGGAAGATTTAAGTCTTTCTTGATTACGACATGGCCGCTGGTAACCGTACTGTTTCCGTAGCTGGATACGGCCATAAAATCCAGTTCACAAGGGATGGTGATTTTCCGCATCAAATCGGCTGCGAATACGCAGGAGCCCTTTAAAATCGGAACCAGTAACAAGTTCTTCCCTTCATAATCTCTGGAAATTTCAGCGGCTAACCGATCTACAATTGCCGCCAAATCTTCTTCGGAAAACAACACTTCCGAAATATCGTCGCGCATTGACATTTGAAAAAATCCCCCGTTATTCTTTGAAGTTTTTATGAGTTGTAAACACCAGTATAGACTGTGTATCACTTGTAAGTTTGACACGCTCATCGCATCCGAACCCGGACACCATCACAATCCCTTCCGCATCACACAAAACCGGAATGGAATTTCTTTGATAAACCGGGATATTTTTCTCGTTAAACAGCTTTTTAAGTGTTTTTCCGCCACGACTAACCGGATGATATGCATCCCCGTTTTGCCGAGATCTCACAAATACCTCACCTGAAAGTGTATCATAATCCAAGCAAGAATTTGTCAATAAATTGTTAACTTTCACTGCCGAGTCAAACTGATTTTTTGAATATAGTTTTGCAAAAAAGATGGTCTCTCCGATGGGTATCGGCTTACCGATTTCCAAACGGATACAAAACGGCTCTGTCTGCGTTCCCTCCAGACCAATCAATCCATTTTGAGAACGCACTTGCAAATTCCCGGGAAGGGTCAAAGCACCGGAATCCGTCAGTAGGTTATCAAGACTATCAAAGTGTTTCTGTTCAAAATCGACAATTGTCGGAAGCCATAACCGAAAAGCTCTTGTGCGAACAGGTTTTTCATACTTTAAAAACACGGAACAGTCCAAACGTTCATCCTCACGAACCGCTTTTTCAAGAAGTTTCTCCGCCATTGTCGTTAAACAGGCATCATCTTTTCTGAGAGAATCACACATACGCCAAAGCGTTTTGTCAAGTCCCTCGTTTATGTGCTTCAGTTGAGGAATAACATTTTTCCGAATTCGATTTCGTGAATAAGCTAAATCATCATTGGAAGAATCATGCACAAAATGAAGCGAAAGATCTTCGCAATAGGCTTCCACTTCCTCACGTGTAGAAAACAAAATCGGACGAATAATTGACTCTCTCTTTTCGGGAATTCCTTTGAGCCCTGTCAATCCGCATCCTCTGGCCAAATGCTGTAAAACCGTTTCCGTATTGTCGGACAAGGTATGTGCCGTTGCCAAAAGAGCACCCTTTTCCTGCGCCACCGACAAAAGCACTTCATAACGCAAACGACGGGCAGCCGTTTCCAAACTTTCATGTGTTTGTGCGCACACCTGCGGCACATCAACAGATTGAAGAACAAAAGGAACTTGCCACTGTTTACATAACGCTTCACAAAACGCGGCGTCTCGATCTGCCTCTTCTCCACGAATACCATGATGCACATGAGCGGCAGATAATGAAGTAATTTGAAGAGCCTCACGGTTACGATACAAAAAAGATAGTAACGCCACTGAATCCGCCCCGCCGGATAACGCCACTAAAACATTTTGGCCGGGATCAATCAATTGACGCTCGGCAGCAAACTGTAACCCACGGGCTTCAAACTCATGTACCATCTGCTTTGTCCTGCTGTTTTTGCTCCGGTGTTCTGTCTGTAAACTGGACAAACTCACCGTTAAAGTTCATCTTAATCGTCTCCGTACGTCCGTGGCGGTTTTTTGCGACAATAATCAAAGCGGTATTGCGTTCCACGGAAGAAGGATCCGATGCCTGATTTATATACATGTCCGGACGATGGAGCAAGAGAACCTGGTCGGCATCCTGCTCAATAGAGCCGGACTCTCTCAAATTGCTAAGTGCCGGGACTTTACTCTTCTCAGCTTCACGAGCGAGCTGAGCACAAGCAACGACCGGAACATTCAGTTCTTTTGCCATAATCTTAAGTTGACGGGTGATGGCTGATACCTCTGTCGCACGATTATCGTGGCGAATCGTCGGGTCAGTCAAAAGCTGTAAATAGTCGATGAATACGACGCCAAGGTCCGGGATTCGGCGACATCTGGCCTTCATTTCCGTAACGGTAATACCAGCGGTATCATCAATATACAGCGGAATTTCCATCATTTTGCTGGCACTTGCACCATAGCGTTTCCATTCATTTGTTGACAAATTACCGGTTCTCAAAACCTCACCGGAAATTTTCGCATCACTGGAAATCATACGGTTTACGATTTGCTCCTTGGACATTTCCAAGTTAAAAAGCGCAACTTTTCTGTTTTCATTCAAAGCAACATGCAATGCCATATTCAGAATAAAGGCTGTTTTACCGGTAGCCGGACGGGCACCGATAATGATAAGGTCCGATCTGTTTAAGCCTGTCGTAACCGCATCCAGATCATTCATTCCCGTCGGAATACCGACAAACTGCGCTCTTTGAGCGGGATCGGATTTCTTTTGTAAAATATCAAAACTATCTTCAATGGTTTCTTTAACGAGTGTCAATGCACCGGTTTTATGGTTTTCTCGAATATTGTAGATTTCCTGCTCGGCAATCTCCAAAACGACCTCAGGATCACAGCCGGGATCCATAGCCTCTCCCATAATCTTCTTTGAAGACATAATCAGTTTGCGCATATCGCTCTTTTGGCGAACAATGGCAGCATAACGACCAACGCTTTCAACAGATGGAACCGTTTGTGCTAACTTTAAAAGGTATGCTTTTCCGTCTTCACGCGTAAAAAACTCTTCGCCTTTAATCGCTTCCAAAATGGTAATAAAATCAATTTTGGAGCCGGTCATCATCTTTTGAAGCATAGCCGTATAAATCACCTGATGCTCCGGCAGGTACAAATCGTCCGTTGATAATTTGTCCGCCAACACATCAATAACGGAGGCATCAATCAAAACGGCACCAAGGCACGCCTGTTCTGCTTCCAGGCTATACGGCATTCCGGCCTCATAAGATTCAGTTGTTTTCTGATTATCTCTCATGCGATTTTCACTCTTTCGTAATCAATTTCAGGATATCTTATTCAGACACTTCCACCGTCAACTTTGCACTGACACCGGAACAGAACTTAATCTGAATGGGATAGGTGCCATAGGCTTTAATATCATCCATTTGGATGTGACGCTTTTCCACATCCAACGAAAAAGCTTTTTTTATCTCTTCGGAAACGTTTTTGGAAGTAACGGCTCCGAACAGTTTACCGTTCTGTCCGGCCTTTGCGGAAATCTTGATGGTTTTTCCGTCAACCAAAGCAGCCGCTTCTTTTGCCGCTTTCAATTCCATTTCCTTGTGGTATTGAACCGAGGACTCTCGGTTTTTCAGTTCATTCATTGCTTTTGCATCGGCAACAATTGCCTTCCCCTGCGGGAGCAGGAAATTTCTGGCATAACCATCGGGAACATTAATCAGTTCTCCCTTTTTACCTTTGCCTTTTACATCTTCTGTTAATACAACTTTCATATTTGCAAACTCCTTTGAAACATTAAACTTCGAGAATAACCGCCATAACCATGGGCGAACGACGTGTCCGCTGGTTTACCGTTCGGGCAACCTCATCACGAACCCTCTTTTTCAGCGTGTTTAAATCATGAGAATTCTTAAACAAACACTCTTCCATTACATCCGTAGCCGTGTCGCGAATCTCATCAATCAAATCCTCAGACTCTTTCATAAAGACAAAGCCCCTGGAAGTTACCTCCGGGCCGGATACGATCATCCCCGCCAAGGTATCTACCGCTGCCGTGACAACTACAATGCCGTCCTGTGCCAGCTTCTGACGGTCTTTCAAGACCACATTGCCGATATCTCCGACACCGAGTCCGTCCACCAAAACACGACCCGCCTGAACGGTTCCGGTGACAGCCATTTTGCTTTTTGTCAAAGAAACGGTTTGTCCCAAATCCGCAATCAAAACATTTTTCTTCGGCATTCCGAGAGAAATAGCCAATTGAGCATGTTTTTGCATGTGTTTCTGCTCTCCATGCACCGGAATGAAGAATTGCGGCCGCAGGAGACTGTGTACGATTTTCAGTTCCTCTTTGCAGGCGTGACCGGACGTATGTACGTCATACATTTTCTCATAAACGACGTCGCACCCTTTGCGCATCAGCTCGTTGATGACACGGATAACCGATTTTTCATTTCCCGGGATTGGTGTAGCGGAAATGATGATATAGTCGTCTTTTCCCACATCCACCTTGCGATGTTCGGAGAAAGCCATACGGGTCAAGGCTGACATAGGCTCTCCCTGACTGCCGGTGGTAATGATCACCACACGGCTTTTCGGATATTGATTAATCTCATCAATATCAATCAGCACGTTGTCCGGGATTTTAATATACCCGAGTTCAGACGCAATGGATACGAAGTTCACCATGCTGCGACCGGAAAGAGCTACTTTTCTGTGCTCACGTACCGCGGCATTGATGATTTGGTAAATTCGATACAGGTTTGAAGAGAAAGTGGCAACAATGATACGCTTTTTCTCCGCTTTTCTAAATAGATTGGCAAAGCTTTCACCCACCACTTTTTCCGTCGGGGTATAACCGGGACGTTCCACATTAGTGGAATCACAAAGCAGTGCCAGTACGCCTTCGTTCCCAAGCACACCCAACCTGGTCAAATCCATCATTTCACCGAAAATCGGAGTGCTGTCAATCTTAAAGTCACCGGTATGAACAATCGTCCCCGCCGGTGTTTTAATGGCTAAGGCAAGGGAATCCGGAATGGAATGGTTTACACGAATAAACTCCACCTGGATTTTGCCGAATCTCTTTGTCTGACCGGCAGCAATTTCAACCAATTTCACTTGATTTTCAAGTCCGTGTTCTTTCAATTTTGACGCAATCAAAGCAAGTGTCAACTTGGTTCCGTAAATCGGAATATTCACTTCTTTCAAAAGATACGGCAATCCGCCAATATGGTCCTCATGCCCGTGCGTAATGACAATTCCGCGAATATGCTTTGCCTTTTCGACAACAGCCGTAAAATCCGGGATTACAACATCCACTCCCAGGAGGTCCGCATCGGGAAAGGACATGCCGCAATCCACGACAATCCCGTCTTCGTCATATTCAAACAATGTCATATTTTTACCGATCTCATTAAGCCCTCCGAGGAAGGAAATGTTCACGGGATGCTCTTTCTCAGGTCTGTTCTTTTGATAGTGTCCTTTTTTCGGCGCAGGGGATTTTTTCCCTATCCCGGCTGTTTTGGAAACATTTTGTTTTTTTTGCTCATTGACTGCCGGAGTCTTGGACTTATTTCCTTGTTTCACTTGTTTGTTTTGATCCGATTTCTTTCCTTTCGCGGATCTTTTCTTCAGTTCTTCATTTGTTTTTTTCAAATTTCCACCTCCAAATTGAAGATACTTTTTGAAACTATAGTATATATTTATATAAGGGATTTGTCAACAAAATCGGACCCATTTTGGCCTTTTTCGATTGCGTTTTTTGTCAACAAACTGTATACTATCAATAGAATTTTGCAAGGAGAAGCACGGTATGAAACACGTTGATATTTTCACAGACGGTGCCTGCTCGGGAAATCCGGGTCCCGGCGGTTATGCCGCCATTTTACGGTACGGGCAAATTGAAAAAGAAATCAGCGGCGGAGAAGCCAGCACCACGAACAACCGCATGGAATTGTTGGCAGTTATCACCGCTCTGTCCAAACTGAAAGAACCTTGCGAAGTGACCGTCTACAGTGATTCCAAGTATGTCATTGACAGCATCCAAAAAGGATGGGTCTACTCCTGGAAAAAGAACAACTGGAAAAAAAGCAACAAAAAGCCTGCTCTAAACGTAGAGCTTTGGGAACAGTTACTTGCGCTTTTGGATAAGCACAATGTAAGCTTTTCCTGGGTACGCGGACACAATGGACACCCTGAGAATGAACGTTGTGATGCTTTGGCTGTTGCCGAGTGGCAGAAATTCCAAAACGACAAAATTTAACATTGAAAAAACAAGAAAAAAATAGTATATTTATTCGTTGGAATATAGTTTTTTGAAGGAGATAGTATCGTGACCAATCGATTTGTATATGCAGATAATGCCGCAACGACAAAATTGTCTCCGAAAGCGCTGGAGAAAATGATGCCGTATTTGACGGAAGAATACGGAAATCCCTCTTCCCTTTATGCCTTCGGACAATCCTCCAAAGACGCGGTTACGTCTGCAAGAACCACCATTGCCTCTTGCCTAAACTGCAAGCCAAATGAAGTCTATTTCACTTCCGGTGGCAGCGAAGCAGACAACTGGGCCATCAAAATGGTTGCCCAGGCAATGGCGGAAAAAGGGAAAAAACATATCATTTCTTCGGCATTTGAGCATCATGCGGTGCTGCACTCTCTTGAAGCACTGAAAAAACAAGGCTTTGAAATTACTCTTCTCCCCGTTTATGAAAACGGAATTGTCCGCGTGGAAGATGTCGCATCTGCCATTCGGGAAGATACCGCTTTGGTAACCATTATGTTTGCCAACAACGAAATCGGAACCATCCAGCCCATTGCTGAGATTGGTGCTTTATGTAAGGAAAAACATGTTTTGTTTCATACAGACGCCGTGCAGGCCGTTGGCCACCTGCCGATTGACTTTGCCGCAATGAACCTGGATCTGCTGTCCCTTTCCGGACACAAATTCCACGGTCCGAAAGGTATCGGTGCTCTGATTATTCGAAATGGTGTCCGTTTTGCCAATCTGGTGGATGGTGGCGGACAGGAACGTACGCGTCGCGCCGGAACGGAAAACACAGCAGGCATTGTCGGCATGGCCGAAGCCATGCGTCTCGCCTGTGAAAACCTGAAAAAAGACTCCGAATCCATGCGCAAAAAAAGAAACCGCATCATTGAGGAACTCTTGAAAATCGAAAAGTCCCGATTGAACGGTGATGCAGATAATCGACTTCCCGGAAACATCAATATCAGCTTTGAGGGAATCGAAGGCGAAAGCCTTTTGCTGTACTTAGACTTTATGGGAATTTGCGCTTCTTCCGGCTCAGCTTGTACCTCCGGCTCTTTAGACCCGAGTCATGTGCTGCTTTCCATTGGGCTCCCTCATGAAATTGCTCATGGGTCCCTTCGTTTAAGTTTGTGCGAAGAAACATCGGATGAAGATGTAAACCATATTATTGACAGCGTTCCCCAAGTGGTTGAACGCCTCCGTAATATGTCTCCCCTGTGGGAAAAAATCAAAGCAGATGAAGTTGCTGGAAAGGAATAAGAATTATGGCTGCTGTCTATAGTGATAAGGTTATGGATCATTTCGCCAATCCGAGAAACGTAGGCGAAATAGAAGACGCTAACGGTGTTGGTGAAGTCGGAAACGCCGTTTGCGGTGATATTATGAAAATGTACATCAAAGTGGAGGACGGCATCATTAAAGATGTCAAGTTCAAAACTTTTGGCTGCGGTTCCGCCATTGCAACCAGTTCCATGGCCACTGAAATGATTAAAGGAAAACCGTTGGAAGATGCTCTGAAACTCACAAACAAGGCAGTTGTAGAAGCGTTGGACGGTTTACCGGCACACAAATTACACTGCTCGGTTTTGGCAGAGCAAGCCATTAAAGCTGCCATCGCCGACTACTATACCCGCCAGGGAATTGATCCGACACCGTTTGTCGGTGAAATCCCGTCTCACTGTGACGAGTGCGGATGCCACTGATTAGACAAAAAAGGAGCAACCTGCTGTAAAGTAGATTGCTCCTTTTTTTGTTAGATTCGACGGTCCAATCGTTCTCTGTACGTTTCGTAAAACTCAGGGAATGTCCCGTTTTCAAGACTCTCCCGGATTCGGATCATCAAGGTGTTGTAAAAATACAAATTATGGGTTACACAAAGTCGCATGGCCAGCATTTCTTTTGCCTTAAACAAATGACGAATGTAAGCACGAGAATGCTTTCGGCAAACCGGGCAATCGCATTCTTCATCTAGCGGCAATGGATCTTTCTCATATTTTTCATTCAGCATATTGCGTCTTCCGGACCATGTAAACACATGACCGTGGCGGGCATTACGCGCAGGCATAACGCAATCGAACATATCGATACCACGGCAAACACCTTCCAAAATGTTAACCGGTGTTCCCACACCCATCAAATAGCGCGGTTTATCCTCCGGCATAAACGGAACAACCGAATCGAGGACGCGGTACATGACCTCTGTCGGCTCACCGACGGCAAGTCCTCCCACCGCATATCCGTCCAGTCCCATTTTTGCAATTTCTTTCATATGTTCAATCCGCAAATCGTCATATGTACATCCCTGGTTAATACCAAACAACATTTGGCTGGGATTAATCGCTCCGGATTCGTTCAAACGGCGAAGTTCTTTTTGACTGCGGTCAAGCCACCGTGTTGTTCTCTCACAGGATTTTTTGGCATATCCGTATTCTGCCGGATTTTCGACGCATTCATCAAAGGCCATGGCAATGGTTGAACCCAGATTTGACTGAATTTGCATACTTTCTTCCGGTCCGATAAACAACTGCTTTCCGTCAATATGAGAAGCAAATGTAACGCCCTCTTCCTGAATATGACGAAGACCGGCCAAAGAAAACACCTGAAATCCGCCGCTGTCCGTTAAGATCGGTCCATCCCAGCCGGTAAACGCATGAAGTCCTCCCATTTCGCGAACCAGTTCATCCCCCGGTCGCACATGCAAATGATAGGTGTTACACAGCATAATCGGACAATGTAGATTTTTCAAATCATCGGCATCCAAGGCGCCTTTGATGGCTCCACACGTGGCTACATTCATAAATGTTGGAGTTTGCACTGTACCGTGGACCGTATCAAACTCGCCCCGTCTGGCTTCTCCGATTTTTGTCTTGATTTTCATGAAATAACCCTCACATTTCGGTTAAACAATCAGCATGGAATCGCCAAATGAGAAGAAACGATACTCGTCCTCCACGGCATGACGATATGCGTTCATAATGTGATCATAACCCGCAAAAGCGGAAACAAGCATAATCAGTGTGCTTTCCGGCAGGTGGAAATTCGTAATTAAACCATCTAGCACCTGAAACTTAAATCCGGGATAAATAAAAATATCCGTCCATCCTTCCGAAGGATGAATTTCTCCGTCTTGCATACCAATGCTTTCCAACGTACGGCAACTTGTCGTACCAACGGCAATCACTCTTCCACCGTTTTTCTTGGTTTTATTGATTAAATCAGCCGTTTCACGGCTCAGTTCATAGTGTTCGCTATGCATTTTGTGGTCTGTAACGTCATCCACCTTTACAGGCAAAAATGTACCGAGCCCCACATGAAGCGTAACAAATCCGATAGATACGCCCTTTTGTTTAATTGCATCCAGTAATTCTTCCGTAAAATGGAGACCTGCAGTCGGTGCAGCCGCGGAACCAAGCTCATTGGAATAAACCGTTTGATACCGTTCCTGGTCTTCCAGTTTTTCCTTAATGTACGGAGGAAGCGGCATTTGTCCGATTTCTTCCAGAAGGGCATAAAAATTCCCCTCATAAGTAAAATGAACGGTTCGTCCCATTCCGCCATCGGTATCCACAACTTCCGCCACCAAACGACCGTCAGCAAATGAAATCGTATCACCGACTTTTACGCGTTTCCCGGGCTTTGCCAATGTTTCCCATGTATCCTGAGCCACTGACTTCAATAAAAGCAGTTCTATATTGGCGCCCGTTTTTTCACGCACCCCATAGATACGAGCCGGAAGCACACGACTGTCATTCAAAATCAGGCAATCGCCCTCCTTCAAAAACGAAGGAAGGTCATAGAAATGATGGTCTTCATATTCTCCTGTTTCACGATTCAAGACGAGCATACGCGAATGATCCCGTGGCTCAATCGGCGTCTGAGCGATTCGTTCCGCCGGTAAATCGTATGCAAAATCACTGGTTTTCACTATGTTTGGCTCCTTTGTACTGCAAATCTTTATTATTTTACTCTCAACGAACGAAAAAATCAAACTTTATGCCAAAATTTTATCACTACGAGTTTGACATTACGACCGTGGAATGATAGTATTTCCATAATATATATAAAGTAAAATAGACACTTATGGGTGTCTTTTGAGGAGTGTGTTAATTATGCAGTATAATGTCGGAATTATCGGCTGCACAGGTATGGTCGGACAACGTTTTGCAACGTTGCTTGAAAACCATCCGTGGTTTCATGTCACGGCGTTGGCCGCCAGTCCCCGCAGTGCCGGAAAAACTTACAAAGAAGCTCTCGGAAATCGTTGGGTTATGAAAACTCCGGTTCCAAAGGCAATGGAAGACATGGTTGTCATGGATGCTTCCAACGTGGAAGAAGTCGCATCCAAAGTGGATTTCGTTTTCTGCGCGGTGGATATGCCGAAAGCCGAAATTCGCGCCCTCGAAGAAGCATATGCAAAAGCGGAATGCCCGGTTGTTTCCAACAACAGCGCACATCGCTTTACTCCGGATGTTCCGATGGTCGTTCCGGAACTCAATGCCGATCACATTCAAATTATCGAATCCCAAAGAAAACGTCTCGGCACAAAGAAAGGCTTTGTCGCCGTTAAATCCAACTGCTCGCTGCAGAGCTATGTTCCGGCTTTGTATCCTCTCTCCAAATGGGGTGTCAAAGATGTCGTTGTTTGTACGTATCAGGCAATTTCCGGAGCCGGAAAAACCTTTGAGCGCTGGCCGGAGATGGTCGACAATGTCATCCCGTACATCGGTGGAGAAGAAGAAAAATCCGAACAGGAACCGCTTAAAATCTGGGGTAAAATTGAGAACGGAGAAATCGTTCCTGCAACCTCCCCCGCCTTTACTGCACAGTGTTTACGCGTTCCGGTAAGCGACGGTCACTTTGCTGCGGTATTTGTTCGTTTCGAAAACAAACCCACAAAAGAAGAAATTCTGGAAACCTGGAAGAACTTCAGCGGTCGTGCTCAGGAATTAAATCTTCCGAGCGCTCCGAAACAGTTCCTGCATTATTTTGAAGAAGATAACATGCCGCAGACGAAACTCCATCGTGACCTGGAAGGCGGAATGGCCATTTCCCTGGGTAGACTCCGTGAAGATTCCCAGTACGATTACAAATTTGTCGGCTTGTCCCACAACACACTCCGTGGAGCTGCCGGCGGTGCCGTCTTATTGGCTGAACTTCTTTGCGCCGAGAACTACATCTAAAACAGGAGGAATGCCATATGTCTAAGAATCCGATTTTTACCGGTGCCGGTTGCGCCATCGTTACCCCGATGAATGCAGATGGCTCCGTTAACTACGATTTATTCCGTGAATTCATTGAGTTCCAAATTGAAAACGGGACTGATGCCATTATCGCCTGCGGAACAACCGGCGAATCTCCGACACTGGATGACGCCGAGCACATTGCCGTTATCAAAGCTGCCGTAGACCAGGTTAAAGGCCGCATTCCGGTTATTGCCGGAACCGGTTCCAACGATACCGCATACAGTATCCATTTGTCTACCGAAGCCCGTGCTTTAGGTGCCGATGCTCTTTTGCTTGTCACACCTTACTACAACAAAACCTCACAGCGTGGTTTAATTGCCAGCTACAACAAGGTCGCAAACGAAGCCAAAATGCCTTGCATTTTGTATAACGTTCCGTCTCGTACCGGTGTGGATATCAAACCGGCTACTGTTTTTGAACTTGCCAAGAACCCGTACATTGTCGGTTTAAAGCAAGCCAACGCCAGTTTATCCTCCGTTGCTGAAATTGCAGCCGGCTGCGATATTGATATTTATTCGGGTAACGACAACGAAATTGTTGCCATGTTGGCCCTTGGTGCCAAAGGTGTCATTTCCGTTTTGTCCAACGTTGCCCCTCGTGAAGCACATGACATCTGTGCCAAATGGTTTGAGGGTGACGTGATTGCCAGTCGTGATTTACAGCTTAAATATTTGGAACTTGCCAACGCCATGTTCACGGATGTCAACCCAATCCCCGTAAAAGAAGCCTTAAACCAGATGGGCTGGAATATGGGTGATGTCCGCTTGCCTCTCTATGGTATGGATGAACCGGCCAAGCAAGCACTGCACGCCGTCTTGGCCAAATACAATCTCTTAAAATAAGGAGACTTTTCAATGATTCGTGTTGCACTTTGCGGCTGTAACGGAAAAATGGGCCACGTGCTCGCCTCCTGTATCAACAGCCGTGACGATATGAAAGTAGTTGTCGGTTTCGATATCAATACTGATGTATATGGTGATTTTCCGATTTTTCCCAATCCGGCCGACTGTACCGTGGAGGTTGATGCATTGATTGACTTCTCCCATCCAAGCAGTCTGGATGGCATACTGACCTTTGCCAAATGGAAAGAAATTCCGGCTGTCATTGCCACCACCGGTTACACCGATGAAGATCTGAAAAAAATTCAGGAAGCTTCTGAAATCATTCCGATTTTCTTCAGTGCCAATATGTCCCTTGGAGTTGCACTGCTTGCCGCCCTTGCAAAGAAAACAGCTTCGATTTTGGGCGACAGCTATGATGTGGAAATTATCGAAAAACACCACAACTTAAAGGTTGACGCTCCTTCCGGAACCGCATTAATGCTGGGGAAAGCCGTTGAAGAAGGTCTTCCATACGATCCGGAATTTGTGTTTGACAGACATAGCGTACGAAAAAAACGCGATAAAAAAGAAATCGGTTTTTCTTCTATTCGCGGTGGCACCATTGTCGGGGAACACGAGGTAATGTTCTGCGGACATGATGAAGTCATCACACTCACACACACAGCCGCTTCCAAACAGCTTCTTGCAAACGGAGCTATTTCCGCTCTTTTGTTTTTGGTAAAACAACCGGTCGGCTATTACAACATGAACAATCTCATTTCCTTTGAGTAAATAGGAAAACGGCGAAAGGATTTAGCGGCAGCCCGATAAGGATGTTTTTCGGGATGTGGATTTTGTACGGCAAAATCCGATGCTCGTTACAGATGTGGACAAATCAGAATTTGTGAAAGGAAGCAGCAGTAATGAAACTGAAAGATATTTCTCATGGATCACATTGGAA
>JAZUDZ010000021.1:0-51779 GCA_045639905.1 Acutalibacteraceae bacterium
ATAGAGGCGACGTGGACACGCCTGTAAGAATAAGGGTGGCCTGAAATCAGGTGGAAACTTAAATACCAAACTTCTTAAACGGAGCCAAATGGCTCCCAGAAGCCCCCACTTCAAGTGTTAACTAAGTGGTGGGTAGTTCACTCCAATGTCTTTCCGTTTTCGATGTCGGAAATCATTGCCACACGACGTTCGTGTCTGCCTCCATCAAACGGCGTCTCAAGCCAGATCTTGGCAATTGTTTTGGCCACCTCGATGCCGGTTGTCCGGGCCCCCATCGCCAACATGTTGCTATCATTGTGACGTCTGGTCATTTCCGCGCTGAATGTATCATGGCACAGCGCGCAGCGAATCCCTTTTACCTTGTTGGCGGCAATTGACATCCCGATGCCGGTACCGCAAATCAATATACCACGATCACATTCTCCGCTGGCAACAGCATTGGCGGCACGAGAAGCAAATATCGGATAGTCACAACTGTCTTCCGTATAGGTTCCGAAATCTTTATATTCCAGGCCCATTTCTTCCATTAATTTCATAATTGTCTGCTTCATTTCCAAAGCAGCATGGTCACAAGCAATCGCAATCATTTCTATTATCCTCCTAGTATTTTTCATTATTGTATCGCAGTTTACAACGTCATTCAACCATCAATTTGTCACAAACCGCTTTTTCCGGTTTTACATAAATTGTCTGCTGGCTGTCATAAATTACCTTTCCCGGTTTTGCACCGTTTGGTTTATGCACATGTTTTACAAGCGTATAATCTACAGGAACTTGGGCACTATCAAACGCCTTTGAATGATAGGCAGCCAAAACAGCCGCTTCTTCTAAAGTCCTATCGGGAACATCCCGATTTCTTGTTTCAATAATTGTATGAGATCCCGGTATATTCTTTGTATGAAGCCAGATATCTCGTCCATGTGCAGTCTTTAAAGTAAGCAAATCATTTTGTCGATTATTTCTTCCCACATAGATATCAAAGCCGTCACTTGAAACAAAATGACGTGGCGGAAGCGCAGACACAGACTTACGAGAAGTTTGTCTCCCTCGTAAATATCCAACGGAAATCAGTTCATCACGAAGTTCGGAAATGTCCTTTGTGGACGAGACACGAGACAAAGCATCCATCACCGTATCCAGATACACCATTTCCTCTTGCCCCATAGAAATTTGTTCGGCAAGGACCTGCTCCGCGACCTGAGCTTTTCTATATTCTTTATAATATCGCTGTGCGTTTTGCGGAACCGTTTTTGATACATCCAGCGGTATCCGGAGTTTACTGCATTCCGGATCATAATAATTGATTACGTCAGCAAAAGAAGAACCTTTCGGAATATTACTGATATTCGCTGTCAACAAATCACCAAAAATTCGCTTTTCTTCGCGATTTTGTGCATTTTGAATTTCAAGTTCCTGCTTTGCGATTTTCTTTCGAAGACGTTCCTTGGCTGCCTGAATCGTTTTCCATAAATCTCTGGACTGCTGACGAAGACGTTCTTTTTCATCTTTTTCAGAATAATACGCATCCAGGAGAGCAGAAAAAGACTCCATTGGACGGCATGTAACAGGTTTCCCATATTGTTTAACATCCAGAAAACTGAAATCAAAAGGAACATCTCCGTCCTTATACAAAACATAAGGACAGACATTTGCGTTTTGCGGAAGGCTTGACAGTGAATTTTCAAGTTGCTTCCACTGCTCACCGGACATAAATACGGTATCGGAATCCTGTGTGATTTGATAAACCAATTCCCGGCAATTAAGTGGTGACAGTCCTGCTGTACAGGACAAAAGACGGTCAGCAATAGGCCCGTCGAGTTTTTTCATGCGAGATATAAATTCTGAAGCCGGATAAGACAACAAATCCAAATGGCCTTCAAGAAGAGGCGGACGCTCATACAAAACACCGGGCAAAATCGGTCTGGTCGGTGATGTTTCAAAATCCACACGTCTGGTAGCATCCAGTATTTTCCCATCATTACCAACCAAAAGCACATTGCTATTGCGTCCCATGATTTCGACATAAAGGGATAGAATGATAGCATCCCCCAGCTCATTGTGAGATGAAAATCGGATTCCCAAAATTCGCTCTGTTCCGCATTGCATAATCTCCTCAATTTTGGCACCGATTAAATACTTGCGCAAAAGCATACATAGCATTGGCGGAGAAGATGGATTCTCATACGCCTTTTTTGTCAAATGAATTCGGGGCGACTGGACACGCGAAGAAATATAGACTTTATGAACTCCGTTTTTTCCGCGAGTATTAAGCAAAATCTCTTCTCGAGAAGGCTGATACACTTTATCCACCCGATCTCCTACAAGTGCATCTTCTAATTCTGTTTTCAGCAAATGTAAAGCAAATCCATCAAGTGGCATAGTGATTTCCTTTCATAAATCAAATAATTGTTTGATATGGAGACGGTTCATCAAATACTTTCACCGGAATCTGCGGGAACGATTTCTGTAAGAAAGCAGCAAGTGCTTTAACCACAACATTTTCCGTTGCAAAATGTCCGGCAGAATATATGGTATACGCAGAATTATCTACCCATTCATGATGTTTTACTTCTCCGGTAAGGAACGCGTCGGCCCCACTTTCCAGCATTGCCTCCGATACAAAGTCACCGCCTCCGCCGCACACCATGGCAACGGACTGTATCGTCTTTTTCGTCAAATGCATTTGTACTGCGGTGTTCAGTTTACTCGAAACGGTTTTCCCGAAATCCACGGCATCCATTGGAAAATCCAGTTTAGCAACTCTTCCAATACCGTTACAAATCGATGTGGCATCATGAAGATTCAAGGCTTCGCATAAACAATCGTTCACGCCACCCGAAGCCTTGTCCAGATTAGTATGGGCTGCAATGCAGCCGATTCTGTTTTGGATTAGTTTATAAAGAACGTCTGAATCCGTCACGGTCTTCGGCGGATGAAACAAGATGGGATGATGGGAAACAATAACATTAGTACCATATTCTGCAGCTTTTTTGACAGCTTCCTTGGTTACATCCAATGTTACGAGAATTCCGGTTACATCCTCCTCGTTCATTTCAACTTGCATTCCGGAGTTATCCCACTCCTCCGCTGTATCGAAGGGAGCCCAGGAGTTCAGGGCGGCCCATATATCTTTCATTTTCATCAGGTATTCCCCCTATTCAATCGACTTTGTATCGTCTGTATGCACTCCTCAAGTTTTTTATAAGAGTCCGACCCTGCTTCATATTTTTTCGTCAAATTCATTAGATAACGAGTCAGGTTTTCCAAATACTGACGGTCAGATTCGGTCATAGTTTGAATTCCGACACTTCCGGCAAAACATAGCGTAGTCGATGGCTGAATCGTTTCACCTGTATACACAGCACTAAAACATATATATGTATGTTTCTCATCTTGTGTCGTTTGCTCGGCAAGAACAGAAAAACCATTTTCAAATAAATACCGACGCACATCCTCTGCATGCGTCATTGGCTGAAGAATCAAATGTATTTGAGAAGATTGAACCCAAGGACAGGCTGATAATATAGAAACAATTGTCTCACCGCCCATTCCGGCGATGACAATTTCCTCTGCCTCGCCTTCCTTGACAGGTTCCAGTCCACTTCCGAGCCTGCATTCGATTTGATTTTCATAGCCACAAACTTTAACGGTGTTTTTTGCATTTTCAAGAGGGCCGATACGGATATCACATGCAAGCGCTCTCGGAATCATCCCTTTCTGGCATAGATAAACCGGTAGATACGCGTGGTCTGTTCCGATATCCGCCAAAACTTTGCCGGGACACACTAAATCCGACACCATTTGCAAACGGGTATCCAATTTTATTGTCTTATTGTTTTTCATATTCATTCAAAGAAAGCGGGGTGATTGCCCCGCTTTTTCCTTACGCATTCATTTTCTTTAAGATTTCTTCAACGTCAACCCCGTGAACGGCACAAGCCTGTTCCAGGGATTCTCCACGTGCAGATGGGCAACCTAGGCAGTGCATTCCCATTTCAAGTAAAATCGGAGCAACCTCCGGCTTTTGATCTAAAATGTCACCGATAAACATCTCTTTCGTAATCATACTATCATCTCCTCTATTTGTAATCCTAGTCTATTATAGCCCTCCCCTTTATGCATTTCAACAAAATTAAAAAAAATTGTTGACATGCACTTTTTTCAGTGATATATTGCAAGTGTACTAACACAAATAGTACACTTGTAACAAAAGGAGTGGTTGCATGTATATCATAGACAGCTTTTCCCGAAAACCGGTCTACGAGCAGATTGTAGAACAAACAGAAAAACTGATTCTCATCGGTTCTCTTAAACCGGATGATCAAATGCCTTCTGTACGTTCCCTGTCTGTATCGCTGTCCATAAACCCCAACACAATACAAAAAGCGTATACGGAGCTGGACAACCGTGGACTCATTTGCAGTGTTCCGGGAAAAGGTTGCTTTGTAACAAAAGATGCTGTGAAACGTATTCAAAGTTTAAAACGAAATGAAGTTGAAGTTTTTGACAATGTTGTCAAAGAACTGGTCCTTGCCGGACTTTCTGCCGATGAACTGAAAGCCCGAATTGATTCCCTGTATAAAGGAGGAACTATCCAATGATTCAAACAAATGGAATTACAAAAGAATTCGATGGATTCGTTGCCTTAAACAATGTCACATGTTCAATCCCAAGTGGTTGTATTTATGGTATGGTAGGCTCCAACGGAGCCGGTAAATCCACATTTTTACGCTGTATTACCGGTGTATATAAACCGGAAAAAGGCACAGTCTTGTTTGACGAAGAACCCATATGGGAAAATCCTTCCGTCAAAAATCGCATCTCTTTCGTGCCGGATGATTTATATTTTTTACCTGGTGCCGACTTAAATCGCATGAAGCAGATGTATAAATCCGTCTATCCGAAATTTGATGATGAACGATTCAATTATCTGGTCAACACATTCGGATTAAACCCGAAAAAGAATTTGGGAACGTTTTCCAAAGGAATGCGCCGTCAATCCGCCATTTTACTGGCTCTTTCCTGCCATCCTGAGTATATGTTCTTTGATGAGACATTCGACGGACTGGATCCTGTTATGCGCAACCTTGTAAAAGGTCTCATTTGCCACGATGTTATTGAAACCAATGCAACGGCTATCATCACCTCCCATTCTCTTCGAGAGCTGGAAGACCTGTGTGATCAGCTGGCCCTTCTTCACGAGGGTGGTTTGGTTTTGCAAAGTGATGTCCAGGACCTGAAAACATCACTCTTCAAAATTCAGGTGGCATTTAGCACACCATTTGATTATTCGATTTTGCAGGATGTGGATGTCAAACAGCATGTCCAGTCCGGTTCTGTTTACAATTTTGTCATTCATGGTAACAAAGAAGAAATTGTCGAGCGTTTCAAATCCGTCAATCCTCTTTTAATTGATATCGTTCCGTTATCTTTAGAAGAAGTATTCACCTATGAAATGTCCGCGCTTGGATACGACTTTAACGATGTTCTCGGGAAGGAGGCCGCAAAATGAAAAGGACCTCGCTTTTTAACGTAAAACTCTATGCAGAAGGCCTGCATCAAACAATGGTTTTCGGCATATTAACCATGATTATTACCGAGCTTGCCACATTGCTGGGATTCGCCGGTGCTTTAATCAGCCAATACTCCTTGCTAAGAGATTATTCCTACGGATACCTATTTGCGAACTGTGTAGCAGATATAACAACCATCTCCCCTCTGTTCACTTTTGCCAGCTTGATTTCCGCGCTGGTTTTACCGCTCATTCTGTTCGGCTTTATGAACAAAAGAAATCAAAGCGATTTTTATCATGTTCTCCCGCACAAACGATCAACCATTTTCTTCAGCTTTACCTGTTCGATCCTTACATGGATTCTGGCAAATATGCTTTTGTCATTCGTGAGCGGATTCTGCCTGTATTCCTGTTTCCTTAAAGAAACCTATATTTACAGTTTCCCGGCACTGCTGAAATCCTTCCTAGCCGTATTTGTTATGGTACTTCTCGTTTATGCATGTACCATGCTTGCAAAAACCATTACCGGCACGCTCTTTTCCAATCTTATCGTAACCGCGCTAATTCTTTTCCTGCCACGTTTTATCCTGATGATGATTCGTTTGGTCGTGCTAAACGAAGTAGCCTCCGTTACTCATATGGCGTTCCCATTCGGTGAATTTAATATTCTTTGTAATTTCATGCGTTTCTACGGCGCCAATGATGTGTATTATTTTACCAAAGGCATTCTATACACCCTTATCCTCGCATTCATATATCTTTCTGCCGCCTTTTTCTTGTTTGGAAAAAGAAAAAGCGAAAGCGCCGGACAATCCTCTCCCACCCGCACCATTCAGGCGATTTATCGAATCGCGGTGGCCTTTGTTATCAGTATTGTCGGAACCCTTTTGATTGTCGACAGTATTCTGTCTAACCAGACCATTTCTGCGGAAGAGTATCTTGTAATCGCCGGCATATACTTTGCAGCTGTTATTGCATTTTTCGTTTTCGAAATCATCACAACAAAAACGTCGAAAAATCTTGTCCGTATTCTTCCCACTTTGCTGGTTGTCGTTGCAATAAACGTAATCACCGGATTCAGTACGTCGGCTATTTATAACGGATATCAGAAACCGTGTCCGGATATCAGCAAAATCAGTTATGTCTCCTGGAGTGATTATAATAATAACGGATTTACTTTTATTGCCGACTACTCCGAGTCAAATGACTATTTCAACTTGCAAAGCGAAAAACTGCAACTAAAAGATCAAGCTTCGAAGAAACTCGCTGTTGATGCATGGACCGCCAGCATCAACAACTACTACGCAAATGAACCTTACGCCCCTTATGAACTTAAAGTTTGTTTGCAATCCGGCAAAACACTCTATAGAAATGTCAACTTGACAGAATCCCAACAGGAAACACTCCTCAAGATTTTCCAAAACAATAAGGAGTATCAGAAAATCATCACAACGCTTCCTGATGCGACAGAAACAAAAACTTCTATCTATCTTGACAACGGGAATAGGTTGTTTACCAAAGAAGAAGTCTTGTCCGTATACAATACATTCCGTGCCGAGGTTGCTGAAACCGGTAACACTTCTTATTTCACGGAATATGACAGTTCAATGGGGAACTTTGGATTTATCACCTTCTATGATGGACAACTGGTCCAGGGAAGCTTTAACCTGACAAATGCCTATCCAAAAACAGCCCAGCTTTATATGGACTACGCAATGAAGCATGTTGACAAAGACCCCTCCTGGATACAAGAAGTCTTCTCCTCTGACAAACACTTCTATATAAACTGTATGTTCAGGGGCAGAGAAGACGGGGATTATTTTGATAATTCATGCAGTGACGACTCCCGCTGGGATCCGGAATATCAAAATGCTTTTGAAAAAGCCGTTGCCTGGTCCGGTCAACAGACAAAGATTGACATAACCAAGCCGTTCTATTGTTTTGAAATCACCATCGAACAAGAGGACGAAAAAGGCATATGGAAAACCAGTGAAAAATACTATTACATACAAGAACAAGAAACTCTGCCGGAATGTTTACAATATTTAATTAGCGATTTCAGAGATATTCAACCGATTGACTGACAAAACAAATCCGATGTGCGATTACTCGCACATCGGATTTGTTCTTTAAAGTCTTTGTTTTTGAATCGCAGTAACCACAGCCGTTCCGATTAATATGTTTACTGCAATTTCAATAAGAGCATTCCATCCTGCAAACAAAAGGAACAAAGCAATAATGGATTTAACAGCTCCACCGAATAAAGAAATCAGCTTTTCACTATGCATAAAATCATTGGCATAAAACAGCCAAAACGAACCGATAAACAGCACCGTATTCAAGGCGGATGTCAATCCACAGCAAATCCCGCTTGTAAGCAGTCTATGGTCTGTCTTTTCTAAAAACCATTTGTACAGAAGTCCCGGAATCCATCCGCAAAGTACGCGTGGAACCACACAGGCAACAAACAAGCAAACCGCCTGTTTCCAGCCAAGTCCGAGAATCACTACACCGAGGGCATCCATACCGAAAATACAGGTTGCAAAACTGGTTAAGCCAAAGACAAGACCAAGAATGGCGCCTGCAATCGGCCCGCAAACTAAAGCACCGACCGCCACAGGGAGTGTGTTTAATGTCAGCTTAAATGGTCCTATCGGAATATATCCGATTCCAGTCACTGTCATGAGTATGATCAGCGCTGCCATAATGGCCGTAAAAACCATCGTAAACATATTAATTTTTTTTGTCATTATATTTACCTCCTGCTGCTGTTTCCTTTCGAAATACAGCGCATAATAATAGATTAACTAATTGGATACGGATAATAGTATGGGTCCGGATTGATAATCGGTTCTAGTCCAGCCTCGTCTAAAAGTTCCTTTCGAATATATACATATTCAAAATTCATAACTTCTTCTCCGGAAAAATACCATTTCCACAAAGGAGCTCGTGCCGATTCAAAACGATAAACGGGGATATAATCCCTTAAATCATATGCTTTCCCAAACGCATCCACAAAATCGCCGGTCGGAGTTCCGATAATTACATCCGGAAGTCCGGCCTCAACCATACGAGAATAAACAGCCTGCGTTTCTTCTTTTGTATAGACAATATGCGTCAAATATCCAAGATTATCCTTGCCATCATTCAGTGTATATACAATATTGGAATCAAAATACGGAAGTACATTCACCGCACATGAAACCATATTCACATCTGCCTGATTATCTTTGTATTCCCAAGGACATGCAATTCGATATTGATCAAGCTCGTTTTCTTTCAAAAAATCAGAGACATCCTTGCCAAACGAGTAGGGTCTCACAATGTCGTAAAAGGAAGCGACACCCGACCATAAAACGGAAACAATTAAAGAAACGCACACAAAAAATTTTATCAGGGGCCTAATTAAATCCAAAACGTTTTCCGGCAGACTGTGATATAAAACAAAAGCAGGATTGCTCTCTTGATTGTCTAATGTAATCCACATCCAAAACAAAAGTAAGCCCCAATAGATTCCCATATGGTGTGGTGACATGTGAACAAACAAACAAAATCCACCGAATAAAACATACGGAACAAAGAAGTACTTTGCACTTTTTTTCGTGGAACAGCACAGTATTCCAACAAAGACAACCAAAGACAATAAAACACTGACAATAGCGGTTGACACGGTGACGACTGCAGAAGAGTCATACCCCATCGTGACGGTTGTTAAAAACGAATCTACAAAGCATGAAAAATAACAACCAATTAGGGAATTTAGAGAAAAACGACCTTCTATGGCTTTGGCTGCATATGTGTTTGTTTCAGGAAACAAGGTCCACACGAGAAACAAAGCAACAGCCAAAAGGGTTAAAAGAGACCATACTCTTCTGTCTGACACAAACGATTTAAAGGATTCCCAAGGTTTAGATAAAAGAATCTCTATAACCCAAGCAATGGCAATTCCGCCGGCGAGGACAATACCATAAGCACTTGTCAAACATAAAAACACCAAACATAGAATAAAACGAAAACTATGTCTATCCTTGTCTTTAAAACAAATTGCCGTCAAAAGCAAGGCTAGTGTTAATAACTGATACGGTCTGGAAACAACACCAAACTGATAAAAACAAAAATATCCAAACGGAAGCAAAAACCGTACATAACGCGGAACCGGTGCATCAAAGATGAGAAGAAATGCAATAATAATGGCAATGATGCAAGAAACTGTTTTTAGCGAAAATTCAAACGGAAGACCTAACTTGGCCGGCAAAAATAACAACAAATGCCAAAGCGGAGGGTGTCCTTCATAGTGTGGAATCGTAAATAGGATTTCTTTAAAAGATGCACATTTAGCAATTTGCCATGCCTGCGATTCATCAAACCAGGGTTCATGAAAAGCGCTGACAACAATCAATAATATAGAGAAAACTGCGAAAACAATCCAATTCTCTTTCTTGGATAGTCTGGATTTTACTCGATCCATATCGTCCCAACCTTATTTGTTTTTCTCATACAAGAAACGAAGGCCATTCAAAATCAATTTATCGTCATAAATTGCATTCGTTTCACAGTAAGGGGCAATCACTTTACCGAACCCGCCGGTCATAACTACCTTTGCTGAATGACTAAGTTCTTTTTTCACACGTTCGGTCATACCATCTACCATAGCAGCCGTTGAATATACAATACCGGACTGCATCGAATGAATGGTATTCTTGCCAATCACCTTTGCCGGTGCCTCCAAACGAATATTCGGTAAAAGCGATGTCTTGGACACAAGGGCTTCCAATGAAGTATGAACACCTGCCATAATGGAAACACCGAGAAAGTCTCCGGTCGCAGAAACAGCGGAAACCGTCGTAGCTGTTCCCAAATCCCAAATAATGCACGGCGTTCCGTATGTATTGGCAGCCGCAACCGCACCGACCAAAATATCAGCGCCCAGCTGCGCCGGATTATCAATCAAAATATTCATTCCGGTTTTAAGTCCGGGACCCACAAAAAGCGGACGCAGTCCGGTCACCATAAAGATGGCTTCTTTTAAAGACTGATCCAGTGACGGAACGACAGAACTGACAATCGCTCCTTCAAGGCTTTTTACATCCACATGATATAACCGAAGAATATCAGAAAGTTCCACAGCATATTGGTCCCGCATTTTCGACATGTCGGTCGCAATACGTGACTCAAACAAAAGCGACTCTCCTTCAAAAACACCAAGCGTAATGTTGGTATTTCCCATATCAACTGTCAAAAGCATACTTTCTTCCCCTTTTTATTATAGATTCAGTAGTCCCTTATCGAGCATCGATTGAGCCGCAAGTAAAATCCCGATTTTTGCCGAATGGAAGTTCAGTCCCCCTTGCATATAGGCGGCAAAGGGATCTCTAAGCGGTGCATCAGCAGAAAGTTCAATAGAAGAACCTGCCGTAAATGCTCCGGCCGCCATGATGACAGGCGTATCATACCCGGGCATGTCCCAGGGCTCCGGTACGACAAATGAATCAATCGGAGCACCTTTTTGCATTCCCTGGCAAAACGCAATCAAGTGATCGGCATTTCCAAAACGAATGGCCTGAATAATATCAGCTCGTTTTTCTAAATAACCCGGGCGCGGATCAAATCCCAAGAGTTCAAATAAAGTTGCAGCAAAAACAGCTGTTTTCAGAGCTTCCCCAACAACATGAGGCGAGTTAAAAAGTCCCATATACATGGATTTCGTATGTCCTAAAGAAGCCCCGACTTCTCGTCCGAGACCCGGTGTTGTCATACGATAGGCACACATTTCCACAAGGTCTTTTCGGCCGCAAATATAGCCACCGTTTTCGGCAATTCCGCCGCCTGCGTTTTTAATTAATGACCCTGCCATCAAATCAGCGCCGACTTGTGTCGGCTCCTGTTTTTGAACAAACTCACCATAGCAGTTATCTACAAATACAATTGCCTTATCCGAATAGGTATGAACCAACTTGGCGATTTCTTCGATTTCTTCCACAGTCAAAGACGGACGAAGATTATAACCGCGAGAGCGCTGAATATGAACCAAGCGAATACTAGCATCTTTTTGCAGCACCTGCTTAATTGCTTCCAAATCCGGCTTGTCATTCTGAAGCGGAACCTCACAATAGTTTACACCAAACTCCACCAAAGACCCGGAACTTTCAAACTTATGCCCTATAACAGAATCAAGGGTATCATAAGGAGCACCGGTTGCCGCAAGCATCGTATCTCCAGGCCGAAGCACTCCGAACAAAGAAACAGTAATGGCATGGGTTCCCGACACGATACTATGCCGAACAAGAGCGTCCTCCGCTCCCATCACATCGGCAAATAAAGCATCCAGTTCATCCCGTCCGCGATCTCCGTACCCATAGCCTGTACTCGGAACAAAATGTGCTTCGCTGATACGATGATCAATAAAGCCCTTCAGTACCTTCTGCTGATTATATTCCGTAACAGAATCAATCTCACGAAATATCGGCGCCACAAGTTCTATAGCCTTATTAGCAAGTGTATTCAGTTTTGAATCAATGTGAAACAAATCCATTCTGTTATTCCTCAACTTAATTTACAAAGTGCCCACTCACCGAAATCTTCAAAACCAATAGAACGATACATCCTGTCTGCATACTCGTTTTTCGGAGAAATCAGCACAATCTTCTTGGCCTCTATCCCCATTTTAGCCAGTGTTAAAACACATCCGGACCCAAGTCCTTGATGCTGGCAATCTTCACTCGTAGCAACCGCACCGATAATCCACTCATTTTCCGTTTCCGCAACAGTCATGGCGGAGGAAATTGTTCGGTTTTGCTTTTCAAATCCAACCAAATGTAGGCAGCCGTGACGCATACGATGCGAAACGTCCACATACCAAGTATCAAATGGCGGTAAATCCTCCCCGAATATTCCTTTAAGCAGCATATAAGTTGGCTGTATGGGAACAGGCTGTGCAGTCCTGAAAACGTCAAAATGAGCGTTTTTTCGAAGAATTTGCCGACGTTCCACCCGGCATTTCAAAAATTGCTCGATATTCTTTGCTGCAGACACAGTTGTATGAATCTGACAAATCTCATAAGACATACTGACAAATAGGCAGAATTCCGACAAACAAGCATCTTCATTCGCATCTAACACTGCCAAATCTCCCATAACGGAAAACAGTGTCCCGTCATCCATTTCGTAGAAACGAAGAAAATCATTGTTCGGACCGTAAGCCAGAAACTGTGAACGAATACGAACGTATGGCTCGGAAAACTCCGTTTTGCTCGGAAGCGTAAAAATCTGCTTAATCATATGAGCTGGTTTACGAGAGAACAGAAGTGCTCCCCGCGCTCTTCAAAGTTCTTATACATATCAAAGCTGGCAGAAGCCGGTGACATAAACACAATATCTTCATTATCAGCAAGCTCGTATGCTTTTTTAACGGCCTCATCCATATTGGCAACACGATAAATGGGAAGCGAACTGTATTCCCGGATAGCGTTCTCAATGGCATCCGCAGTCGCGCCAAGCAGTACAGCTGCCTTGACCGTATCTTTTGCGGTTTCTCCAAGAGGTTTATATGGAATGTGTTTATCATACCCTCCGGCAATCAAAATCACTTTTCTATCAAATGAATTTAATCCTGCAATGGTACGGGAAGGGCTGCTGCCAATTGAGTCGTTATACCATTTGACACCATGCAGCACTCGCACCAGTTCCGATCGGTGTTTTACACCACCAAACTCTTCTGCATACTGTTTAATGATTTCCGGTGAAACAGTGCCCCAAACAGCGCAAATAGCAGCCAAATAGTTTTCAACATTATGAACACCCGGAATTTTAATATCCTGAGCGTTCATGACAGGAGTTTCCTCGTTCCCATCGACATAACAAAGGATGTTTTGATTATCTAAATAAGCACCGTTTAACGGCTTTCTTTGTCTTGAGAAGTACTTCACATCTCCTGCGGGAGCAGTAGTTCCATAGGATGCCGTAATCTTGTTATCCAAATTCAGCACCGTGCGGCAATTCTTATCTTGATAGGCAATTAAATTCCGTTTTGCCTCTACATATTCGTCCATGTTCTTGTGCCAGTCCAAATGGTTGGGAGCCACATTGGTGATAACGGCAACCGTAGGTTTTTGCTGCATCAGCATCAGCTGGAAGCTGGAAAGTTCTACAACAGCCACATCAGACTCACAAATCTCCTCAATTTTGGGGAGCAAGGGATTGCCAATATTTCCGCCGAGAAACACCTTTTTCCCCGAAGCTTCCAATAGACCTGCAATAATCGTTGTGGTGGTTGTTTTTCCATCGGAACCCGTCACAGCATAAATGGGAGCCGGGCAATTTTCAAAAAACAGTTCCATTTCCGAAGATACTTTAATACCGTTTTTTCGAGCTTCGTTAAATTCAGGTAAATGCGGTTTCATACCGGGAGTCCGTAGAATCAAATCAAATCCATTTAAATTGCTCAAATAGGATTCTCCAAGGCAAAGCTCCGCCCCTGCTGATAGTAAGTTTTCAGCGGTTTCACCAAGTTGCTCTTTTGTCCGTTTATCACAGGCGGTCACTTTGGCCCCAAGGGACAGAAATTGATAAATAACCGGAACGTTATTTTTACCAATTCCGCAAACAGCGACCTGCTTTCCTCGGATATTCTGTTTAAACAATTCCCATTTTGAATTCATTCTAATTTCTCCCTACCATAAATTCCCAATATATTATACATTTTTTTGCTGATTTTTCAATAAATAGGATATATTTTCAAAGAATTCGTGAACAATTTTTTAAACTTTGTCTTTTTACTTGCAAGTCTTTATAAAAATCTTTACAATAGCAATATATAGATATTATGGAGGACGAATATGTTTTTCTACGAAAATCAAAACTGTCCTGTTTGCGGAAAAACTTTTACCGAAACAGATGATATTGTCTCCTGTCCGGATTGTGGTGCTCCACATCACAGAGAATGCTGGAAAGAAGAAGGACATTGCCACTACGAAGATGCCCACGGAACCAGCGAACAGTGGACCAAGCCAGAAGAGAAAACAAAAGCAGAAGAAATTCCAAACGAGGCTCAACCGTTTCAAACCATGCGTTGTCCTCGTTGTGGATCCATCAATCCCATAAACAACACGATGTGTACACAGTGCGGCTATATGCTGCGCACACAAAATCCTGTTGGAGGTAATCCCGAACCGTTCCAGACTCAAGATTCAAATACCCCCCAGCCACCTTTTGTGGAATTTGCACCATTTCGAAATGCACGAGTCGCATTTACCGGATTTTCAGCCAACGAACGCATCGAAGGCGAAACGGTCGAGGACCTTGCGAACGTTATCGGCCCAAATCCACAGTATTACATTCCGACCTTTGCAAAGCTTTCCAGAGAAAACAAAAAAACAAAATGGAACTGGGCCTCTTTCCTATTCACCCCCTATTGGCTTTTCTTCCGTAAAAATTACGTTTATGCTTTGCTTGTTTTTTTGTTTGAGTTTGTGCAGTCGGTCATCATCGCGGTAATTGAAATCTCAAAGCTGGGATTTTTATTCAATTCCAACTTGTCGGCAGGTGAAATTTACGAAACCATGAACCGACTCATTGCAAACAACAGTCCGCTGACTAAATACTTTTATCTTATCTCGCTCTTTAGTATTGTTTCCTTAGCCATTCATTTCCTATTTGGTTTTCTCGGAAACTATCTATATATGCACACTTGTTTGGACAAAATCAAGAAAGCCCGAGAGGAAAACCCGACGGAATATAAAATGCAACTGCGTTCTATCGGAGGCGTTTCCTTTACGTTGGCGTGCTTCAGTTATTTAGTTCTATATTTCCTTCCGACAATTGTCCAGTTGATTGTTTTTAAGTAAGAATTGAGGGTTTTACTATGTCTAAAGTAAAAAAAGCCGTTATTCCCGCCGCCGGTCTCGGCACGCGCGTGCTGCCTGCTTCAAAAGCGATGCCTAAAGAAATGCTTCCCATTGTGGATAAACCGGCCATTCAGTATATCGTTGAAGAAGCTGTCGCATCCGGAATTGAAGATATATTGATTATCACCAATCGCGGGAAAGGTCTTTTGGAAGACCATTTTGATCACTCCATTGAACTGGAGCAAAGGCTGGAAGCTGGCGGACGCTTTAAAGAACTGGAAGAAGTTCAAAGAATTACCAGCATGGCTAACATTGTTTTTGTAAGACAAAAAGAAACAAAAGGTCTTGGGCATGCCGTGCTTTGTGCAAAATCCTTTGTTGGGAATGAACCGTTTGCCGTTCTATACGGAGATGATGTAATCATCGGAGAAGATCCTGCATGCGCTCAGCTTTGCAGAGCCTATGATGAATACGGTTTGGGCACCGTCGGCATTCGTGAAGTTCCGAAAGAACATATCAGCCGATACAGTTCACTTAAAGTGCAATCCTTAAAGGATAACCTTTATAAAGTAACGGATATGGTTGAAAAGCCGAAACCGGAAAACGCCTATTCTCTCTTTTCCATTCTAGGACGCTGCGTACTCCCGCCTCAGATTTTCGATTTGCTGGAGCAAACCGAACCGGGAGCCGGCAACGAGATCCAACTCACCGACGCAATGAAGGTGTTAGCCCGTAGTGTCGGCATGACCGGTGTCGCCTTTACCGGAACCCGCTATGATATGGGAAATAAGCTGGGGATTCTGCAAGCTAACTGCGAAGTGGCACTGAGTCGTCCGGACATGAAAGACGAATTTGCAAAATATATCAAAGAGTTGGCTCAAAAACTTTAAAATAATCAGTAACATAAAATGACTCCGTTGCAGTTCCCTGCAACGGAGTCATTCCATTTTGTTTCGGTTTAATACATACCGCCCATATCGGCAGCCGGAGCAGCCGGAGCTACAGGTTCTTTAATATCGGTCACAAGGGACTCGGTGGTCAGAACCATGGCGGCCACAGAAGAGGCATTTTGAAGCGCAGAGCGGGTAACCTTCGTCGGATCAACAATACCGGCTTCAAACATATCGGTATACTCGTCTTTTGCAAAGTTATATCCAAAGTTCGGTTTTCCGCTATTGACAATCTTGTCAATAATGACGGAGCCTTCCATACCGGCATTCAAAGCAATCTGACGAACCGGCTCTTCCAAAGCTTTCAGTACAATCTGCATACCGGTCTTCACATCACCTTCAGCCTTGGAAATTTCATCCTTCAAGGCCAGAGAAGCATTGAGAACGGCAACACCGCCACCGGCGACAATGCCCTCTTCAACGGCAGCTTTTGTGGAAGAAAGCGCGTCTTCAATACGAAGTTTCTTTTCTTTCATTTCCACTTCGGTTGCAGCACCGACTTTGATAACAGCCACACCGCCGGCGAGTTTTGCCAAACGCTCTTGCAGTTTTTCTTTGTCAAAGTCAGAAGTGGTCTGTTCAATTTGCGTGCGAATTTGAGCCACACGTCCCTGAATATCTTCTTTTGATCCGGAGCCATCTACAATGATGGTCTTTTCTTTTTGTACTTTTATCTGGCGGGCATGACCGAGGAGATCCATGGTTGCTTCTTTAAGGTCTAAACCGACCTCGTCAGAAATAACAACACCACCGGTAAGGGTAGCGATATCCTGAAGCATCTCTTTACGTCTGTCACCAAAACCAGGAGCTTTAACGGCAACACAGCTGAAGGTGCCACGAAGTTTGTTGACAATAAGTGTCGTAAGAGCCTCACCCTCAATATCTTCGGCAACGATTACCAGTTTACGACCGGCCTGCAAGACCTGTTCGAGAAGCGGAAGAATTTCCTGAATGTTGGAAATCTTCTTATCAGTAATCAGCAAATATGCATCATCAACAATAGCTTCCATCTTATCCGTATCGGTAACCATATACGGGGTAATATAGCCACGGTCAAACTGCATACCTTCCACAACTTCGGAATAGGTATCGGCCGTTTTGGATTCTTCGATGGTAATAACACCGTCAGCGGAAACTTTTTCCATGGCTTCGGCAATTAAGTTACCGATACCTTCATCACCTGCAGAAATTGTTGCAACACGAGCAATATCCTGAGAACCGGTAACCGCCTTGGAATTCTTAATGACTTCGTCAACCACAATTCCAACAGCCTTTTGAATGCCGACTTTAATACCCATCGGATTAGCACCGGCAGCCACATTCTTCATACCTTCGCGAATCAGCGCCTGGGCAAGAAGCGTAGCAGTCGTCGTACCGTCACCGGCGATATCATTGGTTTTGGTGGCAACTTCTTTTACCAACTGAGCACCCATATTCTCAAAAGGATCTTCGAGTTCAATTTCCTTAGCAATGGAAACGCCATCATTTGTGATAAGCGGTGCACCATACTTTTTGTCTAACACAACATTACGGCCACGGGGACCAAGAGTAATTTTTACGGTATCGGCCAACTGGTCAACACCATTTTGAAGAGCTTTTCTTGCTTCCTCACCAAATTTAATCTGTTTTGCCATGTGATTATCCTCTTTCCTAGTTATTCAACAATTGCCAAAATATCGTTTTGACGAACAATGATGTATTCCTGTCCGTCAACTTTCACTTCAGTTCCGGCGTATTTACTGGTAAGCACTTTATCGCCCACCTTAACGACCATACCGATTTCTTTTCCTTCAACCATGCCACCGGGGCCAACGGCTTTAACTTCGGCAACCTGCGGTTTTTCCTTGGCTGCACCGGCTAAAATTATACCGCTTTTGGTTGTTTCTTCCGCTTCAACAAGCTGAACAACCACACGGTCGGCTAACGGTTTAATACTCATAACAAAGACCTCCTGAATCTATATTCACAAAATAATTTATTCATTTTAGCACTCTACACTCTTGAGTGCTAAAATCTATTTTACTCATATTTTCAAAAAAATCAAGTATAAAACAAAAAAGATTTCAAAAAAAGTAAAATACCGAGGATTCACTCCTCGGTATTCAAATTAGTCTTCACTTCGTTTAGGACGGTCCATTAGATTGGAAATTGCTTCTCTCGGGGAAGCACCGTTATAACACACATCGAAGCAAGCCTCACAAATCGGCATTTCCACATCATATTGTTTGGCAAGCCCGATTGCTGTTTTCAAGACCAAATACCCTTCTACGGTTCCCACTGATTTAATGGCCTCTTCGGGTTTCGTACCTTGTCCGATCAAAATACCGGCCCGACGATTCCGCGAATGCATACTTCCGCAAGTAACAATTAAATCACCCATTCCGGACAGTCCGGCGAAGGTATCCGCACTAGCCCCCATGGTAACTCCAAGCCGTTTAATTTCGGCAAGACCTCTCGTCATAAGAGCCGCCTTCGTATTATCTCCCATTTGAAGGCCATCACAAATACCGGCACAAAGAGCAATTATATTCTTGAATGCACCACCGAGCTGAACCCCCAAAATGTCACAGGACGTATATATGCGAAAATCCGGACTCATCAAAATATCCTGTATTGCCTTGGCCGTTTCTTCATTTTTTGCAGCACTAACTACCGATGTCGGGACTCCGCGGCCAACCTCTTCCGCATGAGATGGACCTGAAATTGCGGCAATTCTAGCTTGTGGAAGTTCTTCTTCCAGGATATCCGTAAAACACTTAAAACTGGAATCATCCAGTCCCTTTGCTGCAACAGCAATCAGAGTATCGGATTTCAGATACGGCTTCATGGAGATTGCCGTCGACCGAACTGCAAAAGACGGTACAACAACCAAAATCAGATCAGCCGCAGAAACACAGGAAATATCCGTCGTCAAATCTATCGTTTGTGGGACGGGAACACCGGGAAGGAGCTTTCTGTGTTCACTATGCTCACGGATTGAAACAATTTCCTCTTCAAAAGGCGACCAAAGGGTCACAGCATGCCCGTGTCTATGCGCCATAACTCCAAGGGCTGTTCCCCAGCCTCCGGAACCTAAAACTACTACATTAGCCATTATACATCCTCACTTCTTAGCTTTATTCCAATGGACTTTATTTTCTTCACCGCGAACTAACCGCTGAATATTGGAAAAATGTTTTAGAATAACAGTTATAACAACTATACTAAACACTAACATACAAAATAGAACCGTTTGCAAATCCAGTTTGTCCACAAATTTTTGAAATACAAATAAAGCAGCATCAATGGACAAGGCTGCAATGATAGAACCAAGAGAAACATATCTTGTGATTCCCACAACAATTCCAAAAACAACAAGCCCTATTATGGCTGCTCTCCAGTCAAGAACCAGCATAAGTCCAAGCCCCGCAAGGATCCCTTTCCCGCCTCGGAAGGAAAACATGGCCGGCAAAATATGACCAAGCACGCAAAATAATCCAGCTATGTAACCTCCGAACAGTTTGAGATGGTCTGCAGACACGCCGGATGTTGCAAATGAAGCCATCAAATACTCCCCGAGAAATACAGCAAGAACAGCTTTCCCAACATCACCTATGGCGGTGAAAATTGCCGCTCGCTTTCCATACGTTCTAAGTACATTTGTCGCTCCGGCATTACCGCTTCCGTGGTCTCGTATATCGTCATCCGCGGTGGCCTTGGAAACAATAATAGAAAAATTAATATCTCCTAAAATATAAGCGATAAAAGCCACTAAAAGCGCCAGCCATATATCATTTTGAAGAATAACAAGTACATCCTCAAACATGAATTACACACCTCATTTTCGTACATTGTTATTCTATCATAGCCTACTATAACTGTCAATTTTATAAGGAATTTTCACTTGAAAATACCAGCGAAAAAACATATAATAAATATATGTTTTGAAAAGGTGGGATGATTATGAATCGTAAAGGATTTGATAACGACTTATATGTAAAACTTCAGTCGGAACATATCCGTAAACGCATCGCTAAATTCGGCGGAAAACTCTATTTGGAATTTGGCGGAAAGCTTTTTGACGATTATCATGCATCCCGCGTTCTTCCGGGTTTTCATCCGGACAGCAAGGTTTCTATGCTGATGGAACTGAAAGATGAGGCGGAAATTGTAATCGTTATCAATGCCGGTGACATTGAAAAAAATAAAGTTCGAGGAGACCTTGGTATTACCTATGACCTTGATGTGTTAAGACTCATCGATGCATTCCGCGATATCGGACTTTTCGTCGGATCTGTTGTATTAACCAGATATGCCGAGCAGCCAAGCGCCATCGCATTCCAAAAACGATTGGAAAACCTTGGAATCAAAGTGTATTGTCATTATCCGATTGAAGGATATCCATCAAACATCCCGCTCATTGTCAGCGATCAAGGCTTCGGGAAAAACCAATATATTGAAACATCAAAAAAACTTGTTGTTATAACCGCTCCGGGCCCCGGATCAGGCAAAATGGCCACATGCCTGTCTCAACTCTATCATGAACATAAAAGAGGCATTAAAGCCGGCTATGCCAAGTTTGAAACGTTCCCGATTTGGAACATTCCGCTTAACCATCCTGTCAACCTCGCCTACGAGGCTGCAACAGCCGATTTGAATGATGTCAATATGATTGACCCGTTCCACCTGGAAAACTATCAGGAAATGGCCGTTAACTATAACCGTGATGTCGAGATATTCCCTGTATTGGAAGCAACCTTTAAAGAAATCTTTGGAGAATGCCCTTACAAATCACCAACCGATATGGGAGTAAATATGGCGGGCAACGCCATCGTGGATGATACAGCGGTTTGCGAAGCTTCAAACCAAGAAATTATTCGTAGATTTTACAAAGCATCCTGTGATGAAAAACAGGGACTGGAAAACCCGGAAACCGTATACAAACTTGAACTTCTCATGAAAAAAGCCGGAATTTCCAAAGATGATCGGAAAGTCTCCGTGGTTGCCATGAACAAGGCAGCAGAAACCGGTGAGCCGGCAGCGGCGATTGAACTGGATGACGGCACCATCATCACCGGTAAAACGTCAAAACTTCTCGGTGCTTGCTCTGCATGTCTTTTAAACACATTAAAGAATCTTGCGAACATTGATGATACAATCAAGTTGTTATCTCCGGAAGTTTTACAGCCAATTCAGGAACTCAAGACAAAACATCTAGGTAATCGCAACCCAAGATTACATGTTGATGAGATTCTACTTGCTCTATCCGTTTGTGCAGCAAATGATAAAAATGCAGCGCAAGCACTCAAGCAACTACCCAAACTCAAAAATTGCGAATTCCATTCGAGCGTTATTCTTTCCGAAGTTGACTCAAAAACTCTTCGTAAGCTTGGAATATATCTCACATGTGAGCCCGAGTATCAAACAAAGAAGCTTTATCATAAGTAATAATATCCACCTACATAATTACCCCAAAAACTGACAATTGGGGGTGTTTGTAAAAGAAAGCCACGCGGCTATCGCGTGGTTTTCTTTTACAAAAAAAGCGAGAAGTGCAACTCTCACTTCTCGCAAAAAAGTTAATTAATAACTATTGATAAGAATGCGCTTAGGAAGCACTAGCCAAATCCGGAGCGCTCTCTTTCAACATGCAATCTTTGTCAAACTTGCAAAGAACATAATCTTGACCAGAGGCTTCTTTGAAGGTTTTGGAATTCAATTTCATACCAACAGAGGAAATGTCTGCTGCTTTGCAAAGTTGCTGACCATCTTTGTTGAGGTAGAATGTAGCTGTTGCATCACCCGACAAAGCATCAATAGCAGCTTTAACATCAACCGGAGTTTCTCCGCCATCAGCAGCCATAAACTGAGCAACGACCAAAGATTTCAAAGCACGGGCGTTAGCAAGGTCAGTCTTCTGACGGGATTTCTCCAAAGCGGCCGTAAAGGTCGGGATGGCGATAGCAATCAAGATGGCGATGATGGCAATAACGATGAGCATTTCCATCAAGGTAAAACCTTTTTTGTTCATTTTCATAATAGCGTTTCTCCTTTTCAAAAAGAAATTATTTGGTTAATCCAAGAAGTCGAGTTGAGACTTCTCTTTTAACTTGATTATATAATACTCTTACAAAACATATATGTCAACATTATTTTTCAAGTTTTTAAGAATTTTGTCTATAATACGCAACAAGCAAATGTATTTTTTGTATATTTCGCACAAAAGTTAAGCTCCGGATCCTCAAAACCAGACCCGGAGCTAATTTCATCATTCGATTGGGACATCTTCAGGAGTCTCTTTAGGCTCCTCATAGAAATACTCAAAAATAGACATTGTCAATGAAACAGATGATTTGGCCTCATTAACAGTAAAACCAACATCCGAAATATAGCAGCCATGTTCCATAGCATCAAGCTGCTCAAGTATCCCTCTCGCCTGTTCATACGTTGCAGTTGAATAGTTTACTTTTATATTGCGGCGATAATATTTTTCACCTCTTGCCGGCGTTTCAAAGTTTAGGTTATAACTGTCAGCCGGAACAAAAATCTGGTTTAGTTCATCTGTCATCTGAACCAGGTTGTTATAATCGGCAATTTTAGTAAAATCATCACTGTCGCTATCAAGATCAAGTCCTAGTTGCTCTTGCCACTTTTTAAATACAGCAATTTGATCCTTAACAGTTTGGTCTTCCTCGGCGATGGTTTGTTGCTGCACTTGCAAATCAGCAATTTCATCCTTAGTGGGAGTATAATACATCAAGTACCAAATAGCAGCAACTACAACAAGACCTAAAATAACCATTAAGACTTTTTCTTTCATTGAACGCATTCCCATTAGGACTCGCCTCCCTCTGTTTCAGATTCGCTATTCAGCCATGCATTCTTAATTTGAATGGTAATATTCGCTTTCAAAAGTTTCTCCTGACCCGTACCATTTTGTTCTGAAGCCGTAGTACTCACGTCAACGTTCTCAACCATTTCATTAGCTTCCAGATTTTCGGCCAATGTACCAACTTGCTCCAAAGTGACTCCATCAAAAGCAATTGAAACTACATTCCCCTTAACATTAACGGATTGCATACCGGCAACATTGAAGAGATTCTCCTCAAGCATATGGAAGAGTTCTACACGATTAACAATGGCAAGCTCGTCATCTGTCAAAAAAGCGTAGAAATAATGACTATATTTGTCCTGCAAATCAGCATATTTCGCCAAAAGAGCATTATCCGCATCAAGTTGTGCCTGTGCTTCGTCGCGCTTAGCAATTTCATCTTTCTTTTCCTGATATACGTCATATACACCAAATTTAGCGAGCACAATTAAAACAAGAGCCGTAACTACAATTAATGCAATATTCTGATTTCGGGTATTCTCGCCTTTTTCTTTAAAGGCAAGGTTCATAGATGTTTTAGACGGAAGACCGGATTTCTTTTTACCAAGATTTGAAAGTTTTTCTTTTATTGCATCCATGTCAATATCTTTACTTAAACCTTTGCCTTGGTTCTCCACCTGACCGTCAACTGAAGCATTCACTTTATCTTTTTTAGCCATACTATATTCCTCCCCTCTTACTGCAAGGTTGCGCCAAGAGCCATGGCACAACGGGCGGAATTTTCGCTATGGAAAGCTTCCGGCATAAGGTCATTGATAGATCTTGCTTCCAAACCGGTTGTATCGGTAATCGCCTTCAAAAGCGGTTTGATTTCCGAACCACCACCGGCATAATAGATATGCTGCTCATGATCAGCAGAAGAAGAGAATCCATAGAAGTTAAGTGCTTTCATAATTTCAAAAGCGATTGTGTTATACACTTCCATGCATTCAGCCTGCTCTAAAGCATTGTTGTGGTTTGTTTCTTTATATGCACCGGCAACGTATTGGTCAACACTAAGTGCCAAAGAAATAGCCTCGTCAATGGACATACAACCATAGTCGATAACCTTGGTTGCTTCATATTTACAACCTTTGTAGAAATAAGCCTTGGTAGAAACATGGCCAATATCCACAATACAGTAGTCCATATCACTTTCCGCAATAGCCGGGTTTTGAGCCAGCAAATTACGATAAGCCATCTCTTGCGGCAGGGCAATTTCCAAACTTAATCCTGCATTCTGGAGCATCTGACGATTTTCCATAATAGCCGTCTTCAAAACAGCGGCTACCGTCGTATCGATATCCGTCACATTACCAAGCTGATCGGTCGATGTGCCGTTTACCAAATAGTCATAATAATAACGGTCAGCCTCTTGAGCCAAATAGTCTTTCATCTCGTATGGAAGGTTCATTATCATACGATCTTCATCCATGGCCGGGAAATGAATACCACGGCAAAACACCTGAGAAGTTGGAAGGATCAAAGCACAAGGCCCTCCAGGAAGACGGTATTTCTTACGAATGGATTTAATAAAGTCAGTCATAGCATCCTGAACCTGAACAATGCCGTCACGCACCATATTGGTCGGAAGTTTTTCGCAAACCATCGTCACGTTGGCGCCTTTACGGGCAGTGATTTTCAGTTCATTATTGCCGATGTCGATACCTAGCATCGAACAATTCCCCCTTAATATACAGAATTAAAAATTAACAAAATATAATATAGGCATTTCTGCCGATTTGATTACACCGTAATCAAAATTTAACTAAACAAACCGGAATACCAATTTACAACTGTTTGCGCTACAAACAACGCAATCCAAGCCGCACAGGCAATGGACGGTCCGAACGGGATTAATCCCCCCCGCATTAGAACTTCGCTGTCGCTGAGTTCTTCTGTTTCGACCGTTTCGCCGGCTTCCTCCATTTGCTGTTTTTCCTGAAGTTCTTTAAGATCCTTTTGAATCATTATTTTCTTACCGATAACAGCAAAAATCATACCGATGATGCAGGCCATAATCATAATGAGAAGGGATTCCTGCCAGCGGAAGTAAAGACCTACCATGAAGATAATCTTAATATCTCCGCCGCCCATAGTTTCGCGTCCCATCACTTTGTCAGCAATAATAACAAAGATAAGAAGCGGAAGAGCGACAGCAAGACCGCCAATCAAGACATTGATATACGTCTTCCACCAAACCTCTTGTGATAAAAATGGCGCAAACACAAGTCTTGTAACAATGCCGATAACTATCAAACGATCCGGAACCAGATAATCTTCCAGGTCTGCAAAAGAGATACAGAGAAGAACGGATCCCAAAATCAGCCATTGCAGTGTTGCCAGTGATAAACCGAATTTCCATACAATGCTTAGAAATACGGCACCGGAAACAATCTCAGCAATTAGATAACGTGCGGCAATCTTTTCACCACAATAACGGCATTTTCCGTGAAGGAAAATATAACTAAAAAGTGGAATCAAATCTGAAAGTCCCAAAGGATGGTTGCAAACAGCGCAATGCGAGCGGCCTTTCATCACCGATTCTCCGTGGACAATACGCCAGGCAGCACAATTCAAGAAACTGCCCATACACATTCCGAAAAGGAATGCCAGAACCAGGAAATAAATTTTCGATCCCGGCACCTCATTCAGAATTTCATTAATCGATAAAGAAATCATAATGCGTCTCCTACTCTAAATATTTTGTGTGCGGACGCACCCTTATCCGACGCTGTCGTACATGCTGAACATCGGCAAATAGATGGAAAGCAAAACAAAGCAAACAAACACAGCGATAACGACAATCAAGATCGGTTCAATCATGCTCATCATGGCATCAACGGCATTATTTGCTTCTTCATCAAAATAGTCAGCCGTAACGGAGAGTGTAGACTCAATAGAACCGGTTTCTTCACCGACAGCTGTCATTTCTTTCAGCAAATCCGGGAAATATTCGACTTCTCGAATACAGTCACCCAGTCGTCTACCGGCTTCAATACCGACCGCTAGTTCCTGAACAGCAATACTGATAACCTTATTGGTAATAACCTTACCGGTAATAACAATCGCTTCTGTCAAAGGAAGACCTGCCATCATCATGGTGACAATGGTGCTGGCAAACTGAGATGCAGCATTCATCGTATTAATTCGACCCAGCAGCGGGATGTTCAGCAAAAGCGTTGCGAGTTGTTTGGACCCCTTATCGGAACCAGACCAAAACTTAAATGCCAAAACAAGCGCTGCGATTGAACCAAGTAAAACGATAGCATAATTTCGCATAAATGCGGAAACACCTATCAAGATTTTTGTCGGAACCGGTAGTTCACCACCCAAATCCGCAAATGTATCCTCAAACATCGGAACAGCAACCACGTTAACGATAACAACAGCAATAATAGCAACAACGACGATAACCGCCGGATAAGTCATGGCGCCTTTTACTTTAGCCGCCGTTGCAGCTGTTTTCTTAAAATATACCGCCAAACGATCAAAGGAACTTTCCAGGTTACCGGATTTTTCACCGGCTCGAACGGTTTCAACAAAGGTTACCGGAAGCGTTTTGCCACGTTCGGCAAAACTGTCACCCAAAGAGTGACCGGCCGAAACGTCTTTAGCAACTTCATTTAAAAGAGCTTTTAGGTTCTTATCCGATGCCTGGTTACCGACCAGTTCAACGGTACGAACCAGAGGCAAACCTGCTTTCAAGATAATAGCAAACTGAGAGCAAATAAGGGATAATTCCTTCGCTTTGAATTTTTTGCCAGAAGCCGAGCCACCTCCAAAAAGTCCGCCTTGCTTTGCTTCGGCAACTTTTACAACGACCTGGCCCTGCTCACGAATTTGGTTAATAGCATCAATCTTATCATATGCCTCGATGATGCCGCTGACTTTACTGCCACTAGGTGACATAGCCTCATATTTAAATGTTTTCACGTCATCATCATCCTTCCGTTAGACATAATGCCTTTTTTCACATATTCCGGATCTAGTGCAGATTCGATAGCCACCTGACTGGTAATTGCTTTCGTGACAGCCAAACGAATCAGCGCGTTGTCCATCGTAATCGAGCCAAGTTTGGCGTCTGTCGCCTGGGCGTTTGCAATCTGCGGCGTCTTATTTTCACGAATCAAGTTTCGAATAGCAGGCGTTGCAATCATAACCTCAACCGCGGCCACACGACCTTTACCGGAAGCACGTGGCAAAAGCTGCTGACACATAACCGCCTGAATGGTGGTAGAAAGCTGCATACGAACCTGAGCTTGTCTGCCTTCAGGGAAAACGTCAATAACACGGTTGATGGTTTCCGGAGCGGAGTTTGTATGAAGGGTACCGAAAACCAAGTGTCCGGTTTCGGCGGCCGTCAAAGCGGTCTCGATAGTCTCCGGGTCACGCATCTCACCGACCAAGATAACGTCCGGGTCTTCACGAAGAGAAGCGCGAAGACCTTCGGCGAAGGACATGGTATCTTTGCCAACTTGGCGCTGTGAAATCATACAACGGTCTTCATGATACACATACTCAATCGGGTCTTCAAGAGTAATAATGTGTTGATACCGTAAATGGTTAATTTCATTCAAAATGGAAGCAAGCGTTGTTGATTTACCGGCACCGGTTTCACCGGTAACCAGAATAATACCACGCTGAAGACTCGGGAATGTATTCACAACGGCCGGAAGTCCCAAATCTTGAATAGCAGGAATCTTATCTGACAACACACGAAGTGCTAAAGCCGGGCCGTGCATCGTTAGGTAAATGTGAATACGGCAACGGCGGCCGGCGACCGTGGCACCTTCGTCAATCTCAATTCCTTCATATAATTGTTTGTATTTCTTTTCACCGACCAATTCGATATTTAGTCTGTCGCAATCTTCCTGCGACAAGACTTCATCATCTACAAAGGTCATTTTACCGTCAACACGAATACGAGCCGGAGTGCCGGGTGCAACGTGAATATCGGACGAGCGCATTTGCATGGCTCTTGTCATCAAATCACCAATACTGTACATATGGCTTTTGTTCTCCCCTCTTTATTCTTCATCACCAACAGCGTTGACGGTACGAATAACTTCTTCCAATGTGGAAACGCCTTCGTATACACGACGCATACAGTCATCTTTCAGGAAATGGAATCCATCTTCCTTAAGAGCGGCTACCAACGCTTTACGGTCGGCACCACGGGAAATGACATTGGCAATACGGTTGGTAATCATCATTATTTCAAACACGGCAATACGCCCTTTATATCCTGTCTCGTGACAGTTTGGGCAACCTTTACCATGATAGAAAACATGTTTGTTAGCCTCTTCTCGAGAAAGGCCTACACGCAAAAGTTCATCGTCAGAAGGAATATATTCCTCTTTGCACTGCGGACAAATACGACGAACCAGTCGCTGGGAAATAACGCCACGCATGGCGCTGAAAATAAGGAATGTCGGGGTTCCCATATCAATCAAACGATCGATAGTGGAAACGGAGTCGTTGGTGTGAAGTGTGGAAATAACCAAGTGACCGGTAATAGCGGAACGCATGGCAATTTCAGAAGTTTCACCGTCACGAATTTCACCGACGGCAATAATATCCGGGTCCTGACGCAAGATAGAACGAAGACCCGAAGCAAAGGTCATACCGACCTTCTCGTGAATCTGTACCTGGTTGGCACCCGGGATGTTATACTCAACCGGGTCTTCCAAAGTAGTCAAGTTAACACCTTCGGTATTAACTTTGGAAATCATGGCGCTCATCGTCGAAGATTTACCGGAACCGGTAGGTCCGACGATCAAAATAACGCCGTTGGAATACGATAAAAGCTTTTCAACATTAGTAAGGTTTTCCCCATCAAGGCCGACGCCGTGAAGAGTAAGAAGTTGTGCATTTTTGAAAAGCAAACGAATAACGACTTTCTCACCGTAGATGGTCGGAAGCGTAGATACACGAAGGTCAACATCCATACCATGGAGTCGTACAGCAGCACGACCGTCCTGCGGGATACGTCTTTCAGCGATATCCAAACCGCTGATAACTTTAATACGCGCAATAACAGCGCCCTGAGATTTCTTAGGAACGGAAAGAACGTTATGAAGCACACCGTCTATACGCATACGAACCTGCAGCTCTGTTTCCTGCGGCTCAATATGAATATCCGAACAGTTGTCCAAAACAGCGCGCTCAATAATGGAGTTAACAAGACGAATAGTCGGTGCCTCATCGTCATCACTTTTATCAAGGTCATGAGACTTTACTGTAGCCTGACCCGAGGTATCACCGGTAGAACGTTCAAGTTCTTCCAAAGCCTTAGAAGCACCCTCGTTTCCGTACAAAGCATTCAGCGTACGCTCCATACCGGCCGAGTTTGTCAAGAAGAACTTAACTCTACGTTTTGTAGCAAGTTTAACCTCATCTTCAGCCCTGAAGTTTAACGGGTCAAGCGTTGCAACCCAAATCTCGTTTTCTTCTACGCGAATCGGAGCAATCTGATGCTCAAGTGCTATCTTCATCGGTAGAATCTCCGCATACTGCGGGTTGACATTTTCCTGTGTAAGGTCAACAAACTCCATATGATATTGTTCCCGAAGAGCTTCAATGAGCTGATCTTCGGTAATAATACCTGCTTTGATGAGTATGGTACCCAATCGTTCGTTCGACTCTTTCTTGAGTTCGAGTGCTTGCTGGAGTTGTTCAGAGGTAATTGCACCGCTTTCCACCAGCATGTCGCCAAGTCGTTTATAGGCCATCTGTCGTATTTCCCCCTAAGTATTGATATAGTAATTTACTTATTCCGCAAGGGTGTGATAAGTAAATGTAACATCCTTCTTTAAGCATCCTTCTCTTTCACTTTCAGCAACTTGATAAGAGCCGGTAAAAATTCCTGTTGAAGCATCATATTCCAAAACAAAGTTTTTAATGATTAAAGAACCATATGCGCCATTGCTGACTAAATACTGAACGTTCGGAATATTATAATCACCAACATAATTAACACTGGTTTCGTCAAGTTGATCGGCTTCAAGCGTCAAATTCGGGTCACTTCCGTTCATAGAAACAGCCAAGTGTTTCGACGAGTCAATAAAGATGAATCCTCCTGCATGTCTGGATTCCTGTTCCGGCCCAAAAATACCATATTCCTTATTGGTAAACAGCAGCTTGTTGTCTGAACCGAGTCCACCATAATTTATAGTGTTTCCATCACAGGTGGCATAGCGAAGCACGTCCGATATTGCCGTGTTTAGACTTCCCGCAAGCATACCACTGTTTGAAACAAACAACGATTGTTTCTGAACACGAAGTCCAACGGAAACACCGGTAGAAATCATCAAAGACACTAAAAGCATAATAATACAAGCAACAAGCAGTTCAACAAGTGTAAAGCCTGCTTTCTTGCGAAGCTTGCGCAAAACTTTTTTCATAGTCATTTCCTTCCTTTGAATGATTAAACTGATTCCCTTACGGCGTGCCTGGTTCCGTAGTCGGAGCCGTTGTCGTCGGTGTACTATCATCAAAAAAATACGAATCAAGTTTTACCAGTTCAAGTTCCGGATCTGTTACACGAAAATGCGTTGCCTGAACAGAGACTTCTCTGGTAATACCGGCCTCTTCATCATTCAACTTCAAAACAACGGTATAATTCGTGTCGGCATGAATCGGATCGCCCTTTTCATCTTTTTTCGTTTCCATCATCTTTTGTGCAGTCGTCAAAGCAGCATCTTGCTGCTTTGCCTTCTGGTTAAGGGCGGCAGCTGTTGCCACTCCCCCGGCCAGCATCGTACTGGCAAATGTACAAATCAAAATAGCAACCAGAGTTTCCACCAAGGTCTCACCGGCCTTGGCTTTAATTTTATCTTTTGTAACATTCAAAAGCTTTTTCATTACTCTGTCACCTCGGTTGTGGTGGTCGCATCACCTGTAATCAAGTGACCCTTCACCGTTTCAAATTTATCCCACTTAATGGTTGTGGTCTTGGTTGTAATCTTATTGTAGAAGTTGGTATCTACATATTCAACTAATATAACACCATCCACATCGCGTGTACGGCTTACCTGGTGAGTACAATAATCCGTCGTACTCGTAACGGTTTTTTCTTCAATCTTGGAAATCGCTTTAATCTTCAAAGTGGAAGAAAACTCAACAGCATATTTAGACGGAACCGTCATTTCTGCATAGAGGTTACAGCTGGCGTCTGTCGTCATACTGACATGGACATCTTTCATTCCATTTGCACTAATGACAAACTCATACTTCCAAGTGGAAGGGTCCAGTTCATCCACATCTTCTTCCGCTGAATAATCAACTTCTGTCCTGGAGAAGAAGGCCTGCTTTCCAAGGTCTTCCGCAATATCTTCCACAACACAGTCCTGAAGAACCTCCGTACCGGTTTCCTCATCAAGGAGATTCTTTACTTTAACACCATCCAGCTGATATGAATATTCATTCGGATCAATGTGGCAATCATGCTTCGTGATAATTTCAGAAGCTGAATAACTTTCAATCTTACTGAATTCCTGACGGAGTAAAGCATCGGCAGCATTAATAGCCAAAAAAGCCTGCTGCTCCTCTATCTGTGCTCTGGCTCTGGTTATATTGACAGAAGCTGCCGAAATAACAACAGAACAAACAAAGAAACAAATAAAGAAGAACATAAGGCCGAGAATGGCTGAAGCTCCTCGTTTGTTTTTCAACTTGCGAAATATACGCATAAGACTTTACTCCCTTTTAGAAGAATTCATTAGATACTTCCACCCGCCCCGCTTGAGAGCGGGTGGAAATAAACAGCATTAAGATACAGTGTAGGTGATTGCTTTATCACACGGTTTTTCAGCGGTACCAATTGTCATAGTCAAATTGGTATCTGATGTAATTGTAAACGTGTATGTCCATGTGACTGTTGCAGATTGCGAATCAGGATTGTCAGGAACCGCACTAATCGTCGCAGATTGACCACCACTTACGATTAACGGACTGTAATTTGTTCCTGGTTTATACACTCCCGTCGCTGTAAACACAATTGTTACTGTTGAACCACTTGCAAACTCCCTATTTATCGAGCCCAAACTGGTAACATTATCATCATACTTTCCGACCCTCTCAATAAGCGAGGCAGAAAGTGTAACATTTGCAGCAGGAGCAGGTTGAGTTGTGGTAGTTGTGGTAGTTGTGGTAGTTGTAGTGGTTGTGGTAGTACTTGTGGTAGTCGGATTCGACGGTGTCGGCTCCGTTACATTACCACCAGACGCAATTTGAATCTTCACACTCGTATCTGCATTGGCAGCAATCTGGTTCACACCGGTCAAATTACAAAGCATATAGTGATCACCGGTAAATGTTGCCGGACCGGAAATTGTAAAGACTACATCGTCCTCGTTGGCAGAAACAAGTGTCGCGGTTGTGCCATAGACACTCATTGTACCACCGGTAATGCCATGGAAATAGCCATGCATAGAGATGGTCATCGTTTCACCCGCTACCAAACTGTGAGAACCGATAAAGGAACTGAAGGACGTTGATGCATTGGAACTGGAACCAGCAGTTGTATCAGCGACCTGAACAACACCATCACCGTTACAATAGACATAGGAAACGCCACTAGTAGTTGCCCATTCAGCAGTAAGAGTTTCTGTGCCAGGATTATCGCCCGGCTGATCTCCACCTGTACCTCCGCCAGTCCAATTAGACAAGTCATCATATGCCCCTTCGACGATTATTACATTATCAAAGATTGCATGGGCTTCCTTTTCTTTGGGGGCCGCAAAACGAACACCAAAAGCGGAAACATCTTCGATTGTCTCAAATTGATATGTTCCAGTCTTGGTTATGGTCAAATAACTATGGTTTGCATCCTGAACAAGTTTCAAGCCAACTAAATCTGAATCGTTGCTTACCACATCCACATACACACTATATGTGGTTTTCGGTTTAAACAAAGACAAGTTAATGTTTGCATTCAACTGGGCATCCGGGTACGGACTTCCGTCAAAATGCAATTGTCCATTGGATACGGTCCACATACTCGCTTGATTTGGTGCAGTCCAACCACTATAGTCAGCATCAAATGTTCCGTTCGGGATCAAGTTTGTGCTGCCATTTGCGGTATCCGGTTCATCATTGGCCGGGGTAACGGAATCACCTGAGGCAGTAATGGAAATGTTATCAACAACAACTGTGCTGTTGTATCCTCCATAGATTACTTTCAAGCTACCGGTGCTTTCCGCAGTGTAGTCGTAGGACAATGCGCCTCCGGAGACTTCCTTCTTAATTTTGCCGAAATCATCATTGAAGTACAACTGCAAAGACCCAGACAGCACATCTGCACTAAAGTGATATGTAACGCCTGCCGTTACACTAATATTCTGAGAAATATTAGTTTTGCTGGCATCGTTTCCACATACAATTTGCACAGCCCCACCAGTTATCGTAGCTGCATCGCCTTTAACAGTCCATCCGGTCAAATTACCCGAGGTGAAATCACCGTTGGTAATCAAGTTGGATCCGGAAGAAGGTGTATCTCCGCCACCGGAACCATTCGGTTTCGTGGTAACGATTGTGGAAGTCTTCACCATAGAGATGTCATCAACCGTAATCGTATCAGAGTTAGAACCGTTAGCTGTCACATTCACCTTAAAGATGATGTTGGAAACAGTACTGCCGGTTGTAAAGGTCAGATAACCATTACCGGATTTATACGATGCGAAGATAGCAGAATTGAGAACTTCAAACTCGACCAAACCGGAACCGGAAATAGTGCCCTGAACCGTATATGTGGTATTCGGATCCAGCAATCCGGTTTGAACCGTTGCCTGAGCAGAACCATTCGTGGTTTTGCAATTTGCAAAGGTCAATTTCTGGCCGGAAATCGTTGCACCACCGCTAAGCGTCCAATCGGAATCCGAAGAATTGGTACCATAGGCAAAGGAGCCATTGATAATCAAATCAGCGGAATCAATATCCATATTGGCTGTCAAGGATACATTGGTAGCCGGCATCGTAAAGGTAAGCGGATTGGTATTCATTTGAGTACTGTCAAGAACAATACCGGAGACGGATCCCCATGTGCTGAACTTCTTGCCAGTCGGAACCGTTGCCGTAACAACAACTGTTTGTCCGGCATGAGCCGAAGTCGTAGCAACACTATCAACCGTAACCGTACCGTTAATAGCGGTAATCGTATAAGCATCCCAGTCATAGTTGGCTTCCAAAGTAACATTTCCTGCCGGCATATCAAATGTCAAAGCAGCACTTGTTCTTTGAGCCTCACTCAGCGTAATACCGGTTGCGGTCCAGCCGGTAAACTTCTTACCGGTTTCGGCTGCATTGGCATTGACTGTTACAGAATCACCCATCTGGGCAGACCCTGTAGCCGGGGTACCACCGGTGACGGTATATGTATAGGTATCTTTCTCATAGGTTGCCGTAACAACGACATCGGAAGGCGGCATCATAAAGGTGGTTGTACTACTGGTTGCACTGGCGAATGTTACGCCGGCGGTAGAAGTAGTCCATTCCTTAAACTTGTATCCGGTAGCCGGAGTTGCCGCAGTCAAGGTAACCTGCGTATTGTATCCTGCACTACTCGGCGAAGCCGTCGAAGTGCCATTACCATTAGAACCGGTATTCACGGTAACCGTATAGCTGGCACCGATGGTCGTAGCAGTCACAGAAACTGCATGAGCCGGCATCGTAAAGGTAATCGTTTCACTATTCGGATTTGTCAAGGTAACTCCTTCTGCAGTCCATCCGTTAAAGGTCTGGCCTGCCGGAAGTGTGCCAAGAGAAACCTGTACGGTTTGACCAACATGAGCTTGTGTCACAGTAGCACCGCCAATGGAGGCAGAACCGCCGTTTACGGTAACATCGTATTCAACATATCTGAAGTTCGCCGTCACGGTAATTGCAGATGCAGGCATTGTGAACGTGTTATCAGTGAAGGTGACCTCCGGTTCACTGGACCAGTGATCAAATTCCATACCTTCCGGAACAACCGGGGTAACTGTCACCGCCTCACCCACATGAGCACTTGCTTTATTGGTTGTACAGCCTACTACGGAAACCGCATAGGAAATCGGCTCGTAGTTTGCGGTCACTGTCACATTGGATCCACCCATAACGAAGGAAGCAGTTGTGGCAGATGTAGCATTTAGAATTGTTACGTCACTGCTGGTCCAGTTAACAAACTGGTATCCGGCTTTCGCCGTGCCGGCAGTAAGAGTGATTGTATCGCCAATATTGGCTGTGTTCTTCGAAGCAGCCGAAGCGGAAGACACCGCAGCAGCAGGACTATCAACCACTGTGACCGTCAAATCAACCTTCTTATAAGTCGCCTGGATAGATACGTTCTTGGCAGGCATCGTGAAGGATGCGGCTGTGGCAGAAGTAGCGTCATTAATGGTAACATCGCCACTCACCCACTTGTCAAATGTATAGCCATTTGCAGCTGTACCGGCTGTGAGCGTAATCAAGTCTCCCACATTCGCTGGAGCTTTGGAAGCAGACGAGCTTGTCTGACCGCCCTCACCGTTGGTGACGGTAACTGTATAGTCAACCTTCTTATAGTTAGCCGTAATGCTAACATTAGCGTCTGCCATCGTAAAGGTTGTAGAAGCAGAATTTGCATCTGCAAAGACAACACTCGGAGCGGATGTCCACTTGTCGAACACATAACCGGCTTCCGCGGCATCTGCTGTAACGCTGATACTGGTACCAACAAAAGCAGAATTGGCATTAGCGGTACCTTTAATAACTGTTATGCTATGGCTGACTGGCGTCGGAGGTTCTTCTCCTCCATCACCCAAAAGTTCAACCGTAACGAGTGTATCCTCATTAGCGGAGATTCTGGTTACACCAGGCATTGTGAGCACAATACCTGCTGTATTGGTAAAGGTACTACCACCATCCAAACGGAATATAACCGCGCGACTGGTGGCGGATTCCAAAACCGCCGTAGCGCCATTGATGGTCATCGTCGAGCCGGACTGAATTCCATCAAACACACCATATACGCCAACATACAAAGTCTGCGTGGATTTCAAGGAACCGCTCGGCAGGTAGCTGGACAAAGCAGTGGCTGTGCCGTCCACAAAACCGGCTTTGTCGGATTCGACATATACTTCACCGGAACCGTTGGCGAACACATAATTGGCACCACCGGAGGTGTTCCAATATGCATAATCGTCAGTCGGGTCTACAACAGGTCCACTTCCCGATTCAACCATACGGGCATTCATCAAGTCAGCCGTTTTAGATGATGATTTTTCCTTTGCAAATTTCACAACAACAGGCCCACTGGATGTCGCAGTGTATGTTCCGCTTAGAGCTTTTACTGTCTCGTTATTTTGCTCTGTGACGGAAGCAATTTTTGTATCACCAACCCAAATGGATATTTCTTTAGCAGCAAAGTTCTTGTAATCAATAGAAATCGTATACGTTTTACCGGCAACAACATTTACAGTCTGTGACGCACTTTGTTCAGTAGGAGCCGTCGTATCTGTCACCTTATCGAATGACAAGCAGTTCTTTTGCGTATAAACGGATACTCCGTTCACACAATTCCAGTCAGAATTAGTCTGGAAATCGCCGTTTACGAACAAGTTATCACCGTCAGTTGTAGAACCACCGGACTGGGTTGTTGTGGTGGTCGGCGTTACAGGAGTAGAACCACCTGTTGTGACAGAAATATTGTCAATGGAGAATGCTCCATTGTACTTGTAGAAACCAATTACTACATTACCGGTAGCGGACGGCACATAATCATAGGAAATGGATTGGCCCGCGTCCGCAGTGGCAAGTTGTTTGGAATCATCGTCATTGACATACAGACCAGCCGCACCAGAAATAACATCTGCGCTGATGTGATATGTAGCACCTGCTGTCACTGAAATAGTTTGTCTTAAACTATTGGCAATCCTATTACCAGCCGCAATGTTAGCGATACCACCGGCAACCGTGGACTCACTTCCGCTGTGTGTATCCCAGCCTGAAAAATCACCTGTAGAGAAATCACCATTCGTGATGAGATTCTCCCCTGCCATATCTGCACGATCTCTGGCAGCTTCCGGAGCAGCAGGATTGTGAAGAACGATGCTCGGAGTCTCCACAGAAACCAACTGATGTGTCGGAAGCATTACGATATCGTCCACAATAACGGTCGTGGAAACTGTTCCTTCAACGCTCACACTGAAACCAACATTGGAAACTGTTGCGCCGGTTGTGAATGTCAAAGATCCATTCATGGAAACATAGGTCGTATGAACAGCTGCATTCGTAATGGTCATCTTAACCATGCCACCGGAAATAGCAGCGTTCACGGTATAGGATGTAAACGGACGCAACTTGCTGGTCTGCACCGTACCTGTTGCGGTACCGGCAGAAGCAAATCTAAGTTCATGATTATCGACAGTCGCCCCACCGTTTGTGGTCCAGTTATCTGCATTGTTGTCAAAGTAACCATTGACAATCAAAGCTTCGCTGGCCGGAATGGTGGTTGTTGTTTCACCAGGCTCTGTTTCCGTAGTGGATGTGGTTGTAACAGTTGTATCACAAATCTCAACCGTACAAGTAACAAATGTCTTACCAGGCATGGCCTGAACACCGGCCAGGATGGAAGTGATGTTGGATTCTGCACCGGTAATGCTCAACGGACCATCAATCTGATAAACCGCTTTTGTTGCTGTGGCACTACGAATCACACCAGGAATGTTCTGGTTAAGAACCATTGCAGACCCACTGACAGAAGCACCGGTAAACTGATAGTCAGCATTCGAAGCAACATCGAACGTGACTCTCAAATACTGATTCGAATTAAGAGACGAATTAGCATTCAAGAACGCGCCAAGTGTGATATTAGTGTTCTCGCCACTGGTACCAACTTCTGCATCATATACAGACAAGGTACCTGTTTTGTTTTCAAAGTACGTATAGGAGATTCCGTTATTGGAAACCCACTTCTGAATGGCAGCGCCGCCATTCTTCATGTTGGCTCCGGGTTCTTCATCCGGAATCCAGGCAGTAGTATGTACATTAACAGTTACCGTAGCAGAACCTGTACTGGCAGCCACACCATCAGTAAATGTCAAATACATACTGAAATCAGTTTTAAGATCATGCTCACCGGTAAGTGTCATAGTGGCCTTACCAGCTGCAAAATCGGTTGCGTTGATATTAGCGCTACTGTAACAACTGAAGCGTCCAACAGCCGCGGTAGGCGTTCCGAAATCACCGATAAAGTTTGCTTCGACAAACGCATCCGAGCCACTCAAAGCACCCATCTTGTTAATGAATGTCTCGAAGGACATTTCTTCGCCGTTATAAGTACCAAGAATGTTGTTGCCAACAGAAACCGTCGAATACTTATCAACGCCGATAGCCTCTTTCGACACCCACTGACCATTAATGGTCTCATAGTGTCCACCGGTCGGCTCGTCGCCACCTGTAGCATTTACATCATAAATGTTGATATAAATGGTCGAGTTGGAAAGCGACATCAAGTTCATCAAATTAGTGTATTCGAATGACAAACTGACACCGTCACCATCGGTCACCGGACCGTAAACGGCAAATTTCATTTCCTTGCTATTTACTTGGAAACTCTCTGCACGAACATTTTCGTTGTTCTTCTTATACATACCGGTCTGGAATACAGCATTATCTCCTCCGGCTGTAAATCCAGTACCGGTTGTCACCAAACGAACAACCATGTATTCGTTTTCGGAAAGCGTACTGTTTGCATCCACAAACTGCTGAAGCGTTGTGCTGGCAGAGTTACTCAAACCAGGCGTAGCGCTATTAACTGTTAAGCCCGAGCTGACAAGATTACCATTCAAAGAGCCGACACTCTGCCAGGATTTAATAATCTTACCATCCTGTTCAGGAATAATCGTTTTCTCTTTGTCATAAACGGCAACCGTTACGGATGTGCCAACAGCCTGCGAACGAACGTTGGTCTCATCATGCATGTTCAAGTAGCTAAGAATGCTGCCGGAACCGACCGGATCCGATTTTCTGAGAGGACCGTCTATACGATAGACAACCTGTTTCTCGTCATCGGAAATGGACTGTTCACGAACATCATGCGCAGTCTGATAGCGGAGCAAATCCAAAGAACCTTGAGAAACATTCGGGAAAATACCATTAATCGTAATCAAAACATACTGATTAGCGGTCAAATTATCAAGGTACTGATCACGGAATGTTCCCCATGTAACGCCGGCTCCGTTGCTGGTACCATCCGTTTCACTGGTAACACTAATCGTACCTGTTCCGCCATCATATGCAAACGATCTAACACCATTGGATGTTTTCCAAGAAGCCTTGAGGAAACCATTATTAACGGTACCCGGCTGGGTTGTCGCATAAGTCCTTGAAGTAGACCCACCCGAAGACTGACCCGGGTCAGATTGCGGAGTGGTTGCCAACTTGTAAACACGGACATTATCGAAATGGAGATCTGTCCCATCCGGAATAGCGGACTGAGCAACCCACTTAATATAACTGTTTGCATCCGCATTCAAACCAACGGCACTAAAGGAATAGTTAACCGTCGTCCAAACACCGGCAGGCAGTTTAACAGGTGTTTTGCCTTTAAAGGATGCATTGCCACCATTACTGACAATGTACGGAATCCATGTAATCCCGCCCTTGGAGCTGAAGATATCCATGACAATCTGATAATAATCATCATCAGATGTAAGTTTTCCGCCACCCTCTACGAAGGCCGGGCCGATTTGAATGTCGACCTCATTCGGAGTCGTAGAACTGAGAGAAATCTTATTCGAATGTCCGGATGCAGCTTCACCGGCAAATCGTTTCGAGTCAATAGCGCCCTGGATAACATTAGACGTACCCGGAGTTTTCAGAATGTTTTGGGCATTCTCTTCTTCAAAGTTCCAGGAATACAAAAGAACTGCATCTTCGTCAACATCGTCGTTGAACGGATCCTGTCCCTGGACTGTTGTCGTTGTACCTTTAGATGTTCTGGTGGTGGTGATAACCTGAGGGTCAACACCGGTTTCTGTTGATTTATATACGTTTACGGTAATGTTTTTGATTGTAAAGAGGTCAAGCTGGTTATCAATACCGAAATTCTCTTTATACCACTGCGTATAATTCTGCATATTCGGCGCAAAGTGAATCTGCGGGTCCTCACTGAGTTTCAGGTTGTTTCCTTCAACGTCAAACAAGAACTCCCAAACCTGACCGTTTTCATAAGTACCATTTACCCATCTGTACTCTTCTTCATCTTCGTCAGATCCGGCATCATACAACATATGCAAACGGCAGTTTGCCTTGGTTGAAAGCGGCTGCGGATCCTGGAAGACCGGCTCGCAAATAACTTCGATATAGTCACCGGTTCCGAAAGTATAATTCTTTAAGGAATCGAGCAAATCGAGCCATTCTTGCCAGAAGTAGTCGATAGAACCTTCATAGTTCTTATATTTGTTATCGATAACAAAGTTGCCCTGCATGGCATCATATTCAAACGATGTGGTAATTGAAGTGATGGTACCTTCCGGAACCGGCCAGTCACCATAATGGACATAATAGCCATCCTCGGACATTACTGTAGCCGGGAACGGGAAGTTACCTGCCAATGTCATATCATAGGGGAAACTATTCTCATACAACGCCGCACTGAAGGAACCACCATACATAGACGGCCAATACTTATATTTATCCGTGACACCGGATAACTTACAACTCATATTGAGCGTTGCTTTGCTGTAATCATCAGCAGCCCCAATATTGACACCGGCCGGTATGATAAGGCCTTCGCCATAGGAGGCAGGACCATACACCATCAAGTACTTTCCGCCTTCAGAACCGGATGTCTCGTTCAGGAATAATTTCTTCATGCCACCGAAGTTCTGACTGTAACCATATGTTACCTTCGTTAATACATTGGAAGTGTTTCCTGCATTAACAGCATCAATTCCGGCAGTAATATCCGCCTCAGTCCAAGGTGTATAGTTGTTAATATTTCCGTTCAACTGATAGAGAGTATAAGTTGCATTCTTATCCTTATACAAACTCTCAACTTCAGCATCATCACCGTCATTGTAGAAATAACTGCGATGGACATTCTGTTTAGAACCGTTACCACCCTGGTCGGCGACGCCATACATGAAGAAGTTCGCACTCTTACCGGAATAGTAGGATTTGGCGGTGGAAGAATCACCGCTCTTCAAGGTGCTGAATGAATAGCAATCCAAGACAGCCTTCTGGGCAGTAAGTTTGCCGTCAGCAAGAATAGCACCGGTAACATAACCGCCGGTAACACCACCGATATGAACAGAACCGCCACTGGCATCCCCGGTTTCACGAATGGAACCACCGGAATAGCAATTGGCCAAAACATTGGCGTTCGAACCGGCTACGCCACCAATAAACAAATGACCGGAACTGGTAGCGCTTGTGTTCACATCAATCATACAGTTGTTGTTGGACTCACGGTTGTCATAACCAACAGAGCAGCCGTAAACCTGACCCATGTTGTATCCAACCAAACCGCCAACCGCAGCACCATGTCCGTCTCCGGAAACAGAACTGCCCTGATACGATACGGTATATCCGGAAACAGCGCAGTTTCTCACTGTTGTAATTCCGGCATCATTATAAGAATAACCATAATCAAACTGTGTGCCTGTATCGACTTCTTCTCCACCCGGTTTTGTAACCGCAACCGAGGTGTTTTCCGAGACAGTCATATTGGAAACAGTAAACGTACTGGGTTCTGTTTCCTTATCATAACGATCACGTTCGAGGATGATTTCCAAATAGAGAGATTCCACATTCTCGCCCGTAATAAATGTAAGTTTATCAACCGGCACAAAAGGCTTATCTTTCTGATATCCGGCCGTAATGCTTCCATTTTCGCCTCCGATATCCTTATTCATATCCTGAGATAAACCGGCAACTTTCACATTATACTTCGTTCCAGAAGAGAAGTTTGCAGAGAAGTCATAAGCCGTATACGGTTTAAGTCCTGCAAAGTGGAAATAAGCTTTGTATGTGTAATAAGCTTGCGGATCGTCAAAAACAACTTGACTTCCGGACGTATACACATGAGGTGTGTCGGCAGGTTCGACTTGATACATTTCAGCAACACTGGCACCGGAGCCGGCAGACTGCTGAGAGGAAGAACGAGCTTCACCATCGCTGTATACAAGACCGACCAAAGCACCAATTGCAACGGACTGTCTATCAGAACCGGCACGAAGGTCCGATGCGACCTTTGCCGAGGCCTCTTGCGGATTCGATGCCCACAGAACAACCTTTTCAATGGTAGAGTGATAGATAACACCGAACAAACCGGCATAGGCGCTTGTATCACCATTTGCAGATTTCAAGGACTGCTTGTAGTCAATGATTTTGTAAGAATGACCGTTATAATCATTCGTAAACTTATGCTCCATTGTACCAATCGGCTTGTTAGCATAAGTAGACCCATCTTTATTGAACTGATAGGTTTTTCCATAGTAACTTTGTGTATAGTTCGCAAAATCAATATTGATAGACTGCTGGAACTTAAAGAGATTACCTTCTCTATTATCATTCCAATAATATTGATATCTGGAAAGCATATTCAACTGTCTGGCAGAACGCACATCAACCAAAATGGGATCTTCCGGATCCATATAGGAACTCATACCGGCCTGCTCCTGAGTCGGATTAACAAGAGCCTTGGCAAAGTGGCCGTTTACGGCAAACTGGAAGTCCGTGTTATACGGCTCACCGGGATTCGTTTCGGCATAAGTGGTCACCTGGAGCTGGTCATAGAATCGACGAAGTGTATCACGGTTTTCATTGTCCTGAACATCGTACTGAAGTTTGTAAATGTATACCGGTTCATTACGGGAAATCGTCGTATTCGAAGAATCAACGTAGTTAAAGATTTGGTTGCTAGATTCAAGCAAAGTCAAGGTGCTGCCGGAAAGTGAATTCAATGTCCCGTTATTTAATTTATACTCTATCTTATTAAGGGCACAAGAACTCAGCAGGGCGTATCCGTCTTCAACGGCATAATCGCCTTGCATGGTAGACAATGTATCTAAAATCCATTCATTATCAGAACCCGGATCCGAGCCCTGCATACTGGTAGCCGTATAGTACCCATAAGTACCATCGGCGTACTTTTCATAATAAACAACAGATGTTTGAACTGCCTGCGGAAGCGGCCAGTCACCCCAGTGATCCAAAATAGATGTAGCGCCATCAATCTCGGCACCGTTCTCATCAATAGAGGAAACAGAAATCATCGGGAACGGGAAAATCAGTGCTGAACCCGTAATCGTGTACGGATGGCAGTTGGCAATCGGATTTTCATCCGCAGAACGCATAGCATCATAGGCAGCAGAAGTCACACCATTGCCATCATTAGTAAATTCATTATATTTGGTTTGTTTCAAATATTGACAATCCGAATAGGTGTTATTGTTTCCATCTCCGACCATGCTGCCGAACTTACCGGAAGATCCTTCCGGTACAACAACCTGGCCATACAAGAAACAAGAGTTAAAGTCGTTATAATACCCCTGGCCAACCATACCACCGGCAACATCGCTCCAAGAGTTTGCGATAGAAACATTACCGGCAACATAGCAAGCATCAAAGCTTGCTCTTTCGGATTTACCTACCAAACCGCCAACGGCATAATTGCCGATTGTCGGCTCAGAAGTATAACAGCCGATAACAGGAATCGAAGCAGAGGCTGTACCGGCCAAGGAACCGGCTAAACCGCCAACATTGTGGCTACTTCCGTCAGCAATCACACTAACGCCGGCATAAGAACCATAAATACTGGGCATTTGCTCGCCGAGACCAATCAAACCGCCAACATTCTCCGCATTGTCGCCAACTCCGGTAACGGCATAGTAGTTGACACGGTCAGGCATATTTCTCCAATACATATTGGTTGTCGGATCAAAGGTAGACAAACGAATTCCGCAACGTTCAACGGATGTTCCTTTGGCGCTACCAACGAGTCCTCCGATATTTTTCTTGGAACCGGTCACTTTCGTATCTTCCAAAATCACACGGAACAAGTCAACGTTTGTCGCCTTACCAAACAAGCCGACATTACCACCGGATGCAGAACCAATCTGGAAGTAACGAAGGACATTGCTTTGTCCATCAAACATAGTTCCCTGACGGAAAATGTCATCATTCATGATAGACTCAAAATATGCCATCGGGAAATATACATATTTCGTACCATCAAACAAATCAGCCTGCTTAAAGGATGCCAGATAAGACTGAGAGTCATCCGTCGGGTCAACTTCCATGTAAAGGGCATCTGCTTCCCAGAGAAGCTGAGACTCACTGTTTGTATCGATATAGTTTGCAGCAAAGCTGATATCCTGCGTTTGCTTAATCGTTATCGCGTACGGATTAGACGGGTCATTAAAGGCTCCGGTCATCTCTGCACCGATATATTTATTCAAATTGCTCATGTGACGAACATAACCAACGTTGATATCAAGCGTCTTGTTTGTTGCGTCATTAACAGCTTTACCGAACAAGCTGTTTTCGGTATCCGTATACGGATAGTTTGTAGAATCGTCCGTATTGGTATGACGATTCATGTAGTTAATGTCAGCCGTTGCTGTAATGTCCTCGCCGCATTTAAAACCGGCAGGATCAATGTTGTTATTGAGAAGCTTAAGCTGTGCTTTATAGTCCTTGCCCGCTTCCATACTGTCGAGCAAGAAGTACTTTGTAAAGGTTGTAAAGTTGTCAGCCAATCCGTAAATGCTCGGATCGTCCAAAGGCATATTCAAGGTAAACTTGTTGCCGTCTTTATCAGAGAGGATAACACTGGCGGCAATATCTCCGCGATGGAAGTAGTCAGAACCGATATCACACTGGACTTTAACATACAAGTCTTCCTTGTTGACGATATCCAAGACAACATCATAGGTTGACAAATCCTGGCGAGTAAGCACATCCGTGTATCCGCCGGTATAGTATCCGAGCATGGTTGCTTTACGGTTCTTTCTGTCACGCGGGTTACCGTCATAGTCGGAACCTTCCGCATTCCAGTCCTCGCCACCGAGCGTTTTAATGGTATCCATGGTGATCGGATTCTCAGAATAGAAGACGGAGTACAAGTCACCGTTCGACGGATTGAGTTCGACCAAATAATAGGCATCCAAATACGCTTCCGTAACCGTACCGTCCGGAATCAACATCTTGTTGGCCTTTTGGTTGGCAAGATAATAATCACCTTCAGCAGTCAAAGACTCCCCTTCTGTCTGTGAGTGGAGCAGATAGAAGAAGTTCTGATAGATAATGTTAGTATCATCTTTCCAGTCTTGTGGCATAAAGTCCAAATGGTCCGGGTCGTACGAATGGCTTTCCAGATCGTTATACATGGTCTTCTGGAAAGACACCAATTCACCCGACGCTTTCATGGACGTCAGGCGATTTTGTACGGCAAGATAAATGTCCTTGGCATGGGAATCCAGGCGTGCAATCTGCAAATTCTTCTGAATTGCAGCCACCGCCGGAATAGCCAGTCCGAACAAAATGGACATAATGGCCAAAACAATCATCAGTTCCATCAACGTGAAACCGTTATGTTCATGGCTTGCCTTTCTTGTGTAATTTGAATGTTTCATAGTATAGCCTCCACTCATCAAAAAATAGATGATTAACTAGTCAATTGGATTTACGCATCGAGTCCCCGATATCTCCAAGGTTCCTCATGATACTGTACATTGTTACGTCCGTTATTTTTAGCAGCATACAGTGCCTTATCAGCACAATCTATTAAAAAACCCGGCCGCATATCCATCGTCGGAATCATTGCAACGCATCCGATACTGATTGTGACTTTTACCGGGCGCCCCTCAAATTCCAGTTCCATATTGCAAACGGAGGAACGAAGTTCTTCCGCTTTTGCCAAAACAGATTCTTTATTTGCATCATCCAGTAGAATGGCAAATTCCTCACCACCCCATCGGCAGACACTGCCGCCTTCAGCCAGAATATCTTTCAACATATCCGAAAGCGTCTTCAAAACCGTATCACCAAACAAATGACCATACGTGTCGTTGATGTTCTTGAAAAAATCAATATCCAAAATCATGACGCCAAGAGATCTGGCCCCGCAGAACTCTTTCATTTTTTGGGGAAGCTCACTATTAATCCAGTGACGGTTATAAGCACCGGTCAAAGCGTCTCGAATGGACATCTCTTTAAACTTGTCCTGCATTCTTTCCAGTTCTTCATAGGTCTTTGCACGAATGTACTCGAGGAAGAATCCCACGAGAAAGAAAGCAAGAAAAATAAATGGATAGCGACGGCAAAAATCCGTATCGTCAGCCTTAAACAAACCATTTGGAAACCACATCAAGTACACAAGTTCCAGCTCCATAAGCCCGGTAAGCAAGGAACCAAACCGAAGACCGAGAAGCGTACAGCCGCATGCCGGCAAAAGGAACATCCACATGAGTCCCATTTGTGTATCATCGCAAAACAAAATATAGTTCATCAGCATTAACAAGTTTGCCGAGAAAATAAAGTAACTAGCGGTAAGTTTTTGCGGATCCCAAGAGAGAATAGCCAAATTAATAAAACTGACAATGGTAAAAACCAGCGTACCAACCGTCAGGTACATGTCGCCACGAAGCGCATAAAGAACGCAATAAACAGCGGAAATTAAGCCAAAAACAACGGAAACCGCAAGGAAAATCAAGCGTCTTCGTTCTGTGTTGTCGATTAGTTTTGTAAACAGCTTTTCCCCGTCAGCGGAAGCCTTGGTTTGATGGTTTTGCACTGTCAGAATCTCCTTTCTTGCATTATTCGACCATTCTATTACGCGTATATAATAATATATCACACACGCAAATACAAGTGATATACACAATTTCTACAAAATATTCATTTTTTCGCATTTTGTTTGTGCATGTTGCACAATAACAACGTCTTCAATTTGCCTATTTTTGTGATATAAACTCAGTGTATTGTCAAGCACAAAGTGTCTGTTTTTATAACTTTTGTGTCCTTTCTTGCAATATAGAAATGGCGTAATCCTGTTCGGTTCACCTCACTCTACCACAAAAATCCATATATCCTTTGACGATTTACAGCTCTCTCAAATCTTTCGCTCAATTTGATAAACTTCGCTATTGCATTTACAAAAAGCGTAGTATATAATGATTGGGTATATTATATGTATATTTCTTTGATTTCGGAGGCGTTAAAATGTCGTATAAGTTATACACAGACTGGGCTGAAAAGAACCCTCACTCTCTCGTTCTTCTTGAAGTGTCCGATGGATACATCTCTTATGACGAGGGAGCCAGTGCTCTTTTCCGTTTGACTGACCAGCCGTTACAAAAACCGAATAAAAAGGAAAAAGCTCTTGGCTACACCATTGCTATCCCCCGAAACTATTATCCGATTCTCCTGGACGATATGTCCAAGCTTCGAATCAGTTACATGGTTGCGCGTGGAGACTACCAGGTATATCGCTGCGAGTTTGAACCGGAATATTTTGATGCCTATGGAAAACTGATCAACTTCGGTGATAAACCAACAGACAAGAAGTTCGACCGTGGAATTGGCCTTTACGACACGGTTGTCGTAAAGAATCTGGCCACCCGCAAGTATATTGTATGGCAAATTGTCCCGGAAGAAGAAGCTACTGATTTAGGACGTGAACAGAGCGGTAAACTTAGTCACCACACCGTTATGGGACATGCTCTTATCGGCCATTTGGCCGGAGATGAGATTCCGGTTTCCCGTTCAGACATTGATAACAGTACCTATCGTGTCATTCACATTCAAGACACGAAAGGGAACAACCTTGTCAAGCACTTCAAAAAGAAGTCTCCTGCTTTGCAGACAATGCAAGAAGACGAGGCCGAAGCACTTAAACTCATTGCGGCTCTAAAGTCCGGAGAACTTACCACGGAAGCAGAAGGCGATGAAAACAAAGAGCCCCAGCTCGCTCTTACGGCTGATGGCAAGGTTGACATTTCCGTTTTGCTGAAAAATAAACAATCTTCCAGTTACGATACCTCTCATGAACAAATTGATGCTTCCGAAATCAGTACAGAAGATGAGGATGAAGAGGAAGAGACATTAATCTCCTTAAAGAACTACAAAAAGAAGGTTAAAAAACAACCGGAAAAGAAAGTGGCAGCGCCGAAAGCTGCCGAAAAGCCCTCTGCCCCGCTTTCCGGCAACCCGGAAATTCCCGGATCCGGTCCGGTGGTTTGGTCCGGCGTTAAAATGCCGAAGAAGAAGGAGAAAGTTGAAAAAGAGCTTGACCTAGTCGATGAGAAGGCTATTGAAAAACAACAAGCCAAAGAGGCGAAAAAACAAGAAGCCTTTGAGAAGAAACAAGCAGCGCTCAAAGAAAAGCAAAAGAAAAAGGACGCCGATCTTAAGCGTAAGCAGCGTGTTCAGGATGTAAAGAAAGCCGCCGCCGACGCAAAGAAACAAGCCGTCATCGATGCAAAAGCCCAAAAGGAACTTGAAAAGAAACAAAAAGAATTCGACAAACTAAACAAGAAGCCGAAAAAGCAAAAAGAAAAAAAAGCCAAGAAAGGCGATCTTGTTTGGGGCTCCGCTGAAGAAGTTGCCGCAACCTTAGGGGAAACGGGAGAAGCTTTACAGGGGATTCTTGCAGAAGATATCGCCGCCGCGAGCGAAGCCGTTGAAACTTCTGAAATCGTTGCAGCAGAAGCGGTTGAGTCCGTTGTCGAAACTGCTGAAGATGTTTTGACAGAAAACGTTGAAACGAAAGAAGTACTTGAAGACTTTACCGACAACGAAAATGTTGCCGACGCTTCCGACTCTAACGAGTTATTGCCGGAAGCCGATGACGAAAACGAAGGCTCTGAAGACGATATTTCTTCTGAATTTGATGAAATGTTCGCAGAAACAGATGAAAATCCGTTCGAAACAGTCGTTTCTGAAGAGGAATCCGCCGTTTCGGAAGAAAATGTTTCAGCCAATGACGATTCCTTCGGCGAAGTTACAGAAAATGTCGCCAATAACGTGCAGCCTTCTGATGCCGGCTGGAACTTAACCGGCAAAAAACAAAAGAAAGCTAAGAAGGAAAAGAAACCTTTCGTTTGGCCGTGGAAACGCAAAAAGATGGAAGCTGAAGCAGCTGCAGCACTTGCCGCCGAAGCGACTGACGAAGAAGTTATTTCGGATGCTGTCGATGAAATTCCGGAAGATTCCACCATTTCGGTCGAAACCGAGACTCTTCCAACCGAAGAAGCCATAACAGAAGAAACTATACAGGATGTTGTTTCTGAGGATATTGCTGAAACTGATGAAATGACGGAAGACAATCAGGAAGAAAATGAGGAGTCGGACATTCCTTCTGAAGATGCGGAATTTATTGAATCTCTCGAAGGGCTTGATGCTGAAAACATTGATATTTTCAACACTGACGACTTAGATACAGCATTTACCGATGAATCTAATCCGTTTGATAAACAACCTGAGATCTCCGAGAACGAAAATATCGAAGAAGATGCTCCCGCAGAAGTTTCTGTTGATGAAGATTTCATCAATGCACTCTCAGAGGACAACAATTCCGAAATTGCTGAACCGATTACAGAAAGTGAAGCAAATATATCCAGTGAAGACTCTGAAAAAATACTGGCCGAGATTTTAGGTGTTTCCTTAGAACAATCCGTATTTGATCGGATAAACAGCACATCGAACGCACAAGTCCCCATCGCACCTGTTGCAAAATCCGGGAAAGCAAGACGTTTTAAAACCAAACAGCGTTATGCTTCCAGACACAATCGATAACACATAGAGAAAAGTAGCCCATTTCAGAAACAATCTGAAACGGGCTACTTTTTTTGCAATTTTCTATTTCTTATTTCATTTGTCTGATTGCATCAATTATCGTTCCGGCGGTTCAGGCGGAGGGTCCATTGCAGGTGGCTCTCCTTGAGGCATATCACCTCCGGGCATTTTTCCACCTTGTGCCGCACCGGAGAAACTACTGATTACGGTTGCTTCGTCACTCACTTTTTTATCACAATCGCAATCCAAAATATCATCGCTCATAGAAGGCGTTGTACCGGCAATAAAGCCTCCGTTTATGGTAATATAGCCATTCGAGTCAATGACATCCCCTTCGGCTCCCTGACCGGCAAATATTGTCAAATGCCCTTCATTTAGTGTAAATACAGATACATTATCTTCATTAACGTTAATACCATCGTCACCGGATACAATGTTGATATATCCTCCGTTTATCGATAGATGCAGCTCGCTGTCAAGTCCTTCATACTCTGGATTTGTAATATTCAGTATTCCTGTCTTCTTTTTCTGACCATCAACAAGCATAGAAACATAACTATAAAATGCCCCATCTGTCTTAACCAATTTCTTTTGAACCGAACTGCCTTCTTTCTTATATTGCGGCTTTAAAATACGAAAAACATTGGTTCCCGTAACATTATTCTCACTTCCGTCCGCCAAAATAACCCTCGCACCGGCGTTGGTTATATCAACATCGTTACCGTATTCCGTTCTATCTTCCCATTCATTATCACACTCATACACGTTTTTGAATATAACAGCAGGTGCAACAGAACATGTTATATCGACACCATCCAGCAACAATGTAACCTTGGCATTTTCATTCGTAAAAGCGTCGTCGTCGTTTAAATCAACAAGAATCTGTCCATTCCAGGAGCCTGACAAAACGTACTCCCCGGGTCTTGTAATATGAACAACCGGATTTTTAAATGCTTCTTCACTGGAATGCATCATATCACTTGGAAATTCATCACCTAAAACCGGCAAAGTTGCAAAAATATACTCATTCAAGCCTTCGGCTGTATAATAAGTTGTCCATTCTGTTTCTCCATCATAATTCTCTTTTGAAAACAAATTCTCATCAATTTGAGGATAATAGATAATATCGTGAGCTACATACACAGCATCGTCTGTACTGGGTTTATCTCCCGTATAATAGGGTTCTGCATGACTGGGATCAAAATTCCATACATAATTGTACTCGGAAACTGTCTGTCCGTTGCACTCAACTTTTCCATCTTTGAATGTCAAAATGTTTTGTGCATTTTCATTAATCAAAGATGTCTCACTAGCATCGGATTCATCAGGAAAATTCGATGGCGACCAGTCACATCCCGATAACAAAATCAGTATGGTAAGACTAAGTAAAATGCATAAGTTTCTTTTCATTATTAACCACTCCTTTGATATGTATATTCTATATCAAAAAGAAAATGATATGTTTAACAAAATGTAAATGCTTTATTAAATAATTGTAAACAAAAAAACTCCCTTGGACAATTATGTCCAAGGGAGTTTGGCGCCACCTGTAGGGTTTGAACCTACGACCCTCCGGTTAACAGCCGGATGCTCTACCGCTGAGCTAAGGAGGCATAGTGTTGGCGTTTTCCTATCTTCCCGGGCCGTCGCCAGCCAAGTATTGTCAGCGCAAGTGAGCTTAACTTCCGTGTTCGGGATGGGAACGGGTGTACCCTCACCGCCATCAACACCAACTATATCTGCTCCTCCGTTTGGGGGAACATTTGGGATTATAGCACCCCAAAATGACAGTGTCAAGAAAAATTTAAAAAAATTTCCATTTTTTCTGAAAAATCATTTTTTTGTTGGGATTGTTTCGAAAC
>JAZUDZ010000022.1:0-3136 GCA_045639905.1 Acutalibacteraceae bacterium
AATTTTCACGGGAGGGATATTACCTTTTTTGCTCATCGTTCATTACCTCTTTCCTTAGTTTTACTTTGATTTTGCGCTCGCGTACCATCGATAACGGGCTCTACCTTGCATCCAGTGGACTCCATGCGCTCTGCAAATTCACAGATGTGATACAAGTTCATTCGCTCATGACCAACTTGCAGATGATAGTCGTCGATGTAACGGCATTCCAGTTCTTTTACCAATCCAGTCGGATAGGTTATGCGAATTTTTTCACCATCGTTGATCCGAAACAGCTCGTTATAGTTGGTGTCGATAAAACGAATACCTCGATGAGCGCATTCAATGTGCTGAGTCAGCCAATCGCGCCGATAACAATAGCAACCTAAGTTATCCTGGCCGGCTCTGGGATCCACGCGAAGAAGGTAGATGTAGTTTTCCGTTTCAACACAGAAACACGATCTCTTTTCATCGCCTTTAATTTCAGCCAGCGGAAACCTTGCACAGTAAAATGCCAGGGTATCCCGATTTTTGAGAGGCCATCCAGTCGTTTTGTCCAGTCGCAACGTATTGATAACCTTCTCAAATTCTTCCGTAAACTGTTCCGTTTTGAGATAGCCCCGTTGGTCAATCCAGTCAGAATAGAACCCGGGGCCGTCTTTGTCGAGATCCGCAAAGAGGATGCCAATGCAACCGGTCTGCCCACTGAGCTGGGCAGACTGACGGGCTGCATACTTTTGTTCTTCTTGCGTTGCAGGGCGAATCGTCATATTCATATCGTTTCCTCCTTATCTCGCACCGTCATCACGACTGCGCTCGCTGATTTTGTGGAACGAATCTTCTCCCGGGATAAGGCCAAGACGACGGCCGTTATCAAAATCACAGTGAACAGTTCCGATGTCATCCACATGGACAACAGTTCCCTTCGTTCCAGAGGAAATCGGTCTCGGATCGTCCCCCATGCAATCTAAAACAATACGAGTACCGGGGGTATACATTTCTTTCGTTCTGCTCACATATTCTTCGTCATAGAACATATACAAACACTCCTTACTTTGATTTATTATTGTTTTTTGCTTTTGATTTTCAAAAAGACAAGACCAAATAAGATGAACACCACAAGGGCGCATCCGATAATAGCTTTAACCGTCATTTTCATCATCCTCACTTTCTCGTTTGCTTGCCACTACAGCAAGAATCAGCGTCGTCGCCGCCGCCAAAAACATAACCGCCCAGGGAATGTTGTCACCAGTTTCCGGAGCTTTCGGAGAAGTCGTAGTAGTGGTTGTGGTGGTGGTAGGTGTTTCCGTGGTAGTGGTCGTGGTAGTGGTCGTGGTAGTAGTAGGTGCTTCCGTAGTAGTCACCGTAGTGGTGGTAGGTGCTTCCGTAGTAGTGGTCGTAGTAGTCGTAGGTTCTTCCGTGGTTGTCGTAGTGGTAGTGGTCGTTGTGGTGGTTGTCGTTGTAGTCGTCGTGGTGGTGGTAGTCACATTGACAAATCCTATGCCAGCCTCGTTTTCAACCGGTACCGATTCACCATCGTTTTGGATTTTAATGAAGTAATAGATGTCGTCTTTAAGATAACCAGAGGGAGCCGTTTTCTCATTGACGAAATATCCGCCATACGGAAGGTCTTTCGACACATAAACGCCCGGTTCGGTTTCATCCATTCCGCCAACAAACATATCGATGTCTTCCTCATAGATGCCGTTTCTATTGGTATCTCGATACACCGCAAAAACAGCACCAGTCAGTTTGTTTTCGGGATAGTCTTTATCCACCTTGGTCAGCGTGATATTGCCGATAATGATTTTGTTTTCAATCGGTGTTTCCGTTACCACAATCGACACAATGGTTTCGTCCGAACCACCTTCGTTGAGCTCAAACTCATAGATCTCATCGGATAAGACATACTGCTCATCCGTTTCAATCTCTTTGAGATAATACTTGCCAAAGGGGAGCATCATATCCGAATACCCTTTACCGGCCTCATCAACCGCATAGGATGCAATCAAGGCATCTTTCGGAAGAACGCTACCATCATCTGCCATAAAATCTTGATTGGCAAACAAGCCAAAACGGACATGTTGAAGCTCACCATTCTTACCGATTTTGAATCGCTTGCTACATTCCATGTATTTTTCAAAAGAAAAAACCGTCATCTGTCGTTCATTAAGAACAGATAACGGTTGGTCGTATACATGAACATCTTGTCCAGCGTATTCAAGTTTGACGGGAATGGGTTCCGTGTTTAGCACGTATCCAGCAGGGCAACTGGTTTCTTTCACAAGATATTCGCCAAGATAAAGCTCTTTGGATTGAGCAGCACCGAACTCATCGGTAGCAAGGGTCTCGACAATATCACCCGCTTTGTAATGCACAGTGCCATCGCCTGTGACAATATCTTTAGCAGCGATAATGTCGAAGTAAGCCCCTTGCAAACCTTTGTTTTCGAAAACCGGAACGGAGTAGGTTTCATCCTTCTGAACGGTTGCAAACCGAAGTCCGGTTTTATCGATGGAAATGGTGGCTCTTTGTGCCTTGTCAGAAATCGCGATTGTGACAACATTCATATTATTGCTGTTCACGATGGTATCTTCCGTGATGTCGAAAACCAGCGCTTCGTCATTCAAAACATAACCATACGGTGCGGTAACTTCCACAAGTTTATATCCGCTACCGTAGAAGATGTCTTCGTAGGTCATCAACGTACCATCTTCAACGGTGTAAAATGTGTCTACCGAGTTGCCATCGCGGTCAGTCTGCGTAAGAAGCTCACCATCGGAATAATAGATTTGAAACCCAGCATAAGGCAACGGAATGGTTTTTCCGGTTTCAGCATCCTGTTTAACAACTTTCAGATAAGACATGATAGCCTCGTCTGTCAGTTCGTATTCGTACACTTTTTGGTTTTCCGCAATGGCAACCTCAAAATCGTCAACGGGGAGCGTACCCGGTTGACTGTTTTCTTGATGGACAAGATACACGCCATACGGAAGTCCGGATGCTTTGGCAAATCCAGATTTGTCCGTCACTAAAGTGCCTCGCTCAGTGGTGGAGGCTTTATCATAAGAACCAGCGGATTTCAAGTAGTAGGTAAAAGAAATATCCTGTTCGGGGTTCAATGTTTTCCATCGGCCGTCTTCTGCTTTTTTCAAAA
>JAZUDZ010000023.1:0-138575 GCA_045639905.1 Acutalibacteraceae bacterium
TCTTTTCAAACGACTCTAACTATATATACGGAATAATCCCAAAAAATCCCCTGTTATTTTTTTCTTTTTTCCAAAAAAATTTCTTCCCCGATTTCGAGGCTGAGTTTTCCGGCGCTGTATTCTGTCAATTTTTCCGAAACAGGACCGATATCCTCCGGTAAAAGAGCAGCCTTCAAAAAAATCTGTTCGCCAAAGTCACTGCTTAAAACAGTTCCCAAAGACGACAAAAGCGGCTCTATAAAGCCATAGGAAGCATAATCGCATGTCAAACGGACGGTTTTGTGGGAGCAATAGGTGATTTTATCCGCTGCCTCCAGTGCCAAAGTGGCGGCATGTGTATACGCTCTTGTCAGTCCTCCCGCACCTAGTAGTATACCACCAAAGTACCGGGTAACCACAAGGACACAATTTGTCACATTCGCTTTTTGAAGAACACTAAGCACCGGAACACCGGCCGTCCCCTGAGGTTCTCCGTCTTCGGAGTATTTCAGTTTGCCGTCGTTCAGCACATACGCATACACGTTATGCTTCGCATCGTGATGCTTTTTCTTAATCTGTGCGACAAACGCAAGGGCTTCTTCTTCCGAATCCGCGGGATGAATATACCCGATAAAACGGGAACGTTTTTCTGTAAATTCGTCCGAAGCATCCGCTTTGATGGTTGTATAGGAATCCAATTCCGTCACCTCCTATAGAGTGGAAAACAGGCCACGACAGAAACAGTACCGAAATGGAAAGCCATCTTGTGCTGCTTTTGTCGTAGCCTGTACTCAGACACAACTCTTATTTGTTGTCTGTCATGCCATAACGTTTCTTGAAACGTTCCACACGACCGCCGGTATCGATAAGCTTCTGCTTACCGGTAAAGAACGGGTGGCATTTGGAACAAATTTCCACGTGAATATCCTCTTTGGTGGAACCGGTTTCAATGACATTACCGCAAGCGCAAACAATCTTGGTCTGTTTGTAATCCGGATGAATATTTTCTTTCATGAGTGTCACCTCTTTCTTGGCTCGCTTGCAGCCCTTACTGCAAGTTGCTGAAAGAGTATACCACAGAGAAAAATAAAAATCAACCATATTTTTCGGAATTTGTGTCCCTTTTTCGCGACATTTTGGTATGCTTTTTCCTTGCATATTATAGAGGAATCTTATATAATTTAGTGTAATCACGAAAAAGGAGGTGGGAATATGCCCTACCAATGGAATCCGGAATGCACAGATGCTTTGGCGACTGTTCCCGCCATGGCCGGAAGGTATTTGAAACTGGCAAGCCCCGTGCAAATCCAGGTGCTACTTTGGATCGCCACCGTCGGGAACGGAAGCGGAAGTCCGGAAAGCTGTTTTGAGGATCTGGGTTCACGCGTTACACTTGCCGACTGTGAAGATGCTTTTCATTTTTGGGAACAGGAAGGAATTCTTGTGTCTTCCGAACAGAGCACCATAAAAACCGTTAAAAGAATGCCGAATCCGACACCTGACTCAACAGAGGATGCTTCTCTTGTTCTGAACGAATCAACTGTGGTTCAGATTCCCGTTGTTGATTCCACTCCTAAAACCAAAGAGATTATTCATCGAAGCCGTGATCATAAACAGTTTATGGAGATTTTGCAAACCGCCGAATATTTATTCGGACGTCCGCTGAACCGTGCAGATCAAAATAAACTTTTGGATTTATTCGACACATCAAATTTAGCCCCCGAAACAATCATGCTGGCTCTTTCCTATTGTGCCCGTAAAGGAAAGCAGAAAATTGCATACCTCGTTTCCACCTGCAACAAGTGGGAGGAAAAAGGTATTCTCACCTATGAAGATGCTGACCGGGAACTTCTCTACATTGAACGAACCGAAAAATGCTGGGACACGGTAGCCACGTGGCTGTCTCTCCATATTGAAAAACCAAAAGTCAGCGATATGCGTCTGGCGGAAAAATGGGTTCATCAACTTGAACTTTCCGAAGAACTAGTCCTATTTGCTTTCAAAAATTGTATGGAAGCATGCGGAGAGTTTAAATCTTCCTATATGGACAAAGCTCTCAGCGACTGGCACAAAAAAGGACTTTTGACTTTGGAAGATGTCCAAAACGCCAAGAAACCAAAAACCGATACACCAAAGAAACCGAAAGCCGTATATGACCCGAACAAAAAGGAAGGAACCGGTTTTGATACCGCTAAATATAAGGAAATGCTGAAAAAACATCGGCCGAAGAAGAAGGAGGGTGATTCCTGATGGCCTACAGCAAAGAAATCTATGACAAAGCCGTCAGTATCGTCTCCCGACGCCGTCGCGATGCCGAGACGGAAGCCATTCAGTTAAAAGAACAAATTTGCAGTTTAAATCCTCGCGCTTTGGAATGTGACCAAATTATCCACAACGCCATTGCAAAACTGGCAATGCATGCAGCCCTTCACAATTTGTCCGATGAAGAAGCAACAAGGCTGAAAGCCGAAGGAAAAGAAGCAGAGAAAGAACTGGCTCAAATTCTGCAAAACAGTGGTGTTCATTCTCCGGATTTTAATCCGATATACACCTGCTCCTTATGTGAAGATACAGGCATCGTTGACCACCATACCTGTTCCTGTGTCACCAGTCTTATGCGTGATCTGTCGGCAAAAGAGTTCAGCAAAACTTCCGGAATGGAGTTTACCAGTTTTGAAGACATGAGTCTGGACTATTACAGTGACGTGTTTAACGAAGAGGACGGCTGCTCTCCGCGCGAGTTTATGTCTGAAGTTCTGAACTACTGCAAACATTATGCGGAGACATTTCATGCACAGTCTGAAAATCTTTTGTTGTTCGGAACAACCGGAAGCGGAAAAACCCACACGGCATTGGCCATTGCCGGCATTGTTGCAAAAAAAGGTTTTTGCCCGGTTTATCATTCTGCTCAGCAAATTTTCCACAAGCTCGAACGAGAGCACTTCAACCGCGAAGAAGGCGATACCGAAAGTATGCTTTTAAACTGCGATTTACTGGTTTTGGATGATTTGGGAACCGAAATGACAACTGCTTTTACCAATTCCGCTCTGTATTCCATTATCAACGGACGAATGATTCGAAAAAAGCCGACCATTATCAGTACAAACCTTGACGTAGATGATTGGGCACCCCGCTACGGAGACGCCGTCGCTTCTCGCGTGCTGGGAACTTATTATCCGCTTCAATTCCAAGGATCTGATATTCGTCAATGTCAAATGGAACAGCGGTTCCATGAATAATCGAAGGGAGACTTCGCCATGATTCAAGAAAAAAGATGCAGTAACTGTATGACTATGCTTGGGAAGGACGCCACTGTATGCCCTCATTGCGGCCAACCGGTTGACACTGCCAACGCCGAAGATTTTCTGCCTGTCGGCTCAAAACTTTGCGGAAAATATATCATTGGAAAAATGATTTCCTACAGTGGGGCCACCGCCCGCTATGTGGGATTTGATGAAGGAGAATATTCCCCCATCTACATTTATGAATATATGCCGAAGGGACTCTGCTTCCGTGAAGAGTCCGGCAATCTGGCTGTAGCTGAGATGAATCGTGAAAGTTTCACTCAGTTTAAAAATGAGTTCAGCCAAAACATTCGTGCCATTGCCAAATTGCGTGATTTATCGATCATGCTTCCGATTTTCGATATTTTTGAAGAAAACAACACCATTTATGCTGTCGGTGAGTATATGGATCCCCGTCACAGCCTGGCAGACACATTGCGTGTCAAAGGCGGCAGACTGAACTGGGAAGAAACCCGCACCATGATTATGCCGTTTGTTTCTTCTTTGATTTCCTGCCATGCTGCCGGGGTTACACACTTCGGCATTTGCCCGTCAAACTTGCTGGTTGGAACAGACGGAAAACTTCGCCTCATCGGCTTTGATATTGCCGAAGTTCGTATTAAAGACTCCGCTTTAGACAGTCAAATTGCCGAGGGATATGCCGCTCCCGAGCAATACCGCTTAGCGGCCCGTCCGGACCCGGCCAGTGATGTTTATGCAGTTTGTGCCGTTATTTTCCGCATTCTGTCCGGCTCCATGCCGCCCAGCGGGGAACATCGTAAAGTACAAGGAAATGACCTGCTTCTTCCGGCAGATGTTGCCGAAATCATTCCGCCACATGTTACAGCGGCCATTTCCGATGGCATGCAGCCACAACTGAACAAGCGTATTTCCTCTATGACGGAACTCAAAGAACGATTGGCCACGGGAGCCATCGTCCATGCTTTGGCAGATGAAACCAAAATTCTCCCGGTGGATCCGGAAGCCGCTCATCCGCTGACCGAAGAAAAAGAGACAAAGAAAAAAGGCTTATCCCCGTGGATTATTGCTTTGATTGTTGTCGGAAGTATCTTCCTGATTTGTCTCATTGTTGTCCTAAAAATCAATTCCATAGGGAGCAAAAATAATCCTTCCGGAACCGAAGGCTCGGAAGTTTCCTTCACGGCTCTTCCGACAGCGGCGACAACCACTGAAAACAAACTAACGAGCGAAATCCCGAAAATGAACGACGGAACCATTGATTATTACGGACTGGAAATCACAAACGACATTCCGGTTTATCGTGGCTTCCCCATTGAAATTGCAGGACTGCGCTATGACGAAAACATTGATGCCGGCTTTATCATTGCACAAGATCCGGCTCCCGGAACAAAAGTGGAACCGAATACGATTATCAAGGTAACCCTGAGTGCCGGTAAAGAAGTGACCATCATCCCGGATGTTATCGGCTGGGACGGAGAGCACGCTCAGCTGTATTTGGAAGCATTGGGCTTCCGCGTAGATATCAGTGAAGAAGACAATGCTTCCGTAAATCTCGGATGCGTTTGCGGAACATGGCCGGATGTGGGCGAAAGCCCGGATCCGAGTTCCGGAAACAAAGTCACCCTTCGTATCAATCGGTTCGGAACCACCGCACCGGAAATTGTTGAAGAAAACAACACAAACACGGATGATGTCATTCCTGAAGAATAAGTTCAAGGAGTAAACAAAAATGCAAGACACCTTATCATTTGGTGCCAAGCTGTTCTTTCGAGCAGTGGTCGCCTCCATTTTGTGTGCTATCGTTTATATGTCAATGGCGTTTGTATTTACCGCTATCGGGACCGAGAAAATCGGCTACCAGTTGTATCATACCGACGCAAGCGGCACCGTTATTTCAGACGGCACATACTATTTCAAAGATTTGGAAACCTACGAACAAGAAGCCAATCAAACAAGCGTAGACGAAGAGACCGGCGAAACCATCACCTACTATACACAGTCCATTCGCAGTGAACTTTCAACAGGTCTTAAAATTCTATGCTATATTTTGGATGAGTTCTTTATGCTGGGCATGTATCTTTCCATGCTGTATGTCACAGCCTGGGAAAAAGGAAAGAAAGATTTAACCGCAGTCCAGTATGACAAAGTAGCTGAAGATAAAAACAAGGGACTCAAAGCCGGATTTATCGCAACCATTCCCGCTTTGCTGGCTTTCATCCTACTGCTTCTCGGCAGATTCGGCGTATCCATCTTCGGAAATTTTGCCGGAACCTTCAAGATCTTTTCTCTCCCCTTCTTCCCCTTGGTTGCCGCTTTAATGCCGACATCGAACGCTCTTGATATGCATTTGTGGGCCGCTCCGATTTTGCTGGTTTTCCTGGCAATTAAGCCCCTATTTTGCTGGTGGGCCTATCGTATGGGATATGCCGATATTTTACTCAAAAACAAGCTTCTCTTTAAGGGAAAGAAAAAGAAAAAATCTCGCTGATTTTTTAAGACGAAAGGAAGTGAACTGAAATGGCAGGAAAGAGCAAGACCGTGTTTGTTTGCTCGGAATGCGGAGCCGAATCGCCGAAATGGGCAGGAAAATGTCCCTCATGCGGTGAATGGAATACATTACAAGAAGAAATCCGCGGCAGTTCTGCCCCCGGTACTCATTCAGTTCACAGTTCCGCAGCTAAGCCGATGCACTTAAACGAAGTTTCCACAGAAATCGAAACCCGCATTTGCACGGGCCTTTCGGAACTGGACCGTGTTCTCGGAGGTGGCATTGTCAAAGGCGGTGTCATGCTGATTGGCGGTGCTCCCGGCATCGGTAAATCAACCCTTTTGCTTCAAATTTGCGAGATTCTCGGAAAAACACAAAATGTTTTATATGTTTCCGGAGAGGAATCAGCCAGACAAATCAAACTTCGTGCAGACAGACTGCAGGTTTCCGGAGACCGCCTGTCGCTCTTATGCGAAACCGATGTGGATTCCATCTTGGAAACCGTCAAGAGCGAAAAACCGGACATTGTGATTATCGACTCCATTCAAACAATGAGTTTGGAAGAGTTGACATCTTCTCCGGGAAGCGTCACGCAGGTACGAGAATGCACATCCGCTTTTATGCGCTGTGCGAAGTCTCTTGACATTCCGTTCTTTATCGTCGGACATGTTAACAAAGACGGCGCCATTGCCGGTCCGAAAGTGATGGAACACATCGTTGACTGTGTTTTGTATTTTGAAGGTGACCGGCTTTCCAACTATCGCATCCTGCGATGCGCCAAAAACCGTTACGGTGCCACAGATGAATTCGGTATGTTTGAAATGACCGATACAGGGCTGCAGGAAGTAGAAAATCCTTCTTCCCTGCTCCTTTCGGGAAGACCGACTAATGTGAGCGGTATTTGCGTGGCATGCACGATGGAAGGTTCTCGACCCATATTGGCCGAAGTTCAGGGATTAGTCTCCCCCACGGTTTACGGCGGCAATTCCCGCCGCATGTCCACCGGATTTGATAATTATCGTTTGTCGTTACTTCTCGCTGTTTTAGAAAAACGGGCCGGATATTTCTTTTCCAACCTGGATACATATGTTAACGTTATTGGTGGTATTACCCTGTCCGAACCGGCAGCCGATTTGCCGGTAGCATTAGCACTTATCACGGGACTTAAGGATGTACCTGTCGGAGAAGGAATTGCCGCCTTCGGAGAAGTCGGCTTAACCGGAGAAATCCGATCCGTCTCCAATGCGAACGCCCGCATTTCCGAGCTGGAAAAACAGGGCTTTACCAAAGTTATTATTCCCCAGCACAATTTAAAGGGACTGAGTTCCCATAAAGGAATTGAAATTGTCGGGGTTAGAACCATTCGAGAGGCCTTCGAGGCCCTTACATAATAGAGGTGGTATATATGGAATTTCAATATCGTAATCAGGGCACTTGTTCCCGTGGAATCACCTTTGAACTGGACGAAGAAAACCGTGTTCATAACGTCCGTTTTGAGGGTGGATGCAACGGAAACACGCAAGGTGTCTCCCGACTAGTCGAAGGAATGGACGGAGAAACCGTCGTAGCGCTTCTCAGCGGAATTCGCTGCGGTTTCAAACCCACTTCCTGCCCGGATCAGTTAGCAAAAGCCGTTGCACAGGCAATGGCAAGTAAGGAGTGATATAGATGCGTAATATACAAGACGACAGCGATATGAAAATTGTCGGTGAATATGTAAACCCGGAACCGAAAACCATCATCACACCCGAAATGGTTATGGAACAAGATAAAAACGGAAACCTGGATAAAGCAAAAGCATTAGCCATATCCTTAATTGAGGCTTCCAAAGAATACGAAAAGAAACATCCGATTCATAATACTTCTTTGCGTTTTCAACGCTGGATTATTTTATTATTCGTTGCTGATATGGAAATCGCCCACTGCTTGCCGAATTCCCTTGTTGCCGATATGGCTACCGCCCATTTTCACAGTTTGTTACAAACCGAAGCCGTGGAAATGTATCGCACTTTAGAACAAAACGGAAGTTACTCGTTCTATAACTGCTGCCAGGAAAAGAAAATCATTGATGAAAAAGCCGCCAGTGAGGTGTTTGCTTCCCTTTGCCATCATCCAAACAGTGTCATTTTCAGGGATTTGGGACATATCCTCATCGATGAGTGTCAGCGTGGTGTTATGAAACTTGCAGAACAGCAACACTTCACTTTCTAATCACATGAAACGAAAAAAGATCCAAAAGACGAAACGTCTTTTGGATCTTTTCTATTATACTGAATTTAGGCTGCAGAACCTAAGGAAGCAATCAAATCGGCAAGATATTTTCGAATCATCAGCACGTCTTTCATATCAACGGTGCCATCCACATTGGCATCTGCCTGAACTTCATTGATTTCCACGCCAAGACCGGCCAAATTCTTTCGAATTGCCAAGACGTCTTTCATGTCGACGGACATATCGTCATTGGCATCCCCATACAAAACAGTATCTTCGGAAATTTCTGACGCTTCCGAATCCTCGAGAGAACTATCACCGGGGTCTTCTTCAGATGGTTCTGAAGATACAGGATCCTCACTGACATCCTCCGAAGTGTCCTCGCTGGATTCCGTAGTGCCTTCTGAATACTGAGCGGCATCCGACCAGGCAGAGAAATAATAGTCCGTTGTGTCTTTATCCGTATAGAACAGCTCCACACCATAACGGACACGCACATACAAGGTGTGTCCTTCATAGTCGATAGAAGCCACATTTCCGTTTACGGTATATTGCCCTTCTTTCAGCATATCTTTCATGCCGGCAATACCGGACGCACCGTTCCAATCGGTTCCGGTTGTGTCAAACAGACTATCCGCAAAAATGACGGTCTCATCAGAAGAATCTCCGGACAGGAGCTCATCCACATAGGCCCAAGATCCGACTTTTTTCACGTCAGATTCCATTCCTTTGTTATCCCATACACTTGTGTACTTCCAGTCGTTTACATCATCCAAAGCCCAGTCAATCTGTGTAAAAAGGGCCATGTCTTTGACGGCAATCCGATCCAGAAGCTGATTCAGAAACATCTCAATCAGTCCGTTTAAAGTGCCGTCTTTATGCTGCTGCCAGTATTCAAGGCCCGTCGCAATCTCGGCATCTTTTTCATGTTTCACCGTCATTGTGGTTCCCGTACCGGGTTCTACGGATACGTTAACGGGTGAATAGGAAACAAAGATTTCGGCTAACTGAGAAGCCTCTGTAATACTGAGTAAGTCCGTAACTTCAAAAGCCGAAACGGAGATTACCGTTAGAGAAAGCAGAATGGCGACAGACGCCATAATAGCAATAAACTTTTTCATGGGGATCTTAAACTCCTTTAATTGATTTTGCCGGCCAAAGCACGTTCCAGCCATACAGAACCAAAATCCATTGCGTTATACAAACCGACTTTTTCGCCGGTTTTAATAATACGCTGAGAAATATCAATTGTCGGATCGGTTGAAATAATTTGGAAGCTAACCTTGTCAGCAACGGTCATTCCGTTTTTCTCGGTTGTGCTCATAATCTGGAACATCGCTACATACGGTTCATTCATAAAACCGTAATACAGGATGTTGCCGGAACGGACCAACGGACGGCCCTTATACATCAAAAACGGAATCTTATCGTTTTTCTCTTTGGGAGCACTTTTCTTTGCTGCCGGCTTTTTTTCAGCTGCAGTTGTTTCTTTCTTTTCAGCCATGTGTATCTCTCCTTAATTTCATAAAACTTTCCATATTATATCAGTTTTCTCAAAAATAGCAAATTAACCTTCCGCAGTATTGCTTTCGGTATTGACGGATTTCTTTTTACGCAAACGTTTGCGAAGTTCCTTCGGACTTGGAAGACGCGGAGCCACAAACAAATAGGCGGCAAAAATGACAATCGTCACGCCGGTAATCAGAGCACCGGTGGCAAGTCCAGGGGTTTTGTAGGTAAACTCAATTTCAGAGAAACCGGCCGGACACATAACGGACATAAAGCCAACATTGGAACGAATAATCTCAACTTGCTGACCGTTTACAGTTGCCGTCCATCCGTTTTCTTCGTACGGAACGCTGAAGAATACCAGGTTCGGCTTTGATAAGGTAATCCCTGCATTAAAGCCTTTCTTGGTGACTTCGAAGGAGGAACAGGTCTCCTTACGACGATTGGCACAATCCTGAACAAAGGCGTTGTAATCATACGAGGCACTGCCTTCTAACCGACTCAAAACCTGCGTAACTTTTCCAACCTGATCATCTTCTACAACAAGGGCTTTGAGCATAGCCAACTCTCGATTTTCATTAGACATCCCGTTATAAGCGGAACGAGTCATATACGAATCATAGGTAAAGCCCATCGGAATATAGTTGTTATTTTGATAGACATAATAACCGTTTGTCGTGGTTGCGTAAGTATAGCCGTTCATCTTCGTCGTACCATCGGCGGACTGGAAGTATTTATCCGAACCCTTACTATGTTTTGGCTCTTCCGTATTGGAATAGTCAAACTCCCACAAAACGGAGGTTAAACTGCGAATGGCATAATGGGAGGTCTCCGGACGACTGGCCACACCGCGGTGGACACCGATTGACTCATAAAACGATGTTACCGATTCGGGAACGATACTGTGGAACGCCTGGATACAGGGAATCTGCCAATAGATCCCCTGGTTATCCTGTCCCTCATTCACGTCGATACGATAGAAGTTGGCATCGGTATCCGGCAACTGCACCTTATCAATGCCCCGTACGGAACGCTGGACCGTAAAGTCAGCTTGATACGAAGAAATCGCCTGTCCGGTTCCCACAATATACCAGCTGTAAACCAACGAGATTAAAGCCGCAAAAACGCCAATGAGACAAAGTCCCAGTTTTTCATGACTTTTCCGAATCCAAATACACACCCCGGCAAAAATCAAGCCAATGGCAACGATTGCCACGTAAACCCAGAAACGATCCGAATATTTCACAAGACCGTAATCCGGGTTGGAGGATTTCCAGGAAGTCGGAAGGCAGCCGAGAACGATTACAAAGAAGGCCGTAATACCGCCACTCCAGCCAAAGGCTCTGGGCCAGTTGACCTTCGGATCGCCCGGCTTCACATCCAAGCATTTCAACGTGGCCAGAATCATAAGCAAGATCAGCATATAGAACCATCTGGCATAATACTGACTGTTAAACATCTGGAACATGCTGTTAAAGAACGGAATAAAAGCCATAACAACCAGCACAATCAAAATACGATGCAGCCAATCATTATGCTTGCGGGATTGGAAATAAGCAATAGCACCCGTACAGCCGAACATGGGAATCCAGGCAGACATAGAAGCCCACTTGTTATCGGCATCCGGGAAGAAGTTCGGGCGAGCCGGTAAATCCGGCGGGAAGAAGAAGCTATGGAGAATATCCCAGAAGCGCTGTTCTTTGCTGTAAATCAAGACACGCCAACCGGACAAATAGTTCTCCACGCGGGAATTCTGAATAACGGAGAAGAAGGACGGAAGCAGCAAAATACCTGCCGCCGCCGTTCCGAGAATGGCTTCAATCCAAAGCCCGGCGATTTTATTGCCACTGACTTTCCAGCTTTTGGACCATAAACGAATCAGCCAGTAAATCAGCAGGAACACAACCTGACCAAAGAAGAAGTAGTAGTTGTTCAGTGCGGCAAGCAAAACAGCCGCGCCGAAAACACCGCGCTTGTTTTCCGTCATACGGAGTTCGAGTCCGTACAGCATCAGCGGCAGCCAAATCATAGCCTCGTGGAAATGGTTAAAAAACACGTTGAAGGTGGCGAATCCGCAGAATGCATATAAGATACCACCGATAACTGCATGTTCCGAGCGAACAAACCGATGTAAAAACAAATACGCTGTCAGGGACATGCATGCCATTTTCAAACAAAACAACGGCGCCATTAAATACGGTACACAGGCACTCGGGAACGGAATCGTTAGCCAGAAGAACGGACTTCCCAGAAGATAGAAGGAGTAGGAGCCAATGAAGTTGACGCCCAAATCCGTGTACCAGTTCCATCCCATTTGACCGCTACGAACCATATCGTGCGCCATACGATAGAACGGGATTTGCTGCGCGTTATAGTCACCAAAATACGTGAAGATTCCCTCTGATTTAACAATCAGCGGAATAAAGAAAATCACCGCCAATAAAAGAGTAATCCAAAAAGCCGGCCAAGCCATGCTTTTCTCAGGACCGAGCGGCGTATCATACTCCTCTCGAAATGCCCGACGGAAGCGTTTGGCAAAACTTTCCGCCTTTTGGTTTTCAGCCACTTCAGTCTGTTCTGCTTTATTCATAACTTCTTCCATACTTTCAGCTCCTCTCTATATAACCAAATTCATAACTTGTATATAATACAATAAAAACCTATTAAAATCAAACACAAATTCCCCGAATCTACCATCATCAAATTACAAAACTTGACAAATTGAAAAAAATCAATATAATTAACTAATCTCTCAGAATGAAGGGAGGAATGTCCTGTGAACAACAAGATTGCCATCTATTTCGAGAGACTTCGTCATGCTAGTTTTCATCGGTTGCAGATGCATATCGATGCGGTACATGAAGAAAAAAAGCTGCCGAAGTTTCTGATTTTTATGGATATGATTTGGTGCTCTATTCGCTACGGTATCGGGTATCTTGACTATCACACTTTCGGTTTTGCAGGAAAATCTCACAAAAAACGTCTCACCTATATGACAATGGGACACAACCGTAAACTGGTCCGTAATCTGAACGACCGTGATTACTATTATGTCTTCGACGATAAGTTAACCTTTGACAAAACCTTCTCCGCCTTTCTCGGACGTAAATTTATGGATCTTCGCGAAGGCGGTGCCCAGGGACTGCAGGACTTTTGTGTTGCACATGATATGGTTTTTGCCAAAGTTCCGGACAAATGCGGTGGTGAAGGAATCCAGCGGATTGTCCTAACAGGAGAAACGGACTATGAAGCACTCGCAGCTGAACTGATGGAAAAACGTCAATTTCTTATTGAGGAAGCCATTGTTCAGCACGACGAAATGAACACTTTGTGTCCTTCTTCCATTAACACCATTCGTATTGTCACCGTCTTACAGGATGACGAGGCTAAATTCATATATGCTTTGGTTCGAATGAGTAGCGGTACTGCTTGTGTCGACAACATTTCAAGTGGCGGTATGTACACACGCGTTACGGAGGAAGGGAAACTCGTATCTCCGGCCTTTTGTGATAAAACCGGACAATATTATGAAGAACATCCTTTCACCCACACTGCCTTTGACGGCTATCAGATTCCGTTCTTCGAGGAAGCAAAGAAAATGTGCTGTCGTGCTGCCGTGGTAGAGCCGCATATGCGCTATGTCGGTTGGGATGTAGCCATCACTCCGGACGGTCCCGTTTTCGTTGAAGGAAACAATCTTCCCGGCTACGACATGTGTCAAAACTATCGCCAAAATGAAGAAGGCGCCCTTCCGCTCTTCAAAGAGAAATTGGGCAACGACATTTTTGATTAATCTCCAGAAAGCCTTGATTTATCAAGGCTTTTTCTTTTTGTCAAGGCCAATGGCTTGACAGTGAAAATCCCTCAAAATGTGCCTTTTCTATCGGTAATTCTTTACAAACTCCGTTCGTTTGGGATATAATAAGCAAAGATTTTCAGGAAGGAGGACACCCGATGAAAGCAAATCAATTAAAATGGGGAACCGTTTTATCGTACCTATCTTTAGGTCTCGGTACACTAGTCTCCCTCATTTACACCCCTATCATGCTGGACCGACTCGGCGACAGTGAGTACGGTGTTTACAATCTGGTTCTTCCTTTAATTGCCTATCTTAATCTTTTAAGTTTTGGGCTCGGGAGTGCGTACACACGTTACTATTCCCGCTTTAAAGCAAAAAACGATACCGAAGGTATGGCAAAACTCAACGGTATGTTTTTGACGATTTATTGTATTCTCGGAACCTTGGTTTTGCTAATCGGTCTGTTTATCTCTGCAAATGCGGAGTTTGTCCTCGGAAACAAACTGACAACCGAAGAAATTGAACTGGCCCGCAAACTTATGATTATTTTGTCATTCAATGCGGCACTTTCCTTCCCCATCAGCGTTTTTGAATCCCATGTTATGATCAACGAAGAATATATCTTCCAAAAAGTTGTCGCCATGGGCAAAACCGTTTTAAACCCGCTGATTATGATTCCGTTGCTGCTAATCGGGTTCCGTTCGGTTACTCTTGTTGTTTTATCTCTTATCTTTACGATTCTAAGCGGCGCATTGAACCTATTTTACTGTGTTCGCAAACTTCACATGCCCGTAAACTTCCGTTCTTTTGATTTTGCTCTAATGAAAGAAATGGTTGGGTTTACCTGGTATGTCTTTATCGGCATTGTGGTCGATCAGTTAAACTGGAGCATTGACCGCTTGCTTCTCGGTTGGCTTCACGGCACACGGGATGTTACCATCTATGTCCAGGCTTCCCAGCTGAATATTTACTTTTTGTCGCTTGCTACGGCCTTTTCCAACATTATGACACCGCGTGTCCACCGGATGGTCTCTGAAGGCAGAAGCAACAGCGAACTTTCCGCTCTGTTCTCTAAAATGGGACGACTGCAATTTATCGTTATGTCTATGGTCTACTTAGGCTTTATTGCGGTCGGCCGCCCCTTCATTATTCTCTGGTCTGGCGGAGATGCTTCCAAGTTTAACATTTCCTATTTCATTGCCATTGTTCTATTCACATCCACACTCATCCCGGCCATTCAGGAAGTGGGAATCGAAATCCAGCGAGCCAAAAACATGCACAAATTCCGTTCTCTTGTTTATCTGGGAGTAGCCATCGCCAATATCGCCATCAGTCTGCCTCTGACCGTCCGATTCAAAGGATTTGGTGCTGCCATTGGTACCTTCACTTCTATTCTTTGCGGAAATGTGCTTTTGATGAACTGGTATTACCATAAAAAAATCGGGCTGGATATTCCGGGTTTCTGGAAGGAAATCGGAAAAATGATTCCCGCAATCATTCCTCCGGCAATTGCTGCCGTCATAATCGCTGTGAAAGTCCCCACCCATTCCGTTCTTGGCATTCTAATCGGCGGTGTGATTTTGGTTGCCGTTTATCTCCCCTGTATGTGGTTCCTCGGTATGAATACCTATGAAAAAGATTTGGTTCGGGAACCATTGCAAAGGATATTATCTCGTTTTAAGCATTAATTCAAACCTTTTTCAGGCATCGCCATATGGCGATGCCTGTTCTTTTTCCGGTTCCAAATATTGCGGCTTTTGGGTGAATATGGTAAACTTAAATGAATGATTTTAAGGAGCTGATGGACATGCGTCTTTTAGTATTAGACGGAAACAGTATTATCAACCGTGCTTTTTTCGGCATTCGTCCTCTAACCACAAAAGATGGAACCTTTACGCAAGCCGTTGTCGGCTTTTTCAATATGATGGAACGCTTCAAAGAGCAGACCAAGCCGGATGGTATTGTTGCCTGTTTTGATGTCCACGCTCCCACATTTCGCCATAAACTGTATGAAGGATACAAAGCCGGTCGGCATGCCACGCCGGAAGAATTGCTTTCCCAAATGCCACTGGTTAAAGATATCTTAAAGCTTCTCGGTTGTACGGTTCTGGAAATGGAAGGCTATGAAGCAGATGACCTGCTCGGAACACTTGCCCGTTTATCGACGGAACAAAACAGCGAATGCTTTTTGGCCACCGGTGACCGTGATTCTCTGCAGCTTGTTCGTGACAACGTTACGGTTTTACTGGCTACGACAAAAAACGGCCGTCCCGAAACCATCCCCCATACTCCCGATGTCATTCGTGAAAAATATAATATGGAACCGTCCCAGCTGATTGACTTAAAAGCCCTTATGGGTGATACCAGTGATAAGATTCCCGGGGTTCGCGGGGTCGGCGACAAAACCGGTATTGACCTAATCGCGCAATTCGGATCACTTGACAATTTATATGCCAATGTGGAGACCGCCGAGATGCGGGAGACCTTGCGAAAAAAACTGATTGAAGACAAAGAGCTTGCCTACTTATCCAAAACTCTCGGAACCATTTACTGTGAAGTTCCCATTGAAACAAACCTGGAATCCTATCGGCAAAAGCCCATTCAAAAAACGGAACTCGCCAAATATCTGGCCCGTCTTGAAATGTTTAAGTTTATCGACCGATGGGGCCTGAATTCCGTTGATGTAACCGATATGCCTCCTATTTCTTCGGAAACCTATTCCATTCTAGAGGATGCTGAATCGGTATATACGTCCGTCAAGGAAACCGGTCATTTGGATTTCATTACGGAAAACAATACTGTCTATGTCTCTTTGCCGGATAACCGAATTGTCTGTTTGCCGTCCGTCAGTCTTTTGCTTCCCATCCTCAAGGAAAAGACTATCATCCGTACACATGACAGCAAAGTGCTGTATAAACTTTTAATGGATCAGCGTATCGAGCCGGATGTTGTGTCCTTTGACACCAAACTGGCTGCCTATCTCTTAAATCCGCTGGCCAGTGATTATGATTTGCTTCGGCTGGCACAGGAATACAGCATTCCCATTCCTCAGTTGGAAAACGAGACCCTTCAAAAGGCGGCCGCTTTCCCCAAAATAGCCAACCGACTGGAGGAAGAAATTCGCCGGGAAAATCAAGAGTCCCTTCTCCGCGATATTGAACTGCCGCTCGCTTTGGTGTTGGCCGATATGGAATGCGTCGGTTTTATGGCCGATGCCGCCGGAATTGAGGAATACGGCAAAAGCCTGGATACAACCATTACCGCTCTTCAGGAATCCGTTTTCGAAGCCGTCGGCTATTCTTTCAATTTAAATTCCCCCAAACAACTCGGAAAAGCCCTATTTGAAGATTTGGGACTTCCACACGGAAAAAAATCCAAAACAGGTTACTCCACAAATGCAGACGTCCTAAATAAACTGAAAAATGAATTTCCGGTTGTGGAAAACCTTTTGCAATACAGAACGCTGGCAAAACTTAAATCAACCTACTGTGACGGTTTGCAGAAGGTCATCGGTACAGATGGCAGAATTCACTCTTCCTTCAACCAAACCGAAACCCGTACCGGCCGCATTTCCTCCACAGAACCAAACATGCAAAACATTCCGGTTCGCAGTGAAGTTGGACGGGAATTGCGCCGATTCTTTAAAGCACCAAACGGCTGGAAGCTTTGCGATGCCGACTATTCGCAGATTGAGCTTCGTGTCCTGGCCGCGCTTTCCAAGGATCCGACGATGTCCAAAGCCTTTATTGACGGTGTTGACGTTCACCGCGTCACCGCGTCTCAGGTATTCGACATTCCGGAAGAAATGGTAACCCCGCTAATGCGTTCACAGGCAAAGGCCGTTAACTTCGGCATTATATACGGCATTGGTGCACATTCTCTGTCAGAAGACATTGGTACCACCTATGCGGAGGCTAAGCACTATATTGAAACATATTTGGCAAAGTATGCCTGTGTCGGACAATATATGGATGATTTGATAACATCCGCCAAAGAAAAAGGCTACGGTGAAACCCTGTTCGGAAGACGTCGTCCCCTGCCGGAACTTCGCGCCGCCAATGGAATGACGCGTGCTTTCGGGGAGCGTGTTGCCCGAAATATGCCGATTCAGGGAACCGCTGCGGATATCATAAAAATAGCCATGATTCGTGTTCACAAACGATTAAAAGAAGAAAAACTGCAGGCACGACTCATTTTACAAGTTCATGATGAACTCATCGTAGAAGCTCCGGAATCCGAGGCTGTTTATGTCACAAAAATTCTGGAAGAAGAAATGGAGCAGGCTGTGGTGTTGTCTGTCCCCTTTAAAGTAGATGCCCATATGGGTAACACTTGGTACGACGCAAAAGGCTGAGAAAGGACGAAAATCATGCCGTTTTTACCGATTACAAAAGAAGAAATGCTGGCATGCGGTTGGGAAACTCCGGATATTGTGCTGGTAACGGGTGATGCTTATGTGGATCATCCTTCTTTCGGCACATCCATTATTTCCCGTGTTTTGGAACACGAAGGGTTTCATGTTTGTATCCTGTCACAGCCTCAGTCTCCGGCTGATTTTACCCGCTTCGGGCAACCGACTCTCGGCTTTTTTGTAAATGGAGGCAATATTGACTCCATGGTGGCTCACTATACCGCCGCAAAACGCAAACGCAGTGAAGACGCCTATTCTCCCGGAGGAAAAGCCGGCCTTCGGCCGGACCGGGCTGTCATCACCTATTGCCGACAGATTCGCAAGGTCTATAATTCCGCCTTCATTGCCATCGGAGGACTGGAAGCTTCTCTCAGACGATTTGCCCACTACGACTATTGGGATGATGCCATTCGTCCCTCTGTCTTGGTAGACAGTACCGCCGATATTTTGATGTACGGAATGGGTGAAAAACACTGTGTGGAAATCGCCAAACGTCTGCAAAACGGAGAGGATAAAACAACCTTGACCGATATTCTCGGCACTTGTGTAGCCATCCCGGTCAAAGAATATACGCCTCGCCCTTGTGTGGAATGTCCTTCCCTTGAACTTGTATCAAAAGACAAGAAGCAATACGCCATTTCCTGCCGTCAGCAACAAGATGAGCAGGATGCCGTACGGGGAAAGACTGTCATCCAACGTCACGGTGACGTGATCGTCGTTCAAAATCCTCCGATGCCGCCGCTTACACAAGAGGAAATGGACGCCGTTTACGCTCTTCCCTACATGCGTACCTATCACCCGAGTTATGAATCCATGGGCGGCGTGCCCGCCATTCTGGAAGTCAAGTTTTCCCTAACCCATAACCGTGGCTGCTTTGGTGCTTGTAATTTCTGTTCCATTTCCTACCATCAGGGACGCGCCATTACGACACGGAGCGAACAATCATTGTTGGAAGAAGCAAAACTTCTGACACAACTTCCGGACTTTAAAGGATATATCCATGATGTGGGCGGTCCTACGGCGAATTTCCGTTTTCCGTCCTGCGAAAAACAAAAAACAGCCGGGCTGTGCAAAGGAAAAAAATGCCTAGCTCCGACTGTCTGTCCGGCTTTGAAAGCCGACCATAAAGAATATTTGCATTTACTTAGAGCCCTTCGGGCCTTACCGAAAGTAAAAAAAGTTTTTATTCGTTCCGGAATCCGTTTTGACTACTTAATGGCGGACAAGGATGACAGTTTCTTTAAAGAACTGGTGGAGCATCATATCAGTGGCCAGTTAAAAGTCGCTCCTGAGCATTGCTCCGCCTCGGTCCTGGGGTATATGGGAAAACCCGGTATTGAAAGTTACAAAGCTTTTCAAAAGAAATTTTTCCGGCTGACCAAAGCGGCCGGGAAAGAACAGTATCTCGTTCCGTACTTAATGTCTTCCCACCCGGGAAGCACGATGAAAGACGCGATTGAACTGGCCGTATTCTTAAAGAAAGAACATTTAAAACCGGAACAGGTTCAGGACTTCTATCCTACCCCCGGCACCATTTCCACCTGTATGTTCTATACCGGACTTGACCCTTATACGCTAAAGCCGGTTTATGTCCCCCGCACACCGCAGCAAAAAGCACAGCAACGTGCTTTACTGCAGTATTTCCTTCCGCAGAATCGCACACTGGTTTTGAAAGCACTTCGGGAAAACGGCAGAACGGACTTGATTGGAACCGGGCCGAACTGTCTGGTTGCCGACAACAGTTATCCTGCACCCACCAAGAAAGTGAAAGCAGGCAACACAAGAAAACCCGCAGCCTCAAAAAAATCAAGACGCCGATAACAGTTTGTAGGAAAACATAATTTAGATTCATCTCTTGACTCGTCCCCTAGAGGATAGCATAAAGTGGCAGATGTGGAAAGGAGATTTCGAAATGCTAAAAATCAGTGAGTTTTCAAAACTTTCACATCTGACAATTAAAGCCCTGAGGTTTTATGAAAAAGAAGGCCTTTTAAAACCTGCCTCCGTTGACGAACGAAGTGGTTACAGGTTTTACGAAACCTCTCAGCTTGAAATTGCCGCTAAGGTTAAATCATATAGACAGCTTGATTTGTCTATTGAAGAAATCAAAGCCATATTTTCAGGTGCTGATGTAAAAGTAATTCTTCAAGAGAAATTCAAATCACTTTCAAATGAAAAGCAAACAATCGAATCTCGTCTTTCCATAATCAAATCAATTTTGGAGGACAAAGAGATGAAATACCAAGTAACAGAAAAAGTGATTCCTGAAAAAATCGTTTATACCGCAGAAGCCGTGTTAAAGACTTATTCAGACATTATGCAGTGGATTCCGTCTGTCGGGCAAGAGTGTCTAAAGCTAAATCCGAACATAAAGTGTGCAGAACCGCCGTATGAGTTTTGTGAGTATCTTGACGGCGAGTATAAAGAAGCAAACGTTAGAATCAGGCACAATGAAGCCGTTAAAACATTCGGGAAAGAAAGTGAACGGATTAAGTTCAAAATTCTTCCGGAAGCAAAGTTGCTGAGCATATATCATAAGGGACCCTATGATAAAATTGGTGAAGCGTACGCGTTCCTTATGAAATACGCTGATCAAAACGGATATCATGCAGCAGGACTTGCCCGTGAATGTTACATTGATGGCATTTGGAACAAAGAGTCGGAGGAAGACTGGTTGACTGAGATTCAGCTTCCGATAGACTAATTAATGAGCAGACAATTGTTAAGTTGCCCCCAGCGACGAATCGCCGCCAAATCCCGATTTGTCGAGTTAAAAGAAACAACCCTCTGAAAAGATTTTCTTTTTCAGAGGGCATCTTTATCTCATTTTTCTTTTTGATAAGCGACACGCGGGGTTCCGTTATGACAAATAATAATACCGGTTTCCGAAAACCCTTCTTTTTCAAGTAAATGCCGCATCACAACATTGTCTTCGTGCGTATCAATACGAATATTGTCAACCTGTTCAAATCCATACTCTAGAGCGGCATGAAGCACTCCGGGCTTTTTGCCGTTTCCGGCAATACGATGAATGACTCCATACGGCTTATCATTCAACCACGCTCCGTCAATTTCCCGATAGGTCGGATCATCTCCGACAAAAAACACAAAAACACCACACAGCACATCATCTTCTTCTGCTACAAGGGAAAGACCGTTTTCGATATCCGATTGAATCTCCGTAATCTCCGGATATGTTGAACCCCACTGCGTTGGATTTCCGATTTTTACCATAAACTCACGCGCGTAGGCGTATGCTTTACAAATTTCTTCAAAATCATCCTGCTTTGACGGACGAACCTGCATGATTTCACCACCTTATTGATTTTCTGAGAAAACGGATTACATCATCAGATGTAATCCGTTCATTTTCATAATAATTTTTCATTCGTATGTCGGTGAATGTGCGGAAAAACACGGGGTTTCGGTACACGCCGAAGCGGATCGTATTCGTAGTGCCAACAGCGATAGTCGGCAGCCACAGCCCCTCGACGAAGGCAAAGCACGGTTTGTCCGTCGGGCGTACAATGACCTTGCATACAGTATTCACAAGCCGGGTCCACTCGATTTCCATAAAGTTTTGTTCGCATCATTTCACCTCCCGATACCTTTTCTTTTCATTATGCGTTTTTCGAAATCCAGTTTTTCAGTTCTTGAACCTTATCCGTTTTTTCCCACTGGACATTCAGGTCTTCCCGTCCCATATGACCGTAGGCGGAAAGCTGACGATAAATCGGGGCACGAAGTCCCAAGGTCGCAATAATGGCAGCCGGACGGAAATCAAAAACTGCTTTTACAGCTTCAGCCAGTTTTTCGTCAGAGACAACACCGGTACCTTCGGTATCCACGCGAATGGAAACCGGATTTGCAACACCAATGGCATAGGCCAGTTGCAATTCACACCGATCGGCCAGTCCGGCAGCAACCACATTCTTAGCGGCATAACGAGCCATGTAGGCAGCAGAACGATCGACTTTTGTCGGATCCTTGCCCGAAAAAGCCCCGCCACCGTGACGGGCATAACCACCATATGTGTCCACAATAATCTTACGACCGGTCAGGCCACTGTCTCCGTGAGGACCACCCACGACAAAACGTCCGGTAGGATTCACAAAGATCTTGGTTTGATCGTCCAAAAGTTCCGCCGGAATAATCGGGCGAATCACCTCGGCAATTAAATCCTTGCGAATGGTTTCGAGATCCACATCCTCACCATGTTGTGTTGACACAACCACAGTCTCCACCCGAACCGGTGTATATCCGTCGTACTCAACAGTCACCTGTGTTTTTCCATCGGGACGAAGATAGGAAAGTGTTCCGTTTTTGCGAATTTCCGTCAAACGCATTGTCATTTTCTGCGCCAGGGAAATCGGAAGCGGCATCAATTCCTTCGTTTCGGTACAGGCATAACCAAACATCAGCCCCTGATCTCCGGCACCGATCATATCCAGTTTGTCACCGGTAGTTCCGCGAACTTCAATGGCTTCGTCAACCCCCTGCGCAATATCCGGAGACTGTGTATCCAGCACCACCGTCACCTTACAGGTGTTTCCGTTGAAACCAAGAGCATCGTCATTATACCCGATATCACACGCAACCTGACGGGCAATTTTCTCCACATCTACCTCGGCAGTTGTGGTAATTTCACCCATAACAAAAATATTATCAGTCGTCGTCATAGATTCACAGGCGACATGAGCCTGCGGATCCTGTTTGAAAATTTCGTCCAAAACCGCATCGGAAATTTGATCACAAACCTTGTCCGGATGTCCTTCCGTAACCGATTCGGATGTAAAAAGTTTACGCATTCTAAATCCTCCTAAACATAAAAAAGCGCTGTCCCAGTCGACAGCGCTCATTCGTCACTCATCTTCCGGGAAACCCCGCAGGAATTGGCACCTTGCAAAAGCAGGTTGTCGGGCATCATCGGGCCTGTTCCCTCCGCCACTCTTGATAAGTATCTTTTTTCTGCACAGTAGTATAACACAGTTGTCAAAATCTGACAACCTTTTTTTAAAACCCCCGCGTGGCCAGTATAGCACGAACCGGAGATCCATCAGCTCCGTTGATTTTTATCGGCGCTGCAAACAGTAAATAGCGCCCCTCCGGCACTTCTGAAAGATTCAAACTTTCAAGTAATACCATCTCGGCGGATAACAATTTCCGATGAACAACGGCTGTTTCCGCCAGTGGAGCTACAGAAGTTTCCTCCACACCAACGAGCTCCATTTCCGCATCCAGTAGCGCAAAAGCCGCACTTTGAGACAACTGGGCTCCTCCCTTAAGAAGAACTCTCTTGAGCCCTTGCATACGGGAAATCATTTGTTCAATATCCAGACCCGTCAACACGCCGGAGGCTTCCACCACCATACATTCTCCGACAACTTTCTCCAGCGGGATTTCGGCAATATCTTTTGCTCCCGGAAAGAAATGGCAAGGGGCATCCACATGTGTTCCATTATGAAGGCACGCGGAAATCAAGGACGTGGTGGCTGCATCGCCAAGTTCTGCATTTGTCAGCTTGCTGAGCTCTGTCGGCGGATCTCCCGGATACAAAGGAGCCGTTGTCAGTTCTCGGCTGATATCGTATAGTTTCATAAAGAAACCACTCCCGGTTTACTGAATTTTTTGAGCAACATCACAGATGAGTTTTACGGTTTCATCAATTCCAAGCAATGAACTGTCAATACAAAGATCATAATTTGTAATGTCGCCCCATTTGTTGTTGGTAATGTAATTATAATAGGAACTGCGACGCTTGTCGGTTTTTCGAATACTGTCTCGGGCTTTTTTGTCGTCAAAGTCAAGACGCTCCATTACGCGCTTCGTTCTGGCATCTTCCGGTGCGGTGATGAATACATTCAGCACATCGTCACGATTACGTAAAACATAGTCCGCACAACGTCCCACAATCACACACGGGCCTTCTTCTGCCAGCTTTTCAATACTGCTGTAGATTGCATCATTCGCGCGCTGCTCCAAGCTGTCGTACGGAGTTCCGCCAAACGTACAAATGTTATACGGATTCATTGCCAGTGAAAACAAAAGACTTTTCGGTCTTTCATCCATTGTTTTAAGAACACCTTCGGAAAATCCACTTTCCTCCGCTGCTTTAGAAATTAAGTTTTTATCAAAATAGGTAAAACCAAGAGCTTCGGCCACTTTTCTTCCGATTTCGGAGCCTCCGCTGCCGGACTGTCTTCCGATGGTAATAACACGAATTTTAGACATGGATATCCCTCCTTCTTTCTATTGTTAGTGTAGCATTTTTTACTGAAAAATACAAGAAAAACAGGCAAACAGTCGAGTTTTTTCGGCATAGTCTTGACATCCTCTTCTTTTAGGTCTATGATGTATCCGTTAAAGTGATGACGGGAATGCAAGACTCAACCGAATTTTCACAGAGAGTGTTTTAATTGCTGTAAGAAACACAAATTCCGAGCTCTTTGCCACCATCCCCGAGCGTGTGTCGGAAATAACAGTATGACACAACGGATTACCTCGTTATCGGTAACTCAAGGGCAGTCTTTTCAGACTGCCGAATGAGGGTGGAACCACGTATGTTATCTACGTCCCTTTTTGGGGACGTAGTTTTTTTATTTTTAAGGAGTGATTGAAATGCTGAACATTACACTGAAAGGCGGAGATGTCATGCAGGTGGAAAACGGTGCTACCGTTGCCTCTGTTTGCCAAGCCATTTCCGAAGGCCTTTTCCGTGCTGCCTGCGCAGCGCGAGTTGACGGCAAGGTGGTGGATCTTCGAACTGCCCTTAACGCCGACTGTGCTTTGGAAATTCTCACCTTTGACGACGAAGATGGTAAACGCGCCTATCGTCACACAGCCTCTCACATTCTGGCTCAGGCCGTACTGCACCTGTTCCCGGATACGAAATTTGCTATCGGTCCGTCTATTGATAACGGATTCTATTATGATTTTGACTCGACCACAAACTTCACAACCGAAGACCTGGAGAAAATCGAAGCTGAAATGAAAGCAATCATTAAGGCCAAACTCCCCATCGAACGGTTCGAACTGCCTATTGAGGAAGCACGCAAATTGATGGCCGACCAGCCGTACAAACTGGAACTTATGGAAGAGCATGCCGCTTCCGGTGAGGCCATTAGTTTTTACAAACAAGGCGACTTCACCGACCTTTGCGCAGGCCCTCACCTGATGAGCACCGGCAGTGTCAAGGCATACAAACTGACTTCCTGCACCGGTGCCTATTGGCGTGGCAATGAAAAGAACAAAATGCTTCAAAGAATTTACGGCACCGCTTTCTCTAAGAAAGATGACCTAACCGCATACCTTGAGCAGCTTGAAGAAGCCAAGAAACGTGACCACAACAAACTCGGACGGGAACTCGAGCTCTTTACCACTTCCGACGTCATCGGTCAAGGTTTGCCGATTATGCTTCCGAAGGGCGCCCGCGTCATTCAGCTTCTCCAGAGATGGGTAGAAGACGAAGAACAAAAACGTGGCTGGCTCCTCACCAAAACTCCGTTTATGGCCAAAAGTGATTTGTATAAAATTTCCGGTCACTGGGACCATTATCTGGACGGCATGTTTGTTTTGGGTGACCCGGAAAAAGACGACGAAGTCTTTGCTCTTCGCCCGATGACCTGTCCGTTCCAGTATCAGGCCTACCTGAACCGTGCCCGTTCCTATCGTGACCTCCCGCTTCGCTATAACGAAACCTCCACCTTGTTCCGCAACGAAGCCAGTGGCGAGATGCACGGACTCATTCGCGTTCGTCAGTTCACCATTTCCGAAGGACATCTCATGTGCCGTCCGGACCAGCTCGAAGACGAATTCAAAGGCTGCTTGGAGCTTGCCATTTATATGCTGAAAACACTCGGTCTTTATGAAGATGTTTCCTATCGCTTCTCCCAGTGGGACCCGAATGACCGCGCCAAATATATCGGCACCGACGAACAGTGGGACGAAGCTCAGGGTGTTATGAAACGCATTTTGGACGATTTGGAAGTTCCGTATGTAATCGGAGTCGGTGAAGCTGCTTTCTACGGACCGAAACTGGACATTCAAATTAAGAACGTGCACGGAAAAGAAGACACCTTGATTACCATCCAGATTGACCAAATGCTGGCTGTAAAATTCGGCATGGAATATGTGGATTCCGACGGTTCCAAAAAGAATCCTTACATCATCCATCGCACTTCCATCGGTTGCTATGAACGCACCCTGGCTTTGCTTATCGAAAAATATGCCGGTGCTTTCCCGTTGTGGCTTGCTCCCGAGCAGGTTCGCGTCATGCCGATTTCCGAGAAACAGGCCGATGAAGCCAAAGCCCTGGCCGATCAGTTGAAAGCCCACGGCTTACGTGCTGAAGCAGACCTTCGCAATGAAAAAATCGGTTACAAAATCCGTGAAGCCCAGGTGCAAAAAACTCCGTACATGATTGTGCTCGGAGATAAAGAAATTGCCGATGGTGTTATCGCCGTTCGTTCTCGTAAGGAAGGCGATTTGGGTACTATGTCCCTGGATGCCTTCTATGCAAAAGTTGACGAAGAAATCGCAACAAAAGCTCTATAAACCTCACAAAAAGCCGGACCGGTTGGTTCGGCTTTTCTATGTCCGGAATTTGGGACATCGGACCTCTTGAAAATTCGCTTACAATGCGATAAAGTATACACAGAAAGAAATCGAGGTGAATCAGCATGGAAACCAAATGGACCGAAAAACAAAAACAATGTATTGATGCGCGCGGAGGCACCCTTTTAGTCTCTGCCGCTGCCGGTTCCGGCAAAACCGCCGTTTTGGTTGAACGGATTATCGAACGGGTTTTAGACAGAAAGAATCCCATTGATATTGACCGTATGCTGATTGTCACCTTTACGAGGGCCGCCGCTGCGGAAATGAAAGACCGTCTTCAAAAACGGTTACGCAAAGAACAGACTTTGAACCCGAATGACAAGTATATCCGGCGACAAATGATGCTGATTCATGGTGCTCAAATCACCACCGTTGACTCCTTTTGTACCGACCTCATTCGTGAACATACCGATGTTCTGAAAATCCCGTCGGATTTCGATGTGAAAGACGATGACCATTCCGCTGTGTTAATGGATGCCGCCATCAAAGAAGTGATGGAAGAATTCTATGCAGATCCAAACTCCGGCATTCACCAACTGGCTGATGCCACTCTCATAGGTGAAAAAGATTATTTTGACGACAACCTGCGTGAAATGCTTCTCCGTTTTCACGGATTTCTTCGTTCCTGCGCTTTCCCGGACGAATGGATGGACAACCAGTTGCAGGGCTACGATTCAAGCACACCCATTGAGGAAACCACTTGGGGTGCCTCACTTTCCACATATATTCGTCAAACGCTCCAGGACGGTATCGATACTTTGCAAAGCGCTGTTCGACTAGCCGAAGAAGACGAACGTACGATTAAATCCTATCTTCCTTCTTTAGAAGATTTCTTACTGCATTTTCAAACTTGTTTAGAAGCTCTAAGCACCGGAGACTGGGATTTGATTTTCAAAGCCGTAACCGGCCTTTGCTCCTATGCTCCCCTCAGTCTCAAACCTGTCAAAGGGGACTGTGTATCGAAAGAAGCCATAAAAGTTTGCCACAAAAAAGCAAAAGAAATCCGGGAATCCCTAGGGTTTATAAACGGTTATTCCATCAAAGCAGTCAACGAGGATAAGAAAGCCGTTCGTCCCCTTTTGGAAACTTTATTCTCACTGGTCCGTGCTTTTGACAAACGCTACTTTGAAAAGAAGCTGGAAGAAAATTGCATCGACTATGGTGACATGGAAGCACTGGCCCTAAAACTTTTGGTCACCAGAGAAAACGGTATCAGTGTTCCAACACCTTTGGCAAAAGAGATTTCCGGTCATTTTGACGAAATCTATGTTGATGAGTATCAAGACACCAATGAAACCCAGGACGCCATTTATATGGCCTTGTCCAGGGATGGAAATAACCTGTTTTTCGTCGGTGATGTTAAACAAAGCATCTACTCCTTTCGAAAAGCCAGACCGGATTTGTTTTTAAAGCGGCGAAATGCCTATACGCCCTATGACGGAAAAACATTTCCGGCAACTGTCACCCTTGACAGCAATTTCCGGAGTCGCAAAGAAATTGTCGACACTACCAACTTCCTTTTTTCTCAAATTATGACGGAAGCCTCTAGTGAAATTGAATACATTGGCGGAGAAGAACTGATTCACGGTGCAACCTATTTCCCGGAGAATCCCGAAAGTTCCTATGCGACAAAGCTCATTCTCCTAAACGGAAAAAATCTGAAAGCCGACACGTCTCGCAATCTGCAAATTTTGCAAATCGGAGCCGAAATCAAGAACTGTATGAAACATCTGAAAGTTTTTGATAAAGACAGTGGCAAAATGCGTGCTCCCGAATACAGAGACTTTTGTATATTGCTGCGTAACGCAGCCGCTCAAACGGCTAATATTTCCGCACTGCTAAACGAAATGGAAATTCCGACTACCTGCGTCAAAACCAGTGATTTCTTCAAGACACTGGAAATCCGACTGATTATTTCGCTGCTTCGGTCCATTGATAATCCGACAGACGATCTGTCTCTTTTGACCATCATGCTATCCCCCGTGGGTGGTTTCTCCAATGATGATTTAGCGCTGCTTCGTATTGCCAACAATCGGATTCCGCTCTATTCTTCCATGCAGCAATACGTAATCCGTCACAAAACAGACGCTCTCACCAAGCGACTTAAGACATTTATGAAGTGGCTGGACAAGTTCCGCTCTTTAGTCTCCACGACTCCCGTCAATTATTTACTGCAGAGAATCTATGCCGATTCCGACCTGATTCCCTGGATGTATTCCATGCCCATGGGAGAACATCGCGTGGAAAATCTGCATATATTCCATACCGAGGCCTGTATCTTCGAAAAAGAGGGCTTCCGCGGATTGTCATCATTCTTGACACATATAACCGTCCTCGAGAAAAACAGCCAGGGACAAAAGATTCCGGGCGGATCCGGAAATGCCGTACAAATTTGTACGATTCACGGGTCAAAAGGCCTTGAATATCCCATCGTATTTTTAATGGATTTGGACCATGCCGTGAACTTTAAAGATTCTCAAGGGACTCTGTTGTATCACGCAACAGCCGGTGTTTGTACAAAATTCATTGATAAAAAAACACGCATTATCCATACCCCCATTATGCACCATTGCATCGCTCAGGTTATGCGAAAAAACACCATCAATGAAGAGATTCGCATTCACTATGTTGCCTTCACCAGAGCCAGAGAAAAGCTGTTCCTTTTGGGCAGTTATAAAAACATGTCCGGCAAAATCGCCGGTTTTCTGGAAACCGACCCGGGAATACAAATGCCTCACTACAGCATTCATTCCCGCAAAAGTGCCTGTGCCCTTGACTGGATTACCCACGCTTTTGCAAGACATCCCGATGCAGGTGCCCTTCGAACGATGAACGACACCATCACCCCTCTTCCGGCGGATTTTCCGCTAGAACTGGATATTGTCGATGCCGTTGTTGAAGATATAATGGAAGCGGAAACAACTATGCTTCCTTTAGGCAAACCGGATTTAGACACACCAGAGGAACCGCTTCTGCCTCCGGCCGTTCGAGAGGAAGATGTTAAAAAGCTCGTTGAGCGATTGACCTATGAGTGCCCTTACTATCCCTTGTCCAAGATTTCCAATAAGCTCAGTGCCTCCGAATACAAAAAAGATGCCACACATCGAAACATCGGAAAATCGCGTCCGGAATTCACCAAAACCGGAACATTATCTGCCACGGAAGCCGGCACAGCCGTTCACAAATTCATGCAGCTGGCTGATTGGGAAAAAGCAAAAGCAAACTATGAGTCCGAAGTCAATCGTCTCTTGGAACACAAGCGAATTAGTCAGCGTGAAGCAACATTTCTTCGCGGAAAAACCAGAAAAGAATACTTTACACTTTTCACGGAGAATGAAATCTACAAACGAATTAAAAACAGCCCCTGGCATAAGAAAGAACTCACCTTTTCCACAATGCTTCCCGCCCGAACTGTCCTTGAGCCCGAGGCGCTGGAAGGCCTCCAGGTAGAACCGGAAGACATTTTGGTACAGGGTATCGTTGACTGCGTGTTCGAAGAAAACGGAGAACTCATTATTGTCGACTACAAGACAGACTCGGTTCATGATATGGAGACCCTGCGGAAGCGCTATGCAGATCAAATGTATATCTATCGACTTTCCATGGAATCCATTTACCAAAAACCGGTACGGTCCATCTACCTGTATTCTCTTCGTCATGGTATGCTCATTGAAATCTAACTCTTTCTTACTAATAAAAATAACTCTTTACAAAAATGTCGTCGTATGATATACTACGTCGGCAAGTGAAAATTTGCACCCACTCACACGGACGGTGGAGTACGCCCATTCGGGATTCCTGTTTCCCCGCACTGTGTCTGTCGGATAAACTAAAAAAGGAGGAAAATCAACATGTTATTGCCTGAGGAAAAAACATCCATCATGCAGGAGTATGCGACTCACGAAGGCGACACCGGTTCTCCGGAAGTTCAGGTTGCCGTCCTGACGAAGCGCATTAACGATCTTACCGAGCATTTGAAAGCTCATCCGAAAGATCATCACTCCCGTCGCGGTCTTCTCAAAATGGTCGGTCGCCGTCGTAACCTCTTGAACTACTTGTCCAAGAAAGACATCAACCGCTACCGTGCAATCATTGAGAAATTGGGAATCCGCAAATAATGCGTGTATAAGGCAGGTGGCATATTCACCTGCCTTACTTTCGTTTCAGTAAAAAAGTACCGAGGTTTAGATACTTTTTAGCGATGAAACGAGGACCGAACTCGATTCGGTTTTGGTTTAATTGCTAAAAAGACGTACCGAAACCTCGATGCAATATAATCATTTTATGGAGGTAAACCAGTATGTTTGAAAATGCAAGAACTTTTGAAACCGTCTTGGCCGGCCGTCCGCTCGTCGTGGAAACCGGAAAGATGGCACAACTGTCCAGCGGCTCCTGCTTGGTCCGCTATGGTGAAACGGCTATTCTTTGTAACGTAACCGCTTCTGCCAAACCGCGTGAGGGCGTGGACTTCTTCCCGCTTTCCGTTGACTATGAAGAAAAACTGTACGCCGTGGGTCGGATTCCCGGATCCTTCCTGCGTCGTGAGGGCCGTCCTTCCGAGAAGGCTGTTTTGACTTCCCGCGTTATCGACCGCCCGATTCGTCCCCTGTTCCCGAAAGATATGCGTAACGATGTCTCCATTGTATGCACCGTTATGTCCGTTGATCCGGACTGCCCGCCGGAAACCACCGCTATGATTGGCGCTTCCATTGCCATTTCCATTTCGGACATTCCGTGGGATGGCCCGATTTCCGGTGTTGTTGTAGGTCTTATTGATGGCGAATATGTCATCAACCCCACCGCCGAACAGGAAAAAGTATCTCAAATGCATGTAACCGTAGCTTCTACCGCTGACTTGGTGGCTATGATTGAAGCCGGTGCAAATGAGATTGACAACGATACGATGTTCAACGCCATTATGTTGGGCCATGAAACCAACCAACAAATCGTTGAATTTATCAAGGGCATCCAGGCTGAAATCGGCAAACCGAAATTCCCCTTCGTTTCCAACGATCCGGATCCGGAAATGTTCGAAGCCATCAAAGAATTCGCTATCGAAGATGTGCGTGCCGCTTTGGATACCGATGACAAACGCATTCGCGACGAGCGCTTGATTCCGGTTTATGACAATGTCCATGCCAAGTTTGACGAGGTATATCCGGAACAGATTGAAAAGATTGACGAATGCCTCTATAAACTGCAGAAATTCGTTGTTCGCCGTTGGCTTTTGGACGACGGCAAACGTGTTGACGGTCGTGGCATTGACGAAATCCGTCCGCTGGATGCTCAGGTTTCCCTGCTTCCGCGTGTCCACGGTTCCGGTATGTTTACCCGTGGTCAGACCCAGGTTTTGACCACTGTCACCTTGGGATCCACCAAAGACAACCAGCTTTTGGACGGTCTTGATGATGAAACCGAGAAACGCTATATGCACCATTACAACTTCCCGTCCTACTCTGTCGGCGAAACCAAGCCGTCCCGTAGTCCCGGACGTCGTGAAATCGGCCATGGTGCTTTAGCTGAAAGAGCATTGGTTCCGGTTATTCCGTCTGTGGAAGAATTCCCGTATACCCTTCGTTTGGTCAGCGAGGTTCTTTCCTCAAACGGTTCTACTTCTCAGGCTTCCATCTGCGGTTCCACTCTGGCTCTTATGGATGCCGGTGTCCCGATTAAAGCCCCTGTTGCCGGTATTTCCTGCGGTCTTGTTACCGAAGGCGACCGTTTCATGACCATGGTTGATATTCAGGGTCTTGAAGACTTCTTCGGCGATATGGACTTTAAGGTCGGCGGTACCAAGAAAGGTATCACCGCTATCCAGATGGACCTTAAAGTACACGGCCTTACTCCGGCCATCATCAAAGAAGCTTTAGAGAAAACCTATAAAGCTCGCTTGTATATCCTCGATGAGGTTATGCTGAAGGCCATTCCGGAAGTTCGTCCGGAACTCTCCAAATACGCTCCGAAAATGCTTACAACCGTTATTGATGTTGATAAGATTCGCGAAGTTATCGGTAAAGGCGGTTCCGTCATCCAGAAAATCTGTGCCGAATGCAACTGCACCATCGATATTCAGGAAGACGGTCATGTCTTCATCTCCGCCATCAATTCCGACGATGCAAAACGTGCCCTTTCCGTTGTGGAAACCATTGCCAATGATCCGGAAATCGGTGCCATTTACAAAGGCCGCGTAACACGTCTTATGACCTTCGGTGCCTTTGTTGAAATCGCCCCCGGAAAAGAAGGCTTGGTCCACATCAGTAAACTGGATGTCAAACGCGTTGACAAAGTTGAAGACGTTGTCAATGTCGGCGATGAAATTATCGTGAAAGTTACGGAAATTGACGACCAGGGTCGTTTGAACCTGTCCCGCCGTGATGCTCTCATCCAAGTGGAAGGCTTGACCCCGGAAAATGATGATTCCGACTCCCGCCCGCCGCGCCGCGACAATCGCCGTCCGCGTCACTAAGAGATAATTTAAAGGCATTGCACTTAAAAAAGTGCAATGCCTTTTTTTATTTGAAAAAAAATTAAATCAGTTAAAACATGACATCTTGTTATTGCATCCGTTTTGCCCTTTGTATTTGCCCTTTTTCCCGGGCATTTGAGAAGAATTCATACGAGGACAGCCGTTCCCTTTTTTACAGCCGTCTTGCTGCATTTTAGAGCATTCTCCATCTTCCTTGGAGCAATCTCCATCACAGCAAGAACATTCTCTATCTTTCATGCAGGAATCTTTCTGAGATGATTCCATTTGACAATAACCATTTCTTTCTTTGCAGCCGTTTTGTTTTTTATTGTTGTTGGCAAAAACCGTAATACAAGAAACAAGTACAACCAAGGCCGTCAGAACAGCCACGCTGACAATCATCCACTTTTTCATTACGGCATCAACCTCCTTTCTTCTAACATATAGAATAGTAAATATCCGATGTTTTGTCAACAAAAAAGACAGTGGCTAATGCCCGGTGTTCTTAAGGACAGTAGTTCAAGAGCACGGGCATTGGCGAGGCAAAGAGATACCGAGATTAGCAGAAATGCTTTTCTCGGTATTTCTTTTTACTTATAATAATCCGCACATTCGATTTATCCGATTGTTTCCACTACAATAAAGGGGAAATCAAACAAGGAGGTCGAAAGACTATGAAAACTAAACGGAAATACTTCTATTTGGACGATTTTGAGCACAGACTGTTGATTGGGTGCCTTATGACTGCTCGTAATGAGTATATCCACGAGGACAAGCCTATCGAAGATGTCAATGGGCTTATTCTCAAAATCATAGATGCTCCCTCAAGGAAACTGCGTGTTGTAAAGGAGGAAGCGTAATGGAAAAGTACATCACGGACGAACGCACAGGGCTGAAATATGAGCTTGTCGGAGATTATTACCTCATCGCCGGTGATGAGGAGCCGGAAGAACTCCCTATCGGAATATGGGGGCAGCGGCATCTAAGGTATCTAAAGAAGCACAGAAGAGTCGTTTACGCTGAACTGCTGACAAGCGGAAAGCTGAATAACTATCTTGCAAATCTGAACGAGCAAGCGGAAGAAATGTTCTCTCGGTTGGTAGAGGAAATTGCCGAAAGAGACGGTATCACAGAAACACTTAAGTTGTCTGACCAAATGGAATGGGTTCAGCGGATGAACGCAGCACGACAGTTGGCAATTGATGAAGTAAACGACAATCTAATATTTGCGTAGATGGTGCGGAGGGAGAGAGTATTCTCACCCTCTGCTTTCTATATATTTAACGTCCATTTCGTCCATTCATGGTCATATTATTTCAAATACCAGCCGCAAAAATCCTCACAATACTGTGAGAATATCTTGATTTATCGTGTATTTTGTGATATACTATAAAAACTGTAAAAGAATTATTTCCCCGTTACTTGAAGGGAGCATAAAAATGCCTGTTTCATATGACAAACTTTGGAAAAAACTAATCGATAAAAAAATGACTCGTACAGATTTGAAAGATGCGTCTGGAATCAGTTTTAACATTCTTGCCAAGCTGGGAAAAAATGAGTTTATATCGATGGAAAGTCTTTATAAAATCTGCGTAGCTCTTAATTGCAGCGTTGATGAAATTTTGGACTTTACTATTGATGATAATAAATGAGGTTCATTATGGGACTATATTTCAGGAAAAGCAAGTCCTTTGGACCGTTTAGCTTGTATTTTTCAAAATCCAGCATAAATAAACTGTTGTGCTTACTTATTTCTGTCGAATAAATTGTTTGAAGGACGGTGAGAACATGAAGTACAAAATTGCAATTTGCGATGATTCCGATGCAGACAGGCAATATGTTTTGAATATGGTTGATTGCTGGGCGGCATCTGCCGGTCATGTGGTACATGCCGATACCTTTACTTCTGCAGAGAGCTTCCTGTTCCACTACGCAGAGGAAAGTGACTATGATATTCTGCTCTTGGACATTGAAATGGGAGCTATGGACGGCGTAACGATGGCGAAGCAACTCCGCAAGAACAATGATACGGTTCAGATCGTTTTCATCACGGGCTACTCCGATTACATTTCGGAGGGCTACGAAGTGGCAGCTCTCCACTATTTGATGAAACCCGTAAAGGAAGAAAAGCTCTGTTCGGTGCTTGACCGTGCCGCAGAGAAACTCTCCAAGAACGAAAAGGTCTTGAACTTTGAGATTTGCGGCGAAATGGCACGTGTTCCGATTTATCAAATTCGGTATGCCGACGTGTTCGGCAACTACGTTACCATTCACGCCTTGTCTGACGTTACGGTGAAAATGACTTTAGGTGAGCTTGAAAAACAGTTCGACGAGCGCTTCTACCGTGTAGGGCGTTCTACAATCATCAACCTAACGCAGATCAGCCGTGTAACAAAAACAGAAATCAAACTAAGCGATGGAACCGCCATTCCTCTCCCACGGGGAGCGTATGACGGCATCAACCGAGCGATTATCAATATGAGGTAAGGCGTATGGGGTTGTTTTCAAAGAAAATAGAAAAGCAGATCGCTTCCTATCAGCACGAGCTAATCGAAACGCATTACCGGGAAGTTGATAGTATGTACCGTCAAATCCGTGGCTGGCGGCACGACTACCGCAACCACATTCAGACGATGAAAGCATACGCAGCTACCGGCGATTGGGATGCCATCAAGAATTATCTCGACCTGCTCGACGAAGATTTGACCACCGTTGATACGGTAATCAAAACCGGTAATCCTATGACCGATGCCATTCTCAATTCCAAGATTTCGCTTGCAAAAGCGAAAGGAATTGAGGTCGTGGCTGATGCACACATTCCCGTAAAACTGAAATCCTCGGAGATTGACCTGTGCTGCATCATTGGCAATCTCTTTGACAATGCCATCGAAGCAAGCGTGAAGTTGCCGGAGAATCAGCGTGTGATCCGTGTATATATGGATATGAAAAATACTCAGCTCTACATTTCCTTTACCAATTTTACCGCAGGCAAGAAGATGAAAAAGGAAGGTAATCTGTTCCGTAGCACAAAAGGCGACGGGCACGGTTTTGGCCTTGTTCGCATAGATGCGATTGTAGAACGGCTCGATGGATACATCAGCCGCAATAGTGAGGACGGGGCGTTTTCAACTGAAATACTGCTTCCGCAGGTGTGATAATTTGCAATTCATCACCCAGAAATGACGATTCGTCCCTGAAATCAATCAGGGACGAATTTTTATGCTATGATATGCTCGCGAGGTGAGGCAAAATGAAAGTTAAAGAAAAACCGAAATTCAATACCGTCCAAAATATTAGTTGGATGGTAAAAATAGCTTGGAAAAACAGAAGGCGTGTCTTGCTATTCTGTGTGTTGACCGCAGTTCTGGAAGTGTTGCTGAATTTGACACAGCTTTATATCGCTCCCGAAGTCCTTGCATGTGTTGAGCAGAAGTCTCCGATGTGGATGCTGTTGACAACCATAGGTGTATTTACAGTAGCCTTGTTTTTAATCAATGGATTTAAGGAGTATGTAAAGCAAAACACTCTGTTTGCTCGTGTTGATGTGCGATCTGCCATTATTGCGAAAGTTGCAAAAAAATGCAACATGACCTCGTACCCTAACACGTTGGATGCAGACTTTATTAAAATGCGGGAAAAAGCGCATCTCGCTTGTGAAGGCAATAATCAAGCTACAGAGCATATTTGGCAGACACTAACGATGTTGCTGAAAAACATCGGTGGACTAATTATTTATTTGACCATTCTCTCTCGGATAGATGCCGTACTCCTGCTTGTTGTGATTGCCACTTGTTTTGCAGGGTTCTTCGTATCCCGATACACCAACAACTGGCGTTATGCTCGCAGAGATGAAGAAGAACAGTATTTTCAAAAAAAGTATTATCTTCGCAACAAATCTGAATCTGTAGAGCTAGCTAAAGACATCCGAATCTTCGGCTTGCAAAATTGGCTCAATGAGTTGTTGGATCAGATTCACAATCTCTATTTGGATTTCAGCCTTCGTTGCGAGCGAGTAGAAGTGCTTGCTGATATTACGGAAGTGATTCTGACGGTAGCTCGTAATGGTATTGCTTATGTTTATCTCATCAATATGACGCTTAATGAAGGATTGAGTGTTTCGGAATTTTTGCTCTACTTCACGGCTGTAAGTACGTTTACTGCGTGGGTTATGGGTATTCTGCAGGAGATGAGTGCATTACATAAAGAAAGTTTGGACATATCTCGTCTCCGTGAATTTTTGGATTATCCCGAACCGTTCAAGTTTGAAAATGGTAAGGATATTCCTGCTGCAGAAAGTTATGAGCTGAAATTGGAAAATGTTTCTTTCCGTTATCCCGGTGCGGAAACCGATACGATTCATGGCTTGAATTTAACGGTTCGTCCGGGTGAGAAATTGGCGATTGTTGGTTTGAACGGCGCGGGTAAAACAACATTGGTAAAACTTTTTTGCGGCCTTTTAGATCCAACAGAGGGAGCCGTATTGCTGAACGGAAAGGATATTCGAGACTTCAATCGTAGAAGCTACTATGACTTGTTTAGTGCTGTATTCCAAGAGTTCTCTGTATTGGATGTAACCGTTGCAGAGCAAATCGCACAAACGACAGTTGACATTGACTATGATAAAATTGCTGATTGTGTGGATAAAGCAGGTCTGACTTCTACGATTGAGAAGTTACCCAAAGGGCTTGAAACTCACGTTGGTCGTGAAGTTTATTTGGATGGCGTATTGTTCTCCGGCGGTCAAACTCAACGTCTCATGTTGGCAAGAGCCCTGTATAAGAACGGTCCGATTCTGTTGCTTGACGAACCGACGGCAGCTCTTGATCCCATTGCAGAGAATGATATTTACATGAAATATAGTGAAATGACAAACGGGAAAACCTCGCTGTTCATCTCACACCGTTTGGCTTCCACTCGGTTCTGTGATCGTGTTATATTTATTGCAGACGGAGGAATCAAAGAGGAAGGAACACACGAGAGCCTTTTAGCGTTAGGTGGCGAATACGCAAATCTCTTTGAAGTACAAAGTCGTTATTATCGAGAGGGAAAGGAGTTCTGAGAATGAAAGAAAAAGTAAATATGTGCCATGCCGTTGCTTCGCATTTGCGTGGTATTAAGGAACTCCATAAAGTATCCCCGAAGTTCTTTCCGATTTTGACGTTGCATTGCATCGTTAGCGCAATTACACCGTACATAACAGTTTTCTTCTCGGCGCAAATACTGAAAGAACTTGCAACCTTACGCAGAGCAGACATTCTTTGGAAATGGGTAATCGCAAGCGTGATATGCGTTGGTATTGCATCTGTTTTGAAAGCTGTTCTTCAGAGACGTTACGGTACTTTGTTAAACGATTTGTGGGGCAGAAAAGAAATTTTGTTTATCCGCAAAATGTTTTCTCTCGATTTTTCCGAACTTGACAAACAAGAGAACCACGATCTCCGAGCACAGATTCAGCAAAACGAAAACTGGTCAAGCTGGGGTTTGATGAGAGTTCAAGAAGCATATGAAGATTTCGTAACCAGTGTAATTGGTATTATAAGTGGTATTGTGTTAACAGTTAGTTTGTTCACTTCTTCTGTACCGAGCGAAGCTGGTTGGCTAACAGCGTTAAATAATCCTATGTTTATCCTTGCTTTGGCAATCCTTATGGTTGGTGTTAGTATCCTTGCAGGAAAATTCAGCGCAGCATCAACAAAGTGTTGGAGTGACTTTGCCGAGGAAGCTACTTTTGGAAATCGTTTGTTTGGACATTTTGGCTTTGTTGGAATGGACAAGGAGCGAAGCATAGACATCCGAATGAATAAACAACAAATGTTGATTAGTGCTTATTGGGATACAAATACCTCTTTTGGAGTACATGGTCCGTTCGGCAAATCAGCCAGAGGTAAAATGGGCATATACGCAAGTTTGGGCGTGTGCATCACTACCCTAATTACCGGTTCCATTTATGTGTTTACTTGTCTTAAAGCATGGGGTGGTGCATTTGATGTAGGAAGCATTACTCAGTACGTTGGTGCTGCTACAGCGATGGTATCCAATATATTTTCACTAACTGGTTTATTTGGAATTTTGGAAACCAACACAGGCTACTTGGATAAAACATTTGAATTTCTTGATATTCCAAACGCTATGTATCAAGGCAGTCTCACTACTGAAAAGAGAACTGATCGCAGATATGAAGTAGAATTCAAGGATGTATCTTTCAAGTATCCAGGTTCCGACATTTGGGCACTCCATCATGTGAATATGAAATTCAAAGTCGGCAAGAGACTTGCCATCGTTGGTGAAAACGGAAGTGGTAAAACAACCTTCATCAAGCTGCTATGTCGTTTGTACGATCCGCAGGAAGGTCAAATTCTGCTCAACGGTATTGATATTCGTAAGTACAAGTACGACGATTACATGAATATCTTCTCCATCGTTTTCCAAGACTTCCAGTTGATTAGCCAACCATTGGGCAATAATGTTGCAGGTAGTATGCACTATGACCGTGATCGTGTACAGAAGGCACTGGTGGATGCAGGATTTGGAGAACGCCTTGCGACTATGGAAAAGGGACTGGATACGATGATCTACAAGAGTCTGTCCGAAGAGGGTATCGACGTTTCCGGCGGCGAAGCGCAGAAGATTGCCATTGCCCGTGCGCTCTACAAGGATGCTCCGTTCATTATTCTCGACGAGCCTACGGCAGCTCTCGATCCGATTGCAGAAGCGGAGATTTACGGAAAGTTTGACGAAATCGCAGGCGACAAGACCGCAATCTATATCTCCCACCGTCTGTCCTCTTGTAAGTTCTGTGACGAGATTGCCGTGTTCCATGAGGGCGCTGTTATTCAGCAAGGCTCTCACGCTTCGCTCGTTGCCGATACAAACGGAAAATACTACGAGTTGTGGAACGCACAAGCGCAGTATTATACGGAATAAAACACATTTAGAGCAGCCCCGCTCGGAATCAAGATTTTTGTCTTGGCTCCGGGCGGGGCTTTTTGTGCTATTTTGTTTTTATTTAACTTTCCAGTAACCGGTTTTGTTGGAACCGATCCGCTCTATCAAATGCTTTGCCTTTAACGACGTCAGCGCTCTGGTTATCGTTCTTTGTGATTTTCCGCTCTTTTCCGCAAGCTCGGAAACCGTGAGATACGGATCATCCCGCAGCCACGAGAGTACGTCGGCGTCCAGCGCATTTATTGTGTCATTTATCACGCCATTTATCGCGCCATTATTTGGCGTGATATTTCTATCCTGTCTTGAAAACTCAATGGTAAAATCGGTTTCCGTATTGTTGTATCCGACTGTAACACTTGCGTGTTTGCAGAGCGTATATATTCTCTTGAGCCCTGAGCCGAACGTTTCAACGTCCTTGCACAGATACAAGGTTTTTGAAATCATTTCATTCCGCAGGAAGGAATGAAGATCCCGCACCGCAAAATCCTCAGGAGAGAATTCGTTTGCGAAGGTGCCAGGGTTGACAATGGAAATCCGGTTGGAAAAGATATCGATCTCGTGCTGAACATCCATATCGTAACGTGCATGAGCAAAACTGTTGATAACTGCTTCACGGATGGCGTCGATCGGTACTTCCGGTGTTTCCTCACGGTGGATACCGTCTTTTCCGATGGTCACGCTCCAGCGGATATTGCGCACGATGTAGTTAATCGAGCGGTCAATTAGCTGAAAAATGTTGCCTTCCTCTCTTACGATATCAAGGAACGTGGTTTTGTGATCCGTGGCGAACACCGCCATTTTCAACACAATGGGTTTATTGGCAGAAAACAGATACTTTCCGGCATTTGTAAGATTTTCACCGTTGAGCAGTCCAAGCTTCTTGAGAAGAGCAGTCCTATCACTGCCTATATCAGGCAAGCGTCCGCATTCGGTCGCCGTACGATAAAACTTTTCGAGCGTCTGTTCATCGACATCGTCCGGTGTTTCGTCCGATGAGCGATTTTCCCAGTTCTCCTCATATTCTTTTCCGATCATAATCTTACGCAGCTCGGCGGGAGATAACTCCCGGTCTTCGTCAGCGACGCGGATATAGTATTTGCCGAAAGCAGAATAAGGGGCTTCTGTACCTGAAAAAATCACTTTGATGACGTCAGTTTCTTCAACCGTAACGGCTTCAACCGTTGGAAAAATCTGCGGACGGATTGATTCGTATATTTTTCTCGAAACATCCCGCAGTGTAGAATCGTTGATACTGAACGGATGCGGCGTTCCGTCGTTCTTTATGCCAAAATATACAGTACCTTTTCCATGTTTATTTAGTATAGCAGAAATGGATACCATTGCCTCGTTCAATTCTCCGGTAGTTTTCTTGAACTCGATAAATTCATCTTCAAACATAATCAGCCATCCTCCTATCTGAACATAGTATATCACATTTGACGTGATAAATCAATGATATGGCGTGATAATGACACAATAAATTTACAATGTCATCAAACGCTCAATCTATAGCCACTTATCTTCTTCCAGTGCTTTTCGGAGCTTGTCTATCGCTCCACGGTAGATTCGGTCGGTGGAGGACGGTACAACACCGTGCTTACCGGCGAGGTCTATGAACGCTGTCTCCTCAAATTCGCGTTTTACTTTCCTACCGTTAATAATCTCAATATAATGGGGACTCCAACAGTTTTCGCAGAAACCAAGATGTTCGGCAACGAGGGCACGTTCTCTGTATTCCAGATTATCGAACGCTTCACATAGTATTTTCAGTCTTCGTTCGTGGTAGAACATCCGGGATGGCTCGGTGGTCGTATCGACGGTCACATCCTCCGCACCTTCTTCACCGTCCTCGTCGGCGTACTGCCGGTAGAACTCCGTGAACATCATATTCCGAACGCCGCCGGTGATCATCTCCATTGCCGTTTTCGGTTTGCGCCCGATTTCGAGAGCTATTTTGCTGATGGTCGCGTCATCGCTCTTGTAGCCGTATTTGGCATACAGTGCCATTGCTTTGCGTAACAACGCATATTCATCACCGCTTGGAATCGTGTACCCGGTACGCATCGTCCGAATATAATCGTCTATCGCTTCTTTGGTGTAGTACGCCTGAAAGGAGATGAAAGAAGCTCCCTTTTCGGGATCGTAGTTTTGCAGGGCTTGAAGCAGTCCGAAAATATACGCTGATTTCATATCCATAAAATGCCCCTGCATAGCGTACTCCTGGACGTACCCCTTGACCTTTTCGTTGATATATTTCTCATTGTAATGCAGATACCACGAAAAATATTTATCGTCCTTTTCGGCAAGGTATCTTTCAATATATTCTTGCGGCGGCATCTTCGGCGGTGCCGGTTTCATTTGGTAGCTAAATAATTCTTTCTCCCACTCCTTCATCGGCACTCACCTCCCATCTGCCTTTAGCGGGTCATTTCATTCGTTTATCGGTATCGGCGTATAGCTTGCCGCGCTCCATATCCACGATATACTGTTTTGCGGCATAAGCCGGATCACTCGCCGCAAGCTGTTTATGCTCCTTCGCCAGCGCTTTAGCGGCTGCGGCAAATTCTTTTGTGATCGTACCGCGCCCTTCTTCAACACGGATAGCGCCGCACCGGGAATTGTAACGGACGGTGATCGGATCATTGGCGGCAAGTTCCCTGCGCTTCTGCTGTGCCGCAAGATTGCGGCAGGTGATCTTCTTTCCCCTCCATAGTTCCGTCGCCCATCCTCCGCAGTACATCGTTTGACGTGCAGAGGTCATCACAAAGTATCCGTGACACATCCGGCACTGGCGGGGATAATGCCCGTTCTGCAATCCTTCAAAGAAATCGGTCAAAACGAAACTGTAATAGCTCTTGAAATGCAGCCGCCGCGCTACCGCCGCTGTTTTGCTCCGGCTGGATTTGCGTATGGGAACATATTCCGTAGTAACGTCAAACGGAGCCGAGCCGAAAATATCTATGGCAATAGGCAAAAGGTGTTCCTCGTCAAGGCGCTCGGCTTCATCCGTACGCTTTACAAACTGCCGGAGCTTCTTTGCGGCATCTGCCACGTCATCACCGAGGCGGTCATAGAAATCCAATGTGGTAAGGACTGTCTGTAACAGCTTTTCGGATTCCACGCAGAAATCTTTATCATACCCTTTCGGGTAATGTCCGGCGAAGGTATATCCGAAATCCATATTTGCCGTAAGTGCCCGCTGACGGAAATACTCGCAAAGTTGCTCTGCCATTTCTTCCGTGAACAGTTCCTCTATTCTGCCCAGCTCGCCCTGTATATCCAATTCAGAAAACGGGCGGAGCTTCGGCAGGAGCGTCAGAATATACTTGATCTCGTATCCGGCTTTCATATAAGTGTCGGTATCGAGGAAGCCGGTGCGGAGCTGCTTTGCCGTATTCCAGTTCTCTGTGCGGAACACTGCAAGCCGGGCAGCAAACTCGTCTTTATCATATTCATTCAGCAGTTGCGCGGCGTAATACCCGGCATCTTTACCTTTGCCGCCGAGATATACTTTGCCGTCACGGTAATCTGCCGTGAAATAGCGAATTGCCTCAACCATACTATCATCCTCCATCGTAATTCTATCAGAACTCATGTACCATAAAACGGACAGTAAAAAATCTGCAAAAAAATCTGAGAGAATTTCGAAAAAGTTTCTCTCAGTCGTTGCTTTTCAGATTGACTTTTTATTGAGTATAGCACAAATGTTCGGTTGTTACAATGATTTCCGCGTGTTGCGTTTGTAAACTTCCTTCTGTTGCTCTGTCTAAAACAAAATCGCCTTTCTTCGGTATTATATAAGTGAGGGGCAATGAGCCGTCGGGAAACCGGCGGCTTTTTTGCTGCCCGGATTTCAGAACGAAGGAGGTGATGTCTATGATTCTGAAACTAAACTCAAAACAGTCAGCAAAGGTCAGAAAACTTGCCCGCAGAGAATGCTGCAACTGCATGGACGGCAACTGCCTTTTGCTCGACGACGGCGAGCCGTGCCGCTGTGTGCAGCTCATTTCCCGCTATGGGATTAACTGCAATTTCTTTCTCAAAGCGGTATTGCCCGCCGAAAAGGAACTATATGAAGAAATCTTGCAGCAGAACAATTTACGATAACTGCTCCCACATTTTGCGGTTATCCAACAGAACGACACCCCGGAAAGACGGGGAGAAAGAGGAAAAAAGACTATGAAAAACTTTAACAACACCAGAATCATCGGCGTGGATGCCGGATATGGAAATATGAAGACTGCCAATTTCTGCTTCCGTACCGGTATCGATACCTATGAGACCGAACCGCTTTTCACCAGAGATATGCTGACCTATAACGGAAAATATTATCTCATCGGCGAAGGGCACAAAAACTATGCGGCGGAGAAAACAGTCGATGAGGACTATTACGTTCTCACTCTTGCCGCCATCGCTATGGAGCTGAGCTGGGAAAATCTCACTGAGGCAGACGTTCACATTGCCGCAGGACTTCCCCTTGCGTGGGTAACGGAACAGAAGGCAGCCTACCGGGAATACCTGCTCAGAAATGAAGAGGTGCGCTTTTCGTTCCGAAAGAAGGATTACCACATCCGCATCGTCGGAGCCGACGTATTCCCGCAGGGCTTTGCTGCTATTGCGGATAAGACGTCTTCACTGAAAGGTGTGACCTATCTCTGCGATATCGGAAACGGCACGATGAATCTGCTATGCTGCCGGAACGGACATCCGGATTCTCAGAAGATGTATACAGAGAAATACGGTACCCAGCAGTGTATCAACTCCGTAAAGGACGCTGTGATGAACAAGTATCAGGTGGTCATGGATGAGGGAATCATCGAAGAATATCTGAAAACCGGCGAAGCGGATGTATCCAAGGAGTATCTGAAGATCATGAAGACTGCCGCTGCCGGATATGTGAAGGATATCTTCCGCCGTTTGCAGGATCACGACTACAACGCCGGGCTGATGCGCCTGCATATCGTAGGCGGAGGCGGATGCCTGATCCGTAACTTTGGGAAGTACGACGAAAGTCGCGTAACGATCGAGGACGATATTTGCGCTACGGCAAAGGGATATGAATTCCTTTCCGAACGCCAGATGCAGAAAGGACTGGCGGGCAAATGAATATCTGTAACGTAAAGGTCCGTCTGAATCTGGACAAGCCGGAACACCGTGCTGCTTATGAAATCCTCAAAGGTAGCGAAAAATCCATGTCGCAGTTTGTAATAGCCGCCGTAAACGCCTACGGCGGCTATCTTTCCAAAGAGGAAGAGAAGGATCTGCTTCTTCGGCAAGTCAGTGACACGGTGCGTTCCACTCTTTCCGAAATGCTCGGTGTTTCGCTCTCCGGCGGACATTTTTCTTCGGATACGATTATACCGAACAAAACCACCTCAGACATTGCAGAAGAGAGCGGAGAAATCGCAGATGATTTCCTTCAAAACTTCTGATTGCCGTCAAAAATGCGGTGATTCTGCCTGCAATCTTCAAAAACTGACGGCAGTTATTCGTAGATTATGGCAGCAACGGCTGCGATCGAACAGATCATTTGTATATAGTTGCCGTCACTTTTATGGAGAATGTGACTGCACTTACGGAATATCTACCGCAGAAAGCAATATACGGAGTAATAAAAGAACGGTTCACGGCGCGGGACGCACAGACACCGTGGGGAGCTTCCCCTACGGGGCGCGTCTCACACCGTATCAAGCAGGGACGATGTGTGCCACTCGTCCTCCTCACAGCCGCCCTGCGGCTGACTCTTTGGGGGCTTCATGCCCCCAATCCCCCGTGGAAGGAGATGATTTATATGGGGAAAGATATACGAATATCCGTCCGTCTGACGGATAAGGAAAAACAGTCAATACAGGCTAAAGCAAAGAAATGCGGGTTATCTACAACCGAATACGTGAAGCAAAGAGCATTGGGCTACGAACCGAGAACGGTTCCTCCCAGTGCTCTTTTTGTTTTGCTGGAGAAGATCGGCTGCTTGGAGGATAAAAACACCTCCGAGGAACTGAACGCTGAAATATCTGCTTTGCTGAAACAGATAGCAGCTTCTCTGCTCCTGCCGGGAAAGGAGAAATCCAAATGGCAGTAACAGGCTTCTGGCCGGTCTGCGGGAATCTGAACACTACCCTTAAATACGCGGACAATCCGGATAAAACCACGCCCAGAGAATACCTCGACGAGGACTTGTACGCAGCCCTTCGCTATGCAAAGAACGACAGCAAAACAGATAGGGAGATGTTCGTGGGCGGGATCAACTGCTCCAAGCAGAACGCCTACGCCGAAATGGTTGCTGTGCAGCGGCGGTTCGGAATGAAAGGAAAGGTCGTCGGCTATCACGGAATACAGAGCTTTGCCGAAGGTGAGGTAACGCCGGAGCAGGCCTTTGAGATCGGCAAAGAAACAGCACGGCGCATGTGGGGCGACCGGTATCAGGTGCTCGTCACCGTCCATCTGAATACAGATAACCTGCATTGTCATTTTGTCGTAAATCCCTGTTCGTTTGTGGACGGGCAGAAGTTCAAGAACAAGATCGGCAACCACAAAGAACTTCGGTGTATCTCCGATGAGATCTGCCGGGAACGCGGTTTATCCGTTCTTGAAAACAGTGAATTTTACAGCAAAGGAAAGAAGAAAGAATACTGGATTCACAAATCTGGAAAGAAAACACACCGGGATATGCTCAAAGAAGACGTTGAATACTGTCTCAGGTATGCCGGGAACTGGGATCAGTTTGAATCTCAGATGCGCGGACTCGGTTATGTGATCGACTGGACAAGAATGTCTGTACGGGCGAAGGACTGGGAGCGCTCCGTGCGCCTTACGTCTCTCGGATATGATATAGATGAGATGAGCGAGCAGATGGAACGGAACCTGTTTTCTGACGGGCATCTGTATGAATGGAACACACATCTTCCGTATAAGCCGAAGAAGTTCCCACTGGAATATGAGCTCCAGCGCCTGCAGTTTACCGTAGAACACAGCTATGACACCGCAACGGTGCTTGTGGATACGCTGTTTCTCATACTGATCGAGCTCATTGCGATCGTAACACAGGCGCCGGATATTATGCTTCTCTCTCCGGATTTGCGGGATGCCGCAAGAGATATTGAACAGTATCGAGCTGACTATCACTTCCTCAACAGTAATGGGATCCATACGATTCCGGAGCTGTCGGAGAATATATCCGTGACAAAGGAACAGATAGCATCTCTAGAAAATGACCGATCCAAAGCGGACAATGCCCGCCGCTGGGCGCATACACCCAAAGAACGGCAGGCTGCAAAGGACCGTCGAAAGGAAATCACAAAAGAGATCAGCCCGCTCCGGGAGCAACTAAAGCGAGCGGAGAAAATTATGGAGGAATCTCCACACCTATATGAATTATTACAACAGGAGCACGGCCTTGAACGGGCCGCGATACGAAAGCTTGAAAGGAGCAGATAAGAATATGACCAACAATACTATGAAAACGCCGGTAGCCATTCCGGTATCGAAATTACACCCTTTTGAGGGACACCCTTACAAGGTACTCGACAACGATGAAATGAATACGCTGATTGAAAGCATACAGACGCAAGGTATTCTTTCGCCGCTGATCGTGCGACCGATGGAAAACACCACAGATGAATATGAGGTCGTAAGCGGACACCGCCGCTTGCACGCCGCAGTGAAGGCAGGGCTGGAAACAGTTCCTGCCTTTATTTATGCCCTTGACCGTGATGCCGCCGCCATTGCCGTGGTGGACAGCAATCTGCACCGGGAGCATATCCTGCCGTCCGAAAAGGCGTTCGCGTACAAGATGAAGTTTGATGCTATGAGCCATCAGGGGAAAACTTCGGACCAACTCGGACCGAAGTTGGCTGTCGAGCAGATTTCTGAAAATGACAGCGCCTCTCAGGTAAAACGGTATATCCGCCTGACCCACCTCATTCCGGAACTGCTCACGATGATGGATGAAGGGAAGATCGCCCTGTCCGTCGGCGTGGAGCTTTCGTTCCTGCCGGAGCAGTTTCAGTACGACGTGTTGGAAATCTGTGAAATGAACGACTGCACACCGTCCTATTCTCAAAGCTGGCATCTGCATCAGTATTACAAGGACGGAGCGCTGGATAAGTACCTGATTTTCAAGACGCTTTCCGAAGAAAAAGCAAACCAGCGGGAAACGATAAAGGTCCCGGTGGACCGTCTGCGGGACATTATCCCGGATGGTTTCACCGTCAAGCAGACCGAAGATTTCTTAATCAAGGCGGCTGAGTATTACCGCAGATACCTGCAAAAGCAGCGTGAAAATTCGAGATAAAGGAGGAAACAAATATGACAGCACAAGAAGCAAGAGAAAAATACCGCCTTTTCGTGTATGGCGGCGGACGGATAAAAGAAAATCTGCCCATTGACCTTTCAGAATATGTAAAGCCGGCGGACGCTGACGAAGGTACCGGCTATTATGTCTGCACCGTTCCAAAGAAAATTACTGTGTCAAAGGAGATCGGTAATACCGTATATGATGTTACCGCCGATTTTGACACAGAGGGCAAACAGTCATTATTTCAGCAGTTCAAGGAACTGATCCTGAACAGCTCACAGAATTGAAAAAAAGAGCCGGGCATTGTAGACTGATGGCAGTCTCAACAATGCTCGGCTTTTTAGGTGAAAAACACCGGAAAGGAGTATTATGAAAAAGAAAGTCGAGAAAGAAAATTTAGTTACGGCACTGTACTGCCGTCTGTCAGTTGATGATATCCCGGATGCAGACGCTATGGACAGCAGACGGCTCAAGGAAGAACTGGAATCGAACAGTATCACTCATCAGAAACAGATTTTGGAAGACTACTGCAAAAAGAACGGAATACGGAATTATCGCTTCTTTGCTGATGACGGTATTTCGGGCACGACGTTTAACCGTCTTGATTTCAAGAAAATGGATAAAATGATCGAGTCGGGAGAAATCGGCACAGTTATCGTCAAAGACCTTTCCCGTTTCGGGCGCGACCATGTTATGAGCGGCTACTATCTGCAAATCAAATATCCGTCGCTCGGTGTTAACTTCATTTCTTTACAGGAAAACGTTGACATTGAGAAAGATATGGGAACGGATATGCTGCCGATCCACAACGTATTCAACGAATGGTATGCTCAGCAGACATCCAAGAAGATCCGTGCTGTCTGGCAGAATAAGCGAGATCGTGGCGAGCGTGTTTCTCCGACCGTTCCTTACGGGTACAAGAAAGCTAAGAAAGACACGCAGTGGTATATTGACGAGCCTGCGGCAGAGGTTGTGCGGTATATCTTCAAACTGGCTATGGAAGGGCTCGGCCCCACGAAGATTGCCAACCACCTGCGGGAAGAAAAGTATATCACGCCTACAGAATACTTTTATCAGATCAATCGCAAAACCCGAAACGAGCGTCCCGTCGATCCGTATAACTGGCAGGATACAACGGTAAAGCACATTTTGGATAATCCGCAGTACACCGGCTGTACCGTAAACGGAAGAAGCAGTATCGTCAGTTACAAGGTTCATAAGAAAATCGAATACGATGAATCCGAGTGGCAGATCATTCCGAATACGCAGGAGGCAATCATTGATGAAGAGACTTTCAAAACAGGCCATGAGTTGAGAGCCAGCAGACGCAGGAATACTGCAACCGGGCGCACCAGTCTGTTCTCAAATCTTGTGTTCTGCGGCGACTGCGGTTCAAAAATGTATTTCTGCGCTGCCAAGAGTATCAATGAAAATCAGGAGTTCTTCCGCTGCTCCGCTTACAAGGAGAATCGTGGCACGTGCACAATTCATTTTATTCGAAATGTCGTTTTGGAAGAAATGGTACTGGAAACGGTTCGTAAAACCGCGAAGTATATTTCAGAGAACGAAACCGTCTTTCTGTATCTGTATGAGAAGAATCACCGGTTATCCGTTGCAAAGGAATTGCGGGATACAAAGCTTCGGGTGGAACAGGCAAAGAAACGCATCAAGGAAATTGACGGGCTGATTTCTGCTTCTTTTGAACAGCTTGCTCGCGGTACGATTTCCGAAGAGCGATTCAAAATCTTCTGTGATAAGTACGAAGCAGAGCAAAAAGAGCTTACGAAATTCGTATCGGAAACAGAAGCTGAAATCCAGACGGCGAAGCAGGATGCAGTCGATCTGAAAGCGTTTCTTGAAAATATCCGTGAATGTACCGATATTCAAAAACTCACCCCAACGCTTGTAAATACGCTCATTAAGAAAATTGAGATATTCAACAGCGTAAAGGGCGAGGACGGAAAGAAGCACGTTCCGATCACAATTCACTTTCGGTCGGTGGATATTGTTACCGTTCCCGACGAAGAAGAAATCATTGCCGCTATGGAAGAAATCCGCAACAACCCCACGAAAGTGGCGTAAAACAAAGGAAAGCGGTGCAACCCAAACGGATTGCACCGTATCCCACATAGGACTGTCCTTTAGAGCACCGGGCAAAAGCCACTGCCTTTTCAAAACAATCTTATTTGATTACACGAACGCGGATAACACCATCAATCTGACTAATGGTCTCTATACCGGATTCAAGCGGTTCTTTTGCCAAATCCACGACCGTACAAGCGTACTCTTTCTTGGATTTGTTTGCCATGGATTCGATATTGTTCTGGTTATTACCAAACACACTGGTAACCTGACCCACAATACTCGGAACGTTCTTATGAAGAACAACCACACGATACGGAGTGGTACGGGGCATTTCGAGATTCGGGAAGTTAACGGAATTCTTGATGTTACCGTTTTCCAGGTAATCAATCAACTGCTGTGCAGCCATAACGGCACAGTTATCTTCACTTTCCGGAGTGGAAGCGCCAAGGTGCGGAATGGCAACAACATTTTCCACATTCAGCATTTCATCAGACGGGAAGTCGACCACATAACGGGCAACCTTGCCGGAAGCCAAGGCAGCAAGCATATCGTCGCTGTTCACCAAACCACCACGGGCAAAGTTCAAAATACGGACGCCGTCTTTCATCTGGCCAAGAGCTTCTGCATTAATGAAGCCTTTGGTACTGTCATTCAGCGGCACATGAATTGTGATATAATCACATTCCTTGTAAATCTCTTCGTACGTAGCAGCGTGATGAATACCGCGAGACAAACTCCAAGCAGCATCAACGGACAGATACGGGTCGCAGCCATAAACCTCCATGCCGAGGCTTTTGGCAGCATTGGCAACCATACCGCCGATAGCGCCTAAGCCGATAACGCCAAGTTTCTTACCCAGGATTTCCGGTCCGACAAACTGGCTCTTACCTTTTTCGACAAGTTTACCGACTTCTTCTCCTTTGCCTTTCAAGCTCTTGGCCCAGTCAATGGCCGGAGCAATCTGGCGGGAAGCTAAAAACAAGCCGGCCAAAACAAGCTCTTTCACTGCGTTGGCATTGGCACCCGGTGTGTTGAAAACAACAATACCGGATTCACTGCATTTGTCAATCGGGATATTATTCACACCGGCGCCGGCGCGAGCAATGGCACACAAAGATTCCGGAAGATCCATATCATGCATGGCAGCCGAACGAACCATAATACCGTCCGGATTCTCACAAGCATCGGAAACGGTATACTTGGAATCAAATAAATCCGTACCGCAAGCAGCGATTTTATTGAGAGTTAAAATATCCACAAAACTCACTCCTTATAAATCTTTGCAAAGTTCCGGAGCATTTTTGCGCTGGAATTCATCCATGAAGTAGACTAATTCCTCAACGCCTTCAATCGGCATGGCATTGTAGATGGAAGCGCGGAAGCCGCCGACGGAACGATGGCCTTTCAAATTAACAAAGCCGTTGTAAATGCATTCATCCAAGAACTGTTTGTCGAGTTCCGGTTTGCAGGATACGAACGGAGCATTCATCCAGGAACGATCAACCGGGTTCGGAACAGTCGGATTGAAGAACGGAGAATCGTTCAGGAAGTCGTACATAACCTTCTGTTTTTTGAAGTTATTTTTCTCCATTTTGGCCAAACCGCCAATGTCATTTTTAATCCAGTCGAGGACCAGTTTCATAACATAGATGCTGTAGCACGGCGGTGTATTGAACATAGAATCATTTTTGGCATGAATCTCATAGTTGAACATGGTCGGTGTGATATCCATGGCATGACCGATAAAGTCGTCACGAACAATAACCACAGTCAAACCGGCAGGGCCCATATTTTTCTGAGCACCGGCATACAGCAAAGCAAATTTGCTGACGTCCAGCGGACGAGACAATGCACAGGAAGAAATATCGGCAACCAGCGGGATATCACCGGTGTCCGGAATTTCGTTGTACCAGGTACCGTAAATGGTGTTATTCATGCAAATATGCACATAATCCGCTTTCGGATCGAAATCGGCTTTGGAAAGCTGCGGAATATAGTTGAAGTTTTTATCTTCAGAACTGGCAACCACGCGGCACTCGCCATAACGAGAAGCCTCTTTATAAGCTTTGGTGGCCCACTGACCGGTCAAAACGTAGTCTGCTTTGCCGTTTTTGGTCATCAAGTTCATCGGAACCATAGCAAACTGAGAAGAAGCACCGCCCTGCAGGAACAACACTTTATAGTTGTCCGGAATCTGCATCACTTCACGAAGTGTGGCTTCGCATTCTTTAATGATATCGTCATACACTTTAGATCGATGGGACATCTCCAAAACGGATTGTCCACTGCCGTGATAATCCATCATATCTGCCTGGGCAATCTTCAACACTTTTTCAGGAAGCATGGAAGGGCCGGCAGAAAAGTTAAACACTCTACCCATATCTATTTCCTCCTTAAATAGAAATAAAATTTTAACGAAAATATTATACAAAAACACGGCTCATTCGTCAACGCGTGAGCCGTGTTTCTATGTTCACATTTGGGCAACTATTTTTCAATAATTTGACCTATCATTACCCTTTTCGAATCGTATGTGTTTTGTTCGTATAATGCACGCTGAGACAAAGACCGATTCCAAGATAGAGCGTGGCGACAGAACTGCCTCCTGCACTAAAGAAAGGCAGGGTAATTCCGATAACCGGAAGCAGTCTTAACACCATCCCAATATTAATCAGTGACTGAAATCCGACCAGTGCCGCCATTCCCACACAAATCAGCTTTCCTTTCGTGTCATTTGTTTGCAAAGCTGTTCTGGTAATGGCTATTACAATCAACATAAGACACAAAAGCACCAAAACGGCACCAATGAAGCCAAACTCTTCCCCGGCCACGCTGAAAATAAAGTCATTGCTACGGGCAAAGAGTCCCTGATTTCCGCCTTGCATATATCCGACGCCGTATAACCGCCCCGAGCCAATCGCAGATAAGCCGGCAGACTGTTGCCATCCTTCCGTTTGCAAGTACTGGTCTACATAGAAAATCGCCTTGATTCGGTCCATCTTTTGTGCGTCCATATGCTTCCAAAATATTGGCACAACCGCTGCAACAGCGCCAAATGCCGCCAAAAAATATCCCCAGTGCAGTCCAGCGGCAAACATCATGGAAAGGAAAATCAGCATAAAGACCAGTGCCGTTCCGTCATCACCCTGAAGAAAAATCAAACCGGTCGCCAAACCGCCGTGAGCGCATAAAAGAAGTACATTGGCGAAACGATTAATTCCTGAATCCTTTGCCTTATCCAAATGAATGGCAAAGGAAATAATAAACGCTATTTTCAGAAGCTCCGAAGGCTGAAATGTGATCTTTGGATTGGAAAACGGAAATCCCAGCCAAGCCGTATCATCCGTACCGGAAACATTGATTCCGAGAGGCGTAAAGGTTAACAGAACCAAAAGTCCCGCAAAACCAACCCAAACAAACCACAATCGGCATATGTCGTTATAGTCCACTCGAGAAATGAACAAAGCAAACAAAAAGCCGACGGCAGAACAAACCATTTGTACAATGCAGCTACGAAAACTTCCGTCACCGTTCATAATGGAGGAATATACCAGCAGGCATCCGTAAACGGATGTCATTAAACAGGAAACAAGTAGCAAGATGTTGGAATTCCGAAAAAAGAACCCAAGCGCACCCCTGTTTTTTTCTCGTTTTAGCATGGTCATTCCTCCTTTTCTCATTTTTGTTCATTATAGCATTTTTGTGCCGGAAATCAAGAAAAACACTACCGTTTGAGCCATTCTTATGGTATAATGCTAGTATCTGTGAGTATGCCTTATTTGACGGCAAAACAAGAAGGAGGGATTCCGTGGAGTCGGTCATTTTATCAAAATCCGAAAAAGAAACCGAGCAGGCAGGCGCGGCGCTGGCCAAACAAATTACCGGCGGTACTGTCGTTGCACTCTACGGAGATCTCGGAATGGGTAAAACCGCATTCGTACGCGGGATGGCGTCTGTGCTGTCCCCCGATGCCGAAGCACAAAGCCCCACCTTTGCGCTGGTCAATGTTTATCCGGGTCATCCGGATTTAGTCCATTTTGATATGTATAGGATTACCGGGTGGGAAGACTTATATTCAACTGATTTCTTTGAATACATCGATGCAGGAGCCATCGTAGCAACCGAGTGGAGCGAAAACATTGAAGCGGCACTGCCGGAAAACACGATACGCGTAAGAATATCACGCATTTCCGACGACGAGCGCCGAATTGAAACGGAGGGAATTGGATGAAACTGTTGTCTGTAGAATCTTCTGCCGTTTCCGCTTCCTGCTGCATTACAGAAAACGGACGCGTTCTTTCACGTGCATCGGTAAACGCAGGGCTGACCCACAGTCGAACCTTAATGCCCATGATTTTGGATGCTCTCAAGAATGCCGATTTGTCAATCAATGATATGGATGCCATCGCCGTTGCTGCCGGCCCCGGCTCTTTTACAGGTGTCAGAATCGGTGTGGCCGCCGTCAAAGGATTGGCATTCCCGAAAGACCTTCCGTGTCTTTCCGTTTCCACCCTTGAAGGCATCGCATATTTAGCAAACGGTATTCCGTTTAACGGTCTTGTCTGCCCGTTAATGGATGCGCGGTGCAAACAAGTTTATACCGCGCTGTTTTCTTCCGAAAACGGTGTTTTAACACGTATACAGGACGATGTGGCCATCAGTTGCGATGATGTAAAAAAACGACTCCTTTCAGAAAACAAACCGGTTTATCTGGTCGGCGACGGTGCTGCTATGTGCTATGAAGAATGGAAAAACGACATTCCGAATCTCTTTTTGGCACCGGATTCCATTCGGTTCCCGGATGCGACCGGCATTGCCATAGCCGCCCACACAAAATGGGAAAACCAAGAAACCATTTCCGCTGCCGATTTGCAGCCGGTCTATCTACGACTACCGCAAGCGGAACGCGAACTGAAAGCCAAACAAAACGCTCATGAATGAAATAAAATCTGCCATACCGAACCTGCTTTCCTGGTTTCAGGAATATCGTCGGCCGTTGTCCTTTCGAACGAACCCGACACCGTATACCATCTGGGTCTCGGAAATCATGTTACAGCAAACCCGCATTGAGGCGGTCATTCCCCACTTTGAATCCTTCATGAAGGAACTTCCGACCATTGAGGATTTAGCACAGGTGGATGATGCAAAACTGATGAAATTGTGGGAAGGACTCGGGTATTATTCCCGGGCACGCAATTTAAAAAAAGCAGCCATTCAAATAGTGGAACAATATGACGGACAACTTCCGAAAGACTACTCCTTACTTAGGAAACTTCCGGGAATTGGTGATTATACGGCCGGCGCCATTGCATCAATTGCCTACCATTTGCCAGTGCCCGCGGTTGACGGAAATGTTTTACGTGTGTTTGCCCGTTTAACAACCTATCCGAATGACATTCTACTGCCGAACTCAAAAAAAGAACTGACGGCTGTTGTCCGGGAAGTACTGCCGAAGAACGCACCGGATCTATTTAACGAAGCCGTTATGGAACTCGGAGAAACCATTTGCATTCCCGGCACAAATCCCCACTGTGACTTGTGTCCTTTACAAAGTTCTTGCAAAGCATTTGCAACCGACACCGTATCTTCTTTGCCGGTTCGAGTGCCAAAAACCAAGAAAAAGACGGAACAAAGAACCGTTTTTCTTATTACCGACGGTCGGCATATTTTGCTACACAAACGCCCGTCCTCCGGCTTGCTTGCCGACATGTGGGAATTTCCAAACGTCTTGGACGGCAACGGGTTTGATGAATATATCCCGCAACCGTCACTCGTTGTAAAGCAAAAAACCTTAACAAATGAAAAACATATTTTTTCCCATATTGTTTGGCAAATGACAGGACTCCAAATTTCCACCTTATCTTTTCCTGCACCGGACAATTGTGTTTGGGCAACAAAAGAAGAACTGGAAGCCCAATATGCACTCCCCAGTGCTTTTCGAGCTTATACGGCTCAGATTCCCGCATTAATTAGGAAGTGATTATCATGAAAGTTGCCGTGATTACCGGCGCCTCCGGCGGAATCGGTCAAGCGATTGCCATTCGCCTAGCTGAAAACGGCTATTCTCTTTGTCTGCATTATTACAAGAACAAAGAAGCTGCCGAACAACTGCATAAAAAGCTTGAAAGCATGGGCACGGAAAGTCGTTTATTCCAGGCCGACCTTGGATGTGAAAAGGAAGCACAGGCTCTCATTGATTATTGCCTTGATCAATTCGGCAAAGTTGATGTACTGGTCAACAATGCCGGCATCAGTCAGCAAAAACTGTTGACTGACACAACCAACACCGACTGGCAAACGATGTTTGCCGTTCACGTGGACGGAGCTTTCTACTGCACGCGTGCAGCCTTGAAAGATATGGTTGCCCGTCACACAGGCCGAATCATAAATATTTCTTCTATGTGGGGCATTTCAGGCGGTTCCTGTGAGGTAGCCTATTCCGCTGCAAAATCCGCTTTAATCGGATTCACAAAAGCCCTCTCCAAAGAAGTCGGACCTTCGAGTATTACCGTTAACTGTATCGCTCCCGGTGTCATTGACACCCCTATGAATGCGCACCTGTCCGAAGAAGACATACAGGCTCTCCGAGAGGAAACCCCTTTGTGTCGCATCGGAACTCCGGCCGAAGTCGCCGGCACCGTCGCATTCTTTGCATCCGATGATGCCGCTTTTATTACGGGTCAGGTACTGGCTGTAGACGGCGGAATCACCGTTTAAGTTTCATGTGGCAAATTTAGGGCATTCCCTTTGATATACTGTAAATACACTGATAATGAAAGCTAATGAATGAATGAGGTAAACTATGGCTGAAAAGAAAAGAAAGATTACAGCAGAATATGATAACGAAAGCATCTATATGCTGAAAGGTGCTGACCGCGTCCGTAAACGTCCGGCCGTTATTTTCGGTTCTGACGGACTGGAAGGCTGCCAGCACGCCGTTTTTGAAATCCTCTCGAACTCCATTGACGAGGCCAGAGAAGGACACGGCAAAAAAATCATTGTAACCCGATTTAACGACAATACCTTCCAGGTACAGGATGCCGGCCGCGGTATTCCGCTGGATTTCAATGCGAATGAAAATCGCTATAACTGGGAACTGGTTTTCTGCGAAATGTACGCAGGTGGTAAATACAACACAAACCAGGGTGAAAACTATGAGTTCTCGTTGGGATTGAACGGCCTCGGTGCTTGCGCCACCCAGTATTCCTCCGAATTTATGGATGTTGAGGTTCATCGTGACGGTCAGCGTTTCACCCTGCATTTTGAAAAGGGTAACAATGTAGGAGGTCTCAAAAAAGAACCTTACGACAAACGCGACACCGGAACCTGTATTCGTTGGAAGCCCGACACGGAAGTTTTCACCGACATTCAGATCCCCCGCGCCTATTTCCAGGATGTTATGAAACGCCAAGCCGTTGTCAATCCGAATGTTACTTTTGTTCTTCGTTGGCAAAATGATGTCAACAAGTCCTTTGAAACGGAAGAATTTCTCTACGAGCATGGCATTCAGGACTATATGAAAGAAATTGTCGGCGAAGACAACATGACGGAAATCCAATGCTGGACCGCCGAACGTCGCGGACGTGACGCTGCCGACAAAGACGAATACAAAGTTAAATATGAAGTGGCTGTGTGCTTTTCCAACCGCGTCAACTTGCTGGAATATTATCACAACTCCAGCTGGCTGACACACGGCGGTGCTCCGGAAAAAGCTGTCAAATCGGCTTTTGTTTCCCAAATTGACGCGTATCTCCGTCAAACCGGAAAATACACGAAAAATGAATCTAAAATTACATTTCAGGATGTTCAGGATTGTTTGCTGTTTGTGTCATCCTCTTTCTCGACACAAACTTCGTATGAGAACCAGACAAAGCTGGCCATCACAAACAAGTTTATCCAGGAATCCATGACGGAATTCCTGCGTCATAAGCTGGAAGTGTATTTTATCGAAAACAAACTGGATGCCGAAAAAATGGCAAACCAGATTTTGATTAACAAACGCAGCCGTGAAAAGGCTGAGGTGCAGCGACTCAATTTGAAGAAAACCTTACAAAGCAGTGGCAACGACCTTGCCAACCGCGTTTCCACCTTGGTTGAGTGTCGCAGTAAAGACGTCTCTGAACGAGAGCTCTTTATCGTGGAAGGTAAATCCGCCATGGGCGCCTGTACCCAGGCTCGAAATTCCGCTTTCCAGGCTGTCATTCCGGTTCGCGGTAAGATTTTGAACTGCTTAAAAGCGGAATACGATAAAATTTTCAAGAGCGAAATCATCACTGACCTTTTGAAGGTGATGGGATGCGGTGTGGAAGTCAAATCCAAGAGCAATAAGAATCTCGGAAACTTTGATCTGTCTCAACTCCGCTACAGCAAGATTATCATTTGTACGGATGCCGACGTCGACGGATTCCAAATTCGCACCCTTATCCTCACAATGCTGTATCGTTTAACCCCCACGTTGATTGAACAGGGGTATGTGTATATTGCCGAGACGCCCCTCTATGAAATCAACACGAAATCCGACACCTATTTTGCTTATAATGAACAGGAAAAATCTTCCATTTTGGAAGAGCTCGACGGAAAAACCTATACGATTCAGCGTTCCAAGGGACTTGGTGAAAACGACCCGGAAATGATGTCCTTAACCACCATGAATCCGGCCACACGCCGTCTCGTTCGTGTTACTCCCCATAACGCCGAGCAAACCTCCTATTTATTTGATGTTCTTCTTGGTGACGATTTGCAGGGAAGAAAAGATATTATTGCCGAAAAAGGCCCGCAATACGCAGACCTTTTGGACTTGAGCTAAGGAGGTGTTCATATGGCTAGAAAAAAGAAAGACGAAGAAATCAAGCAGGTTATGACACTCCCGGACAATGTCCATATTGAACGTGCCGGTTTTGTGGAAGAACAACATATTACAGACACACTGGAAACCAACTATCTCCCCTATGCCATGAGCGTTATCATGTCTCGTGCCATACCGGAAATCGACGGGTTTAAACCCTCCCACAGAAAACTGCTGTACACAATGTACAAGCAGGGTCTTTTGAAAGGCAACCGGAGTAAATCCGCCAATATCGTCGGTGCCACCATGAAACTCAACCCCCACGGTGATGCCGCCATTTATGAGACGATGGTCCGTTTGGCAACCGGCAACGAAACATTGCTTCATCCGTACGTTGACTCAAAAGGAAACTTCGGTAAAGCCTATTCCTCCAGTATGGAATATGCCGCATCCCGTTACACGGAAGCGAAGCTTGCTCCCATTGCCGAAGAACTGTTCCGTGACATTGACAAAGACACGGTCGATTTTGTTGACAACTATGATGCCACCACCACCGAACCGCTTTTATTCCCGGTTACATTCCCGTCCGTACTGGTCAACAGTAACCTGGGGATTGCCGTCGGCATGGCCAGCAACATCTGTTCCTTCAACTTAAACGAAGTTTGCGAAACCACCATTGCGTTGCTTCGTGACCCTGATCACGATATCACAACCACCCTGATGGCTCCCGATTTTTCCGGTGGAGGCAAATTGATTTACAACCCCGTAGACATTGCCAAGATTTATGAAACCGGTCGCGGATCCGTTCGTGTCCGTTCCGTCTACGAGTACAAAAAAGAAAACAACTGTATTGAGATTACCCAAATTCCGTCTTCCACTTCCCTTGAATCAATCATCGACAAGGTGATTGATTTGGTCAAGGCCAATAAAATCAAGGAAATTAACGATATCCGTAACGAAACGGATTTGACGGGTTTGAAAATCACCATCGACCTTAAACGTGGTGTCGATCCGGATAAATTGATGAATCGCTTATACGCGTTGACGCCTCTTGAAGATTCTTTCGGATGCAATTTCAACATTTTGATAGGCGGCGTGCCGCAGGTGATGGGCGTTCGCGACATATTAAATGAGTGGATTGCTTTCCGAACGGAATGTGTCAAACGCCGTGTGTTCTACGATTTAACCAATGCCAAGAACAAACTGCACCTGCTGGAAGGGCTGCAAAAAATCCTCATGGATATTGACAAGGCCATTTCCATCATTCGTGCCACCTCCGAAGAGGCAGAAGTTGTTCCCAATTTGATGATCGGGTTCGGTATTGATAAAATCCAGGCAGAATATGTGGCGGAAATTAAATTACGTCATTTGAACCGTGAGTATATTCTTAAACGCACTTCGGATTTGGAACAACTCAAAAAAGATATTGCCGACATGGAAGATATTTTGAAATCCAAAGCCCGTGTACGCAACATCATCATTGACGAACTGCGCAGTGTTGAGAAAAAATACGGTCAACCTCGTAAAACCGAGCTTTTATATGCTTCTGATATTCAAGAAGACATCAATGCAGAAGCCGAAGAAATTCCGAATTATCCTTGTACCTTCTTCTTTACCAAAGAGGGCTACTTCAAGAAAATCCAGCCGAACTCTTTGCGCATGAGCAGTGACCACAAATTCAAAGAAGGCGACTCAATGCTGCAAACCGTCGAGTCCGACAACACAAAAGAACTTCTCTTCTTCAGTAGCGGACACTCGGTATATAAATCCAGAGCCTGCGATTTTTCGGATACAAAAGCCAGTGTGCTCGGAGATTTCGTTGCCAACAAGTTAGACTTTGACAGCGGCGAAACCGCCATTTATATGGTTGTCACCGATGCCGCTTATAAAGGCTATATGGTTTTCTTCTACGAAAACGGAAAAGTGGCCAAGGTACCTCTGTCGGCTTATGAGACAAAAGCAAACCGCAAAAAGTTGATTAACGCGTACTCCGACAAGTCGGACTTGGTGGCTATGTTCTACATCGAAGAAGATTGCGAGTTTATGCTGAAATCCACTTCCGGAAAACATTTGCTTGTCCATACCGGTGCCGTTTCCCCCAAAACCACGAGGAACACCATCGGTGTCCAGGCAATGACCCTCAAAAAGAACCATCGTCTGGAAAAAGTCATCCCGTTCACGGAAGACATGGTAGCCAAACCGTCCCGTTATCGCACAAAGTCCTTGCCGGCTGCCGGGTCCAGTTTGACTGCTGACGAAATTGGTGAACAATTGACTTTCTAAAATTTTACTTGCATTTTCCATGTCGCTATGGTATTATACTTTAGCGTTTTAGCGAAAATAAGAATGATTGACGGAAGAAATTCCGATTGGAGGATATGAAAATGAGCTGGTTAGCCTATGTTTTCGGCGGTGTTTTGATTGTTGCCGCTTTACTGATTATTGTGGTTATCTTGTTACAGCAAGGTTCCCAAGCAAACCTCGGTGCCATTGCCGGTGCCGCCGACTCTTTGTTTGACAAAGGTCGCGCCCGTTCCATGGACGAGTTCCTTGCCAAGTGGACCAAGTTCTTGGCCGGCGGCTTCTTTGTTTTGGTTTTTGCCGCCATGCTGCTTACCAAATTCGTATTTTAAGTAACGAACAAATAGCATCTGCTTTTCGCAGATGCTATTATTTTTAAGGAGGAACTAATCATGAATATGCAAACATTAATGACTTCCGTTGCCACCGGTGAAGAAATCAAAATTTGGCCCTTTGTTGCCGTCGGTGCTGCCGTATTAGTCATCGTTCTCCTCTTCGTCGTCCCTGCCATTCTCAAAAAGAAAGAGAACAACAACGAGGACAACGATAAAACCTAATGAACCGCGAAAAGACCTGAGGTGAGTTTCACCACCTCAGGTCTTTTTTTACTTCATCATTTGTAAAAGCGTGTCTTCGTCAATAACGGATATACCAAGTTCCTGTGCTTTGGTTAGTTTACTTCCGGCCTCAGCCCCCGCTACCACATAGGTGGTTTTCTTCGATACACTGCCGGAGCATTTCCCTCCGTATTTTTCTATAAGAGCCGTTGCTTCCGAGCGTCCCATTGTCGGGAGGGTTCCCGTTAATACAAACGTCATTCCGGCAAACCGCTCATCGGCAACCTCCTCCATACAAGTCATATTCACTCCGGCCTCGCGAAGTTTTTCAACAAAATGTCTGGAAGAATCCATTTCAAAGAATCGAACAATACTCTTGGCCATGATCGGTCCAATGGTATCGACAGAAGAAAGTTCTTCTACCGAGGCATTCATAAAGGCATCCATCGTGCGGAATTTTCTGGCCAATATTTTGGCTGCCTTTTCTCCGATGTGACGAATTCCGAGTGCATAAATCACACGATATAAATCGTCGCCCTTGGACTTTTCAATGGCTTTTCGCATATTCTCCGCCGACTTTGCACCCAGTCGATCAATGGCCGCAACCTTCTCGTAATCCAGCGTGTATAAATCATAAGCATTTGCAATCAGTCCCTCGTCCAGCAATTGCGCAATGACTGCAGGCCCGACACCATCAATATCCATAGCATCCCGTGCCGTAAAATGCTCAATATTTCGAGCTTGCTGAGCGGGACACTCGGGGTTGATACAACGAATGGCAGCCTCTCCTTCTTCTCGAATACATTCCCCTTGACAAACGGGACAAATGCGAGGCATCTCAAAGGGGACGGAATCCTCTGTGTGCGACGCAACACGAACAACCTCCGGAATAATTTCACCGGCTTTTCGCAAAACGGCAACATCTCCAACACAAAGCCCTTTCTGGGCAATAAAATCTTCATTATGCAGCGTGGCACGGGCAACCGATGTTCCGGACAATGTCACCGGCTCAAAAATACCGACCGGCGTCAGCACGCCTGTACGTCCTACCTGGATTTCAATGTTTAACAGTTTTGTTTCCTTTTCCTCAGGAGGATACTTAAACGCCACGGCCCAGCGGGGAACTTTCGTTGTTGTTCCAAGCATCTGACGGGCGGAAAAATCATCGAGTTTAATTACAGCACCATCTGTATCAAACGGCAAATGCTTTCTTTCTTCTCCGAATGCTTCCACCGCCGCAATGGCTTCCTCCATATTGTCGGTTACACAGCAAGGAGAAATTGTTTCAAAACCCCATGCACGCATTTTTTTAAGAGAATCGGCATGCGATTCCACGGTAACGCCTTCCACCAATTGCAGGTTAAAAACAAAAATGGCCAATCCTCTGGCTGCAGCCACCGACGAATCCTTTTGCCTAAGAGAACCGGCTGCCGCATTTCTGGGATTTTTAAACGGATTCTCTCCGTTTTCTTCCTGCATGGTTACAAGTTTGGCAAACTGTTTTCGCGGCATATATACTTCGCCGCGTACGATTAGCCGCGGAATCGGCTCGGTTAAAGTTTTCGGAATACCGATGCACGACTGCAAATTTGCGGTAACATCTTCACCGATAAGACCATTTCCACGGGTGGCACCGCGGACAAATTTTCCGTTTTCATACTCCAAAGACACCGATAAACCATCAATTTTCGGTTCCACCACGAAAACAGGATGATCCAGTTCCTCACAAACACGCAAACCGAAAGCCCGCACTTCATCAAGAGAAAACACATCCTGTAAACTAATCAGCGGAACCTCATGCGAAACCTCGGCAAACAAGGTAGAACGTTCACCGTGGACTCTTTGCGTATAGGAGTCCGGTGTAATCCACTCCGGAAATTCCGCCTCCAAGGCTTTCAGTTCTCTTGTTAAAGCATCAAACTCGTCATCTTCGATTTCAGGCGTATCGTTATCATAGTATAACCGACTATGATAATCTATAACCGCACGCAACTCTTCTATTCTGTTTTTTGCTTCTTCAGAAGTCATAACCGTTCCTCATTTCAAGAATCCGTCTACAGATAAATAATGCTCTCCGGTATCCGGAAGCAAAACAACTATTTTCTTTCCGACATTCTCAGGTCTTCTAGCAAGAATCTCTACAGCGGCAAGGGCTGCACCGGACGAAACGCCTACCAGGATCCCTTCTGTAAAGGCCATTTGCTTTCCACATTCATATGCCTGTTTTGTCGTTATTGTCAAAATTTCATCAAGCAAAGACGTATCAAGGGCTTTAGGAACAAAATTAGCTCCCATCCCCTGCAGTGCATGACTTTTGGCAAAAGCTTCTCCTTTTGTAAGAACCGGAGAATCCGCCGGCTCAGCCGCAACGATTTGAACGGCGGGATTTTGTTCTTTTAAGAACTTAGCCACACCACTAATCGTACCACCGGTGCCGATACCGGCAACAAAGATATCGACCGTACCATCCGTATCCTCCCATATTTCCGGCCCCGTAGTTAAATAGTGGGATTCCGGATTGGCGGGGTTTCCGAACTGATCGGGGATGAAACTGTCAGCGTATAGCGCGTGCAGTTCCTCCGCTTTTGCTACCGAGCCGGCCATTCCTTCCGCTGCCGGGGTTAAAACCAGCTCTGCCCCGTACGCGGCAAGGAGATTGCGTCTTTCTTCGCTCATGCTTTCCGGCATTGTCAGAATCAAACGATATCCTTTAAGCGCCGCCGATTGTGCCAACCCGATTCCGGTATTGCCGCTGGTAGGCTCGATGATAACCGAACCGGGTTTTAACAGGCCGTCCCGTTCAGCCACCTCAATCATATGAGCTGCCGCACGGTCCTTTGCGCTACCGGCCGGATTACATTTTTCAAGTTTTGCCCAAATTGTTACCGGTAAATTCCGACTGGCAGCATACCGATTAATCTGTAAAAGCGGTGTATGGCCGATGATTTCTTCAACACTTTTATAAATACGCATTTTATCGCATCCTATCACATAACTTGAATTCGTTCTACGGACACAGTCTTTCCCGTTTGGTCATCCAGTGTAAACAATACCGCGTCCATTTGGCAGGGAACATCTTCCACCACAAACTTTACCGGCATTCCGGTTCGAAACTTTTCAATTGGTTCCAGCGGACGAATTCCCAAAACCGATTCCTTTGGTCCTGTCATTCCGACATCGGTTATAAACCCCGTTCCTTTCGGGAGAATTTGCTCATCAGCGGTTTGTACGTGGGTGTGTGTTCCGAAGACCGCTGACACACGTCCATCCAAATAATATCCGAGACATTTTTTCTCGGAAGAAGCCTCTGCATGAATATCCACAATGCAGAATTTCGGATTTCCGGCTTCTTTCAAAGCCTTATCGACCAGGGAGAACGGGCTTCCCAAAGGCTCCATATAGGCCTGTCCCAGAACACTGATAACCGTCACCTGAAAGCGACCGCGATCAACCGTTCCGACACCAACACCCGGACAACTATCAGGAAAGTTTAAAGGTCTTAACACAAACGGATTCGTATCAAGTTCCTCACAAACCTCTTTTCTTCTGAACGAGTGGTTTCCTCCAGTAATCATGTCCGCTCCACTGTCCAAAATGGAGTTTATGGAAGCAGGATGCATTCCATTACCATCCGCCGAATTTTCTCCGTTAACAATACAAACATCCACCTCGTACTGCTTTTTGATTTTCGGAAGAACTTTTCTCAGGTGATTACAGCCGACTTTGCCGACCACATCTCCCACACATAATATGCGCATAATTTCAATGACACTTTCTATGTATAAATTGTATCTTTATTATACCAAACCAATATTACTCCCGCAAGAAATTGCTTCTTTTTCTTTGCAGATTTTCAGCTTCTATGATATACTACAATAGATAATTATGTACCTGAGAGGAGTCCTCTATATGGCATCTCTGAAAAACAGTAAAAAAATCGTTGTAAAAGTCGGCACTTCTACACTGACGTATGCAAATGGATGCGTTAACATTCGTCGCGTTGAACAACTTGTGAAAGTACTGGCTGATATTAAAAACAGCGGTCGTGATATTATTTTTGTCACCTCCGGCGCCATCTCCGTCGGTGTGGGAAAACTTGGTCTTTCCGAACGGCCGACCACCGTGGGTGGTAAGCAGGCTGCTGCCGCCGTCGGTCAGTGTGAACTTATGTATATGTACGACAAGATTTTTTCCGAATACGGTCACACCACCGCCCAGGTTCTTCTTACCCGCGACGGCGTGGAAGATCCCGTTCGGAAACAAAATATCATTAACACTCTCTCCGAGATTTTAAAACTCGGGGCCGTGCCGATTATCAATGAAAATGATACCGTCTCCACCGATGAAATTGAATTCGGTGATAATGATACCCTGTCGGCCATGGTTGCCGTTTTGGCGGAAGCTGACGGATTGATTATTCTTTCGGATATCGATGGCCTTTATGATGCCAATCCGGTTAATAATCCGGATGCAAAACTCATTTCTTCCGTAAACAAAATCAATGACGATTTGCTTTCTATTGCCGGCGGAAGCGGTTCCAATCGCGGAACCGGCGGTATGATTACCAAACTCAATGCCGCTAAAATTGCCATGAGTGCCTCTATTCCCATGGTCATTATGAATGGTTCCGATCCGCTTTTGCTTTATGATGTTGTTGAAGGAAAATCAGTCGGTACCATCTTTTCTCAGGAGGCCTGATTATGACAGAACTCGAGAAAATGGGTGAAAAAGCGAAAATCGCTTCGCGGTTTTTAGCATTAGCCACAGAACAGGAAAAAAATCATGCACTGGAATGCATGGCAGAAGCCCTCATAAACGAAACCGATGCCATTTTGGCAGCCAACAGTGAGGATATACGTCTTGCAAAGGAAACAGGAACCCGTGAAGCTTTGATTGACCGTCTTTCCCTTTCAAAAGACCGCATTCAAGGCATGGCAAAAGGTGTCACCGATGTTGCTGCCCTTCAGGATCCGGTGGGAGAAACGCTGGAAACCTTTGACCGCCCAAACGGTCTTCACATTACCAAAATCAGCGTGCCGATTGGCGTCATCGGTATTATCTATGAAGCAAGACCCAATGTCACTTCTGACGCGGCTGCACTGTGTTTAAAGTCCGGGAATGTCACGATTTTGCGAGGCGGAAAAGAAGCCATTCATTCCAATATGGCTGTATCCCAAGCCCTCCAAAACGGCCTAAAAAAAGCCGGTTTTCCGGAAGATTGTGTGCAGCTGGTTACAGATACTTCCCGGGAAACTTCAAACGAAATGATGCGGCTCAACGACTATTTGGATTTGTTGATTCCCCGCGGAGGTGCCGGACTCATTCGAGCCGTTGTCCAAAACGCCACGGTTCCTGTAATTGAAACCGGTATCGGAAACTGCCACGTCTATATTGATAAAGCGGCCGATCTCTCGATTGCCGCTCCCCTTGTGGTCAACGCAAAAACATCTAGACCATCCGTCTGTAATGCCGCCGAAACACTTCTCGTACACAAGGATATTGCCAAAGAAGCCCTTCCGGTTTTGGCAAAAGCATTAAAAGAAAAACAAGTTGAACTTCGTGTGGACCCCACCTCCCTATCGCTTCTCGACGACTTTGATGTCAAAGGTGCAACAGAAGAAGATTGGAGCACCGAATACGGTGATTATATTATGGCCGTTAAAGTCGTGGATTCTATTGAGGAAGCCATTCACCATATCACGCGATACGGAACCGGTCACAGTGAATGCATTGTAACCGACGACACAGATGCGGCTGCTCGTTTTACCAAACAAATTGATGCTGCCGCCGTATATGTCAATGCCTCCACCCGCTTTACAGATGGAGGAGAATTCGGCATGGGTGCGGAAATCGGCATTTCCACACAAAAACTCCATGCCCGCGGCCCGATGGGCTTAAAAGAACTGACCAGTTATAAGTATATCGTTACCGGAAACGGACAAATTCGCTAAAGGAGGTTGCTCCATGTTCAAAAAAAAGAATACCGCCATTCCCGAAGAAGTTACTGACACGGAAAACGAAAACGAGCCGGAAGGTGAAATTGTCTTCCCGTTTTCCAAAGAAGATATGGACAGCGATGCAAAGCCGGAACGCAAACCGGTCCAGCGTTTTTCCGAAGACGGTCACCGTCGCGGAAAAGTTCGTTCCGCATTTTGGGTTGGTGCCGTCATTATAGCCTTAGCCATTATCGGCTTGTTTGCTCTGATTACATTCAGTGTTAACGCCATTAAACAGGCTTCTGACAAAACGGAATTAATGACCAAGCTCGTAAACACGGCTTATCCTCTCCTCCAGTATCAACCGACTGCCTTTGCAGCACCCGAAGAAGCGGACCAATCCACACTACTTCGTGCGGCTATTTTACGTCTCAGCGAAGCGGAACGTATCAGACAGCTTAAAGAAAAAACGGACGAATGCGCCTATGAAAAAGACGATTACGGACGAATGCTCATTTCGGTAGAAGAAGTCAATAGTTCCTTTGCCGCCTTATTCGGCCCGGATGTGACTGCCAAGCACCAAACCCTTGGTGAGTCCGGTGGCGTTGCCTACACATATGAATATGATAAGGAAAATGCCATCTATCATGTCCCGGCATCCGAATACACATCCCTTTATCAAACCCTCCCCCTTTCCATCAGCAAGAAGGGCAAAACCGCTAAAGTTAAAATCGGCTATGTTCTTTCTTCGGACATCGGTGTGGACGATATGGGAAACCCACTTGAACCCAACCAGACTCAAATAAAGTATTCCCAAACCTTCTCCTTCCTCCAAACAGGAACAGAAGAATGGATTATCACCTCCGTCGAAGACGAACAATAATACAAAGTAAAAGCCCATAGAAAAGGATTATCCCTTTCTATGGGCTTTTTAATTTGCAAATATTTACATGGGAGTTCCCACTTCAATCAAATGACCATCCGGATCATAGAACCGAACCACAAGCTGTCCCCAGCTGTGTCGCATCAGTTTATTCACATAAACCGTTTCCGGATATAATTTGTCCAGCTTTTGAACAAATCCTTCTATATCGGGCTCTTCAAAATACAGCTCGGCAGAATTGTGACAGGAAAGGATATCCTTCTGCAGGAATTGTTTCCAATAAGACTCTTCCTGGAGGACAATGCCATCACTCAGAATCATATTTCCATCATTATCCTGAATTAGTTCCAGTCCAAACAATTCTCGGTAAAACCGCAAAGATTTTGAAATGTCCTTTACGACAATCAATACACTCTTAAATTTCATTTTGCTTTAATAATTGTACACAACATTGGCAGACTCCAGCGGTCTGTTTGTCAATGTGTCAAACGGGAGAGAATCCCACTGAGCTTTGCTGCCGCGGAAGTTTACGGTTTTCAAATTGCTGCAACCATAGAAAGCACCATTACCGATTTTTTGAACAGCTGAACCAATTGTGACGGACTGCAAAGATGAACAGCCGTAGAACATGTTATTTTCAATCTGTGCAAGATTTCTGGGAAGAACGGCACTGGTGATACTGGAGCAGTCACGAAATGCCATAGATTCAATATTTTTGATGGTATCCGGCAACTTACAGGTTGTCAAAGAAGAACAACCGTAAAATGCGGAACCGCCTATACGAGTCAAACTGGACGGCCATGCAATTGTGGAAATAGACGAACAGTTCTTAAATGCATACTGTCCGATGGTAATGATACCGGATCCGAGAGTTACGGAACGAAGTCCCGTACAACCGGAAAATGCATGGTCCGCAATAATAGAAACCGAATTCGGAATCTTAACGGAAGAAATACCGGTATTATTCTTAAAGGCCGCCTCATCAATACCGGAAACCGTTTTGCCGTCTATTGCCGACGGGATCGAAACAGAACCGGAACCGCTAAAGTCGCTGATATGAACCGAACCGTTTGAATAAATCGTATAGGTGTAATTGCCACTCTTCAGTCCGCGCGTTACAGGAGAACCTGCATTGGTGGTCGGCGTAGCCGGTCTTGTAACATTGATAGAGTTGCCTCCTGCACGAGTATTGTCACCCTGACCACCCATACTCGCCGGTCTCTTGGCCTGTGTTTTCCCGGTCGTTACAGCACGCGTTTTTGCATTCTTCAGGGTTGTTGTATAGCGGGCACGTGTCACGCCGTTGTTTCCACCCGCAGTTCTGCGTGTAGCAACACCAATACCGGCTCCACCGCCCCCCTGACGGTTCTTTGTCGTACGGGCCGAACCGACACCGGCACCGGCACGAGTTGAATTCTTTGCGACCTTAATAGTCGGACGAATTTCATTTCCGTTTTCGTCCGTCGGATAGGTTTTCGTTGTACGCTTACCGTATTTGGTAATCGTAATGTCATCATAATTAATACTGGTCTCCGTACTGGTTTCCGGAAGAACCTTAGGGCCTTTATTGGGACCTAGGAATTTAATACCCAATACAATACCGGCACCAATCACCAAACACATTGCAGCCAAAATGGCGGCTTTTGCGCCTGCGGACAAGGCCTTGATCTTATCCCCAAAAGACTCTTTGTAAACATTGGAATTGAACACAACCGCTGCAGGAGTCTCTTTCTTTTCTTCCTCTACCGGTTCGGGCGTGCCCACAATCTTTTCGGACTCAGCACAACCTAAGTTTTCACACAAATGACGATAGGTTTCCACCTTCCCGTCAAAAGGATTCTCTTTGTATATGGATGCCATGGCACTGACAGCAATTTGACCGATGGATGCATTGGTTACCGACTTAGACTTGGCATAATAATTCTGCACAATTGCCTTCATGGTACGAATGGCACTGCATTTATATGCTTCTGCATATTGCGGTTTCCAGCCCAAAATCATGGCCGCTTGTTCTACGGTAAACCCCTCATAATAAACCAACGTTGTTGCGGCTCGTTCTTCACGTGGCATGCTTTCCATAGAAGCCTTAAGCTGGTCGCAAAGATCAGAGGGAATACTGCCGTTAAATCCGGAATCAACCGCCACTGCCTCACTTTCCAGCATCCCACCTAAATCGGGAGATGAGGAAACTCCGTCAATAAAGCGACGGCAACGCAAATGACAGAAATACATCATCCATGGTGAAAACTGGTCTGGAGATGCCGGAACACTTTTTTGCTTACACATATTTGCCAAAGTTTCTTCAACAACAACCTCTGCCTGAGAAGTGTTTCGAAGAACCTGGTATGCATAGAAATACAAATCGTCTGCACACAGAGAATACAGGTCGGCAATCGCTTCGGAGTCTCCCCCTTGGGCCAGTTTCAAGATTTCAATTTTCTTCTGGTTATCCATAGAACCTTAATCCTTTCCGGAAATCACTGCTTTTTTTGTTTCTGGGTGGTTGTGGTTTTTGTTTCTTTCTTGCTGACTGTGGTTTGCTGTTCGTCAGAAGTCTCTTCACTCGGTTGAATAGACGTTTCCCCCTGAGCATTCAAACCTTGTTTATCAATGTACAGAATTGCCTCATTTAAGAAAGTGTCTTGACCACGAAGCAAACTGTCAACGTTCACATAATTGGTGGGAGCTTCCATTTCCTTATCCGGTGTAATACCGGCATCTTCCCAAGATCCCGATTTTAACAGTTGCATTTGTGAAACTGTCAATTTTACTGCCGCATTGTCACTGGCAATGGGGAAATATTCCTGACGATAGGATTTGCCAAATGTACGCTCTCCGTACACTTTTGCCAGTCCCAATTCTTGTAAAGTCCCTGCAAACAGTTCTGCCTCACCGGCAGTAGCTTTATTCACAAGAACAACTGCCTTTCCGTTAAGTTCATAAGCGGAATCAGCAATTAACGGTTCACGATTTCCTTTGCCATCAACCACATATCCATATGTACCAATCGGCAATAAAAACCCGATAATTTCAGACGCTGCTTCCAGTGTTCCGCCGGTATTATCACGCAAATCAAAAATATAGGCAGCAGAACCTTGCTTATTCACCTTTTCAATAGCCGTTCGGAATTGATCAACCGTTAACGCATTGAAAGAAGAAATTCGAATGTATGCTATGGAATCCTCAAGCATTTCCGATGTAACCGATTGAATTTGGTAAGAAGCCGCGACTAAATCGAAAGACTGTTCTTTCCCGTCTCGGCGGATTGTAATAAGTGCCTTGTTGGCATCGTTTAAATACGAAACAGCTTCTTCATAGTCTTGCTCGGTTGAAGAGAACTTCACACTATCAATACTGACGAGAACGTCTCCAACCTTAATTCCCGCGGCATCGGCTACAGAGCCTTCGTTCACACGAACAATGGTCATAGCCCGGTCAAGACCCGTAAGCGCAATGGATATGCCGAAACTGTCATCCGTACCTTCTTTTCCCTGCAAAACAGAAGCATATTCGTCCGGGGTTAAATAATCGGCATACTTATCCCCTATGGCATCCATATAGGAAGCTGCCAACCCGTTTTGAAGTTTAGACTCATCAATAAACCCGGCATAGTTGTCGCGGACTGTTTTATCAACCTCGGTTAAATATTCGTACATAACCTGCTTTTTGTTTACCTCGGTTACTGTACTACTGAATTTATCCATGGCAAAAATCATTGTCAGGGATACAGCAAGTGCAATAGCTATGAAGATAAGGGCAATGGTTGTCCCCAAAGATATACGAGCTCTCATAAACTATCCACTCCTTCCTTTTTGTGTTTCGTTATGGTTAAGGTGGCGAAACATACCCGCCCAGCGGGTTGACAGGAGAACCGTCCTCACGAACTTCAAAGTGCAAGTGAGAACCATAAGACCAGCCGGTATCACCAATGGCACCAAGCTGGGTCTCCCCACCATACACCCGTTGTCCTTCGTAAACATATACGGAAGACATATGAGCGTACACCGTAACAATACGATAACCTCTGGCATCGATTCCATGGTCCACCATGACGTAATAGCCATAGCCGGAGCCCCAGGAATCACTGCCGTTCGCATAAATGACGATACCGTCATCCGCTGCGATAATATCTTTACCGTAGGCACTTCCTCCGCAGCAAATATCAATGCCCTTATGGAAGTTGGAAGCACCACTTAGCATACGCCAGCCAAAAACGTCCGTAATCAAGTGACAGGACTTAGACGGCCAATACATCTTACCGCCTTTATAGGCTTCTCCGTTCGAAGAACTGCTGTTACGGAGAATGCTTTGAATTTCGGCCTCAAGAGCCGCTTCCTGTTCCTCTGTAAGAGCAATCTGTTCGTCGTAATAGTTGATATCCGCCTGTAAATCGTTGGCCACGGAAGCAGCTTCATCGTACAAGGCTTCCAAATCTTCTTTGGCGGAATCCGCTTCTTTACGGATAGACTCCAGCAAAGATTTTTGCTGATCCAAATCCGCTTCCGTCTTTTTCAGTTCTTCTTTTTGCTCATTGATTTTGGATATTTCCACTTCGAGCTTTGCAATCAAATCCTCGTCGTGTTTGCTCATCACTTTCATGAGTTTGCTTTTCAGCAAATAATCCACATAACTGTCTGTGTCGAACAACATTTGAAGGACCGACATATTACCGGTTTTGGAAACAATTCGAAGACGTTCCTGCAAGGAGGCAAATTGCGTACTGATAGCCGTTTGCTTGTCTTCAATTTCCTGCTCTTGCTTGCTGATTTTATACTGAGTATCCTGGATATCCTTGTCAACAGCATAAATCAAATCGTCGTTCAGAGCGATTTCTTCCTCTTTCACGGCAATCTGCTTTTCAATTGTGGCTTTTTTCTCTTTTTGATCTTCCAAGTCGTCACTAAGAGAATCTTTCTTTCGTTCCAATTCTGCCGCTTTCGCTTGTAGCTCTTTCTTTTCCGCCTCCAGAGACGAAACCGAAGAGGCGTTTGTTTTTACAGATGCATACGGAAGCGAAGCCATCATCAAGAAAATGACGGTGAGAACGGCTATCATCCGAACGAGACGCATCAATTTCTTACTCAAAAGAAATGCCTCCCTCGTCACGCAGATAACGGCTCATGGAAATGGCACAACCGGCAACACCGGTAATTACACCGGCAGCCAGGAATCCAATCAACAAAATCCACCAAATATCTGCAAAAGGAATCAAGCTGGTAAATGCACTCACAGAGAACATTCCCTGCAGCTTGTTGTATACAAAATACGTAATCGCGAATGCCAGGCCACCGGATATCACACCCAGCGTCATACCTTCGACCATAAACGGAATTCGCACAAACAGGTTCGTCGCACCGACAGACTTCATAATGCTGATTTCCAAACGTCTGGCATATACCGTCAGTTTGATGGTGTTGGCAATGATAAACAAAGATACCAACAACAAAAGGACAATGATCCAACCGCCGGCAATTAAAACCACGTTACGAAGCTGCGTCAACGTGTTGGCGATTTCACCGCTGGCTGCAACACTTTCCACTAAATCCAAACTTTGAATCTGATACAAAGTCGCATCAAACTTTTCCAAATCGGCAAAAGTCACCGTGAAAGCATCCTGCATCGGGTTGTTTTCGCCCTTCAGCTCGTCGAACATTTCGCTGGAGAATGAGCTGGCGTATTTTTCCATAATGTCGTCTTTCGACATGTATTCCACAGCACGAACATTGGTAATACCTTTCAGCTGTGTCTCCAAAGAAGAAATATCTTCGGGTGTCGCGTCTACATACGCGTACGCCACAACCACATTCTGTTCGTAAATGGTATCAAAAACATGATTGACGTTAGCAAAAAGCAAATAGGCACCACCTGTCAAAATCAAACAGGCAAGCAGTACACCAATAGAGGCCACCGCCATAACACGGTTTTGCCAAACGCTCCGAAAACCTTCGGAAATTAAATACAGAAGACTGCTTCTTCCGGCTTTTGAGTTTTTCATTCGGCAGCACCTCCCGTCACGTCTTCTTCCGGTTCTGCCGTTTCGGCCTCCACGTCATCGGCAGGAATTTCTTCCTGCACTTCCTCAACCGTCTCCGGTTCTGCCGTTTCCTCTATCGAAGTCTCTTCCGAAGGACCAGCGGAAGGAACATAATTCGGATCCGGAATATCGGCCACGATTTCACCATCGGAAATACGAATGACACGGTGCGGGAACCGTTTTACCAAATCAAGAGCGTGCGTTACGACAATAACGGTTGTTCCCTTCTTGTTGATTTCATCCAGAAGGTTCATAATCTCGTACGATTTTTTCGGGTCAACGTTACCGGTCGGCTCATCGGCAATGATGATAGACGGGTTGTTAACCAAAGCACGAGCCAAAGCCACACGCTGCTGTTCACCACCGGACAATTCCGGCGGATAACTGCGTTGTTTTTCCGCAAGTCCGACCAGTCCGAGAACGTAAGGAACACGTTTACGGATAGCCCGAGCCGGTGTACCGACAACACGCATGGCAAATGCCACGTTTTCATAGGCGGTCATTTTGTCAATCAGACGGAAATCCTGAAAAACAACCCCCATCGTTCTTCTCAAATACGGGATATGCTTACGGCGGATTTTACTGAGATTGTTGTTGTTGACAATAACCTCACCGGCCGTCGGAATTTCCTCTCTCATTATCAATTTCAAAAAGGTACTTTTACCGGCACCCGTTTCACCGACGACGAAAACAAATTCTCCTTTTTCAATTCGAATATTTGCGTCTTTCAGTGCATGAACACCGCTGTTATATACCTTGTGAACACCTTTAAATTCAATAAATCCACTTGCTGAAGATGACACGTTCTTTCCCCCTTTACAAATGTCTCACATATTCAATCAGTTGTTGGAATTGGAAGAAGAAAGATATTTGCCGACCATCAGTGCCACTTTAAACACGATGGCGTCTTCAAATTCGCGCAAGTCCAACCCGGTAAGTTTTTTGATTTTTTCCAATCGATACACTAACGTGTTTCGATGGATAAACAATTTTCTGGATGTTTCAGAAACATTCAAGTTGTTTTCAAAGAATTTATGAATGGTAAACAGAGTTTCCTGATCCAAATCATCAACGGATTCTTTCTTGAAAACTTCGTTCATAAACATATTGCACATAGTGGTCGGAAGCTGATAAATAAGTCTAGCAATACCGAGATGCTCATAATTGACCACGAACTTCTCCGTATCGAATACTTTTCCGACTTCCAAAGCCGTTTGAGCTTCTTTGAAAGAATCTGCAAGGCCTTTGAGACCTGAAGTGACTTTTCCCATACCGACGACAACACCGGTATTACACTCGCCGCTGAGCGTATCAACTATGGAATAAGCAAGATGCTCAATCACATCTTCGTTGATTTCATCACCGACACGTTTGACAACGGCAATATCACGCTCATTGATCCCGACAACAAAGTCGCGGGAACGGTCCGGGAACAAATTCAAAAGAACATCATACACATTGATGTCTCCGGGACGCGTAACACGAACAAGCAGCACCACGTACTGCTCTTCTTTATCGAAGTTCAGTTCCTTGGCCTTTTGATAAATATCGCCGGGGAGAATATTATCCAGCAAAATGTTTTTCACAAAGTTTGAACTGTCATATTTCTCTTCATAGTATTCCTTGAGTCCGTTGAAACTAACAGAAAGGAGACCAACATATTTCTTGGCCAGATCATCCTCGCCTTCCACAAACAGAATATACGGATTACTGGTCATCTCTCCAAAACACTTGTATGTATAGCCACCCTGCTTAAAAACACCGGGCTCGGAAAAATGAGACTTTTCAAGATTTTCTTCCTGCTCTCCGATTTTTCCCAAATCACTGCAAGCAACAATGCTCATACTTTGATCGGCAACGCCAATCACACGCTCAATAACGGAAGCCATTTGAATAATAGTTCCCTGAAACAAACGATTTGCCATAATACATCCTCTTTTCCACTATCATTTCTAAACCATTTTACGAAGACCCTTTTATACGGATTCATTATACCACCAAGAAGGCCCCATTATCAAGTAAATCTTTATATATAATATATAAAGAGACGGCATTTTTTCTGCCGTCTCTTCTCTGTTTTTGTGCAATTTTACAAAAGTCGTGACTTTTCCAAATCTTCCAGTGCCCGTTCGGATAGTTTTGCATACCGAAGTTTTTTGTCCCGTATGGACTCTTCCAGTGGCGGAAGCACACCGAAATTGGCACCCATAGGCTGAAAATGCGGGTTCGGACCGTCACTGACATACCCTGCAAGGGCTCCCATCATCGTTGTTCTCGGCATGTGCCATTCTTCTTGTCCATTCAAACATCTGACCGCATTTATCCCTGCCAATATACCGGAGGAAGCGGATTCCATATACCCTTCAACACCCGTCATCTGTCCGGCAAAAAACAAGCCCGGTCGATTTTTGAACATAAAGCCCGCCGTCAGCAATTCCGGCGAATTGATAAAAGTATTTCGGTGCATAACACCATAGCGGGCATATTCAGCATTTTTCAAAGCAGGAATCATTCCGAATACACGTTTTTGTTCTCCAAATTTCAGATTGGTTTGAAATCCCACCAAATTATACATCGTTGCCTCGGCATTCTCGGCCCGAAGCTGCAAAACGGCCCAAGGCCTGTGTCCGGTTCGCGGATCCCGAAGCCCGACCGGTTTCATCGGACCAAAGCGAATCGTATCCGTACCGCGTTTCGCCAAAACCTCAATCGGCATACATCCCTCGTATACACTCGGATTTGCCTTATCAAAACCGTGAAGCGGTGCAATTTCAGCATGAACAAGAGCCTCATGGAATGCTTCGTACTCTTCCTTGTTCATCGGGCAGTTGATATAATCGCCCTCTTCTCCCTCCGGTTTATCATCCCGTCCGTATCGGGAAGCCCTGAAGGAACAGGAGTCATCAATACTGTCTGCCATTACAATCGGCGCAGCCGCATCATAAAAATGAAGACCGTCCCCGCACAGGTTTGCTATATCCTCCGCCAAAGCATCACTGGTCAATGGACCTGTCGCCACAACAACAACCCCGTTCTCCGGAACTTTTGTCAGTTCCTCCCGATGCATCTTAATTTGCGGATGAGACAGAATTTTTTCCGTAATATAACCGGAAAACAAGTCTCTATCTACCGCCAGAGCACCACCGGCCGCAACAGCAGACTGCTCAGCCGCCGGAATACACAAGGAACCGAGTCGCCGCATTTCCTCCTTCAAAAGTCCGGCTGCACTTTCCAGCCTTTTCGCTTTTAGAGAATTCGAGCAAACCAGTTCCGCCAGCACATCCTGATGGTGTGCCGGTGAATATTTTGTCGGTTTCATTTCATACAAATCAACCGCCACTCCGGCCTCTGCCAAAGTCCAGGCGGCTTCGCATCCGGCCAATCCGGCGCCGATGACAATTGCTTTCTTCTCCATTATCGATACCCCGTAAAATAGGCAACAACCGTGTTTTTCTCTCCGGTAACCGCATTCACGCCTTCAATGACCACACCATTCAGGCTCATCAATTCGCTGATGGAAGCCCCTTCAGCATCACAGCGAAACACTTCTTTTCCGTTGCACATCAGAACAATTCGGTTTTCAATCGTATTGATGGCTCCGTTCTTTCCGAGAATCACCTCAGTCGGATTGCCGTTTTCATCTAAAACACGCTGAGCTGCATAACGAATAGAACGGCCATGCACTTTTTCAAGCATAGCCGTTTGAAACGTATTTTGTTTTTTTCTGGAAAACAATCCCATTTTATAGGCCCTTTTCTTCCAAATACTCTTCGAGACAAATACCTCTGGACATAATCTCTTTGGCCGCACTCTCGCCGACATAGCGATAATGCCAGGGTTCATAAATGACACCGGTTACCGATTCTTTATCCTTCGGGAACCGCAAAATAAAGCCATATTCCGCACAATGTGCTTTGAGCCAATCAAAGGCTTTGGTTTTTTCGAAACCTTCGTCCAAATAGGTGTATTCCTCACACTCAAAATCAACCGCTAAGCCGGTATTATGTTCGCTGGTTCCGGGACGTTTTACGATCGTAGCCGCTTCGGTTTCGGCTTTTTCACGGTCATATCCGGAATCAATCAGTTCCTGAACCTGACGCTCATACAGTGTCTTTTGCAAATCATAGTCGCGGAACAAAGACTGGCCCCACAAACCGCAGCCGTCGGCGTTGGCGGCATCCAACATCTTGTTCAGATACGGTAACGCACGCTCATCGAATTGCCATGTACTGTTATAGTTGGCAAGAGGAATCGAGGCGACATAGCTTTGCGACAAAGGATTCCAGTCATTGGCCAAAACGTACTTCCAGTCGCTGACGGTCTTCTGGACGTAAGGCGTACCGGCATGCGGGACAGAAGGCGTATTTTCCCGCGGAGCAGAGGTAACTGTCGGACTGTTGCCCTGCTTGGTTTTCTCAGATTGTTTCGGGCTTTCCTCCGTAACAATCGCCTCACCGTTTTCCTTCGTCTCATTCGCGTCCGTCGGCTTTGTCATATCCGGAGAAAGTGTATAGGCAGTCGTTTTTCCCGTCTCCTGATTCTTCAGATTTTTCTTTTCACGGCCACCTAAAAACGAACCGACAATGATGGCGATAACAAGCACAATGCCGATAAGAATCAAAATAGCAATTCGGTCCTGACGTTTTTGTTTCCGACGTGCTGCTGCGCGTCTTTTACTGATTTCTTTGGCTGATCTGGCCATTGTAATCCTCTCCTTAGCGCTCTTTCTCGCCTTTTTCTCTGACAATCATACGAATCGGTGTTCCTTCCAGGCCGAAGGTTTCCCGAATCCGGTTTTCCAAATACCGCTGATAGGAATAGTGGAATAAATCCGCACGGTTAACAAAGCAAACAAACGTCGGAGGGCAGGTTGATGGTTGTGTCATGTAGTAAATACGCAAACGACGCCCTTTATCCGTCGGCGGTTGCACACGCGCCGTAGCATCCGCAAGCAAGTCATTAAGCATACCCGTGGAAATGCGCATTGTGTTTTGTTCGTGGACATATGTAATCAGTTCAAAGAGCCGGTCCACACGCTGTCCCGTTTTGGCGGACAGAAACAAGAACGGAGCATAGGACATAAAACTGAAATCGTTTTCCAATTTCTTCCGCATCGTATCCATCGTGTGCGTATCCTTTTCCACGGCATCCCATTTGTTCACGCCGATAATGCACGCCTTCCCTGCTTCATGGGCAAGGCCTGCCACTTTACTGTCCTGTTCGGTGAACCCTTCCACACCATCAATTAAAATAACACAGACATCTGCTCTCTCGATTGCCATTTGAGCCCGCAGAATGCTGTATTTTTCAACAGAATCATCCACCTTGCTTTTGCGGCGAATACCGGCTGTATCGATAAAGATAAAAGCACCGTACTGATTATGTATCGGGGTATCCAGCGCATCACGGGTAGTTCCCGCAATATCGGAAACGATACATCTCTCTTCGCCGACGATGGAATTAATCAGCGAACTCTTTCCGGCGTTCGGTTTTCCGATGACCGCCACTCGAATCGGTTCGTTTTCCGAGTCTGTTTCCGGCTCTTCAGCCGGCAAATACTCAAAAACAGCATCCAGCAAGTCGCCGGTTCCGTGTCCGTGTACCGAGGACACGGCAATCGGGTCACCAAGTCCCAAATTATAGAATTCATAGAAGTCCGGATCCGGTTCACCAACACGATCACACTTGTTCACACACAAAACAACCGGCTTTCCGCAGCGCTGAAGCATGGCTGCCACATCGGCATCGTTTGCCGTCACACCGGACTGAACGTCGGTTACCAAAATAATGACATCCGCCTGCTCAATGGCAAGATTCGCCTGCTCCCGCATTTTTCCGAGAATCAAATCATCGGTTTTCGGCTCAATACCGCCCGTGTCGGCAAGCATAAACGAGCGACCACGCCATTCACATTCCGCAAAAATACGGTCACGCGTTACACCGGGCGTATCCTGTACAATGGCCAATCTTTGACCGATTAACTTGTTAAATAAGGTTGATTTTCCCACATTGGGGCGTCCAACAACCGCTACAACCGGTTTTGACATGGTTGCACCTTCCTTCTTTACTGCATTAAGGCCTCTACAAACGAGAAACCATCACAATCCGTTATACACACTTCCGTTTGAAGTGCTTCTGCGACCTCTTCCGTTGACATGCTGTCCAGGAACAGATCTCTTTCGCTTCGAAGCATAGAAGCAGGGACCAGTAACACTTCCCCGCACTGACCTTTCAGCTGATTTACAATGTCTTCACCGACAACAAGCCCGGTGACCGTTATCGTTTCACCAAAGAAATCATTCCGAATCGGCACAAGTTGTACCTGTAGCGAAGGATATTTTTGCTTCGCCTTCTCGACACATTTCTGCATCATCGGATAGGCAAGTTGTCCCGTGACGGCCGTCAAGGAACGCCCCGACGGAACGTCCTCACACATATCCAACGCTTCTTCAAACTGCTGACAAAACAGTGCCATCATTCCGACACCATTCTCCAGCTGCAAAAAATCACCGTAATACGAAGCATCGGGAATCGGCCGCTCTGCTTTGATAAAGAACTCATCCGATGGATAGAAGATACGCTTTCCATATTGAGAAAGCATCCGATCACCTACCGCTTCCATACGTCGAATAACGTCCTCGGATTCTTCCTTGGTAAACAAGCGAAGCGGTGTAAGCCCTTCACGATATCGCGTAAGTCCGACCGGAACCGCCGCCACACTTTGAACGGACGGCAAGTACGATATCAAATCTTCCATCGTTTTACTCAGTTGATCCCCATCATTATATCCGGGGCACAAAACCAGCTGAGCGTTTATGGCAAGTCCGGCATCTGAAAATCGACGTAAAATCTTCAAACTGTCTCCTGCAAAACGATTGTTCATCATTTTGCAGCGCAATTCCGGATTCGTCGTATGTACGGACACATTTACCGGACTGATATGCATTTCGATAATACGGGAAATCTCATGCTCACTCAAATTGGTAAGCGTAATATAATTCCCAAACAAAAAAGAAAGTCGGCTATCGTCGTCTTTGAAATATAAAGTATCACGAAGACCCTTCGGAAGCTGGTCAATAAAGCAGAAAATACAATTGTTACGGCAATGTCTCTGCTCATCCATTAAATAACTGGAAAACTCAAGGCCCAGTTCTTCGTCTTCCTCTTTGCGAATACGAACGGTTCGTTCCTTTTTCGGCGTTTGAATCTTCAAAACAACTTTTTCGTTTTGTATATAAAAACGATAGTCCAGGACGTCTTCAATGCTGTGGCCGTTAATAGAAAGCAAAATATCGCCGGCGGCAATCTTTTTCTTTTCCGCCAAGCTTCCTGATATGATTTCATCAATAACAACAGGCATTTCAGACTCCTTTCTCACGCAAAAAAGCAAAGGGAGGAATAGATCCTATTCCTCCCCATTTTCGCATGGATTCATTATTCTTCGGTTTTCACAACTTGTTTGCCGTTGTAATAACCACAATTGGGGCAAAGGCGATGAGCACGTTTGAATTCACCGCAATTCGGGCATTTCATAAGCTCAGGAGCGCTCATCTTCCATACGTTGCTACGACGTTTATCACGTCTTGCACTAGAGTGTTTGTTTGCCGGTACCGCCATTTCAGCACCTCCTTATAAGGTTTCGGTAATTGTTTATTCCAGTAATGCGGCCAATGCCGCCAGGCGCGGGTCTGTCTCCTTGCCGGAACACCCGCACGGCCCTTCGTTGAGATTCTTCCCACACTTCGGGCACAAGCCTTGGCAATCTGGTTTGCACAAGCATTTGGACGGAAGTTCCATCCAAATATCATCTGCAACCAATTCATCCAAATCCAGCATAAACTGATCCACTACGACTAAGTCGTCGCTATCTTCTTCTGTCGATGTCACAAGAACATGTTCTGCAGTAAAAGACCCATCGCGATGAACAGGTGTCAAACAACGATCACACTGACCGTTATATGTATACTCCACCGTCATTCGCAAAAGTACAACACTACCAGCTCCGTCAACCATCCCTTTTACATGAACAGGTGTCGGAAACGGACAGGCACTTTGAAAAGTCAATTCGGATAAATCCAAACTGTCTTCAATGGGCATATGCGTTACTTCTCTTGAAAACACCCTTCGCACATTCCACTTCATACTTCTTGCCTCTTCGGGTTTTCCCGTGATGCATTCCGTCTTTCAGACAATGCGCTCAGACACGGGTTATATTATATATCAGTAATTTTCTATTTGTCAACAACTTTTTCTTTATAAATACACCCGTTTTCAGTCTTCTGCAGCTCGCACAAGAATCAACGGTGTCAATTGATCGTCCTGACCTGCCGGATTGTCAAAAATTGACTCAGCCAAAACAGCGTCCGTCATGGCAGACAAGGACGGGGCTTTACCGAGAACTTCGACGTTCAAATCGTTGGCATCCACGATAACGGTGGCAATCCCCAGCTCATCTTCAATCTTTTTGCAAACACCGTTCGGGTCTTTCGGAATCAAGACTGCCGTTGTGTGGTAGAAATCAAAGGACGAGTGGCTGTAAAAACCGTCGATACCGGAAACATCCTGTCCAACAACCTCATAGAATACTCCCCGTTTGCCGACCAGGCGACCAAACACATGGCGCACACAAGCCCACAAAATCAGCGGTAAGCCTTTCATATCAATCGCCAGCTGCAGTTTGTAGGGCTCGTCCATGGCAATGCCATGTTCGTTACTGGTTGCAAACTTGGAAAGTGTCTTTGCCCACCAGCCAACATGGACATCCTCCATTTTGACGGTGTTATTCTGACACATAGAAATCACTTTTTCGCTGACCGTGACAAAGTCACCGGACTTATAAAGCGGAGAAACATACTTGCGGAACAATTCCACATAGTCTTCCCCCTCTTCGACAAAATGCGTCTTAATAGCAAATCGCTCATACATTTTGCCTCCGGCTTCCTTTTTGCCTCGATCATATACACAGATATCGCCCTCCTCACGGCGGGCGATTTCTGTCGTGTTCGGTTCTGATGTATTCTCTATCATAACGTTACACTTCCGTTATTGAAATTACAGCTCCACAACATATTTGTGAACGCCTTCGGGAATTTCTGCGGGATCCGCAGAAATGGAGAACACCATTTTGGCGTCGGTTTTCTGGCCGAGAGCGGCAACTTTGGAAATAAAACCTTCAAAAGCGACCATATCGGAGCCACCGATTTTCAAAGTGGAATCAACAAAGATATCGGTAATATCATAGTTTCCGGCGCACATACCGGCAATAAAGCCGTACAAAGCGTCAAAGCTGTCAACACCATACTCCTCAGCAACGGCCAAGCGAGTACTGTGATTGAGATCAAATGTCAAAGTGCTGTCTTTTTCAATAAAGACGACATTTCCCATGGATTTTGTGGTGGCGTCATTGCACATGTCAAGCAAGCGTTTTGTTTTTCCAGTGCCTTTTTTGCCAAGAATTAAAGTAATCATAATTGTGTCCTCCCACATATAGCATATTGTTTCATCCGCAAAAGCGGTTGAATCTGAAATTATAAAATGCGCTGCAACTCTCGCAGCAAATTTTCGTAACCCGGTCTGCCAAGTAAAGCAAACATGTTGTTTTTAAATCCAATCACACCGGGCTGGTCAAACGGGTTAACCCCGAGCATGTATCCGGAAATCGCACATGCCTTTTCGAAGAAATAGAAAAGATATCCGAGGTTTTCTTCGTCCGCTTTCGGAATTCGGATCAAAAGACTCGGAGTACCTCCGTCGGCATGAGCCATCAACGCACTGAGAACCGCTGTGTTATTGATTCCGTGCAGAGTTTTTCCATCCAAATAGTTCAAGCCGTCAAAGTTTCCTTCTACGGAATGAATGGTCAAGTCGCTGGACGGCTGATCATACAAAATAGCCGTTTCAAACAAAACCGGCGTTCCTTGCTGAATAAACTGTCCGATGGAATGAAGTTCCGTCGTGAAAATAGAACCTACGGGGAACAACCCTTTACCGTTTTTTCCTTCACTTTCGGCAAACAACTGCCTCCACCATTCCCCAAACTGGGTAAACCGCGGTTCGGAATTGACCAGTATCTCTACGGTTTTTCCTTTTTTCATCATCAAATGACGGGCGGCCGCATAACGATAGCATGGGTTTTTGAAAAGGCTACGTTCCTTTAAATCATTCTCTGCACAAAGCGCTCCTCGAAGCATAGCCGGGATATCACAACCGGCAACGGCCACAGGAAGCATTCCGACAGCTGTTAGAACCGAATATCGTCCTCCGATATTGGAAGGAACCACGAAACTTTGGTATCCTTCTTTCTCAACAAGAGAACGAAGAATGCCCTGATAACGGTCGGTAGTTACGTAAATACGGCGTGCCGCCTCTTCTTTTCCTACCCTTTCAATTAAGTATTCCCGGAAAATTCGGAAAGTGACAGCAGACTCCATTGTCGTTCCCGACTTGGAAATTACATTAATGGAAATGCGTTTTCCTTCGCACAAACGAAGAGTCTCCTGGATTTCCAATGCACTTACACTGTTGCCGACAAAATGAATATCCGGAGTTGTTTTATCTGTTGAATTATAAAAACTGGTTTTAACCAGTTCAACGGCTGCGCGAGCACCCAAATATGATCCGCCGATGCCAATGACGATCAAAACGTCACTGTCTTCCTGAATCTTTTTAGCTGCCTCTTGCACCCGGGCAAATTCATCCACGTCATAATGGGACGGATAATCAAGCCATCCCAGCGAATCACTTCCAAGACCCGTATGATTATGTAAAGTATCATGCGCCTCATCAATCGCAGGCTGCATGGATTTCCATTCGTCATCTGTTATGAAATGATCCACATTACGAGTGTCTAAATAAACGGACATCGCAAGTACCTCTCAAAGGTTATATTTTTCTGTAGATATTTTACTATAAAGGACGATATATTGCAAGATATTTCCCCTAGTTTTTTGATGGGCTTATCTTGTGGATTTTCTCGACAAAGTTGCACTTTTCCACAAGCAGTGGTATAATTTGCGAGATTGATAGGGAGGTGTTTTTGCATGAAGAAAAGAATCCTGAGTATACTGCTCGCTCTTTCTCTGCTGATTTCCGTAATCACCGTGTTCCCCATTTGCGCATTTGCCGAAGCAAATGACCAAAACGGCGATGTCAACCGGGACGGCTATGTTAATAGTGCAGATGCACGGCTGATCTTGCGCTATGCAAACGGAAGCATTTCGCTGAACAAAACACAAATCCGCGCCGGTGATGTCAGCAAAAATGATGTATTAAATGTCAAGGACATTGATTACCTGTGGCTACTGATGGCAAACAATCGTGTACAGTACCCCAATTACGGCATGCCCAATGAAACCGCCGGAAAATACCAATACACTTTAAGCGAAGATTCCATCGAAGACTCTGACACGTCAATCGACGAAACCACTTCCGGTACCACATTGGAATCCACTACTTCTCTCAGCAAAAAAGCCACCACCAAATCTTCTGTAACAAAAGAAACAACCGTGAAAGAAGCCACAGGCGAGAAAACCTCGAAAGAAACAAAAGCCACTACCGAAAAGAAAACGACAATCAAAACAACGAAACCAACGACAAAAGCAACCGCCAAAACAACAAAGAAAACAACAAAGAAAACAACAGTCGCCACAACAAAAGTCCCTACCGGCAAAGCAAGCGTTCAAAAATTCCCGACAATGAAAGCGGTGACATCCCCTTCCACACCATCTCTCAAAACAAGTACGGTTGACGAATCAAAATATATGAATAAAATTGTCGTCCGAAACAAAAAAACCGGGAAAGTATACAAAGTCAAGACCAAAGCTGATTTACAGCTTGCCGTTACAGCTGACGTAAAATATGAACTTGGCAGTGCCCGCAATGCTTCCAGTTCAACAGAAGCCTGGAAAGCCCATGCCGTCACCTCCTATTCCCGTATGTGTAAAGTTTGCTATGACGGAACGGAATACGTTATCAGTATGGCAAACGATGTGGATTTGACAACAGCCAACGACAAAAAAATCTATAATGCCGTCGGTGAGGTTTTGGGAATCAAACTCATGGATACATCCGCATCCTCGGAAAAAGGAAAGCTATGTGATATTTTCTATCACAGTAGTGCGGCCGGGACAACATCCTCCTGCTGTAAAGTATATGTGCAGGATCTCCCCCACTGTCGTGCCGTCTTCAGTCCGGAGACGGAATCTCTTGCCAACAAATATTACGGAAGCGATGCTTTTGTTTCTACGTACACCGCATCTATGGACAGCATTCTCGCCGATGTCACCGATGTCGTCGGCAGCAAAGTTTACGTCGAAAGTAAGAGCGGCTACTATCCTTTGTATGCAACGGAGTGGGATGGCTCCTATGTCGCCAGATGCAATTTGTACTACTATTCCGGTGACAAAAAAGTGTATGTCAAGGGCACGCAAATCCGAAGCGCACTCGGGCTTCGGTCTCATGCATTCCATGTTGTTTCTCAGTCCGGAGACAAAATCACACTGGAAGTAAAAGGGTATGGACACGGTGTCGGAATGAGTCAAATCGGTGCCGTTATTTATGCTAATGAATATGGATGGAATTACAAACAAATTCTCGCCCACTATTTCTCCATTACCTCCTCCAGCGATGTGCAGCTTTGCTCTCCCAAGTGGTAATTACATTAGACGTGTCGGGTTTCCGGCACGTCTTTTTTCTCATATTTGCACTTGCATTTCATCACCTTATGTGATAGAATACCACTTGCACATTTCCGGGTGTAGCGCAGTTGGTAGCGCGCTTGAATGGGGTTCAAGAGGCCGCTGGTTCGACTCCAGTCACTCGGACCAAGAAGGATTGCAATCAAAAAATGATTGCAATCCTTCTTTTTTGTCCAAATTGCAATTTTTCTCTTGATAGTTTTTATACTTCGTGTTACGATGTATAACATCAAAGGAGGTATAGCATGGACATTCAACTGAAAAGAGGACTTCTGGATGTATGCGTGTTGGCGGCCATACGAAGCGAAGACTCGTATGGTTACAAAATCATCAAAGATATGAAACCGTTTATCGAACTTTCCGAATCAACTTTATATACCATTTTGAAACGCCTGGAGATTGCAAAAATGCTGACCGTTCGCACGGTGGAACACGATGGAAGACTCCGAAAGTATTACCATATCACGGGTGACGGATTAAAACGCATTGACGAATTCAGAAATGACTGGAAAGAAATCCAGTCGATATACCGATTTGTTGCAAAGGAGGATGATGGCAATGAATAAGCAGGAATTCCTTGCACAGCTACGCCAAAACCTGTCAGGACTGCCAAAAGACGATATCGATGAACGCCTGGCTTTTTATGGCGAAATGATAGAAGACCGAATAGAAGACGGCATTCCTGAAGAAAACGCCGTTGGTGAAATAGGACCTGTTGATAATCTCGTGGAACAAATTATAGCAGACATTCCGCTCGGGAAGCTTGTAAAGGAAAAAATCACGCCAAAAAGAAAACTATCCATATGGGAAATCTTACTTTTGATACTCGGAACTCCGGTATGGCTTCCTCTCCTAATTGCCGTGCTTGCCGTTGTTTTTTCCCTTTATGTTGTGTTATGGTCAGTTATCATTGTTCTTTGGTCTGTATTTGCTTCCTTTGTCGCCTGTGCTATAGCAGGCATAGCGGCAGGCATATATTTTGCCCGAATCGGTTATATTCCGACAGGAGTTGCCGTAATCGGTGCCGGAATTGTTTGTGCAGGTCTTTCCGTTTTTGTGTTTTTCGGATGCGTGGCAGCAACGAAAGGTATTTTGTACTTAACGAAAAAACTTGCAATCCGGATTAAAAATTGCTTTGTCAAAAAGGAGGATGCGTAATGAGTAAAACCACGAAAAGATGGCTTATTGCAGCAGCTTCTCTCGTAGCAATCGGAGCCATTCTGTTCGCAGCCGCAATGACAAAATACCACTGGGATTTTTCGTGTTTAAGCACAGAAAAATATGAAACCAGCACCCATGAAATCCGCGAACCATTCAGCAGCATCCAGTTGAACACGGTAACCGCGGACATACTCCTTGCCCCTGCCGAAGACAACACATGCAAAGTAATTTGTTACGAAGAAGAAAAAATGAAGCATTCAGTGAGTGTTCAAAACGGTACGCTGACCATTTGCGCCATTGATGAAAGGAATTGGCACGAACACATCAGTTTCAGTTTTCACTCGCCGAAAGTAACGGTTTATCTTCCAAAGGCAGAATATACATCCCTCACCGTCAAAGAAACCACCGGCAATATAAAAATCAATACGATTTCGGTAAATACGATTGATCTTTCCGTTTCGACCGGAGATATTTCTTTGTCTGATGTGATTTGTAAAGGCGACACAAAAACAAATATCACCACCGGTGCCATAAATGTGGCAAGCACGGTATGCCAGAATTTTGTTTCAACCGGAAATACGGGGGACATTATCTTAAAAGACGTAAATGTCACGAAAAAAATCGAAATTCAAAGAGAAACCGGAGATGTCACATTTGACCACTCGGATGCCGCCGAAATCTCCGTAAAAACAACCACAGGCAGCGTCATCGGTTCTCTGCTTACGGAAAAAATCTTTGCTGTTAAATCCTCAACGGGTGACATCCATGTTCCCGAAACAAAAACGGGCGGAACATGCGAGATTATAACCGTAACCGGAGACATCAAGCTGAATATTGTGTAGAATCAAAAAAGACATCTGCAATCGTTTTGATTACAGATGTCTTTTTTCATACACGTAAAAATCCCTCAAATACACCGGGGGAAGATCCTTCTATCGGTGTTGCACCACAACATTTGTTATAATATTCCCATTTTTCGGTATCACCGATTACGGCATACCCGTACCCTTCCTCTTTCATGGCGTGAAGGCAGGACAACATTACAGCTCGTCCAATGCCTTTCATTCTCGCCTCCGGCGTCACTCCGGTCGGACCGAACATGCCTTTACAGGTAGCATCATAGGCCGCAAATCCGAGGAGTTTCGGCTTTTCTCCATCCTTTTCCTCAACCGCAATATAGACTCCCTTCGGGCTTCTGTAAAAAGCACTCATTACTTCTCCCGCCCAAACAGGTCCGAAAGTCTCCTCAATCCATTTTGACAGATAGGGCTGTTCCGGTCCGATTGGTTTACGAACCACAATGCCTTCTTTTTTTAGTTCATCCAAAAATGGATTGACATCCGGCAAATCATACAAACGAACCAGCATATCCAGCGGCTCATGCATTTTCAACACACTCCCTCTCTATTAATATCTACAGTATATCTTTTCCCCGTTGCAAACTCAAGAAAAAAGACAGGCAACAGGTTGATTTTCCCTTTCTCCCTTGTTTATACCATCCTTTTTTGATAGAATAACAAAAGAATTTAATTTGTTTTGCACAGAACAAGGAGGCTATCATGGCAGTTACGCACATCTTATTTGACTTAGACGGAACCATTATTGATTCCTGCGAGGGTGTTTGGAACGGTGTCAAGCACGCTCTTCGGTCTTTAAACGAGCCCATCCCGGACACGGAAACCCTGAAATTGTTTATCGGCCCGCCGCTGGAGTACTCATTCCGCAATTTTTGCGGTTTTGATGACGAAAAAATCCGTAAAGCGGTTGTCCTTTACAGAGAATATTACGGAACAGAAGGATGGAAGCACAGCATTCTATACCCCGGCGTAAAAGAAACCTTAAAATCCTTGCACGCCAAGGGATACAAAATGTTCATCGCCACATCCAAGCCCGGTGTTTATGCAGAACAAATTGCCGAATATTTAGGGATTGCCCCTTATCTCTCCGCTGTCGTCGGGTGTGGACTTGACGGCACACGCAACACGAAGAAGGAAGTTATGCAATGCGTTTTGGATACGTATAACATTCCCCTTGAGCAGGCCATTATGGTCGGCGATCGTAAATTTGATATGATTCCGTCCGGCGAACTCGGTTTAAAAACCGTAGCCGCCCTGTTCGGATTCGGAACCTATGAAGAACTCAGTTCCTTTAACCCCACTTACTATGCGAAATCCTTCTCTGATTTGGACGAATTATTCTGAGAAAGGCGAAAACCAATGAATAAACAAACTGTTTTGGTTACCGGTGCCACCAGTTTTCTGGGACGGCATATTGTCAAGGCCCTTTTGGAAGACGGTCATACCGTTTATGCCACCGCACGAAAGGATTCTCCCCGTCTGGAAACCTTATCAAGTTTCAAAAATCTCCGCATCATCACCTTCAGCTTGGGAGATTCCACCGAAAACCTTGCCAAGCAAATTGCCTCTATTGATTGCTGCATTCACTTGGCCTGGGCCGGCACTACTGAGGCCACACGTAACGACCCATCCGTCCATCAAAAGAACGTGGAAGACTCTTTGGATTTGATGAAAATGACCGCATCCTGCGGATGCAAACGCTTTATTTTTGCCGGATCACAAGCCGAATATGGTATTCACAAAAATCTCATTTCGGAAAGTTCTTCCTGCAACCCCGTATCGGAATACGGAAAATATAAATATGCCTTCGGTGTGCAGGCGGAAGCCTTGGCAAAAGAACTGCAAATCGACTTTGTCCACCCCAGAATCTTCAGCGTATATGGTCCCGACGACCACCCACACACCCTGATTTCCTCTTGTGTGCGTACGTTTCTTGCCGGAGAGCAAATGCAAATGAGTGCTTGCGAGAACTGGTGGAACTTTTTATACATTGATGACTTGGCGGACTTGTTTGTGAAATTCGTTACTTTTAACGGCAGTTTGTCTTCAAAAGGATGCATATATAATGTTGCCGGCACAGACACCCGTGTTTTGAAAGAGTTTGTTATGCAGGTGTATGCATTATGTGGCGAAAAAGGAACCCCGGTATTCGGTGAACGCCCCATCAAACCGGAAGGTGTTGTGCAGTTGCAACCGGACATGACAAAAACCTGCGAAACACTCCGGTGGAAGCCGAAATATTCCTTTGAGGAAGGCATCAACGCAATTATCCTCAAATAAGCAACAAAAAAGGTCGAACGTTTCCCAACGGAAAGATAAGGAAGTATTTTCCAATATATTCTTTTTCTTCCTGTGGGGTATTAGGGGCTTGCTCCTAAAAAATAAGTCGATGCAAATCGGCTTTGAGCGGAAAAATATATAATTTTCCCCTCCTTGATATTGTATGAGACAAAGATACCCGCTGAAAAAGAAAACTTTTCAGCGGGTTGTTTCTTTTAGCTCGACAAATTGGGATTTGTCGAGCTATCACTATATTCCGAAGTGAATGATATATTTATTGTCTTCTTTTGCTTTTATCATCAATTCTTTGAGTTTTTCGGTACCAACAGCTCCATCGATCAGTTCAATAAACAAGTCCATCGAATCAGGTGGGATTAAGGTGATACCGCAATATGCCAGATTCTTATTAGGGTTATACAAGGTGTGCCAAAAGCAATCAACAACCGACAATTTCGGCAGCAGCACTTCAATATAATCATCATCAACAGTGATACAATTATATTTTTCCGGCTCATATACTTCAAATACCTCTTCCGGTTGCGGGTCAAACGTCATTATTCCAAATTCATGCTTTGGCATTTGTTCTTCTCCTCAAATTCTGATTTGTTAATACATCTCATATTTGATGTTACTGAACAATCGAAAAACATCCTTATCAACCTGTGGCTTTTTCGTTCGATCTTTTTTTGTATGGCAATGTCCGCACTTTGTGGTGATTTGATGAGGATAAATGGACATTTGAAGGCACATAACCGTATCTTCTTCAAACGGATCCCCTTCCGCTTTGAAACCAATACTTTCATAAAAAGGGACCACCGGCACCTGGGAATGAATTTCTATTTTTTTTGCTCCATGTCGGAATGCGTAATCCATCAAAATTCGAACGGCAAAGTCACCATAGCCCTTGCGGCGACATTCTTTCAGGACGGACACCCGACCAATCATGCAAATCCCTTCGTCAACCGGATAAACACGACCGGTTCCCACCGGTTTTTCGTTATCATCAAAAAGAACCACATGTGTCGAGATGGCATCAATATCGTCAAGCTCTATCTCCAGCGGAATATTTTGTTCTTCCACAAATACCTGCTTGCGAACCTCTATGGCCTTTGAAATATCTCCACCGGGATGGATAATCTTTCCGTGTATCATCCTTCAACCTCTTTTTTGCGAATTCCCGCTTGGATTGACACAATACGGGCCCCGCCTTGATTCATTGCGCTTTCTTCCTCGAAAGTCATTTGGCGGCCGCAAACCGGGCAAAGCGGTTCACTGACATCTTCCATCTCCAAATGAAGCAAAAGTTTCTTTTGGCTGGCAATGCAAGCTTTTTGGGGATGAGAAACAATCTCCGCATGGCCACATTCACAGGCTTTACATTTTACCGTGCTTTCTTTCTGACTTTTACGGGCATTCTGCATCATTTTCAGCAAGCGAGGACAATACAGCAGGTCCGATGGTGCGGATTTTACGGCAGGCAACATGGAAAAATCATCAATCATATCAAGAGAACAACGTCCGGTTTTCATAAAATAACACGTGTTCTTGTTCAACAAAATCGTGGCCTCCAGTAAGCCTCTTGCTTCTGACATCGTATCCGCCTCCTTTTTCTAACCTGTGAAAAATAGTAGCATATTTCCACTGGTTTATCAACACAAAAAAGTCAAAGAAATGTGCCAAAAACAGCTGATTTTTTCCTTAATGTCATTTGACTTTTGAGGGTGCATTGGTATATAATAAGTCGATTATTATGTGCGCGTAATTATTACGCGACTTATAAAGGAGGCAAAATCCATGCATATTCTTCTTGATGCATTTGGAGGGGACTACGCGCCGGACGAGGCCATTAAAGGTGCCGCTCAAGCCGTGAAAGCTTATGGGCACAAGGTTACGTTAGTCGGCCCCGAAGCTCAAATCAACAGTCGCATACAGGCTTTGTCTGTTTCAATGGACGGGCTGGATATTTTAGATGCTGCAGAAGTAATCTCCATGGAAGATGAGCCTCGAAGCATTTTGAAAGCACACAAAGACTGCTCTATGGCCGTTGGCCTTCGCGCTTTGGCCGAGGGGCAGGGAGACGCCTTCGTTTCCGGCGGGAGCACCGGTGCTCTTCTGATGGGAGCCACATTTCTTGTCAAACGAATCAAAGGGGTCTCCAGACCGGCGCTCGGCACCGTTTTAAACACCGGAAAGGAACCGTTCATGCTTTTGGATATGGGTGCCAATGCAGACTGTCGTCCGGAGATGCTTGTGCAATTCGCCCAAATGGGCAACCAGTATATGTCGCATGTTGTTCGTCTCCCCCATGATCCTCGTATCGGACTGCTGAACATCGGAGCCGAAGATACAAAAGGAGGAACCCTCCAGCACGACACATTTGCACTTTTGAAAACCAGCGACGACTTAAACTTTATCGGAAATGTGGAAGCTCGTGACGTTATTTCCGGCGGTGCGGATGTTATCGTCGCCGACGGTTTTTCCGGAAACGTTTTGCTGAAAGGAATGGAAGGAGCCCTAACCTTTGTGTTACACGAAGTCAAAGGGGCCTTTATGAAAAACCTCAAAACAAAACTGGCCGGGCTTATGATGAAATCCAGTGTTTCCGAACTTAAACAAAAATTTAATTCCAGTGAATACGGCGGTGCCGTATTGCTGGGTGTGAAAAAACCGGTCATCAAAGCTCACGGAAACTCTGATGCTTTGGCATTCCAAAACGCCATTCGCGTTGCTGCCGAAGCTGCCGAGTCCAAGCTGTGCGAGCGAATTGAAGAGGCCATTAAGCAAACCGGTTCTGAGGAGGACGCCAATGAATAACCTGGACGAATTTATGAATCGGCTGGGGTATTCTTTCCGAAATCCGTCTTTGCTGGAGCAGGCCCTGACACATTCTTCCTATGCCAATGAACACCGCCTGGTCAGCAATGAACGACTAGAGTTTCTGGGCGATTCCGTTCTCAGCTTTATCGCCGCCGATTATCTCTATGCAGAAAGTAAGGAAGACGAAGGTCAATTGACAAAAGAGCGTTCTTCAGCTGTTTGCCAAAAAGCCCTGGCTTCTTATTCCGAGAGCCTGGAAGTCGGCTCGTTTTTAAAGCTCGGAAAAGGTGAAAACCTGGGAGGGGGACGGGAAAACCCCTCCATTTTGGAGGATGCCTTTGAGGCCATTGTCGGTGCCATCTACCTGGATGGCGGGATGGAAGCTGCAAAACAATTTGCCCTCCCGTTTGTACAAAATGAACTGAAAAACCGCAAAACACATGTCTTCAAAGACTATAAAACCCAGCTACAGGAAATCATTCAACAAAACCCCGGCGAAACACTGAAATATGTACTCGTTGACGAGTCAGGGCCGGATCATAACAAACGTTTTACCTTTGAGGTGCACCTAAACAGCAACGTCATCGGTAAAGGAAAAGCAAAAACTAAAAAAGAGGCCGAGCAGCTTGCTGCCAAAGAAGCCTTGGCCCTAATGGGATACTAATTAGAGGAGCGTAGTCGCATGTTCTTAAAATCTCTGGAAATTCGAGGATTTAAATCCTTTCCGGACAAGACCATTCTATCTTTCGGTGAAGGAATCACCGCAGTAGTTGGTCCGAACGGTAGCGGAAAATCGAATATTAGTGATGCTATCCGCTGGGTTTTGGGTGAACAGTCCAACAAAACCCTCCGTAGCACAAAAATGGAGGATGTCATCTTTAACGGAACCGCCACCAGAAAGCCGTTGGGATTTGCCGAGGTTTCCCTCACCATTGACAACCGTGACCGTGAACTGGCATTTGATTCCGACGAGGTTTGTGTTTCCCGTCGCTATTACCGTTCCGGCGAAAGTGAATATATACTGAACAACACCACCGTCCGTTTAAAAGACGTGCAAATGTTGTTTATGGATACCGGTCTCGGCCGTGATGGTTATTCCGTCATCGGACAAGGCCGTATTGCCGATATTGTTGCTTCCCGGTCGGATAACCGCCGTGAAATTTTCGAAGAGGCTGCCGGCATTTCCAAATATCGTTATCGCAAAAATGAAGCGGAACGTCGCCTGCAAAATACCGAAGACAACCTGGTCCGTTTGCGGGACATTATGGCTGAACTGGAAAGTCGTGTCGGCCCGCTGGAAACCCAAGCGAAAAAAGCCGAGAAATTCTTATCCTATGCAGATGAGAAAAAGAGTCTTGAAATCGGTCTGTGGTTATACGACATTTCCAGATCGAGAGATGTTATGCGTTCTCTCAGCGACAAGCTGGAACTTGCCAGGACCCAGTATGACACTGCAGAAACCTCCATTGATGAGATTGAGCGCAAAATAGAAGAAATCGGAGAAGAAATGCTGTCTTTCTCCGTTCAAATCGACGAACTCCATCGTTCTGCCATTTCCTTTGACGAGCAGGCAGCCCATGTGGAGTCCGATATAGCGGTTTATAGAAACGACATCACTCACTTGGAAGAAGACATCAAACGGATTGAGACTGACCGTGACCAGCACAATTCCGACGACCAGCAGCTACAGGATGAAATCGCTCATTGTCAGGAAGAAATTACGAAGCGAGAAGCTCTTATTGCCGAAGCCGACCAAGAACGTTTGGCACTTTCCGAGCAACTCGATGCCATTTCTCAAAGCAGCGATGAAGCCAGTACTCAAATGCAGGATCAAAACCAAATCGCCACGGATATAGCCAAAGAACTGGCCGAAGTTCGTGTTCAAGAAATCACCGGCAACAGTACGCTGGCGGAGATTGCCATTCAGATTGAACAGCTGGAGTCTTCCGTTGAATCTCTCAGAGCCGCTGCCGAAGAAGCCGAGCAGGAGAAAACGGAAAGCACAGCCGCCTACGAAGCCTGCCAGAATAACATTGAAAGTTTACAGAATACCGTTAACGGCTATGAAATGCGGTATAATGCCCGAATGGAAAAAGCCGAAAAAGCAAAACACGAAGCCGAGCAGGCTCACTTGGATGCCGAAGAAACCAAACGACGTCTTCACATTCTGGAAGATTTGGAGCGGACCATGGAAGGGTTTGCCGGCAGCACAAAGCTGATTATGAAGCAAGCAGAGCGCGGTGTTATGCCCGGTATCCACGGTGCCGTTTCCCGTTTGATGGAAGTGCCGACTGAACTGGCGCTTGCTATCGAGACCGCCCTCGGAAATGCAGCCCAGAATGTTATTTGCAACACCGTAAAAGACGCAAAACGAGGCATTCAGTTCTTAAAGAACGAAAACGCCGGACGTGTCACGTTTCTCCCCATCGATACAATCAAGGATAATCCGCTTAAAGAAAGCGACGTAACAAAAGAGCCCGGCGTTCGCGGTATTGCCTCTGATTTGATTTCCTATGATTCCAAGTTTGCCGCCATTATGAGCAGCTTACTGGGACGCACCGTAATTGCGGACGATATGGACACCGCAACCGAAATAGCCAAAAAATACCAATATCGGTTCCGTGTGGTAACCCTTGACGGACAGGTCGTTAATGCCGGTGGTTCCCTGACCGGTGGTTCTCATGTCAAAGGTGCCGGTCTCCTCTCCCGTCGTTCCGAAATGGAAGTCCTGCAGGAACAACAAAGAAAGGCTGAGGAAAAAGCAGAAGCAGCAAATAACACCTACCTGGATCTTCAGGAGGAAGCTTCCGCTGCCAAAGCCGCGCTTATCGGAGCACAGGGCGAATTAACAACTGCCCAAGAGGACGGCATTCGATTGGAATCTGATTTCCGACGTATTACGGAGCTGGCAGAAAACCGTGCCGAAGCTTTGGAGAATTGTCTAGCTGATATCGAAGCATTAAACAAACGTACGACAGAAACCACTGCGATTATCACCGAAGCAAAAGCAAAAATCGAAAAATTAACCCAGCGGCAGGAAGCCGTTAACGATATTTTGGAAAAACTGTCCGGCGGACGTGCCGAAATGTCAACTGTCCGAGATTCTCTTTCCACTCAAATGGCCGAGATTAAACTTCGTTCCGTTGGATATGAGAAAGAAATTGATGGCATTCGTGCCACCATTGACGGCATTGAAAAGCGTCGCTTGAACGATGACGACTACCGCGAACAGCTGAATGCCCAAATTGACGGCATTCAAAACCGTATCGGTGAAATCCGGGAATCTATCGAAAAGCTTACAGCGGAGGCTGAAGGATATCGAAAAGATGCTCAATCAGCCCGTGACACAGCCGATTTGATGGTTCAAAAGAAAAATGAAAACGACACCGAAGTTTCTTCGCTTCGTCAAAAAAGTCGTTCCCTGTCAGACGAGAAAGAACGTCTCGGCGGTGAAGTGGCCCGTTTGGAAGAAAAATCCACGCACGCCGAGGAAGAAACTGACAATATTTTGCGTAAACTTTATGAGGAATATGAATTAACCCGTGCGGAAGCAGAAGAGATTGCAACCGTACCGGAAGATATTCCGGAATCCAGGCGTCGACTGAACGAACTCAAAAACAAAATCCGCGGTCTTGGATCCGTCAACGTCGGTGCCATTGAGGAGTACAAAGAAGTCAAAGAACGGTACGACTTTATGTCTGTGCAAATTGCCGACGTGGAAATCTCCAAAAAAGAACTTTTGGAATTAATCGAAGACCTGACCACGCAAATGCGTGAAATGTTTATTCTTCGATTTAACCAAATCAACACCTACTTTCAGGAAACCTTTGTGGATTTGTTCGACGGAGGCAAAGCCATACTTAAATTGGAAAATCCCGACGATATTCTGCATTCCGGCATTGAGCTGAATGCTCAACCACCCGGAAAGGTCATTTTGAACATTGATGCTTTGTCCGGCGGTGAAAAGTCATTGACGGCTATCGCATTGTTGTTTGCCATTCTCCGCGTAACACCGTCCCCATTCTGTATGCTGGACGAAATTGATGCCGCCCTGGATGACACCAATATTGCTCGTTTTGTCTCCTACCTTCGTCGCTTAACCGACAAGACGCAGTTTATTGCCATTACCCACCGCCGTGGTACCATGGAGGAATCCGATGTCCTGTATGGCGTCACCATGCAGGAAAAAGGTGTTACCAAACTCCTTGAACTTCGCGCCAGCGAAGTGGAAGCCCGTCTCGGTATCCGTCCGGACGAGGTACAAGCCTAACCATAACGAAAGGAAAGTATTCATATGGGCTTTTTTTCAAAAATTGCAGCCGGTCTTCAAAAAACCAAGCAAGTGCTGAACACCCCCATCAACGACCTGCTGAAATCCGGACATCTTGATAATGATTTTTATGAAGAACTGGAAGAAATTTTAATCATGGGTGACGTGGGAGCCTCCACGGCCTCTCATATTTGTGATGAACTTCGCGAAAAAGTGAAAGAAGAAAAAGTCACGGAGCCGGCAGACGTCAAACGTCTTTTAAAAGAAATCGTTGCCGATATGCTTCGCGGCGGACAGGAACTGAATCTTCATTCCACACCTTCTCTGATTTTGGTTATCGGTGTCAACGGTGTCGGTAAGACAACCACCATCGGGAAGATGGCCGCTCAATTCAAAAGCGAAGGCAAAAAAGTTTTATTGGGCGCTGCCGACACATTCCGTGCCGCCGCCATTGAACAGCTCGATATTTGGGCCAAACGAGCCGATGTCGATATTATCAAACACGGAGAGCGTGCCGATCCGGCAGCCGTTGTGTTTGACACCTGTGAGGCGGCAAAAGCCAGAAACACAGACATTGTGATTGTTGATACGGCGGGTCGACTTCATAACAAGAAAAATTTGATGGACGAACTGTCCAAAATTCACCGTGTCATTGACCGCGGTCTTCCGGACGCAGACAAAGAAGTCCTGCTTGTTTTGGATGCCACGACCGGGCAAAATGCCGTTAATCAAGCCAAAGAATTTAAGAACGTCGCCAATATTACCGGTATTGTTTTGACAAAACTTGACGGAACCGCCCGCGGCGGTGTTGTGTTGACCATTCGAGAGGACTTAAATGTTCCGGTCAAATACATCGGTGTCGGTGAAGGAATTGACGACTTGCAGCCTTTTGACCCCGATGCTTTTGTGGAAGGATTATTTGGTGAGGACTAATGCGATTCGTAATTGCTACACATAACGCACACAAATTAACTGAATTTGCCCGCATCCTGAAACCGCTGCACATAGAAGCTCTTTCGGAAAACGAGCTCTCTGCTCCCCTTCCCGATGTGGAAGAAACCGGAACCACCTTTGCGGAAAACGCATATCTAAAAGCCGCTTCTGCCTGTATGGCGACCGGGCTTCCGGCTGTTGCCGATGATACGGGACTGTGTGTGGATGCCCTTAACGGAGAACCGGGGATTTATTCCGCACGCTATGCGCCGGATGATGTCAAATCCGAAACCATTCTGCAAAAAATGTCGGATGTACCGACAGACGAACGCTCCGCCCGATTTATTTGCGCCATTTGCTGCGTTTTTCCAAATGGCGATCGGCTGGATGTGCAGGGCGTATGCGAGGGCGTTATCTCCGCAAATATCAGAGGAACGAACGGCTTTGGCTATGACCCGATTTTTGAGTGCCCCGACGGAAGAACCTTCGCCGAAATGACCGCAGAAGAAAAAGATGCTTACAGTCATCGTGGAAAAGCACTTAAGCTGTTTTCCGAAAAACTGCAAGCTTATCAAGAGGAGAAATATGTATGACCAGTAAACAACGAGCCTTTTTAAGAGGCCAAGCCAATACGCTGGACCCCATTGTCCATGCCGGAAAAGGTGGCGTATCCGATACAATGGTTGTCCAGGCAGACGATGCCTTAACGGCCAGAGAACTTATCAAAGGCCGGGTGCTGGAAACCTGTCCGGAATCCGTACGTGATGTGGCGGAATTGTTGGCCGAAAAAACCAACGCCGAAGTCGTTCATGTCATCGGAAGAACCTTCGTCCTGTATCGGAGAAATATGAAAGAACCGAAAATCATTTTACCTCGCTAAAGGAGAGACCTCTATGAAGCTGGCCATGTTTGGCGGCACCTTTGACCCAATTCATTTATCTCACCTTGCACTTTGTAAAGCCTGCAAGGAGGCGCTACAATTAGACAGGGTCATTTTGATGCCGACCTTTCAGCCTCCGCACAAAACAAAAAGCAGTTCCACCTCCACCTATCACCGACTGAACATGTGTCGGTTGGAAGCAGAAACCTATCCTTGGCTGACCGTTTCCGATATGGAAATCCGTCGAGGAGGCGCAAGTTTTACGGTAGATACTTTGACGGAACTGAAGCGGGAACATCCAAACGATGAATTGTATCTTTTGACCGGTGCGGATATGTTTTTAACCATTCAAACATGGTTTCAGTATTCCGAATTTCTGAAACTTGCCACTCTTTGCACGGTTCCGCGTGGGGATACTCCCATCGAAAAACTTCGTGAACATGCAAAAGAGCTGCAAAAAGATGGTGCTAAAACGGCCGTTATCGATGCCGTTCTGCCTCCCATTTCTTCCACACAGATTCGTCTGTCCCTTACCGATAATACGGAAGATTGGAAAACAATGGTTTCGGAGCCCGTTGCCGATTATATTCTTCGAAACGGACTGTATACGGAACCGGATACCACGCTTTCCTTAGACGAACAGTATACGGAAATTATTAAGAAACGACTAACCCCCTATCGTTTCACCCATTCCCTGGCCGTTGCCAAAGAAGCGAAACGATTAGCTGAAAAATACGGCGGAGATCCGAAGAAATCGTACACCGCCGGACTGTTACATGATATTATCAAAGACACACCTCCGTCCGAGCAACTTCACATTGCCGAAACCTTTGACGTTGATTTGGACGAGGTTGAAAAGAACAGTCCGAAGTTATGGCACGCCCGTCTCGGTTCTGTTTTTTTGGAATATATTTTGGGAATCAGCGACCGGGATATCCTGCATGCGGTTCGCTACCATACAACCGCACGGGCGGGAATGTCGCTTTTGGAAAAAATAATTTATATAGCCGATTTTACATCGGAAGACCGAGACTATGACGATGTCGACGTTATGAGACGGAAGGCCGATGTTTCGCTGCAGGACGCCATGCAATATGCCCTGCAATATACTATTGACGATTTAACCGAACGCGGTTCTGTTGTCCATCCGGACACATTGGCCGCCTATCGAGAAGTCTTTGGATTTGATTGGAAAGGAAGGAAGTCACATGACTAACAAAGAAAGACGTGAACGCGAAGCTCAAAAGGCTGCAAAACGAGCTGCCCGCGATGCAAAGAAAAAACCGAAAAAGCAGGTGCCGCTAAATCGGACAACCACAGCAAAATCCGGCACCACACGTTCCGGTGGAAACACAACCACTTATTCATCAACCAAGACGACGGGCTCCAAAAAGAAGGGTCGGGTGCCTGCGTGGAAAATCATCATGTCCACCTTGGCTGTGTTACTGGTCATTGCCGTCGTGGTTTTCGTCATTTTGGCTGTTAAATATGTCAAAAACTATCTAAGCAGTTCTTCCGATCCCACCGTTACCACCGTAACGGAAAAAGAGCGTAGCAATGTTGCCTACTACCTGGTTGGTCTTATGGGCGAACTCAACGAAGATACCGGACTGACCGGTGACACGGAAATGCTGTCACTTGTTTGCTATGATAAAAAGGCCGGGACCGTGAATGTCCTCCAGTATCCGTCCGCCACCTATCTGGGTGACAAGGAAAACTGGGATGTTGACTCTCTATGCGAAGTTTGGTCCAAACCGGGTGATTTGCAGTGGTGTGACACCTGTAAGCGTGCCGTTTTCGACAGCGAAATCAAGGGCGGCAAACATGATGCCAACAAAAAAGACGGCTCCTATTGCGGTTCCAAACTGACAAAGAAAAAAGACAGTTCCGTCGAGAAACTGCTGAAGGTTTTCAGCTATCAGTATGCCATCCCGATTGACAACTATTACCTGCTCCAACAGGAATCTTTTGTCAAGCTGGTCGACCTTGTCGGCGGTATTGATATCAACCTGAAATCCTCCGAACGACTCGGCGGTATCAGTTACGCTGCCGGTATACAGACCATTGACGGCGCCGGTGCCCTGGAATACATTCTCGGGGATGTGGACGATATTGAAGACGATATTGACAACTTAGTCCATCAGAGACAGGTTTATGTGGCTTTGTTTGAGCGTCTTTTCAAAACCGACAAAGAGAAACTGAACGAAGATGTGCTATATCCGCTTATGCAAGGTTCTACTCCCATTCGTACCAAACGAGAGAACGATTTGGAAGATGATGTCACCTTGATGGTAAAGCTGCTTCAGAATCTCAACAAGGTGAACCGTGATAACATTACGTTCTACATGCTTCCGGGTGAACCCGCAACCTATAGTGGTAAAGAGTTCTACTCGGTACACAAGAACGATTTATGTAAGCTGCTTAACGACTCTTTCAATCCGTACGACACGGCTATTACGACTGAGTTCCTGCGGATGCCGGAAATCGGAAACAGCAGCAAGTCCGAACTTCACAAAAATACTTTCAGTAAGCTTCTGGTAGAACAGTCCGGCGTCTTGGATACATCCGAGGAAGAATAATCCATCCTTGCCGATAGAATCAAAGAAAGGAAATACTATGGAACCTTTAGAATTAGTAAAAGCCATTGCACAGTCTTTGGATAAGCACAAGGCTGTTGATTTAAAAGTCATTCGCGTGACCGGACTCACATCCATTACGGATTATTTCGTCATTGCGGAAGGTACCAGTTCTACGCAAGTTCGCAGCTTAACCGATTATGTTGAAACCGATATGAATGCGTTAGGCGTTTCTCCTCTTCGGACGGAAGGCTACCGTGGAACAACGTGGGTCTTACAGGACTACGGTTCCGTCGTTGTCCATGTTTTCCAAAGAGAAGCCCGCGAATATTATAACCTTGAACGCCTTTGGAAAGACGGAGAAGAACTTTCCCTTGGCGAACTTGGAATCGAAATTGTTGAATAATCTTAGAAAAGAGTTGAAATATAATGTTTTACAATGTTGCCGAAACAGAAAAGAAATGGCAAAAAATTTGGGAAGAGAAACAAACCTTTGCCGCCGATGACCATTCCGACAAAGAAAAATTCTATGCCCTCGTTGAATTCCCGTATCCCAGTGGTGCCGGTATGCATGTAGGTCACATTAAGGCCTATTCCGGTCTGGAAGTTGTCTGCCGCAAACGTCGCCTCCAGGGGTACAATGTCCTGTTCCCCATCGGATTTGATGCATTTGGTTTGCCGACCGAAAACTATGCCATCAAAACCGGTCTTCATCCTCGCAACGTTACCGATATGAATATCGAAAAATTTACCAGTCAGCTGAAAAACGTCGGTTTTTCTTTTGATTGGAACCGTGTCATTGACACCACGGAAGAAGACTACTACCGTTGGACACAGTGGATTTTCCTCAAAATGTTTGAAAAGGGCTTGGTTTTCCGCGACAAAACCCTGGTCAACTATTGCCCCAGCTGCAAGGTTGTTCTTTCCAACGAAGATTCTCAGGGCGGCAAGTGCGACATTTGCCACAGTGACATCGTTCAAAAATCCAAGGATGTTTGGTATTTGAGAATTACCGAATATGCCGACAAATTGCTGGAAGGACTTAAGGAAGTCGACTTTCTTCCGAACATCAAGTTGCAGCAGGAAAACTGGATCGGTAAGTCCACCGGTGCATTTGTAAACTTTGCCATTTCCGGCATTGATGAAAAACTTCGAATTTATACCACCAGACCGGATACCCTGTTCGGCGTCACCTTTATGGTTTTGGCTCCGGAGCACCCGCTTCTCGAAAAATACGCGGATAAAATCAAAAACACGGACGAACTGAATGCTTACAAGGACCAGTGCGCCAAGAAAACGGAATTCGAACGTACGCAGCTTGTAAAAGATAAGACCGGCGTTCGTGTGGAAGGTTTGACAGCCGTCAACCCGCTGAACGGAAAAGAAATTCCGCTCTATATTTCCGACTATGTTATGATGGGATACGGCACCGGTGCCATTATGGCTGTTCCGGCACATGACGATCGTGACTATGACTTTGCCAAAAAATTCGGTATTGACATCATTGAAGTTATTAAAGGTGGCGACATCACCGAATGCGCCTATACCGGCGACGGAGAGATGGTCAACTCCGAGTTCTTAAACGGCTATACCAACAAAAAAGATTCCATCGCCCGCATGATTGAATACCTGCAGGAAAAAGGAATCGGCGAAAAAGGTGTCCAGTACAAGATGAAAGACTGGGCCTTCAACCGGCAGCGCTATTGGGGTGAACCGATTCCGATTGTTCATTGCCCGCACTGCGGAATGGTGGCCGTTCCCTACGAAGAACTCCCGCTCAAACTTCCGAACATGACACAGTTTGAGCCAGGATCCGACGGGGAAAGCCCGCTGGCCAAAGTTGACGAATTTGTTAATTGTAAATGCCCGAAATGCGGCGGCGACGCCAAACGTGAAACCGATACCATGCCGCAATGGGCCGGTTCTTCCTGGTACTTCCTTCGCTACATTGACCCGAAGAACACAAATGCTTTTGCCGATCCGGACAAACTGAAATATTGGATGCCGGTTGACTGGTACAACGGCGGTATGGAACACGTAACCCGTCACTTAATTTATTCCCGTTTCTGGTATCGTTTCCTCTATGATTTGGGTGAGGTACCGTATGTTGAACCCTATATGAAACGAACCGCTCAAGGCTTGATTTTGGGGCCTGACGGAGAAAAAATGAGCAAGTCCAAGGGCAATGTAGTGGATCCGAATGAAGTTGTCAAAGAATACGGTGCCGATGTGCTTCGTTTGTACGTGCTCTTCATGGGCGACTATGAAAAGGCCGCTCCGTGGTCTGAAAACGGCGTGAAAGGCTGCAAGCGTTTCGTGGAACGTGTCTGGAATATGCAGAATATGCTTACCGACAGTGAGGAAATGTCTCCTGAACTGGAAGCTGCGTTCCATCGTACCATCAAAAAGGTTTCAGACGACTATGAGACGCTGAAATACAACACTGCCATTGCCGCTTTGATGACCTTAACCAATGAGATTTATGACAAAGGTTCCATCACTCGCGGAGAACTGAAAACCTTTATCACACTTTTGAACCCCATTGCTCCGCATGTTACGGAGGAAATCTGGCAGCAGGTCGAATTTGGCGGTATGCTGAATGAAACCACATGGCCTTCTTTTGATCCGGCCAAGTGCATTGAAAGCACCGTTGAAATCGTTGTGCAGGTAAACGGAAAAATCCGCGCCCGTCTCAACATTCAATCCGATGCGGCAGAAGCCGATGTTTTGGCACTTTGCAAGAAGGATGAAAAGGTGGCTGCCGAGCTTTCCGGCAAGACCGTTGTCAAGGAACTCTACGTCAAAGGTAAGCTGGTCAACATCGTTGTAAAATAAGGGGAAAAAGCGATTTTTCCGTTTTTCCCCCTTGACTATACCTATCTAATAGAGTATACTGTCATTTGTTTAGTGGCGATAATACGCCTCTGTATAACGGAGGGAGGGAATATAAATGTCTGAAGTTCGAGTGAAAGAAGGCGAGAACTTGGAAAGTGCACTGAAACGTTGGAAAAAGTCCTGTGCTCGTTCCGGTGTCCTTGCTGAGGTTCGCAAAAGAGAACATTACGAGAAGCCTTCGGTACGTCGCAAGAAGAAATCCGAGGCGGCCCGCAAAAGAAAGTTCAAATAAGTTTACAACACGAAAAGCGGGCAATATTGCCCGCTTTTTTACTAATTCAGAAGGAATGTATCATTTATGTGGATTCTATCGCCGACACTGCTTAAAAACAGAATAACCGACATTACCGCTGATGACTTACATGCTCTTGGTGTGGAAGGATTGCTTTTGGATGTGGACAACACACTCACGAAGTTTCACAGCCAGGAATTGTCTCCGGAAGTGGAACTTTGGCTGAAATCCATGGAAAAAGCCGGCTTTAAAATGATGGTTGTTTCCAACGGTTTTGCCAAACGTGTTTTACCGTTTACGAACAAAATCAATCTTCCGGCTGTTTCCTTGTCTTGCAAGCCATCTCCCATCGGGTTTTGGAGAGCAGCCAAGCAGCTCAAACTTCCGCTGAAAAAAGTCATTGCCATCGGAGATCAGATTTTCACCGATGTTATCGGCGCTCATTTGGCCGGCATAAAAATCATTCAGGTGCTCCCGATTGAGCTGGAATATAACCGTCCCACCATCATGCTGAAACGAAAGCTTGAAAAGCCACTTGTGGCACACTATATCAAGAAACACGGTGATATACAATGAGTCCTTTGTTTGGTCCGGCCGGAAACTGTGAAGATTTTGCGGCCGCAGGGTATAAACACACAAAACAAATGCCGGCATTTTTGAAATCATGGGGACTTTCCGCCTATGAATACCAGTGCGGGCGTGGTGTTCGTCTAAGTACGGATACTGCCGAAAGTTTAAAAAGGGAATCGGAAGCAAACGGTATTACCTTGTCGCTTCATGCACCGTATTTTATCTCTTTGGCTTCAGCTGACCCGGCTAAGAGAGATAACAGCCTTCAGTATATTTTGGACAGTGCCAAAGCCGTCACCATGCTCGGCGGCACCCGTATTGTTGTACACCCGGGCGGGCTGGGAGGCGTCTCTCGCGAAGAAGCCACTCAAATTGCTTCGGATACGCTCCGCCGCGCACAGGCTCTTTTGGATGAGGAAGGCTATTCCCAAGTTCATATATGCCCCGAAACCATGGGCAAAATCAACCAACTGGGAGACCTGGAAGAGATTATGACATTCTGTCAAATCGACGAACGTTTTCTCCCCTGTATTGATTTCGGTCATCTCAACAGTCGCACCCACGGCTCTTTAAACAGCAAAGAAGCCTATGCCGAAGTACTGGATACCATCAAAAACCGCTTAGGTGAAGAACGTGTTCAGAACTTCCATTCTCATTTTTCCAAAATTATGTATACCGACGGCGGGGAGAAAAAGCATTTAACCTTTGAAGATACCGAATACGGACCGGATCCCCAAACTCTCATGGAACTAATCGCAGAACGCGGCTATCATCCTACCTTTATTTGCGAATCTGCGGGAACCCAGACTCGCGATGCCGCCTCTCTCTTTAAGTTTTATAAGGAGGCTCTTTGATGAACTCTTTACAATCTCTTCAGACAAAACTGCCCGAGGGTGTTGCCGCACTGATTTATGAAGATTGTACAATTCGCTGGCTCACCGGTTTTTGTACCGATAACGGCCTTGTCTATGTTTCAAAAAAAAGAGCCGTGCTGCTGACAGATTCCCGGTATAGCGAAGCCGCCTCAAAAACCGTAACTTCTATGGCTGTTCAGGATTCCTCCGCTCTCTGCAAAGACAGTGAAGTTCTATGCCGGGAGGACGGAATTGAAACCATTCTTTTGGAACAACATGCTACTCCCATTTCCCGCTTTTCCGCACAACAGGAAATCTTTTCCCAGTATACTTTATGTTCCGACGATACCCTGGACACTTGGATTCGAGATTTGCGTTCTATCAAAACAGAACACGAACTCGCTTGTCTTTCCCAGGCACAGCGCATTACCGACGCGGGATTTTCCTATATTCTCGGCCGGATTGAAGCCGGACGAAGTGAAAAAGATATCGCGCTGGATTTGGAATTTTATATGCGAAAAAACGGAGCAGAAGCGGTTTCCTTTGACTTCATTTGTGTTTCCGGTGCCAACTCCTCCCTGCCGCATGGTGTCCCCGGGGATAAACTGGTAGAACGAGGTGACTTTGTCACTCTGGACTTTGGTGCGGTGTACGGCGGAATGCATTCTGATATGACCCGAACCATTGCCGTAGGATTCGTTTCCGATGAACAACGCGAAGTGTACAACACCGTATTAAAGGCACAAAAAGAATGCCTGTCTGTTTTGAAAGCCGGTCTTTTATGTAAGGAAGGCGACGCGGCGGCCAGAGATGTTATCTCGCAGGCCGGATACGGTCAATACTTCGGACACTCCACCGGACACGGCGTCGGATTTGAAATCCATGAGTATCCGAACCTGTCTCCACGAAATACCGAAAACCGCCTGCAATCAGGACAGGTGGTAACGGTTGAACCCGGCATTTATCTTCCGGGAAAATTCGGTGTCAGAATTGAAGATATGGCCTATATTACCGAGTTCGGATGTGAAAACCTGACAAGGTCCGAAAAAAATCTTATAATCTTGTAATCCGCTGATTTTTAGGGTTGAAAAAAGCCCTTAAATACAGTAAAATAAATACATATAAAAATAATAGGAGGATACTGCTATGATTTCTGCAGGCGATTTTCGCAATGGTGTAACATTCGATATGGATGGAACCGTTTATCAAATTGTTGAATTCCAACATGTTAAACCGGGTAAAGGCGCTGCCTTTGTTCGTACCAAGGTCCGCAACGTTATCACCGGTGGTGTTGTTGAGAAGACCTTCAACCCGAATGATAAATACCCGACCGCTTACATTGAACGTAAAGAAATGGAATACTCTTACAGTGATGGTGATTTGTACTATTTCATGGATCCCGAATCTTATGAGCTCGTTCCGCTTAACAAGGAGTTGCTTGGCGACAACTTCCGCTTTGTGAAAGAAAATATGGTTTGCCGTATTGCTTCCTACAAGGGAAATGTTTTCGGCGTTGAACCGCCGAACTTTGTCGAACTTCAGGTTACCAAAACCGATCCTGGTTTCAAAGGCGATACCGCTACCAACGCTACCAAACCGGCCACCTTGGAAACCGGCGCTGAAGTTCGTGTCCCGCTCTTTATTGATGAAGGCGAAATGATTCGTATCGATACTCGTACCGGCGAATACATGGAACGCGCCTAAAAGATTATCTAAGGAGGATTTGTTATGACAAGTTCTGAAAAAGTTGCTTACATCAAAGGTTTGGCCGAAGGAATGAAAATCGACGATTCCACCAACGAAGGCAAATTGCTTCTTAACATCTTGGATGTTCTCGAGGATATCACCTTGGATATGGAAGATATCGAAGATGGTTTGGTAGAACTTTCTGAGCAGGTTGACGCCGTTGACGAAGATTTAGATTCCTTGGAAGAAGTTGTCTACGAAGACATTCTCGGTGACGATGACGACTGCGATTGCGGTTGTGACTGCTGTGATGGCGACGAGTTCTATGAAGTAGAATGCCCGCTCTGCAACACAGAGTTTGAAGTTGACGAAGAATCTCTTATCAATGGCGAGGTTGAATGTCCGAACTGCGGCGAACTCCTCACCTATGACTTCGATTGCTGCGAAGAAGGTTGCGATTGCGGCTGTGATTGCTGCGGCGAAGAAGAATAATTCTGCGTTAAAAACGGTATAGCCATGGGCTATACCGTTTTTTGTTATAAGGGGGGATTTTTATGATTCAAATTGATCATATTTCCAAGTCATTTCAAAGCGGTGTCCTGGCCGTCGACGATTTAAGTCTTACCGTCAACAACGGTGAAATTGTTGGCTTCGTCGGACCAAACGGCGCCGGAAAAACAACAACACTCAAGGTTATGACCGGAATATTAAAACCGGATAAAGGTTCCGTTCTGATTAACGGCATCGATCTTCAAAAAAAGCCTCTCGATGCCAAACAGGAAATCGGCTACATTGCGGACAGCCCGGACATGTTTTTGCGACTTAAGGGCATTGAATTTTTAAATTTGATTTCCGATATTTATAAAATTCCGACTGATATACGCAAAACCCGTATTAAGGAGTTTGCCGAACGTTTTGAACTTTCAGATGTATTGGGTGAAAAAATGCAGGGCTACTCCCATGGTATGCGTCAAAAGATGATGGTCATGGGAGCCCTTGTTCACAACCCGGCCGTTTGGATTTTAGACGAACCCTTAATAGGGCTGGATCCAAAATCAGCGCACAACTTAAAAACCATGATGCGTGAGCACGCTGATGCGGGCAACTCCGTTCTTTTCTCGACGCATGTCCTGGAAGTAGCAGAGAAACTTTGTGACAAAATTATTATCATCAACCACGGAAAAGCCATTTATTATGGAACCTTGGAAGCTTTGGCCGACCAGTATCCGGGCAAAGATTTTGAAGCCATTTTCTTGGAGATGACCGAACATGAATAATTATTTTTCGCTTACCAAAACCTTTTTGGGTTCCGTGGGCATGAGTGAAGGCCAGGATAAAAAGAGAAAACGGTTTATCGCATTTTTAGCAGCATTGGTTGTGTTACTTGTTTTGCTTCCGGCCTGTATAGCTGTTTGCATTTACACCTCCACCTTGACAAGTATGTTGATGCATGCGGAAAATTATACCGAATGCTATGCTATGGGCGTTGAAATGATGTACCATATCATTTGTATCTTTACAATTGTATTTGGGATAACCGTTGTAACCAATGTGTTTTATTTCTCCAGCGACATTCAGTTTCTTCTTCCATGGCCCCTCCGTGCCTCCAAAATCGTCGCCTCCAAATTCACGGCCTGTGTTTTGATTGAAACGGTTATGCAGGTATTGCTGGTAGCATCTTGTACAATCGGTTATTATTTTTCCGTTCAGCCATATCCAATAGAAATGGTCTACGCCATTCCCTGCATTTTGACCTTGTCCATTCTCCCCATGGCCTATTGCGGCATTATTACCATTTTGGTTATGGGATTAACACGTTTCATTCGAAACAAGGATGTTATGCAACGGATTACCGTCGGTCTTCTTGCGGTTTTGCTTTTGCTTTTCGTCGGATCAATCGGCCGCTTGCGCGGTGTTGATATGCTGGCTTATGCAGAAGCCATGATTTCAGGAGATACGTCGATTTTCCGCACGTTGGATTGCATTTTTCCGAATGTTTACTTTTTCACCAGATTGGTGGCCACCGGCAAACCCATTTATTTGCTGTGGTATGTTTTAGTCAACATCGGGGTAATCGTTCTTTTGCTGATTGTTGCGGAACTACTGTATTTCAAGGGAATTTTAAGACTGCTTTCCGGGACGAATAAAAAAGAGTCCTCCTCACTAGATATTCTGATGGACAAGCCCCGTATGCACACCCCGTTTACAGCCTGTTTTTTAAAGGAAATTCGCATTTTACTACGCACCCCCACATTCTTTACCCATTGCATACTGGCAAACTTCATTTGGCCGATTTTTGCTTTTGCCGCATGGAAACTTCAACCGAATCCCGTCACCCTGTCAAGCATCAGCGAAAATTATGCAAATGGGAGCCTGAAAACCCGTATGCTGTTCCTCCTTGGGATTGTCGTTCTTTCCATGGTGGTCGGTGCTATGAACAGTATCAGCGCCAGCGCGTTTTCTCGGGAAGGAAAACACTTTTCCTTTATGAAATATATTCCGGTCCCCTATCATATCCAGTGGGAATCGAAACTGTGGATCGGTGTCCTATTTCCATTGCTTGCAGTCCTGATTTTCTTCGTTCCGTTTTGTATATTGGTTCATATCCCGTTTATTTCCGTCCTTCTATACTGTATCATCAGTTTCTTCTCCATTTTACTGGTTGCTCAAATCGGTTTGCTGATTGACTCCAATCAACCGAAACTGATTTGGGACGATGAGCTGAATGCCTTACGGGAGAATTACAATAACTTTTTTGCAATGGCCGTCGCCATTTTACTGGCAGCTGTTTTCGGATTTGGCGGCTATTGGCTCTTGTCAAAAAAACTTCTCTCTTTTTCGATGTGTGGTATATTGATTACCGCCTTGCTTTTTCTCTTAAACCTGCTGGTATATATGAGCATACGACATAAAATATCAATTAACATAGCCACACAGGAAGAAGCGTAAAGTAAAAGACTCGATGTAAAACATCGAGTCTTTCTTCTTATACATATTATTTGCCGGTGCTTCCGAACCCTCCGTTACGGCTGGAAGTGGTTGCATCATCAACCGTAATTCCAAAGGGAAGAAAGATTCCTTGAGCAAAAGCATCTCCGGCTTTTAGGTCAACTGTCTTTCCGCTGTGCGTATCGTTGGTTATTTTGATGAATATATGTCCTTCATTGTCGGAATAATAGTAGTCGCTATCAATGATACCAACCGTATTATCCAGCTGCAAACGATACTTAAATCCAAGTCCGCTGCGAGGGAATATTTGAAGAACCCATCCTTCTTCCATCTTCGCGCGAATACCGGTCGGAATCTTTGCGGTTTCTCCGGGCGCAAGATGAATATCACAGGGAGTACGGAAATCGTATCCGGCCGAGCCGGTTGTAGCCCGTTTCGGAAGAACCAAATCATCATAGCCGGTCGGCTCGGTTCCGAATGTATCCTTCCATGCTTCGGCAAACTGTTTTAAAGAGACTTTTTCAAATTGCGCAATTGCGTTCATTTCTTGCTCTTTCCTTTCGCAGTTTTATATCCGCATCCCTCGGTGATGCATTCCAAACCGCTATTCTTACCCTTTGTATAGAACAGCGTTTTTCCACACTGCGGACAAAGTTCTCCACTGGGTTCTTTCCATGTGCTGAACTGACATTTCGGATAATTGCTGCATCCATAGAAACGACGTCCTTTTTTCGAACGCTGCTGCATAATATTGCCACCGCAAATCGGACAAACTCCTTCTGTTTTTTCAGCCAGTCGTTTGGTCGTTTTGCATTCCGGATATCCGGGACAGGCTAAGAACTTTCCGTAACGTCCGGTTTTAATCACCATATGACGGCCGCAATTTTCGCAAATCTCGTCGGTTTCAATTTCCGGAACCTTCAAACGATCTTCGTTAACGGACTGCTCAGCAGAAGCCAAATTCTTTTCGAAACCCTTGTAGAAGGCTTTCAGTACCTGAACCCATTCGTTTTTACCGGTTTCAATTTTATCCAGGTTTTCCTCCATTCCGGCTGTAAATTTCACATCTACAATTTGCGGGAACTGTTCGGAAAGCCAACTGGTGGTCACTTCTCCGAGAGGAGTCGGAATAAAAGATTTTCCGGAACGTTCAATATATTCACGATCCAAAATGGTACGAATTGTCGGAGCATAGGTAGACGGACGACCGATACCGTTTTCTTCCATTGCTTTAACCAGAGAAGCCTCTGTATATCTTGCCGGCGGCTGTGTAAAGTGCTGGTTTTTCTCCAATTTCTTCAGGAAGAGCTCCTGTCCTTCTTTCAAATCCGGAAGAATTGTGTTCTTTTCATCTTCTTCATCCTTGGTCTCTTCATACAAAACCGTGAAACCGTCAAAGTCCACAACATAGCCGGAAGCTTTAAAAACGTACTCGCCGGAGGCAATATCCATTTGGCAGGTCTTTTGCACACAATTGGCCATCAAGCTGGCAATAAAGCGTTCCCAAATCAGTTTGTAAAGTTTGTACTGGTCGGAAGTAACAGACCCCTTCACCTGTGCCGGTGTAATATTCGGCATGGTCGGGCGAATCGCCTCGTGCGCATCCTGAGCGCCTTTGCGGGCCTTAAAGTAACGCGGTTTATCCGGCAAATACTCTTTCCCGTAGTTTTTGGCAATAAACGCATTGCCTTCTGCACGCGCATCCTCGGAAATACGAAGAGAATCGGTACGCATATAGGTAATCAAACCAACCGCTCCGATTTCCGGAAGGGTAACACCTTCATAAAGCTCCTGTGCGGCCATCATGGTTCGATGCGTTTCAAATCCCAGTTTTCGGTTTGCTTCCTGCTGAAGAGTCGATGTAACAAACGGCGGAGCAGGACTGACATTCCGCTTACCGTTTTTAATGGACTTTACATAGAAAGAAGCACCATTTAAAGCCGCGGCAAGTTCCGTAGCATGCTTCTCATCGGAAATTTTGATTTTCTTATCGGTTCCGTAGAACTTGGCCGGGAAAGACTTTCCACGGGCAGTGGTGGCAAACATTCCATCCAGCGTCCAGTATTCTTCACTTTTAAAAGCTCGAATCTCTTCCTCACGGTCAATAATCAGTTTTACCGTGGAAGACTGCACACGTCCGGCAGAGAGTCCTTTTCTGATTTTTTTCCAAAGGAACGGACTGATTTTATAACCGACAACACGGTCCAAAATACGACGGGCCTGCTGTGCATCAACCAAATCCATATCAATGCAACGAGGGTTTTTCATTCCGTTTACAATACCGTTCTTGGTAATTTCGTTAAATGTAACGCGGTTTTGATCCTTCAAATCCACGCCCAAAGTCTGTGCCAAATGCCAGGAAATGGCTTCTCCTTCACGGTCCGGGTCAGCCGCCAGCAATACTTTGTCTGCCGCTGCAGCTTTTTCCTTTAACTCGCGAATCAAGACAGACTTGCCTGCAATCGGAACGTATTGCGGTGCAAAATCCTTCTCAATATTCACTCCGAGTAATGTTTTCGGCAAATCTCGAATGTGGCCTTTTGAAGCAGCCACTTCATACTCGGGGCCTAAATATTTCTGAATTGTCTTTGCTTTGGAAGGAGACTCAACAATAACAAGAATTGACATCCTTTTAACTTATCCTTTCATTGCGTGACGCATTATTTACAAACTCATTTTAACGGGGTTCATCCCATTAGTTCCCACATGGTAAGACACGCTGCCACCGCTGCATTCAACGACTCAGCACGACCCTTCATGGGAATGGTAATCGCCATGCCGCAGGCCGTTATGGTCTTTTCCCGTAGGCCGTTGGCCTCATTACCGACTAAACAAATCGCTCCATCGGCAAAGGACAGCGAAGTAATCGGAACTGCCTCAGGATTCGGAACACAGGCATATGTTTTAAACCCCTGCTCATTCCATTTCGGAAGCACTTCCTCAAAAGTATCGATGCGAATAATGGGAAGACGAAACACACCACCCATACTGGCACGAATTACTTTTGCATTTTCCGGATCACAACATCCGGAGGACAAAATAAGCGCAGAAACACCCAAAGCTTCTGCCGTTCGGATAATCGTCCCCAAATTTCCGGGGTCCTGAATATCCTCTAAAGCCAAATACCGATTGCTTGGCTGCAAAGTATCCGCACCGTTTTGCGCCTCGATATGCTTACAAATACAAAATATCCCCTGTGGAGATTTTGTATCACTGAGAGATTTTGCAATCTCGTCGGTAATCTCAAACGCGTGATTGGCTACAGACAACACCGCTGTCAGCTGCAACTCGTATTTTGTCTTGGCAAATGCGGTATAGAAACAGGTTTCCACCCGGACTCCGGAAGATACGGCATCTTGACACAGTCTGGCCCCCTCCAAAAAAAAGAAGCCGGTGGAACGTCGTTCGGAAGCGTCCGAAATCAATTTTTTTGCCTGTTTTATTTGTGCATTTTCGCGACTGGAAATGATCATTTTTTCCGCTTCCCTCCGCCATTTTTCTCATTCATAGGAATGACACGTCCGTCGATAGAGCATTCTCTACCGACGGACATTTTCGTTTACTTTAAGGCATCTTTTGCCTGATTGCAAAGAGCGGTAAAAGCAGCTGCATCGCTGATGGCGATTTCAGAAAGCATTTTACGGTTCAAGGTGATACCGGCCTTTTTGAGACCATTCATCAAAGTAGAATAGTTCATTCCATTCATTTTGGCACCGGCAGAAATACGGGTGATCCACAAACGACGGAAATCACGTTTACGCTGTTTACGACCAATATATGCATACTGACCGGATTTCATAACAGCCTGTTTAGCAGTACGGAAAAGCTTAGATTTACCGGCATAGTAACCTTTTGCCAGTTTCATTACTTTCTTTCTTCTTTTGCGCGTCATCATTGCGCCTTTAACACGAGCCATGTCTTATTTCCTCCCTTATTCTTATTTGTACGGGATCATGCGTTTGACGGCCGCTGTATTGGTGCCATCGGCAACGACGACCTTACGCAGGTTTCTCTTACGTTTGGTGGATTTTTTGTTCAAGATGTGCGATTTATAAGCCTGAGCGCGACGGACTTTGCCATTTTTGCTGAGCTTAAAGCGTTTTTTCGCACCGCTATGGGTTTTCAGTTTCGGCATAACTATATCCTCCTTAAGGTTTAATTACTTATTTCCTTTCGGCCCCAAGAACATCATCATATGACGACCTTCCATTTTGGCCGGTTTATCCACATTTGCGAACTCTTCACAAGCCGCCGAGAAACGATCCATCATATCCTGTCCGATTTCCGGATGTCCCATCTCACGACCTCTGAAGCGAATACTGACCTTAACTTTGTGACCTTCGTTAATAAACTTGGTTGCCTGTCTCACCTTTGTGTTGAAGTCGGCAACATCAGTATTCAAACCTAAGCGAACCTCTTTGGTTTCCAAAACCTTTTGGTTCTTACGCTGTTCTTTTTCGCGTTTTGCTTTTTCATATTTGAATTTACTGTAATCCATGATTCTGCAAACAGGCGGTTGGCCGTTCGGGGCAATCTTAACCAGGTCAAGACCTTCCTCGTCTGCGATTTTTTGAGCCTCTGCAGCAGACATAACACCAATCTGCTCACCTTCGGCACCAATCAAGCGGATTTCTGCGTCTCGGATTTCCTCGTTGATTTCCAAATCTTTCGTAGCGATGTTCAAACACCTCCAAAATGATATGCAAAAAACGCGGACAAAATGCCCGCGTTTCATTACCTCACAGTATTCTCACCAAGGAGAAAAACAAGTATTAACCTGACAAGAACGGAATCTGCAGGTGAAAGCGGGTGCTTTTCTTTGTTTTATTGCTTCGTTATTATATCAGCCGTCTGTTTTGTTGTCAAGAAGTTTTTTTCGGGGCTCCCCATGCATCGTCCATCGCGCCAAATGCGTTTTTCTTTTTATAGGAAACAACCAAAAAAACGACAACGGCAGCAAGGACTAAAACCGTCACAAGTCCGGCAATCGCGTAAATCAGCCAATGCGGGGTTTTGATCTCCACGGAATATGTATAGACCAGCACCTGCCCACAATTGGCAACCCCCTCATAGGAAAAATCACACGACATTTCCACGTAGTAGGTTTTCTTTTGTCCTTTTTCCAATTCGACCGATAACAGGCTTGATTTGCCGTTTTCATCCAAATCGGCAACATGTGCATACGAATCATCATATACAACATTTCCTTCTTCGTCCTTAACCAGAAGACGCAGAGCGTTCAAATAATCCAAAGCTTCCCGGTCATCAAAAGGCAACTCAACCGACGTCAAATGAACAACCGCTCGACCACTCACTTTGTTTTCGATTGTTAAAACGCCATCCTGTCGGTTTTGACCGGCTGTCAACACGGGATATTCCCAAAAACTGGCTGTATCATTCGAACGAGCCATATGAATCATATGGTTTTGTTTGCTGACGGTCAATATTTTTTCGTTGTCCTTCGGTGCTTCTCCTTCCGCAAAAACAGAAAACGGAATTAATAAAAGCAGCAGACAGAGACTTCCGGACAGTATCCACTTTTTAATGTTTTGCATGATACTTCTTCATCTCCTTCTTCTCTTTTCGACTCATTTTCTGCGGTGCAGAAGCAGCATGCCTTCCAATTGATACAGTATTCTTCCCACCATCGGAAGGTGCGACTTGTGCTCGTCCGTGTTTGAGACTGGGCGTTTGCATTTTCGCCGACACGGGGACCGGTTTCTGCATAGCTTCTGGTTTTACCGGGGCTGGAGCCGGTTTCTGTACGACTTCCGGTTTTACCGGCGCGGGAGCCGGTTTTTGCACGACCTCCGGTTTTACCGGCGCTGGAGCCGGTTTTTGCACGGCTTCCGATTTTACCGGCGCGGGAGCCGGTTTTTGCACGGCTTCCGGCTTTACCGGAGCGGGAGCCGGCTTTTGCACAGTTTCCGGTTTTACCGGCGCTGGAGCCGGTTTTTGCACGGCTTCCGGACGTTTTGAAATATTCGTCCCGCCCGTTGAAACTTCTAACCGTTTCTTTTGTGCTTCGGTAACGGATTCGTTCTTGGCGGCTTTTTCTTCCGATGCGGAATGTTTATTCACAACAATGAGCAAAATAACAAACAAAAGTGCCAAAACTCCAATGGCATACCAAGCAAAGGTTGGAATTCTTAAGCCACTTTGTTCGGTTTCTTGATTTGGTTCTTCGGCTCCTTCAGAAGTCTCTGCACCTTGCGGAGCTGTGGGATAATAGCGAGTCGGTTCTGATACATCCGTAAAATCCAAACGACAACCATCTGCCAAAGCGCCAATATATTCTATCGGCAATGTTTCGGGGAAAACAACCAAATCATCAACAAGACCGCACAGTGTCGGACCGTTGTTTAAAGAAGCACCGACACGCAAACCGTTCGCGGCAAGATCTGTCATTCCGGATGGGATCGTTTTAGAGAACCATTTGGTGCCATTGATATAAAGCGTTAATTCTGCATCGTCAAATGTTAAAGCAAAATGGACCCATTGATTCTCCGGAATTGCATAGGTTACTCCTCCGGTTGTATAGTTAAAATCCTCAATGTGCTTACCGGTAGCACCGGCCAATGTATACTCCAAATACACACCGTCGATACGGAACGTTGTACCGTCTTCTCTGGTTCTTACCTCATCCTTATAGGCTCTCAGATTAACGGAAACATAGTTGGCATTATCACGATAAATGGTGAAAATCTGTTGGTTAAAGGCGCCGTCTTTTGTTCCGTCACAGGAGCCGTTCCATTTCAGCCATGAAGCCACCGTTACAGAGGATCGGAACATCCTCTCATCCGGAAACTCAAGATAGTCTCCGGCTCCACTCAAAGATAACGCCTTATCATGAAAACCGTTTTCAACCCATTTGGCTTCTGTTGCTTTTTTTACAGGAATTCCGTTTTGATAAATTTTCAAGGTGGATGGTGTTGCATCTGCTTCGGAAAGAAGAATTGTTTCTCCGGAACGATATCCGATTTGATCAATTGCACAAACCGGAACCATCAAACTAACAGATAAAACAACGCCCAGTATCAAACTGAAAATTCTGTTTGATTTATTCATACCACCCCTCCTTGCCTGGTAGATAATTTTTGCCATATTATATTATATATAAAATTGTCAAAAAAGCAACAACATAAAGAAAACTCCGAGCAGCTTATACGACTGCTCGGAGTTCTATTACTCCGTATCCATGTTCACCTTGTTTGCGAATTTCTTAAAAGCCGGAACAAATTCAAAGTATTTGTCAAACAGTTTGACAAAAAAACCAATTAAGTATGCATTGACAATTGCAATAACAAATGTACCCCACTTGACACCGACAAATTTTCCAAAGAAACTCAACGTTAATATAACGGAAACCGCCAAGCAGGTGAAATCAAAGCCCCGTTTGAATTTTGTCTGATCAATATTAAAATGCTTACTAATCGTTCTGACAAAGAAATCATAAACCTGTGGCGGAATATACACCTTGAAGTACAAGGCGACCGCACATCCGGTAATGATTTCTCCCACAATAAATAGGACAATCCGCAGCCACAATGCATAGCTGCCCGGCGCCGTAATGTCCGGGTTAAAAAGCGGAATCCACATACGGAACAAATCTAAGACGGTGGCATAAAACACACCCGTTAAAAATGCACATAGGTAGGAAAAACGAAACCGCTTCATCAAAACGCACAAAAGCACAAAAACAAGAAATTGGATAATATATTCACATTGACCGAAGGTGAGAATCTGAATTTTTTGGCTGAGAATATACGCAGGGGCCGGGATCATTGACAAACCGAAGTCCACCGAAGAAAGCATGGCCACAGACAGTGCCATCAAGACATTGGAAACAACGTACATAATCTCGCTGTTTAACTTGATTTTTTTCATGAGTTACTTTCCTTCGTAAACAATAACACTGTCCACATCATATTTGGAAAGGCGAGCACGTCCGTTAAGGCCGGCAAGTTCCATAAGGAATATAATCTTCACCACTTCACCGCCAAGCTGCTCCACAAGTTTGCAAGCTGCTTCAATCGTACCACCGGTCGCAATCAAATCGTCAATCAACACCACTTTTTGCCCCGGTTTAATGGAATCGATGTGCATCTCCATCTCGGCAGAACCATATTCCAAATCATAAGAAACAGATATGGTCTTTCTCGGCAGTTTACCTTTCTTGCGAACGGCAACAAAACCCTTACCCATATTGTACGCAATCGGGGTTCCGAAAATAAAACCGCGAGACTCAAGACCGGCAATTACATCAAAGTCAACTCCATCCAATTTGGACTGCATTTCATCAATTGCCAGTTTCAGTCCCTCGGGACTCTCAATAACCGTCGTCACATCACGGAAAATAATTCCCGGCTTCGGGAAATCCGGAATACTTGTTACATAATCTTCTACTTTCTTCATTTCTACCACTCCTTCGAATATTTTTCACTGCTTTTCAGTATACACTTTTTACCTCTTGTTTTCAATGAGAAAAGCATGTATGTATTGCAAATCCGTCATTTTTATGATACCATTTCACGCTGAAAGGGGGACTGTCTATGAAACTGTATACAACAAGTGCTGAGTTTACTTTAAAAGCCGAAGATATTGATCATGTGTCGGAAACCATTACGGGATTTTTGAAAAATTGCGGTCAAGAAAAATCCAATATTTTGAAAATTCGACTTGCAATGGAAGATGTCCTTCTGAACTGGAGAACTTTTTTCGGAGAAGAAACCCCCATCCGACTTTCAACCGGAAAACGTCTCGGTCGTCCATTTATTCACTTTGAACTCGATGGAGAACAAAATGATCCTCTCTCCCACAACGAAACGGATTTTGGTGAGTATAGCTCCCAAATGATGGCAACGATGGGCTTATGTCCCACCTATTCCTATCATAAAGGAACCAATGAAGTATCTCTTCGTTTAAGAAAAAAACGCATCAATCCTCTTCTTGGATTAATCATTGCCGTTTTTGCTGCATTTCTAGTTGCTGTCCTGGGCTATTTTTTACCTGCCTCCGCCAGAGATGTCGTCTCCAGTGACTACTTAACGCCTCTTTACGAAACTTTCTTCGGCATCTTATCGACCATAGCCGGACCGATGATTTTTCTGTCCGTTGCCTGGGGGATCTATGGCATCGGAGATGCGGCAATTTTAGGAAGAATCGGAAAAAAAATGCTTCTTCGGTACTTCGGCATTACCGCTTTGTTTACAGCAGCGACCTTCTTGATGATCTTCCCGTTTATGCACTTGTCCTATGCGAACACCGCTTTGAATAGTTCGGCCGTTTCCGGCATTTTCAAATTACTTCTTGGGATATTCCCCAAAGACGTCTTCAGTCCCTTTTTGGAAGGCAACACAATGCAAATCATTTTGATTGCCACCGTTGTGGGCTGTATTATGTTGATTTTGGGCAACCAAACCAAACTGATGGCTACGCTTATTGAACAAATCAACTCCGTTATTCACTATTTAATGGAACTTATCGGCAGCATGGTCACCGCTTTTATTTTCGTTATTCTGTTACGGCTGCTGTGGTCTGACTCCGTTACAAGTATGTGGACTGCATGGAAGCCGCTCGTCATATTCGTCGCACTGGCTTTTGTATTTCTCGTACTGGTTACCGCTTATGTTTCATTTACTAAGAAAGTCAATCCCATCCTCTTTGTCAAGAAAACGTTCCCAACGTTTCTTATCGCTCTGACAACCGCATCCAGTTCCGCGGCTTTTGGTGCCAATGTCTCTTGCTGCGAACATTCTTTGGGAATTGATTCCAAAATGACAAACTTCGGCACACCCCTGGGAATCGTCTTATTCAAACCGGCAACATCTGTTTCCTTTGCCATCTCAACCCTGTATTTCTCACAAATCTATCATATAGAAATATCTCTGGTATGGCTTCTCACGGCTATTCTTGTTATCACGATTGTTTCCATAGCTCTGCCTCCCGTCCCCGGTGGTGCACTCGCTTGCTACACCATCGTGTTTACACAGCTTGGAATCCCACAGGAAGCGCTGGCCGTCACTATGCTGCTGGATGTATTCTTTGACTTTATTTCCACAGGCTGTGACACGTTCTTCCGCCAGTGTGAACTTCTCCTTCAGGCAGATCGAATCGGTATGCTGGACAAAAGTATATTGCGAAAAAAATAACAACAAAAGCCTCTCCGTCTGGAGAGGCTTTTTCATATCATATTTCCAAGAAATCCGAAAACGCCGACAAAACAAGAAAAACCAAACAAAATTACAGCCGTTAAAATATGCGATTTCTTTTCCATTGCCAAAATTGCGAAAAACTCACGAACAAATCCATTGGGCCAGAAATACCATTTGGTATCTCCCGCTATGCCTTCGGCCTCAACGCCGGCCCGTCTTGCGAGGATTCCGCTTCTCAAAATATGGTAATTCGTTGTAGCAAAGGCCACTTTGGCGTTTGGCTTGAGACTGTCAATTACATCCTTGGAAAACAAAAAATTTTCGTAGGTGCTGGTTGATTTTCTTTCCGGAAAAACTTCGTCATCCTCTGCACCTTTTGCCTTTAAATACAATTCCATGGCGGAACCTTCGCTCATAATTTCGTTAGGCCCTTGTCCCCCGGATGGAACATATTTCATCGGTTTCCCCGTCTCAATCTCCTGTTGCCATGCAAAACGCATTGCACGGTTCACTCTTCCTTTCAGAAGCGGAAGTAAACCTCCTCGTTTGTCGATTGAGCAGCCTAAAATAATAATGTAGTCCTTATCCATCTTCGGTTCGGATTTTGCTGCTTGATACCCAAGAAGCGCTGAACCGATAAACACACATTCAAAGTAACACAGCATCAACAAAAGAAACAAATCTAAAATAAATCCGGCCGTCATCCATACCGGCCCAAGCACCACGCGCTTTGTGGCCAAAAAATCACATGCTACATAAACGCCGGCTGTCCCAAGCAGGTAAAACACAATCAAAACAGCACCAAGCGCGTTGTAAAGGAAGAAACCTTCACGCCGAATTAAAACAACATTACTGATACAAAGCAGTATTCCGACGAAAAAAATGCCCAAAACCGTGCAGTAGGAAAACTGTTTCGGGAATGCAACCATTGCCGAAAACAATTCTTTTGGTGTCATTTCGTTTTTTATACAAGAAATGAACTTCGTCAGGAGAGTAATTTCCAAAACATAGGCGAATAGAATACCGGCAACAAGCTGTATGTTTTGGTAGTCATATAGCGTGGTTTTCATCGACCTTTTCAGCACAATTGACATGGTTATAATACACATCAAAATAGTCAAAAACACATCAACGGCAATTACCTGAGCAAAGCTGACAAAGCGGTGTCCGGTCAAAATCATAGCAACGGAAAGTGCCACCACCAACAAATTTACTCCAAACAACAGGCGAACAATCGGAAACGTTTTTTTCTTCACCGGAACACCTCCTTTCACATTGTTTGTAGTGTATCATATCCGACTCGCAAAAGCAATTTCAGCACCCCCATTTCTTGACAGAAACAGAGCCTTGTGATACAGTACAAATATCTATGTACCATTTGTATAAGGGGCTGAAATCTTGAAACTGGATGAATTGCACAATCGATTATTTGATGTACTATGCATAATTGACGATATTTGCAAAAAAGAAAATGTTCGTTATTTTTTGGACAGCGGAACAGAACTCGGAGCCATTCGAGAAGGGGACTTTATTCCATGGGATGACGACCTGGATATAAAGGTTCTGGCAGAGGATTATACGGCATTCAAAGCCGCCATGGAGAAGCACCTGCCTGAACATATGCATTTTGCAGAACCCCAAGATCGTGCTCCGGCTTTTTATGATTTTACGGTTCGAATTTATGACGACCGATATCCGATTGGTGCCGCACGTGAAGAGGATGCTTACTATAAAGATTTTTCAAATCATGTTGGTACAGATGTATTTGTCATGGCTAAAGCTCCTAATTCCGCATTCAAACGAAAGATGCGGATTCTTTCCGTAAAAATCCTATATGGGCTTGGAATGTCAAAACGGCACAACATAGATTGGAACAAATATCACGGGCTTGAAAAAATTGAAGTCGGTATTTTGTATTTTTTCGGAAAAATGTTTTCTGCTAATTTCATCTATAAGCAGCACAATAAACTGATGTTCAAAGATTTGGACAAGCCTTGCGAATACAGAATAAAGCCAAATGTTCCCATCCAGTTCTTGCGGCCGTATCCTGACCATGTTTTCACAAGTGGTACAGCGCCCTGTTATATCCGTGGACGAGAATTTCCTACGGTCAAAGAATACGAGGAAGAAATGCGGTTGTATTATGGTGACACATGGAGGACCCCGCTTCAAAGCAGTCGCTATATCCGTCACCTGGACGAAGAAGATCAGTATTCTGTGTGAAAGAGATAAATGTTTATGAAAAAAATCGGTAAATCTATCCTAAAGGATTCCGTATGGAGTATTGCAGGCATCGTTCTGATGAATGCAGTTGCTCAGTTTGTCATCTATCCTTTATGGAACAACAAACTCGGAAGTGAGACCTATGGTAACATCCTGTTTCTGTTGTCTTTAATGAACATCGTCGCCGTTTCTTTGGGTAGCTCCAGCAATCAGGCGCGTATGTGTCAAAAAGGAGATACAATTAAAAACCGCTCTTATTTACTGGTTCTCGGATTGGGAGCAGTCTTATTCGGCACAATCGCTATTCTGTCGCACAAACTGCTTGGGATCAGTCTTTCCACCGCAGGTCTGTTGGCCTTGCTAATCGGATTTACCATGTGGCGCTATTATGCCGATGTTGAGTTTCGACTATCCTTAAATTACAAAGGATATTTTCTCTATTATTTGATAATCAGTGTTGGTTATATACTAGGTGCTCTATTGTTTCTCAAGTCCGGGCAATGGGTTTTCGGCCTACTGCTGGGAGAAATCCTCGGTGTTTTGTTCGTCTTGTGGAAAGGAAAAATCCTACGTCCTGACGGAAAGCCCGACAAAGAGGAGTTCTTAAGTGTTGCCGGAGCCATTCTCACATTATTCAGTTCAAGCGTAATCGCCAACATCATTTTTAACGGAGACCGTTTGATTCTCAAATTCTTTATCGGTGGCACGGCCGTCACTACTTACTATTTAGCCTCCTTAATCGGGAAAACCATGTCACTTGTTACCACGCCCCTAAACAGCGTTATTATTGGGTATCTAATGCGTTATGAAGGAACTCTCAAAAAGAAAGCATTTGGAGCAATCGTCGCTGGTTCCATTATTGTTTCCGTTGTTGGAATGCTTGGATGCTTTGTTGCCTCCATCATTTTAATTCCCTTCTTATACCCAGCTGAATACGCAACTGTTAAACCGTTTTTGTTACTTGCAAACCTGGCACAAATTGTATATTTTGTAGGCAATGTCATAACCGTCTTCCAGTTGAGATTCGGGGAAAAGAAGGATCTTCTCAGCAACAACATTGTATATGCAGGCGCCTTCGTTATTCTTTGTATTCCAGCCACCTATTTTTTCAATCTATGGGGATTTTGTGTTGCCTATCTCCTTGCGACAAGTGCCCGTCTTGCGTTTGCTCTCATACTACTTTTCATACGCAGCAACAAAGCCGGTTCCATCGCGGAACAAACCGAAGCCAATACAGCAATCTAAATATTTGTTGTACTTACAAAGGCTGACTCGAACCATTGCATTTTGCACCTTATTTTTTCTTGACATTCTGTCACCCTTCCTGTATGATATGTTCAAAGTTAACATAAAGCCCTGCGTTTTTGAACGCAGGGCGTTTGTGCTGAAAAAAATTCTTGATTTAACTTTTTTTCGTTCATTATATTTCACAATTCGTATAACAATGAACGCACGGAGGTAACCTTATGCAACTAACACGCAAACAATTTGATATTCTCTCCACTTTGGCCACTGAAAATATGGCACTCACACAACGCCAGTTGGAAGAGTACACTGGCCATTCACTGGGAACTATCAACAAGGCCGTAAAAGAACTCACGGAAATGGGTTATATGGACAAGGAAGGTATTACTTTATCGGGCATAAACGCGCTGGAACCGTATCGTGCCAAGCGCGCCATTTTCATTGCTGCCGGTTTCGGAACCCGCTTGGTGCCGGTTACACTCAACACGCCAAAACCCCTTGTTCGCGTTAACGGCACCCGTATCATTGACACTCTTCTGGACGCCTGCCTCCAAGCCGGCATCAGCGAGATTTATATAGTTCGTGGCTACCTGGCAGAGCAATTTGATCAGCTTTTATATAAATACCCGATGATAAAATTCCTTGAAAACCCGTCCTTCAATGAAGCAAATAACATTTCTTCTGCCATGGTTGCACGATATATGATGCAAGATGCGTATATTCTAGAGGCCGATTTGTTGGTATCCAACCCGAAAATCATTCGAAAATATAACTATCAATCCAATGTACTCGGCATTTGGAAGGAACGTACCGATGACTGGTGCTTAACCTCTGATAAAGACGGCTGTGTTGACGAAGAAAAAGTGGGTGGCCTTAATTGCCACCAAATGGTGGGTATCTATTACTTCAACGCTGCTGATGGTGCCAAACTATCCGGTCACATTCAAGAGGCGTTTATGGCTCCGGGAGGAAAAGAAAGATACTGGGAGACGGTTCCAAACCAAGCTTTTAAAGGTCAATACAAAATCGAAATCATCCCTTGTCAGGACGAAGATATTGTGGAAATTGATACTTTTAGAGAATTAAAAGCTATTGATAAAACCTATGATGTGTAATACAAAGGAGGAAACTATGTCAAACAAGAAAGAAATCGAATTAAAAAAAGAATTAAACCCGATGCATGTTTGGGCAATCGCCTTTGGTTGTATCATCGGATGGGGATCCTTCATTAATCCAGGAAAAAAATTCCTTCCCAATTCCGGTGTTGCAGGTACAGCCATTGCCATGGTACTAGGAGCTCTTGTTATGGTTATCATTGCATTCAGCTATGCCTATATGGTTCCGAAGTATCCAAAAGCCGGCGGAGAGTTCACCTTCACAAAACAGTGTTTTGGTAAAACGCCTGCCTATTTATGCGGGTGGTTTTTGGTTGCAGCCTATCTCACAAACGTTCCGATGAATTCAACCGCCATCGGTCTAATTGTCGACGGTCTTGACGGATCTTTGGACATCCTAAAATTCGGATTTCATTATCAAATCGCAGGATTCGATGTTTGGATGGGCGAAATGCTTCTTGCTATGTCTATTTTAGTTCTCTTTGGTATACTCAATATCCTCGGCGTAAAAAAAGCCGGATTTATCCAAACGGTTTTAGCATCACTTTTGGCAATTTGTGCTTTCACCTTATGTATTGCCGGTTTGATTTCAGCAAAAGCAAAAGGAATCAACATGACACCAATCTGGGGCTTTGATAAATCAGCCGCAATTGCCGCCAATGCAACAACGAACAATATTAACGAGTTCGCACATACCGGGACAAAGGGTATTTTATCCGCCATCCTAGCCACATTTGCAATTGCCCCATGGGCCTTCGTCGGCTTTGACACCATTCCTCAGGCCGCAGAAGAATTCAAATTCTCCTACAAAAAAGTTATGGGAATCATGGTGATTGCCATTGCCTTTGGCTGTTTTGTTTACACATCCAACAATACCGTAGCCGCCGCTGCTCTTGAATACTGGCCTGACCGCGTTATGGCAGGGGACTGGGTGCTTTTAATAGCTGCTGAAAACCTGCTTGGTCCCTTTGGCAAAGTTCTCATCGGTATCGGTGTTTCTTGCGCGGTTCTTTCCGGTATCATGGGCTTTTATCTTGCCTCTTCCCGCTTAATGTATTCGATGAGCCGCGATGGCTATCTTCCGAAATGGTTCGGAAAAATTGACGAAAAACACAACACTCCGAAAAATGCTATGATTTTCTGTATTTTGGTTTCCTTATCCGGACCGATTCTCGGTCGAGAAGCACTTGGATGGTTTGTTGACATGAGCGCCATCGGTGCATCCATCGGATTCTTTTTCACAAGTGCCTCAACACTTGTAACAATCAAACGTGACAAAGACGGCTCCGCATTCCTTAAATGTATGGCTACCCTCGGCACCTTGTTTTCGGCGGCATTTATGGTATTGCAACTGATCCCCATCCCCGGGCTGTCCGGTGTTCATTTCGGAAAAGAATCGTATATAATGCTTATTGTTTGGATTGTACTCGGTGCACTGTTCTATCTAAAACAACGAAATCAATTCATCACAGAAGAATAACCACAAAGACCCACTCGCATTTGCGAGTGGGTCTTATTTGTAAGAAAAACGAGTATTCACAAAAACTTTGTGAATACTCGAATGGTGCCGGTGGCCGGACTCGAACCGGCACGGTATCGCTACCGGTGGATTTTGAGTCCACTACGTCTGCCAATTCCATCACACCGGCATGTGTGAAAATTCAGCATTACGGATTATACATCATTATCCTTTGAATTGCAAGGAAAATTTTCAAAAAACTTCTGTCTTTCACACGCCGGCCAGTTGTTTACGAAGGAACAAAACGTCCTTCATATCCACACTGCCATCTTCATTGATGTCAGCCAGTTCCGGATAATACGGAGTAACGGAAAGTCCCGCCAGGCTTTTTCGCATAGCCAGAACATCTTTCATATCAAGACTCTCGTCCCCATTGGCATCTCCGGGCAATCCGAACAAAGGAATGTCCGGCCCTTTTCTTTCTACCCATTCCGCATAGACCTTCAATCCTTCTTTCACCGGGATGCAAGAACCGTTCTTATAGGAAAGGGAATCTTTTTCCGGGCTAATCCACCATGTCTTAACAGCATATCCCTCTATCGTCATCTCGTCCGGTGCATTCAAGCACTGATATAAATCTTTTTGAATAGGATATCCGTTTGCCTCTTCAACCGCACAAGCTTCATTATCGGAAAAATAAGTTGTATGCGTCCACAATGCATCTCCCAAAGCTTTTGCGTTGTTATTCAGCACCTGCTCTACATCTTGCTTAGCGGTTTTCAGCACCCGATTTTCAGAACTTGGAAAATAGTCTTCTCCGCTAACCGAACAATTTTTGGAGATAGACCACACCAGATCAGATGAATAAGAGCGATTATAATAAATATGTTTTATAACACCGGTTTCCATAGAATACGCCAGAACATAATTTGTTTTGCATGCACACAAATAGTTATCCATCTGCAAAGAACCGGATCCCGTAACAACACCAAAACCGCCAGACGTATATCCATAGCCCTCTTGATTGCATCCAAGCGTTCCTTGGCTGGATATGTTCTCCAATCGGCAATTCCCCTGAACCGAGAATTCGGCAATCAATCCGGCAGCCATTTCTTCTCCGGCAACAACACCGACATTTGCGGCATTGACAATGGATATGGATTCATATTCTTCGGAGCCACCATCCGAATATCCAACCGTACCAATCAAGCCGGCGACGGACCGGATTCCCTGAATTTTGCCGGCGTTGGTTATGTTTATCATATGCAGTTCATCATCTGCATACCCAACAACACCGCCCACATCTGTATCGCCTCGAACAGTACCCATGTTTAAGCAGTCAGACACGTTTACAATACCCGCGTCACCCAAAACTTTACCAACGATTCCACCAACTTTGGCAGAAGACCTGGCCAGCACAGAACCCTCGTTTCGGCAACCGGTCAAATCGGTTTTTTCGTCATAGCCGACGATACCACCGATATAGGAAGCAGGTGCCGCACAGGTTATGTTACCCGTATTGGCACAATCGGTAATCCGACCGGACTTGCTCTTTCCTACAAGGCCACCCAAGTAATTACCGGTATCTGCACCTAGCGAAAGATCTCCGGAAAAAGAAGACATATTCATCTGAACGGATTCCGCAAGCCCTGCCAGTCCTCCTACACAGGAAGTCCCTTGTACTTTGGAAGATGCTTTACACTCTAATACGTGAGAAGAAACGATAGATCCGGCTAATGAACCCACATTATTTATCCCCATAACCGTACCGGAGACTTCGCAGTTCAAAAGAAAGCTGCTGTCGTCCATAAGGCCAACCAATCCCCCGCAGCATGTAGCCTGTGAGCTGTCGGCATTTACTTTAATTTTGGCCGTACAGTTTTGCATTGTCAAACCGGATGCTTTTCCAAAGAAACCACCAACATAGTTTTGCCCTTTTACATCGACAAGACTGTGACAATTCATTAGGAAACTGCCTTTTTCGGCCACTCCTCCGAACCCACCGGTGTAGCAATCACCCATAACTGTCCCGGAAATCGTCAAATCAAATGCAGAACCTCCAAAAGACGAAAACAATCCGGATTTTTCGGGCCGTGGACTGTTCAGTCCTGAAATCGTGTGATTGTTTCCGTAAATAATTCCGGAGTAACGCTGAATCGGCACCCATGCATGTCCTGCAAGATCCACATCGGCATCGAATATAACCGTACAGGTTTCATCCACCTGCTTGTCGTTTAGTTTCTTTGCCAAAAGCGCCAAATCATTAGCCGTTTGGATGTGGTACGTTTTTTTATCCGCACTCACCTGGCCCGGATTAAAATCACCTTGTACTGCATCAGCCCACGTATCCTGGATTTTCCATACTGCATAATATGTCACTTCCAGCTTACCGCCAAACGGAGGCTTGACGGGAATCGCTTTTACTCCTGCCTCAATGACGGTCTTCGACTCTGTAGGCGTTTCGCTCCATCCGACAAAGGCCATTCCCGCCGTCGGCGGTTTCAGTCCGTTTCCATCCGGGAACGTAATTTCCTGCCCACCTTCAGTTTTTAAATCAGAAATCGTTCCACTGCCACCATTAGGGGCAAAATGAATCTTCCACGTGTAATCCGAAGCGTTGACGATGTCTTCCTTGAAAAACGGATATCCATTTTCCGCACTGTTATATTGCCATAAATGGAGCCCCTCAAAATAGCCTTCCGTCATCAAATATGTGTTGTAAACTGAAACCATCAGTTCCGAGCGAAGGACGGAGGCGGAGCGTCCTAGCGAATCTTCTGTAAACCCGCCGGTTTTAGGAGACCCAATCGCATATTGCAAAACTCCCGCTTGATCCGCTGCGCGGCCGGTCAAATAAAAACTATGTTCCACCACCGCATCCGAAGCAACGCTTCCGAATAGATTTCCGACATAAAAGCGACCGAAAACCTTGCTGATACTGTAACTGTTTTGTACCTTTTCAAAAAGATAGCCTGCAAGTCCTCCGACTTCCGAGCCGTTACCGGTTACCATGCCGGTATTCTTGCAGTTAATCATACGTGTTGCAAAACCGGTCACACCACCAACATAGCGTTTCTCGGCTCCTGTTGACGTTACGGCGCCCGAATTAATGCAGTCCATAATTAATGCATGATTTCGACAAGCTCCCACAAGGCCTCCGACCTCAGACCCGGTTGCCGTCACGACACACTTGTTGGTGCAATGCCAAACCGTTGCACCGTCAGAACAGCCCACCAGGCCGGCAACCGTGTTTTTTCCGCAAACCGTACCCGCAACCGTCAAATTTTTAACAACCGACGAAGAAGAAACATAACCAAACAAACCTGCATTTGACGCTTCCCCTTTAATCTCGATACCCGAAATCGTGTGGTTTTCTCCATCAAAAACTGCTGCAAAAGGATGCAGAGCCGAACCAATCGGTTTCCATTCCGAGCCGGCCTCCCAAACTTCACCATAGGATGTTGTTCTGTCATCACCCGTCATATCAAAAGACGAATCTTTTGAAAAATCAATATTGTCTTTAAGGGAAAATGTGTATCCGGAAAACGTATGACCTGCCTGCACTTCTTCCGACAAAAAAGCCAACTGAACCGCGCTGGAAATGGTATACGGTCCCGGAATGGTTTGCCCGACAAACGGAGAAGAAAGTGCCAAAACACCGGACGGAAGGCAAAGAAAAATACTAAACACAACCATGCATATGGCAATAATTCGTTTGAAGTACGCCATGATTCCCTCTCCCTTCCGTTTTTTCTCACAAATATTTTTGGTATAGAAATATTATAAATGTTTCTGTTTGGTTTGCAAACAATTTCTATCTAAAATATTTAAAATTTGTTCACACTCTTTTCGAAATTTATGGTATTCTATATTTGTAACATTTTGTGAATAATATCGACGGAGGAGGTGTTCCCATGAGTAACATAAAAATTCTGATTGTTGACGATGACCCGAACATTTGTGAACTTTTACGTTTGTATTGTCAAAATGAAAGTTGGGACACCGTTATCGCCCACAACGGGGTGGAAGCTCTGGAACTGTTCCAAAAAGAAAATCCGGATATGGTCCTTCTGGATATCATGATGCCGGAACTCGATGGCTGGCAGGTTTGCCGAAACATTCGCAAAACTTCAGATTGTCCGATTATTATGGTTACCGCCAAAGGAGAAGTGTTTGACAGAATTCTCGGTCTGGAACTCGGCGCGGATGACTATATCATCAAACCACCGGACAAACGGGAAATGATTGCCCGGATCAAAGCGGTTCTCCGTCGGAGCGGTGGGTTTACCGACAAAAAGAAGACAATTGTTCAATACGACAATCTATATATCAATATGAGCGAACACGAGCTTGTCATTGGAGGAAAACCGGTAACGGCACCACCGAAAGAATTGGAACTTTTATTTTTCCTTGCCAACAACCCCAATCGAACATTTACCCGTGATGATCTTTTGAATGAGGTATGGGGCTATGGCTATGGCGGCGAAAGTCGGACCGTGGATGTTCATATCAAGCGACTTCGTGAAAAAATCATAAATGTTTCCGCCGAATGGGAACTGCGAACGGTTTGGGGTATTGGATATAAATTCGAAACCCATGACAAGAGGGACTAAATATGAAAAAAAGTATTTTTACAAAATACTTCCGGATGGCTTTCGTTATCATTTGCATAGGGTTCGCCTGTTTAGCTGCTATCCAGATTTTCGTTTCTTCTCGGTTTTGGATTTCCGAAAAGGAACGCATTTTGATGAAGAATGCTCAGACGGTTGCAAATAGCCTTTCCCAGTCAACAAAAGCATCCCCTTTCGACGAGAACCGCTACACGCTTCAAGTTGATAACGGACGAGATGCCCCTCTCATTATATCCTCTGTGGCAAATGCCCTGGAAGCGGACATCTTGATTACCGACACGCGAGGCGTCCTTATCACCAAAACATCGCATGAAAAAGAAGGACCCTCTCCTACTGTCACAAACGATTTAATAACAGGCAAAAAAAACGACCCCTCTTTGTTTGAGGTATCCAGGCTCGGCAATTTTTATCCGGAACGTCACTATGTTGCCTGTGTAGCCATCGAAAGAAATGACATGCGGATTGGATATGTATTCTTAACCAGTTCCACAAAAAGTCTGGTTTCCTACATTTGGCAAAACCTCCTGGTATACTTGCTGTCTGCCATCGCCGCTTTAGTCATATGCGGATTGGCTATCTACTACTTCACCTACCGCATCACCTATCCTTTACAGGAAATGGTAAATGCTTCCAAAAAGATCAGCGAGGGGGACTTTACGACACGCGTATCCGTCGAAGGACAGGATGAAATCGCCGAACTGGCTTTATCCTTAAACCAAATGGCGGAATCTCTCGGAAAAGTTGACTCTGTCAGCCGAAGCTTCATTTCCAGCGTATCTCACGATTTAAGAACTCCCATGACAACCATTTCGGGGTTTGTTGACAGCATCCTGGACGGAACCATCCCTCCTGAAAAAGAGTCCTATTACCTGAATATCGTCTCGGAAGAAGTGCATCGACTAAGCCGTCTTGTACAGGCTATGCTGAATATGTCACGCATTGACAACAACACCCTGCAGCTATACATTCAGCCTTTCGATCTTTCTTCCCTTCTTCAAAAAACACTCTTAACGTTTGAAGACCGCATCACACAAAAAGATATCACCATCTCCGGTCTCGAAGATATGGAGCCTTGTGAAATAGAAGCTGACCCGGATTTAATCGGCCAGGTTTTGTATAATCTCATTGATAATGCGGTTAAATTTTCCAACAGTGGTGGCGAAATATCTTTCAACATTTCCGCTGCAGACCAAAAAATACGATTTATCATCCGCAATACCGGAGAAGGGGTTTCTTCTGAAGAAATGCCCCATGTGTTTGACCGTTTTTATAAAAGTGACCGTTCCAGAAGCAAAGACAAAACCGGGTCCGGTCTCGGATTGTTTATTGTCAAAAACGTAATTAATCTTCACCATGGCGAAATTGTAATTCGTTCGGTGGAGCACGAGTACTGTGAACTTGCTTTTTGGCTTCCCCAAAAGCATTAAATCATTATTAATGAAAGGTGTTGATCCCTATGTCAGATTGGTGGAATAATTCTCCTTACCAACCGGAAGATCCCGATTCTCAAAAACCGATTTCCGATGAGAAACCCAATCCATTACCGGAAGAGCCCATCGGAAATGAGCCTCCCGCAGAAGAACCGAATATCAACTTCTCATGGAATGTTGTGACTGAAAACAAAGAAGAAACTCCGACGGAGAGCAATCAAGAACCTGTTTCCAAGCCGGAGTTCGGTGGCAGTCTTTCGGGCAATATGTCAGACTCCCCCGAACCCGTATCCAATCCGGAGCCGGAAAAGCCGACAGAACCACAGTCCCCTCACCAGCCGGCTTGGGGTGCTCCGCAACCACAGCAACCGCTTTGGGGGAATCCGCAAGTTCCCCAAGAGCCCAGACAGTATCCTCCCCAGCCCGGCCAATATCCGCCGACGGGTCAGTATCCGCAGTCTCCTTACAGAGGCGTACAGGGGCAGAACTGGCAACAGCCCCCTGCTCCCCCTCAAAATCCGTATTCTCCTTATTCCCAACAGCCACAAAATAACCAGCCCGGCAAGAAAAAGAAAAACAATACGGCAGCCGTCGTTATTGTCATATTGTGCTTTGTGTGCTTGGCTTGTTTGGCAATTGGTGTTGCCATGCTCATGGATAACAAGAACGGAAACAACTCGGGCACAGATACCAGTGAAACCTCAAACGGCAATGCAAACAATTCTCCGTCCGTTGTCATCCAGGATACGGATATTAAAGACGGTGGGTTGTCCACAGCGGAAATTGTCCAAAACAATTTAGACAGCACGGTTGTCATCAATATGTATTCGAATTCAACCATTACCTACGGCAATTTCTCTTTCGGCAATAAAACGGAAGAAAAACTGGTCGGGACCGCAAGCGGCATTGTAATGAGTGAAGACGGATATATTATCACAAATGCCCATGTTGTCACAAACGAGGATACCAATCAACCACACGCCCGTATTGAAGTGGTATTGTATAGTGGTGGGCGTTACTCTGCAACCGTTGTCGGTTCCGATCAGGATACCGACCTGGCTGTTATCAAAATTGACGCAACCGGCCTAAAGGCAGCTTCTTTCGGAGATTCTGACAAGATTAATATCGGTGACCGTGTGGTCACACTCGGAAACGCCGGCGGCCTGCAATGGTCTGCTTCCCAAGGTATTTTATCCGGCAAGAAACGTGACGTATATGACGAAACCGGCTATTCCATTCAGTGCCTCCAAATTGATGCTGCCATCAACCCCGGAAACTCCGGTGGTCCCCTGCTCAATTGCATGGGACAGGTCATCGGTATCAACTCCGCAAAAATTGTATATGACGGATATGAAAACCTTGGTTTTTCCATCCCGATTAATGAAGGGAAGTCCATCATCGACGATTTCATTCGCTATGGTTATGTCAAAGGCCGTGTGGAACTCGGTATCACCGGTGTCACCGTAACACAGGAAGGATATGAAGGCTTCCTTGTTTATACTATTGAAGAAGGCTCTTGCCTGCAAGGAAGCGGTATTCAGCAATACGATATCATTCAGGCCATTAACGGAACCAAGACAGCCAGCCGCACGGAACTGCGGAATCAGCTTTCAAAATACAAGGCCGGAGATAAAGTACAGCTCAGCATTCTCCGTATCACGGACCAACGTATGGGAACAACCGAGTCCTTGACGGTTACCGTTACATTAAAAGAGGCAAAACACTAAAACACTTTAAAAAGCACGTGACCTTTCGTCACGTGCTTTTGCATTGCTTTTCACCCCGATTTAGAGTATGATACAAGCAGAAAGAAGGTTTGTATATGTATGCATTGATTACCGGTGCTTCCAGTGGCATCGGAAGAGAGATGGCCATTCAGTTGGCAGAAAAAAGCGTGGATTTAATTCTTGTTGCAAGAAGACACGAACGACTGATGAACCTGCGTGAAACAATCGTTAACAAATACGGTGTGGATGTGGTAACTTATCCTATTGATTTAAATAATGAGCAGTCTCTGTACACCTTACATAACAGCTGTCAGCAATACGATGTACGCATTATTGTCAATTGTGCCGGATTTGGGAAAATGGGACTGTTTCATGACATCCCCCTGGAAGAAGATCTGGATATGATTAAGACCAACGTCACCGCTGTCCATGTTTTGACCAAATTGTTTTCGAAATCCATGACCCGCGGTGTCATCTTAAATGTGGCAAGCATTGCCGCGTTCTCTCCGGTTCCTCTTTTGTCTACGTATGGCGCAACGAAAGCCTATGTACAAAGTCTGTCCCGGGCTGTTAACTATGAAATGAAGCGTTCCGGACGTCCCATTCGCGTTATCACGATGTGCCCCGGCCCCGTTAATACCGAGTTCAACAAGGTCGCTCACGGTTCTTTCTTAATGCCCGGTATGTCCGCAAAGAAGTGCGCCAAATATGCTGTTGATGGAATTTTCGGAAACAAAGAAATGGTATTGCCCGGCTTTGTACCGAAAGCCACCCACATCTTATCCAAAATCACACCGACCGCCATTCAGCTTCCGATTGAGTATTTCGTGGAACAATGCAAGAAAAAATGAACCGTTCTGAACACACTCTCGCCTTGCCGGATTTGTTTTTAAACCGAATGCAGCAACTAACCGGCCAAGACTTTACAAAGCAATATGATTTTCCTCAGCATCGAGGAGTACGGCTGAATCCCTTAAAGGGAAACACGGAACAGATAAAAAAAGAACTATGCGATATACTGCTTGATCCGGTTCCCTTTTCCTCGGAAGGGTATGAAATCGAAGAAAACGTAAAACTCGGGAATCATCCGCTACACCATGCCGGCGCATTATATGTACAGGAACCGTCTGCCATGTCCGTGGTCAATTTGTTACAAATACGGTCGGGAGAAACCGTGCTGGATTTATGTGCCGCCCCCGGAGGAAAGTCCACTCAAATCGCGGCAGCGCTTAAAGGAGATGGGCTTCTTTGGTGTAACGAATACGTGCGTTCGCGCGCATCCGTTTTGCTGCAAAATTTAGAACGTCTCGGTGTTTCCAACAGTGTTGTCACTTCCTTGGATTCAGAGGTGATAGCATCGAAACTTCCGGACTATTTTGATGCCGTTTTGGTGGATGCCCCCTGTTCCGGCGAAGGAATGTTTCGCAAAGAACCGGTTGCCTTAGAACAATGGAGTATCGATAACATCATCTTATGCCAGGAAAGAGCGGCAACCATTTTAGAAAATGCCTCAAAAACAGTCAAACCGGGAGGGCGATTAATGCTTTCCACCTGTACTTTTGCCCCGGAAGAAAACGAATGCCAGGTTTTACATTTTTTAAACACACATCCCGAATTTGAACTGGTTGACATCCCAAAAGCGTTCGGACGCAACGGCTTCTCGTATGAAAAGGTCAAAAGCTTTACAGGAGAATCCAACCCATATTCTGTTGATCTGACCAAATGTCTTCGTATCTTCCCCGAAGATGGAGGCGAAGGACACTTCATGGCGCTTATGAAACGAAAGCCAATCGATTTTTCTCCCTCGGTTTCGGCAAATAACACTTCTCTTCCGCCAAAAGAATTGGCAGAAGCCTTAGAAACCTGGATTGGATTTGTACCAAACGGGAACTATACATGCGTAAACACAACCTGGCACTTCACGCCGGCATCCTATCAAGCTCAAAAAGGTCTCCCTGTTTTATCTGCAGGGGTTCCTGTCGCAGAAGTGTGTAAGAATCGTTTGGAACCAACCCACTATTTGTTCTCCGCATTCGGAGGCGATGCTCCTCAAAAAATGGATTTCTCCGCAATGGATTCAAACATACTTGCGTTTCTCCACGGAGAAACCATTTCATGCCCGTTTTCCAGCGGTTATGTAGCGGTTTGCGTATGCGGGGCTTGCGTTGGCTTCGGGAAAGCAACTAATGGAGTTTTAAAAAATCATTACCCCAAAGGACTTCGAACTCTGAAAATCGAGTAGGAGGGATTTTCTCCCTCCTCTCACACCACCGTGCGTGCCGTTCGGCACACGGCGGTTCAACTCAAAATTAAATATGTACCTTTTGGTAGTAATCGAAAACGCTGACTAAGCCACGCTTGGTCAGTTTTTC